>JBCCGK010000093.1:0-48216 GCA_039029315.1 Bacteroidota bacterium | reverse complement strand
CGCTCAACTTCTTGGGGTAAATCAAGAAATGCTTCTCTCGAACAGTTCATTTCCGTATACATTAAGCCTTTTGGTTTGGGTTAAGCTGTTCGGTTCCCCCAACTTTTTGAGCGCATTCGCAAAAAGTTGCGTAAAAACCGCTGACCGGTTGGTCTGGTGCGCTGCCAATCGGATGGTCTGGTGCGCTGCCGAATTTTGGGGGCCAACTCGCCTATACTTGTAAAAGTGTACGGTAGTGAATCTGAAAACAAAAGGGCCTTACCTGGCAAAAAAATAAGCGATAAGAATTCTCAGCATACCTGTCACAAGCTTCTCGTTAGCTTAACTCGAACTGGTAAGCGCGCTGATTTTTCCCTTCATAAAAGTTAAGGTAGGCCTGGTTCACAACCTTGTTCCCACCGGGAGTGGGATAGTTGCCTGAAAAATACCAATCTCCTGTATGCTCTGGAATGGCCTTTCGGAGATTCTTCAAGGGTTGGTAGACAATCTTGATGTCGTATTCGAAGTTCTCTGGGCGGATAATCTCTGTGATTTTATCCGAGATTTCCTCTTCAGTAAATGGAGCATAGATGTCTTGAACTACATTTCGTTCATGAAGTGTTCCCTCTTCTTTTCGCCTCAGAATCTTCTGATAGACCTTTTCAATCAGTTGTTCCTGCCCACGGTCCTTGAGCAAGGCGATGGCAGCCTGAAAGGCCACCAACTTCTCAATTCTTGACATGTCGATGCCGTAACAATCCGGGTATCGAATCTGTGGGGCTGAAGAAACAATGATGATTTTTTTTGGTTTCAGACGACCCAACATATGCAGGATGCTCTTCTTGAGCGTGGTCCCCCGAACGATAGAATCATCGATACAGACAAGATTGTCAACATCATTGCGAACGATACCACGGGTGATATCATAGACATGAGCGACCAGGTCATCTCTGGAAGAATCATCTGCGATGAAGGTGCGCATTTTGACATCCTTCAGAATGACTTTTTCGACCCGAGGTCGGATGTTGATGATCCGCTCGATTTCGGAGGGATCAGATTTGGGATCCAACTCCTGTATCCAGGATACCTTCCTGGAGCTCAACCAACGCTCTACTTCTTTGATCATGCCCCAAAAGGCGGTCTCGGCAGTATTGGGAATATAACCAAAGACTGTATTGTCAAGGTCATAATCTATGTTTTCCAATACCTTGGGCACTACATATTTGCCCAGATTCTTTCGCTCTTTATAGATCTTGACATCATTGCCCCTGGAGAAGTAGATTCGCTCAAATGAACAACTCTTTTTCTCACGAGCTTTCGTAAATGGTTTTAGCTTGATTTGACCAGTCCGTGCTTTGATGCTAAGGACATGGGCAGGAGGCAGTTCCTGAATATCTCGGGGATGAAGATTAAAGACTGTGCTGATCGCAGAGCGCTCAGATGTCGCAACAAGAAAGTCCTGATTGTGATAAAAGTAGCACGGACGGATTCCATTGGGGTCCCTGAGGACAAAGGAATCTCCATTACCGACTACTCCTCCTATAACATATCCACCATCCCATGCCTTGGCAGAGTTCTTGATTACTTTGGTGATATTCAACTCTTCAGAAATGAGTTTGGCAATTTCGTTTCGGGTGTAGCCGTCCTTCTTCAACTTGCTGTACAGATGTTCATTGGCTACGTCCAAAAAATGTCCAATTCGTTCCAAAATGGTCTCTGTGTCAGTGATGTAGCGTGGGTGTTGCCCCAACTCCATCAACTTATTGAACAGATAGTCCATATTGGTGAGGTTGAAATTGCCTGCAATTACCAGGCTGCGATTGATGTACTCATGTGTTCGCAGGACGGGATGGCAGGCTGACACCCCGTAGGTGCCATGGGTGCCATATCTCAGATGACCCAGCATTACCTCAGAGGCAAAGGGGAAATGTTGTTTTAACACTTCCGATTCCTGGTGAGAGTCAGGAAATCTTTTTTGAAAAGTGCTCAGGTGCTCATCCACCTCCTTAAACAGATTGGTCCAGGGACTTGGCTGATTGTTGCGAATGCGTTTGGTGTAAGGCAAACCAGGTCGAACATTGAGTTTGACACAGGCAAGACCTGCTCCATCCTGACCGCGATTTCGCTGTTTCTCCATCAGGAGATACATCTTATTGAGTCCCCAGAGCGCAGATCCGTAGGTTTCCTGATAATAATCGAGGGGCTTGAGGAGACGGATTAATCCAATGCCGCACTCATGCTTGATTTGGTCGCTCACGGGTAAATAGGGTAAGAGTGATTGAACCGTACAAAGGTATACATTTTCAGTAGAAACTACACGAAAAAAAATATCTGAAAAAAACAGAAAACGTTTGGGTGCGTTGATGATCAAATAAACAACGCTACATCAGAATTTGTTATTGTTTTTTACCTTTGCCCATGCAACAAATTCATCTTCACGACAAATCATTTTATCTCTATATAACCGAAAATCAAATACAGTCCAGATTGGCTACTGTGTCTCAGGAAATTAATCAGCACTATGAAGGGAAAGAGCTGTTGTTGGTGGTCGTCCTGAAGGGAGCTTTCATGGTCGCGGCTGATTTGATTCGACATCTGAATATGAACCCGGAGGTGAGTTTTATTCGGGTCAGTAGCTATCAAAGCGATCTGAAAAGTAGTGGAAAGGTCAGGGAAATGCTGGGCCTGAAGGCGGATGTGGCGGACCGACATGTCCTCATTGTAGAAGATATTGTTGATACAGGATTTACCTCTACCTTCTTGATGGATGAAATTCGCAGCAAATCCGCAGCATCGGTAAACATGTTCAGTCTTCTATTCAAGCCAAAAAACCTCAAGAAAGGCGTTGCGCCAGATTTTGTTGGCTTCGAAATTCCGCCAGAGTTTGTGGTGGGATATGGATTGGATTATGCAGAAAAAGGAAGAGAACTTCGAGGGATATACCGCTTGAAGGATGAGGAAAAGGAATTCGAATAGCAGAAATAAAAAATATTCGGTATGGGGCACAAAAGGAAAAAAGGATGTTTTATCCACCTTTCTCTTGTGCCTCATACCGATCGCTTGATGGGAGAGTTGCTATACAGGCTGCTGGCAAATATCCGCCAGGGTAGCTTTGAGGTGTGCCTCAAGCATTTGCTCTGTAGCTCTCTCAATATGATGTCGTTCAATCATGTGCACCAATTGTCCATCCTTAAAGATGGCCACTGATGGAGAAGAAGGAGGATAAGGGAGAAGATATTCCCGGGCTTTTTGGGTGGCGGCATGATCTACCCCTGCAAAAACAGTAACCATGCGGTCGGGCTTGACACCACTGGTAATTGCACTGATAACACCTGGTCGGGCAGCTCGTGCGGCACATCCACAAACAGAATTGACCATCAACAGGGTGGTTCCCTCCTGCTGACGCAAAACATTGTCTACATCGTCGGTATTCTTCAGTTCTTGGAATCCAGCATTGACAAGTTCTGCTGCCATGGGTGCTGTGAGTTCTGGAGGATACATATGAATTTTTTTTAGTTAATAATTCAAAATAAGTAGGCCAGAGTTGGGGAGAAGAAATTCAACATCTAATTTGTCGGATTGATCACACTACTCTGAACTCTGTTCTTTTTCTTTACAAAACTACAATAATTTCTGTTTTGTTTCTTGTCAGAATTGTACGAATTCTTGTTTTCAATGTTCGAACATCAAAAAACACGCAAAATTTCATATAATCTTTATACAGAACCGCATTCTATTTCGTAATTTTCACGACGATATGAAACGTATCTCCCTTCTTCTGATTTTAAGCGGTTGCTTCCCATTCGCATTCACACAAGCACCCGATATTTTTGATGAACAAGTCACTTCTGCCAGTAATATTGGTGCTACGATCACCAATCTTGGCATGATCGGAAATAGTTTCCGTGGGAGTTTCAATGTAGAAGGGGCTCCTTCTCTTGAATATCCTGTTGGTTCCGGGATAGAGCATGTGTTTGATGGAGGCCTCTGGATTGGTGGGATCAAAAATGGACAAATCTCTGTGAGTACAGGCGCCGTAGATGATCCTACTGGATATTCAACGGGCAAGTCAGGATTTGAATTTACCTCTAAGACTCCTTTAAGAGAGCGGTCCAATTTGTTCGACAACCCATTCTTCAGTCCTGATGCGATATCTCATCAGGATTTTTATTCTACTTTCACAGATACTGCAAACAGTTTGTTTACTGGCAGCTCTAATATTGAGATCCTGGGGCATGACAATCCGCTGGATCTCCAGGTAGAATTTACAGCCTTGAACTGGAATTTTGCTTTTGCCAACTTCTTTGTTATCCTGAATTTTGAGATTACCAATATTGGCAACGGACCTGTCGATTCTATCTATCTTGGCTATTGGGCAGATGGAGTGGTCCGCAATGTGAACATTACAGCACCGGGCGGAAGTGCTTTTTTCAACAAAGGCGGAAATGGATTCATCGATACCTTGGACATGGCTTATGAGTTTGATGCGACCGGGGATGTTGGATTCACGGACAGCTATTTTGCCTTGAAATATCTTGGGAGTGAGTACCAGAACAATTGCATCGTTGATCCAGCATTCAAAATAAATTTCAATACATGGCAGTTTAGAAATTCGGCCGATCCTCGCTATTTCTTTCCCAGGATGGAAAACGATAAATATGACAAGCTCAAAAATGGGTTGAATCACCTCAAGCCTGAAACCTGGGCTGCCATTCAAAGGGAAATCAATGCTGCGAACAACCGATCCAATTTGATCTCAGCAGGGCCTTATCCTCGGCTCCAGGAAGGTGAGACAATTGAATTTGCTCTGGCCATTGTGTGTGCACGACGTGGGCTGGATGGCTTGCCTGCGAGTGCCAACACGCCCGCGCAACGCGCTGGATTGATTCAGAATGCGGGTTGGGCACAGCGTGCCTATCTGGGCGAAGATGCCAATGGAAATTGTATCCTGGACCCAGGGGAAGATATCGACGGGGATGGACGAGTTACTCGATTTGTCTTGCCAAGTCCGCCCAATCTGCCTACCACCAGGATTGTTCCGGGTGATCACAAGATCGATGTATACTGGTCGGACAATTCAGAGTTTTCTGTTGATCCAATTTCCAAAGAAATGGACTTTGAAGGCTATCGCTTGTACAAGACTGCGATAGGATTCGATGTGCAGGATGTGCAAGATGTTCTGTCTTCTCTGAATCAGGTGGGGACTTGGGATATCCCTGGAAATGGATTGGCGTTCGACGCAGGCCTAGAAGCTGTGCGACTGGATGATCCCGTAACCTTCGAAGGAGATACTGCTACTTATCATTACAAATATACTTTTGACAATATTGCCAATGGCTGGCAACATGCCATTGCGTTGACTGCATTCGATGCAGGAGATCGAGTCAACAACCTGGAATCCCTCGAATCTGCCCAATTGGCCAATCTTCATCGGGTCTTTGCCGGTAAACCTGGCAATACTGGTTTTGCGAATGGTGATCCTTTTGTCTATCCCAATCCTTACTATGCGCGGGCAGAGTGGGAAGGAGCGAGTAATTTTGAAGAGGATAGAAAATTGATCTTCGCCAACCTGCCGCAAAGTTGTGAGGTAAGAATCTATACCGTCTCTGGAGATTTGGTCGATGTATTCCAGCATGACCCTTCTTACCAGGGATTGGACACCAGATGGCATGAAACCTATTCTGACCCTGAATCCAATCAGTTTTCGGGAGGAGAACATGCCTGGGATTTACTTTCTGCTGACAATCAAATTATTGCACGAGGCTTGTATCTTTTCGTTGTGATAGATGACGATACCGGTGAAAAAAAACGCGGGAAATTCGTCGTAATCAAATAAGCTATACCCTCTAATTTTTATTTTTTCCTTATCACCTCATCCCAAAATTTTATGATGAAACAATTACTCATCTTGTGTCTTGTCGGATTTGCAACAACATTGTTTGCGCAGCAAGACACCATCGTCACCATCCAGCAGATTCAGTTTGTCCCTGTAGATAGCCTGGTCAACTGTGATGACAGACCCAATTTTGAAAATGATACAGTGATCACTCACGGAACAGTTGTTATGGCTGGCGACATATCGACTTTGGCGGGAGGCCACAACATCTGGATTCAGAGCGGAACAGGACCATTTTCTGGTATTGAGATATTCGGAGATGCCGGGACTGTGCCCATCCCCAATGCTGGTACCAGTATTCTGGACCTTCTTCCTGGCGACTCTATTGAGATTCGAGGGATTGTGATAGATTTCGATCATACGACTGAAATTTTGCCCTTGGAAATCACGGTAGTTGATTTTGGAAAACCAGTAAAAGCCAATCCGGTAGATCCTGCTGACATCAATGATGCCAATCGAATCAATCAGCCAGCAACAGGAGAAGAATGGGAAGGTGCCTATGTAGAATTGTACAATGTTACCGCGGGCCCTCCTATTCCATTTTCCAATAACACACGATCCAGCTTTAATGTCTCAGATGGAGACGGGAACCTGATCAACATTTCTCCCAGATTTGAAGTAATGAGTCTGCCGGCAACTGGTGGTACATTCGTAGAATTTGCTGATGGAACCGTGTTTGATACCATTCGCGGAGTATTGAGACATTCTCCCAATGGTGTCTGTCAGGGAACAGGAAGAGGATATGAAATTTATCCATTTCAGGAATCAGACTTTGTGGTACAGGCAGGTTCTGCACCCCCACAGATCACCAGTTCCAGGAACCCCATTGACCCAAGCAGTTCCGAGGACGTGAATGTCTTTGCCACCATTACTGATCCTGATGGAACTGTCTCTTCTGCTGAACTGCATTATGCCGTAGGACTCAATAACTCCAACTATCTGGTGGTGCCCATGTCAGCAAGTGGAAGCACCTATACTGGAACCATCCCATCTACAGCATATAGTGATGGCGATTTTGTGAAGTATTATATCTGTGCGACAGACAATGACTACCTCAGCCAATGTACGCCCAATGTGCCAAATGGAAATACCAATCCATTGTTCTTTGTCGCAAAGGATACAGGATTGACGATCTATGATATTCAATTCACGCCTTATGATGATGGCATTTCTGGCTATGTCGGTTTGGATGTGACGGTAACGGGCGTTGTGACAGCTTCTGCCCAAGCCAATGACCTCGGATTTGTCTACATCCAGCAACCAGGAGTCACGCAGTGGGGGGGAATCAGCTTAGTAGAAGGCACCCTGACCTCCCTGGAGAGAGGAGATATGATAGAAGTATCGGGAGTGGTGGAGAATTATTTCGGATTGAACCGATTGTCAGTAACCGGTCAACCCAATAAAATCAGCAGCGGAAATCCCCTTCCTGATCCAGTCGAATTAGATCCTTCTGATTTTACTTCTTATGATTTTGCTCTGACTGAACCCTACGAAGGAATGCTGGTGAAATTTGTCAATCCATCCGGTGCGGGGATCTATGTGGTAGATACCAATCCTGATTCTCCCAATAATTTTGCTGAATATCGTGTGGGAACCAATCAATTTGATCCCTTGATCGGATGCCGTATACAGGCAGGGAGGAAACAGAATAGCAACTTCAGTTCACTGGATTTTTCCTATGTCAATGATTCAAGCTGGTTAACAGCAGATGGCCAAATGAATGTACCTGCCTGTATCGTCACAGGTTCTGATACGATGGAAAGTGTGACCGGAATCATGTATTATGGTTTTGGGATGAACAAACTCCTTCCAAGAAACAATGCCGATGCTGTCAATTATAGCGGGGCCAATTGTAAGGATGGAATTGCTTCAGCAATCACGGATGCCTGGGCCGGAAGTTCATTGACTGTCTATCCCAATCCAGTATTTGATCAATTGACCATTGAGTTTGATCTACCATTTGTGGTAGAAGGGCATATAGAACTGGTAGATCTGGTCGGAAGAACTGTTCATCATGAGCAATTCAAGGCGATGTCCGGCAAAACGGTCATTCAGACAGCAGATCTTGCACAAGGAACCTATTTCCTTCGTGTCCGAACAGCCTCAGAAGTCATCGGATATGAAAAAGTAGTTCTCATGAAATAGTATTCATTCCTGGATTCAGCGAATAGCAGAAGGGATTCTCTTCTGCTATTGGCTGAGTCCAGGCCTTTTGATTGTTAGATGCATGAAATACTTATCTATTATTAGTGGAATCGTCCTGCTGTTGTGGGCCTGTGACAAAGGAGAATTACTTCCCAACCAGCCACCAGAGACGAAGATCTTTTTGGAAGATATCCAGTTGGCTGGCGCAGACCGTCTGAATAGCTTTGTTCAGCTTCACTGGTCAGGGGAAGATGTAGATGGATATGTCGCGGCATACGAACTATCATTCGATGCCCAGATCTGGACGCTGACAAGCAATACAGATAGTGTCTTCCAGCTTCCTTTAGCAGTAGGTCAGGATACCACGGATATCGATTTCTACGTTCGTGCGATTGACAATCAGGATCTGGCTGATCCAGATCCCGCTTATTTACAGATTCCTATTAAGAATACACCACCTACTGTTGCTTTTGACAGTACCAAAACCATCCCGGATAGTGTATTGGGGGCCTGGTCTGTGTTGTGGTCGATCAAGGATTCGGATGGCCTGGAAACCCTTGATTCCGTTTTTGTCAAAATTAATGAGGGGGCCTGGTACAGATTGGACCCAAGAATAAACTTTATCAGTCTGATCCCTGAAAATGCAACTCAGGCAGGCGAGCAAGCCTTGCAATTATTTGCAGGAGCTTCTTCCGAACTTCAACCTTTTCCATTGGAGGGGGCCAGGGTAGGGGAAGAGAATCGAATGTATCTTCGGGCCAGAGACATTGCCGGGGTGTGGAGTGAACCAGATACCTCGAATGCATTTTTCCTGTTTCAGCAGAAAGGTGATTTATTGGTCATAGATGGATTTGTCAATGATATTCCTGATGAGACCTACCTGCCAATCTTGGATGCAGCATATCCTGCTTACGATTATTATAATCTGATCGACAACCAACCTCCTTTTTGGGACCCTACCTTTGGCATGTTGCTCAGTCAGTATGATAAGGTCTTTTGGTACGGGGATGAAACCAAATTCGATGAGCAACTCTTGTTGGAGTTAGGATCAGGGGCTTTGCAGCAGTTTCTGAATCAGGGGGGAAAAATATTTGTCACCACTACCTTCCCTTCGAGTTTGACCTCTGATCCCGAAACGGCCAATCAATCCCCAATTTTTAGTTTCTCTCCGATGGACAGCTTGTCTTCTGCATCGGGACAAGCCAGAATTGGGAAGAATGATACGATGATGGTCGCGCCAGCATTCGCCGCTGACTTTCCTTTATTGGTGACCTCTACTCTGATTATCAGTGCCGACCCCTTTTATTCAAAAGATCCGCAACAGGACTTGTATACCACACCCATTCTGGCATCCGGGGGATGGGTTGGACCTTCCACGGTATGTGCCAAGTCATCCTTTAATAATGGGGAAACAAATCAGATTTTCTGGTCTATTGATCTGTACAAACTCAATGGAGATCCCGGAAATCCTATGGCATTGGAACAATTGTTTTCCCAGGTTCTACAGCATGAATTTGATTGGTAGATCAAAATCTGTTTCGCAGCAATCCAATAAATTCTGATACAACTCCATCTGCCTGATCAAGGCTTTCATTGCTCAGGACAAATTTGTTGAGGATGTCTTCTACCTCAACTTTGTTCTTGGCATTGTTGACCTTATCGACGATGATCCGAAAGCGGACATTGTTGCCATCAAAGACTTTCTGGACGTATTGATATTGCTTGTGAATGGGAATTTCGTCTAGCTTGATCTTGCGATTGCCATTGATGGTATCATGTACAGGTTCTGGAGAAGTCTGATTGCCCTGAAACTGATCAGCAATGGTCTTGGGCTTATCTACAACCCTGTCAAAAATGGTTTCTCCGGCGGGGGAAGCCGAGGTCTCCTCTACCACTTCTTCAATTGTAGGAGTAGGCTCTTCTGCCACTATGGTCTCTTCAACCTCCTCCTCAATGGGTTCTACTACTTCTTCTATTACCTCTTCAGCTACTTCTTCTTTGGCAACGCCATTGGATTTGCTGTTGAGAAACTTATCCAAATAGGTAGCAGTGGATTGTTGACTTGAAACTTTGTCCAGGATGGATATTGGTGCCGTTTCTTCCTCCTCTTCTTCAGGTTGCATGCTGTTTGCCATCTCCTGAAATTCCTCTTCATCCAGAGCGACTTCAACCTTTTCCTCTTCTTTTTCTTCTGCCACTTCAGTTTCAGTTTCTGCTTCTCCTTCCTCAGATGAGGTCTCCTCTACCGCCTCTTCGACCTGCGTTTCTTCTTCCACTTCTATTTCTCCCTGACTGTCGATTTCTTCCTGAACTTCTTCTAGCGAGGTTTCTTCAGCCGTTTCCTCTTCTTGTTCTTCCACTTCTTCCTCCTCTGGGGAGACTTCTATTTCTTCTTCTTCGGTTATGTCTTCATCTGCGGGCTGGTTTTCAGGCTCGTCGACAGGGGCCTCTACCACCACTTCTTCTTCCTCCTCCTCATCCAACATGCTGCTTTCTCCTTCATCTTCCTCATCCAGGTCGAAGAAAGAATCTCCTGATACACTGATGGTATCAAAGAAATTTACTTTTTTTGCTTCCTCTTCGGCCTTCCTCTTTTCTTCTTCTGCCTTCAGACGCGCTTCTTCCTCGGCTTTTATTCTGGCATCTTCCTCAGCTTTTCGCTTGGCTTCCGCTTCTGCTTGTAATCGTGCTTGTTCTTCCGCTCGTTTGGCTTCTTCCGCTTGCTTACGTGCCTCTTCTTCTTTTCTTTTCTCTGCTTCCTCGGCTTTGCGACGAGCTTCTTCGGCAAGTCTTTCCTGCTTGAGCCGTGCCTCTTCTTCTACTTCCGCTTCTGCTATGACTTCTTCAAGTTTTCTACCTGTGATGCCTTCAAACAATTCTGAACGATAGGCATCAAATCCTTTGTTGCTTTTTCGGTTATATACCTGGATGACTTTCTCCATTTTGGAGAAGAATACTTCTTTGTCTACTTCCCCTATTTCGTTTTTCTGATAATAGCGCAGAATGCTATTGACAATGAAATCCATATCAGCAAAAAACTGGCTGAATCGCTGGTATACATGGATGGGAAGGGAATCTTTTTGAGCGAAAAAGAAACTGTGAAATGAAGCTTTAGGATCGACGAGGAGTTTGATGTTGTTATACACTGCCCTTTCAAGCATTGGGCGGAAATCATCCTCATTCACCTCTATATGTTGAGATATCTGATTTTTCAGAGATTGAAGGGTCGCTGTGATATCCGGATGTTCAAGGTTGAAATATGGATGATTCAGTTTGTTAATCTGCATTTCCCAGACTTGATACACCTGAAAAATGAGAAATTTGTTGATTTGTTTGTGTGATGCAAATTGTTTCAATTCGTCCCCTCGGATGATGCCACTATCAATTTTTTGCTGACTTAACATCGACTCACTAACCTGTTGTGCAAGTTCGTTCAGCTTGGTTTCGGGTAGAATAATTGTCTTCATTTGTTCTTCATTAATTGGCAACATGCCTGATCCACAGTAAATATACAGTTTTTCATTGTCAATAGAAATCTAGATGAAAGCCAGAAATCGTGGATGAAATTGGCTTAGAGTAGGGGTAAAAAAGACAATCCTGCAAGAAGAGTGCCCAAGATAAGATAAATCTACTGTAATTGGTAACGATAAAAGTTTGATCAGTAGTGTTTTAAGGATGAAAGTTTTTTTCATTTGTGAATATAGGGCGCTTTTGGTCTGGAAATTTTCGGAAAAGTCCTTCTTGATATTTCATTTTTTCGTGTAACTTACCCTTCGTGAAGGCTAGCCTACACATTGGTTTTTTAGGTGTTTTGTTATCACTTTTCGCCTGTAAGGACTCCCCTGTTCCGGTGGAGCGAATGGCCTTCGTGTACGATAGTTTGTACCAGATCGATCTCCCCAATAATCTGTACAAAGGCTATGATATGCATGACTATGCTAGTCTGCAATATTATGATACCCTCATGGGTGTCTATGTATTGGGGATTGAGGACGCCAAAGATAATCTCGGTGAGATCAAGCGAAAGCGGCTCAAGTTGTATAGTTATTATGCCTTTGTAGAACATGCAGTTTTTTTGGACGTGGATTCAACAATTCTGGTTTCTGAACAACTATTTTCCAGTGGCAAGAATCTGGAAGTGCTTGCCGGAGACTATCACACGCTGAACAAGGATTGGGAAAATGTCCCTATATTTTATCGAATTGCCATCTTCGAGTCTCCAGAATATTTCTTCCAATTGGTGACGTGGATGCCGTATGAAATCCATTGTGACTTCATGCCCTGGATAGATACAATGATGACGTCCTTTCATTTTATCCCACATGAAGAAAGGAATGTTGCAGGACTTCGCTAAATGCCTACCTTTGTGCTTTTATAAAAAAGCGGTAGCATATGGATCTCAATCAACTCACAGCAATCTCTCCCTTAGATGGACGATACCGGAAAAAAATTGACACCCTTACTCCCTATTTTTCAGAATATGGATTGATCCACTATCGCGTATTCATAGAAGTTGAGTACCTCATTGCCATCCACGAAACAGGAGTTCGTCCATTGCGGCCTCTGGGAGAGGCAGATAAGATAGCCCTTCGCAGAATCTTCGATCAGTTTGGAGAATCAGATGCAGATCAGGTAAAGGCCTTCGAGCGTCAAACCAATCATGATGTGAAGGCTGTCGAATATTATCTGAAAGCCAAGCTTGCCGAAATCGGAGTCAGCCAACAACTGATGGACCAACTAGAGTTCATTCATTTTGGACTGACCTCACAGGATATCAACAATACTGCGATTCCCTTGAGTTTGAAAGATGCCATTCAGAAAGCATACCTTCCTCAGATTCGTCAGGTAATTTCGACATTGGAATCCTATGCCAAAGAATGGGCGGAGATTCCCTTGCTGGCCAGAACCCATGGGCAGCCAGCTTCCCCGACAAGATTGGGCAAAGAATTCGCTGTATTTGTAGCCAGATTAGAACAGCAGGTCAGTGAACTTGCTCAGATGCCGTTTCCTGCCAAATTTGGTGGAGCAACCGGTAATCTCAATGCACATTATATTGCCTATCCCGATCATGATTGGCATGGCTTTGCGGATGCTTTTGTCAGTCATCTGGGCTTGGCTCGCTCATATCCGACCACACAAATAGAACATTATGATGGCTTGGCAAGAATCTTTGACTGCCTCAAGCGCATCAATACCATCTTGATTGATCTATGTCAGGATATCTGGATCTACATTAGTCAGGAATATTTTCGCCAAAAAGTGAAGGCTGGAGAGGTCGGGTCCTCTGCCATGCCCCACAAAGTCAATCCGATTGATTTTGAAAATGCAGAGGGGAATGCAGGATTGTCGACTGCTGTGCTAGAATTTTTGAGTCGAAAGTTGCCGGTGTCTCGTTTGCAGCGTGATCTGACAGATTCTACTGTCTTGCGGAATCTGGGAGTTGCTATGGGCTATGCGATGTTGTCAATTTCTTCTGTGCAACGTGGACTGGGCAAATTACTGGTGAACAAAGAGGCGATTGCTGCAGATCTGGACAAAAACTGGGCAGTGCTGGCAGAAGCCATTCAGACGATTTTGCGTCGGGAAGGCTATCCCAAACCCTATGAGGCCCTTCGTGACTTGACTCGTGGCAACAACGAAATCAATGAGGCAACTTTGACAAACTTTATCCGAAACCTGAATGTCAATGAAGCAGTAAAGACAGAATTGTTGATGCTGCGCCCGCGGACCTATACCGGAAAATGAGCCATATATGATTCCTCAGAGTTGTTCAAGGGGATGGTCCCTTACCCGATGACCACTGCTTTCTGACTTCCCAACAAATTTTGTACCTTTGGATTTATGGGAAACTACATCGTTTCTGCAAGGAAATACAGGCCGGATACCTTTGCCTCAGTGGTGGGGCAATCGCACATCACAGATACCTTAAAGGGAGCCATTCTCATGGGACAATTGGCCCATGCATTCCTGTTTTCTGGCCCAAGGGGGGTTGGCAAAACAACCTGTGCCCGAATTCTTGCCAAAGCCATCAATTGTGAACAACTCACCCCTGAAGGTGAACCCTGTAACCAGTGTACCTCCTGTCAGTCCTACAATCAGGGGAAAAGTATCAACATTCATGAGCTGGATGCTGCATCCAACAATAGTGTAGATGATATTCGCAATCTGATCGAGCAGACACGATATGTCCCAACTGCCGGAACGAGAAGTGTCTATATCATAGATGAGGTGCATATGCTCTCCCAGGCAGCCTTCAATGCCTTTTTGAAGACCTTGGAAGAGCCGCCGCCACATGTCTTGTTCATTCTGGCTACTACGGAGAAACACAAGATTCTCCCAACCATTCTCTCGCGTTGTCAGAAGTTCGATTTCAGAAGGATTCGGGTAGATGATATCGCCCAGCATCTTCAGTACATCGCTACAGAAGAAGGCATTGATTGTGAATACGCTGCTCTGCAACAAATCGCCTTGAAAGCAGATGGAGCCCTGCGAGATGCTTTGAGCCTCTTTGATCAGCAGGCCAGCTATAATTCTGGAACCCTGACCTTTGCCAAGGTATTGGAGAACCTCAATATCCTGGACTATGAGTATTATTTTCGGACAGTCGATCAAATGGCGACCCAGAGTCACAGTGAGTTGTTACTGTTGCTGGATGAGATTGTGCAAAAAGGATTTGAGGCCAAAGATTTTGTGGTAGGCTTGACAGCACATTTTCGCAATCTGCTCGTTTGCCAGCAACCAGAGACTGTCAAGTTGTTGGAGACTTCTGAGAATGTCAAAATTCGCTACCAGACACAAAGTCAACAACTTCCGCCTTCGATTTTGCTCAACGCTTTTCACTTGTGCTCAGAAGCAGAGCGGCAAACCAAGGCTGCTACCCATCCACGCTTGACTGTCGAGCTGGTCTTGATCAAATTGGCACATTTGCAAACCGCCATATCAGTGGCACAAAATGGGTCGCATGAGGTCCAGCCTGTCAAAAAAAAAAGTCTGATTGACAAACAGGCTGTTCCACCCAAAACTACATCTTCTCAGCCTGCTTCTTCACCTGTTGCTCAGACAGCAGAACACCCTCCCAAAACTCCACCTCCTCCTTCTCCCAAAGAGACCAATATAGAGGCACCAACTTTGCCACGTGAAACTGTCTCCACGACTGCTTCTCTCCCACCAAAACCTAAGAGAAAACGAAGCACCTCCATTCCTTTGGCGAATTCATTTCAGTCAATGAATCAGCAGATTCGGCAAAAAATTGCCGAAGAAAGTGAGAGCCAGATTCAGAAAGATGAGCCAGTCAATTTTGAGATCAATCCCGAGGTGGAGATTGATCCCAAACAACTGCAAGAAGTGATCCTCACTTACTCTTCCCAACTCAAAGAGCAAAACAGGATGAACCTTTCTTCCATTCTTGAAAATGGAGAAAGTACACTTGAACACAATAAATGGCGGTTCTCTGTGGAGAATGATTTGCTGAAAGGAATGCTTGATAGAGAACAGGATCTGCTGCCCTATCTGAGAGAGAAATTAGGCGTTCCTGACTTGTTTGGGGAATATTATGTAGATGATAGTGACCAAACAAAGCAGAGCAGTATCCCCTACACCAATGAGGAAAAACTGCTGGAAATGGGCAAGAAAAATCTCCATTTAGAACAGCTGCAAAAAATATTTAACACCAGAATTATCTACGAGTAAAAGAATTTACTCGAAATATCTTTCATTATTTGCGTTTTTGAGGAAAAAGTGTTTTTTTTGAAAATAATCTTACGCTAGACTATTTTAATCCTTGACATAAAACAGAAGTTGGAAGAGTTCATCTCACAAGAAGATGAGTTCAGTATAAGTGAACTTTGAATTAATAGAAAATAAAATATTACTTGCTTTGTACAATCGAAAAGGAATATTTTAGCTTGATTATAGAAAATATATTACCTATGTATTCCATATAATTGTATATTACCTTTCGAAGCTAATTCAACCCATTTCTAAATACCCAATACTATGCATGAGAACCTAGACCCGAAAGCGGACAAACTCAGCCGACTGGAAAAGAGTTTGTTTCAGTTAACGGATGTGATTCAGAAGCATCAGGAGATTGTACAAAAAAGATTCAAAGTCTCTGCTGTAGAAATTGACATCCTAAAATTGTTGGAAAATGAAGGGCATAAGAAGATGAAAGACATTGGGGAGAGAGTACGCGTAAAACTAAGTAATCTGACCAATATCATTGATCGGTTGGAATCACAAAAATTGGTAAAACGCAACAACTCCAAAACCGACCGTCGATCCATTTTTGTGCACATCACTCCCAAAGGCAAAAAACTTCTGGGAGATTATGCCAATTTTTTGCGAGAACTCTCTACACGCATGCAGCAAGTGATGAACTATGATCAGTTCGATATCTTTGTTGACGGACTGGAAAAAATCTCACAAATTAGCCCTAGCGCTTAGGAGCTGTATTGCAAAACCCACACATCTTATCCATCATGCAAGGTCAACAGCTACTTTGCATGATGGTTTTGTTTTGGGGAAGATGGGCAAAGAAAGAGAAAGAACATTCCCAAACTTTTGTTCTCAGGTATTATTGCCAAAAATAAAAAACCATTGTACATTTGTGCTCCCACTCAGGAGAGGTGGCAGAGTGGTCGAATGCGGCGGTCTTGAAAACCGTTGTCCTTCACGGGACCGGGGGTTCGAATCCCTCCCTCTCCGCAAAGACAAAATGTCCCCGAGCGAAAGCGAGGGGATTTTTTTGTGGATAAATGCATTGGAAGCCAAAGGTTTCCATAAGCAGATATCCATAAAAAAATAGCGACTGATAAGGAGCTGACGTTTTGTCTTTGTGTCTAATTTCCCCCTCTGGGATCAGCGAAGCTTATCCCTGCCTCTCCGCAACACAAGAAATCTAGGGTTCACTTTGACATTCTCATTATCCAAACAAATCATCCAGTGTCAAGGATTGATCAATCAAATCCAGGCTGTGTGCATTCTGTGTTAAACCGAAAGAAGAGATAAAGATCCAGGAAAGCTGTTTGGTGGTTTTGCTGATTGCTTCAAACCGATCCCTCTTTTGGCGGAGCTTGTCTGCATCTGCCTTGGTCAAGATATATCTTTTGTTATAAAATTTGATTTCAAACAAATTGATAACATGATCTTTTCTATCAATCAAGAGATCGATTTGTACACCTTGTTGCTTAGTTGTTCCTTGTCGATAAAAGGAGGAGGATTGGGAATAGATGCCCGATATGCCAAGGGCTTTTTTGATCTGTGGAATATGTTTCAGGCAAATATTTTCAAAGGCATATCCACTCCAGCTTTTGTAGGCTTGGGTTTGACTCTGGTGCCGCCAGATATCTTCGCCTTCGAGTGATTTGTTCTCAATAAATTTCAGGTAGAACAATGAATACTCATCTGTCAGGCGGTAGAGTTTTGCTTTTTTCTTCCTAAAAGCCCGATAAGGAGTGATAAATCCCGCATGTGTTAATTCATCGAGCACAGTCGTTAAACCGCCACCATCACTGAGATTTGTATGCCTGAGCAGTTCCTGGCGTGCAAGCCCTTCGCGCTTGTTTGCCAAAGCCCGTATGACTTGAAAATGTTTATCTGCATGAGGAAACAAGGAGGGATACAATCGCAAAAACTCATCTCTCAACAATCCATTTCTCGAAAAGCAGATATCATTGATATTTTGAGTAGCACTTTTGCCAGATTTAATCTCTTTCAAATAATGAGGGATACCACCCATTGCCATATACAGTTGAGCAATGTGATACTTGCTAAACCGCATGCCTCTGGCTATCAGGTATTCCTCCGTTTCTGCCAAAGTAAAGGCTTGGAGGTAGATGCGTTTGGTGATTCTGTTGTAGAGGCCACCTGTATTGTTCACTACCTTCTGAATCATCCAGGAGGCAGCAGAGCCACAAATCACAATGACCAGATTCTGTTCCCAAGCCCAACTGTTCCAAAAATATCCAAAGGCCTGCAAAAATTTGGATTTATGAGTGGCTAGCCAGGGAAGTTCATCGAAGAAGACAACATGCTTTTTATCAGTCGGAAGACCTTTGAGATACTCTTTGAGAAGTTTGAATGCTTCGAACCAGTCCTGTGGCCTCGGAATGGACAATCGACTGTGAGATGCCTCCATCAGGCGATCCCGAAAAATGTCCAGTTGCTGCCTGAGTTCGCCATTCTGGATGCCAGTAATATCAAAAACAAGATCTTGGCGGTATACCGTTTTGATGAGAAAGGTTTTTCCTACTCGCCTTCGACCAATTACCGCTACCATCTCAGCTTCAGGAGATTGGCGTGCATCCGTCAGAATCGCTTTTTCTGCTTCTCTGCCTATAAAGGGTATATGCATATAAGGCTATTCGTCGCTGAAACAATATAAAAATAATGAATTCCAGCGATAAATAAAATTTATCTTTCGCTGAAACTGTATATTGATCATTGATTTCAGCGACTAATAACAAGGAGAAGGTCTAACATTCTTCTTTTTCCTTCCCCCAATTATCACCACTCCTCCTCATAATCAGGATACTGCTCAGGGGCCTCTCCCTTAGATTCGAGGACTTGTGGAGCCATATAGGCCGGCTTATCTTTCTCAATCTTCTCCAAGACCACTTCAAACTCCCAAGAGTCACCAAAATCAAAGTAATACATGAATAAATGCCCTTCATCTATTGGCAACTCTCCTAGCGTGATATCATCCGCATATGGAGGCCTTTGACTCCAGGGATGGTTATATGCCCGGCGAGAATGAAGCTTATTGTCCAGATAGAAGGCATACAAGTGATCATCATCAAAATCGATGGCCAGCTGAATGATTTGGTGCAGATCATGTAGGCTTGACGTAGCCGCAATGACGATTCTTCGCCAGATTTTTGGTGCATATTTGAAACTGACTTTGAAATAGTAATTCCCTGACCGGACAGTTTCCTGAGCGTGGAAAGTAAGGGTTTGGGTCAATGTCCCTGATGGAAACAAGCGTGTGAAGGCTTTGAAAAAAGGTTCTTTTGGTGTCTTTGGGATTTCTTCCTTTGTTTGAGGAAGCTCGACTTTGTCCTCACCAAGCAGAAGATTCATCATGGCAAAAAGGGAATCTTCTTCTCCATCTTCCCAGGGATTCCAGGCTTCGATTGTTCGGTCTTTGGCGAAAATCTTGCACAGCGCTTTGCCAAATGGACTGACTTGACAAGATCGAACAAAATACATTTGCCTGACCGTAGTGGACTCAGTGCCAATCTCCCACCATCCCAGGATTCGAAAATATTCTGCAAATGGCCAAAGCACCCATGAGGACAAACGCAACATGTCAGGATCAACGGTCTTTTGATTAAGGGAAGCGATATGATTCAACAATTCCTGGATGGCAAAAGCTGGTGATCGTCTCATATTCTGATCATTCATGGCTTCCCAATCCGAATGCACCCACAGGATTTCCAGAAGACTGATATATTGTTCAGTATCTGTTAAGTCAAAAAACTCATCGACCCGATCCAGGTCAGGCTTGATTTTGGTGGTTTTGCCTTTGCGATTTTTCTGCAACAGCTTTCCATTCACAGCCAAATGATAGAAGAAATACAGACGAGGAACATGTATGTGTCGACTGCGATTTGTGACATTCTCAATAGGCTCCTCCATTTTTTCATTGAGTTCAAAGCACACCTTCCCAGGAAGATATCCAGCGGCAGTTGTCTTGACTTCTCTTGACAGGAAATAATGGAGGAATGTGTGAAAATCCTTCAATACAGGAGAAGGAAAAGTCTGAGAAATTTCAAATGGTTTCATCCTAAAAATCTGTATTCCCCTCCGTCAGATCCAATTCCTTGATCCATACATTGCGATACAGCACATTGTGGCCTTCAGCTTGCAGTTTCAGCCCCCCAGGGGTATCTGTGATGCCTTTGCCTTTATCATTGCCGCCATCAAGGCCAGAATTGGGACCGCCCCAAACCTGATTGATTTTTACATTCTCGTGTACTTTCTGACCATTGAAGTAGAGCGTAACCATGGCTTTCTCAGATCGCTCGCCATTGTCGAAACGTGCCGCTCGAAACACAGCATCATAGGCATTCCACTTACTGACACCATTGTAAGCATAATACGGCGACTCGGATTCATTGATGACAGCAGCAAGGCCATGTTTACTGGAATCTCCATCCAGGATTTGGATCTCATAGCGGTTTTGGAGATACATGCCACTATTGCCGCCGGGATTGTTGATGCAGAATTCTACATGTACCCGGAAGTCTCGGAATTTTTGTTTTGTAACGATATCAGCGGCTCCATATTTGCCCCCGGCAGCAGCAGGATCATTGCTATTCATCACTGTCCCTGCATCCACAGGATCATCTTCGATGGCCCATTTGATGGGCAATTCCGCAGAGAGGCGAGGACCTTCCCAGTAGGTCCAGTTCTGGTCGAGCATTTCGCGCGTACCATCAAACAGAACTGTGGCATCTGCTGGAATATCAGCACTGACACCTACCCCTTCGGGAGGAGAAGTCGATACTTCAGGTTCAGCCTGGGTTTGCTGAGAAGTTTGTTGCGTTTGACAGGCCAATGCGGAGAGTGCAATGAATAGCAGGTAGTAGGAGAATTTCATAATCCAGAGATTTGTTAGGTGAGTAGTTGGGAGAAAATGGTTGAAAGCGGATTTCCTGATAGAAAAGTAGGGAGATAATGTCGAATGTCCAATAATTGCTAGGAAATGAAATGGGTAAGGGAGTGGCGAATGAAGAAGAGGAACCAGAGGATGAAGATGGAAATGGTTTCTTGCCCCTGAATTTCCCTGACGAAATACCCAACAACCCAGCAATGAACAAGCCAATAACCAATAACTCAATAACCAATAACCCAACAACCTCCCTATCCCAACCCTAACTCCTCTATGCTGATTTTGCGCATCTCAACTTTGCGAATTTTGCCAGTGACCGTCATGGGAAATCCATCTGTGAATTTGATATATCGGGGAATCTTGAAGTGAGCGATCTGGTCTTTACAAAAGGCTTTGATTTCCTCAGAAGTGGCCATTTCTCCTTCTTTCAATTTCACCCAGGCCATGATTTCCTCACCATATTTTTTGTCAGGAACGCCAATTACTTGCACATCACTCACTTTTGGGTGGCTGTATAGAAATTCTTCAATTTCTCGGGGATAGACATTTTCTCCCCCTCTAATTACCATGTCCTTGATGCGCCCAACGATGCTGACATAGCCTTCTGCATCCATGATGGCAAGATCTCCCGTGTGCATCCAGCGGGCCTGATCAATGGCCGATTGCGTTTTTTCCTCATCATTCCAATACCCCAACATTACGCAATAGCCCCTGGTACAAAACTCTCCTGGCGTCCCAACTGGAACGACTTGTCCTGTTTCTGGATCGATAATCTTGATTTCTGTATGTGGCAGAACTCGACCTACCGTGCTGACCCGCTTGTCCAAAGGCGCATCATGGCGGGTCTGGGTGCTGACTGGACTGGTTTCGGTCATGCCATAGGCAATCTCTACTTCTTGCATATGCATGTGGGAGTTGACCTTTTTCATCACTTCTATGGGGCAAGGAGATCCAGCCATGATGCCCGTGCGAAGACTGCTCAGATCGTACTTGCCGAAATTCGGATGTTCCAGTTCTGCAATGAACATTGTCGGGACGCCATACAAAGCAGTGGCTTTCTCCTCTTCTACCGCCTTTAGTACCTCTTCTGCTTCAAATCCCTCACTCGCGTAGATCATGGTCGCCCCGAAAGCCACACAGCCCAGATTACCCATCACCATCCCAAAGCAATGGTATAGCGGAACGGGAATGATCAGACGATCCTGATCGCTGAACTTCATGATGGCACAAACCTGATAGCCATTATTGAGGATGTTGTGATGACTGAGGGTTGCGCCTTTGGGGTAGCCTGTCGTGCCGCTGGTGTACTGGATGTTGATGGGCTCGTCAAAAAAAAGACTCTTCTGTACCTCAGATAGCTGTTCCTCTGTTGTTTGATCTGCATGGGATAGCATCTCTTCCCAACTGAACATGCCGGGAGTAGCTTCCGGGGACAATCGAATCACTGTCCGTAGGTCTGGGACTCTTGCTGCCTGAAGCTGGCCTGGAACAGAAGTACGCAATTCCGGAGCCAGCTCGTACAACATGTCGGTATAAGAAGAGGTCTTGAACTGATCGGCACTCACAATCGCAAGGCAAGCAGATTGATTCAGCGCATATTCCAGTTCGTGAATCCGGTAACTGGGATTGAGGTTTACTTGAATTGCGCCTATTTTGCTCGTTGCAAACTGTGTGATGGTCCATTCGGCACAATTCGGTGCCCAAACACCAACACGATCTCCTTTTTGAATGCCCAGACTCATCAATGCCCTTGCACATGTATTGACTTTCTGACGAAATTCGCGGTAGCTGTAGCGGATGTTCTGATGCCTGACAATGAGGGCATCATTGTTGGGAAAGGTGTTTGCTGTTCGGTCCAGCATATCTCCGATGGTGATCCCCAGAAGTGGGGTGCTACTGATACCGCAAGCATAACTGTGAGTGTACATAAGGCCATCGATTGGGTGAAGACAGAAAATGAAAACAGAGAAACGGTTTCAATAGCTGATTTGAGAACAGTATGGCATGTCAGAACTCAACAACCTTCCATACTCTTTCAAATGTCAAGTGGGAAACAGTTGCTGAATATAGAAGAAAATAGCTGGAATCAATGAACACATCTCATCTTACTCCCGAAAAACTCCTTGGAACGAAGCCTTTGCCAGAGGATTGGAGGCAGGCCAGAACTGCCTTTATTTGTTTTACTCCTTTTCCCAATGGATTTCTTCCTTATGTTGTGGAAACAGCAAAGGAGAGATATTTCCTTCATTCTCCCAATTCTGAGGTGAAACTGTGCCAATATGAAGGCCATTCCTTTTGGGTGATCAGTGAAGTCTATGGATTCGCAGTAGGTGCCACAACGGTGGAAGAGCTGGTGCATTATGGAGTAGAAACGATTATTGGAATTGGCTATGTAGGCGCCTTCAAGGGGGCAGCTCTGGGACAATCCTTCCTTGCCAGAAATACTTTGTCAGACATTCCTTTGGCCAGACATTATGGGATTGGTGCATTCGAACCAGTATATCCTACAGAAAGCTTGTATCTTCTTGTGAAATCCTGCGCCGAGGAATCGGGAATGAATTGGGGAGAATATCGTGTGTGGAATAGCAACAGTCTGTATCGCGAATCTCCAGAATTGATTGCCAGCATCAAGCAGGCCCAATGTGAGGTAGTCAATATGGACACCTTGGCAATCTATGCTGTAACGCCCGTTTGTGCACAAGAACGGAACAAAAAGATTGCGTATCTATATGTTGGAACGGTCACTGATTCAGAAAAAGAGAATGGACAGGAAGAATGGGAGAGTGATTTGTTGTCAGCCGTCAAACGGGAAGATGCTCATCCACATGATATGCTGGTTACCTTCATGGTCGAACAGGTGTTGACACGATTATAGGAATCAGTATTCTCCCTGACCTCTGTAGCAGTCAATCCCTGATATCCAGCCGTCTCAAAAAGGCCTCCATCTTGTCCAGTACCACTTCTCTGGCTTGGTGATGGGGAATATGACCACATTTTGGAGCGAGAAAGGCTTGTGCCGATGGGCCGATTCCCGATGCTATGTCCCACAAATGATCCTGACTTGCATATGGATCTTCCTCCCCCTGAATGATCAAGGTGGGGCAAGAAATCTTCTTCAATTCATCTTCTATGTTCCAGGAACCAAAGGCGTCGGATAACCATATATCTGCCCAGGCATGAAGGAGAGCATCTGTTTTGTCAAGATGGTACCTGGCGAGCAATGATCGTCGTTGTGGCTGCTCAAAGGCGCGCACGGCTGACCGGATGCCTTCGAGGGTAATGGATTCTACCTTGACATGTGCTGCTTCCGTAAGAATGGCGCGCGTATGGGCATACCGAGCAGCATATAGCAAAGCAATCGTTCCTCCATCACTATGTCCCACAAATATGGGCGACTCAATCTTGAGATCTCGGATCAGTTCGGGCAATACTTCCCAGGCTTCCCGATGCAGATAATCCACCTTTCTGCTTCCTGACAAAGCATCTGATCGTCCATGTCCCTGCCGGTCATACAGCAGGCCATTCATGCCGATGCTTTCACAGAGCTGTTCCGGGAAATCCTTCCACATCTCAATGCTCCCCAATCCCTCGTGAAGGAATATAAGGGTCGATTGAGACCTTGTTTCCTCGATGGTAAGTTGTTTGACCCATAAACGAGTCCCCTGGATTTCCTGAAACGAATAGGCTTGCATGCTCCCAACTTACGAAATCAAGAAGAATGTTGAGTCCTTCATTCGGTTGAGGAAAGAGAAGCCCGAACTGTATAGAAACAGAAAATCCCGGATCGCCCGACCATGTGCTGGCTGTTTAGGCGTCCGAGATCCTGAATTTTCAGGAATCTGTGGGTCTGGTCCAGCAATACAGCCAATAAGGCTGAATTATTGGGCAGGGAATTCGACTTTTCCTGTGATGAGAAATTCTCTCAATGCCTTGATCAGCAGATGTCCATTGCTGCCATTGGTGAAGATCGCGAAGCCCAGTTTGTCATCATCAAATATCTCAAACTGGCAACGAAAATCACCATTATTGCCTCCATGCCCATACATATCCCCATAGGGAGTTTTGGCCGATACAATCCCCAATCCAAAGTGTTCTTCCCATCCTATTTGTTCAAAATAAGGCGAAGTAGGCGTTAGGGTCTGAGGACGAAGCATCTCTTCATAAGTGGCTGGCTGGAGTCCTTTCCTCTCCAGAATGCCAATCATAAAGTTGGCAAAGGTGCGTGCTTCTGTATACATGCTGTGTGCCATCCCGGCTTCTCCTGGAATTTGATACATGGTAGGCTGATCGTCATAGTGTCCATTGGCTGCTACTTCTATTAGTTTCTCATTTTTAGAGAAATAGGTATGAGACATTCCCAGCGGCTTCAAGACCTCTGTTTCGACCAATTCTTCAATATCTCTTTGGGTAACATGTACAACAGCCCGTTTGAGGTATTCAAAGCCTTCGCCCGAATAGCCGAATGTGGTTCCGGGAGTTTCCTTCATTTCTCTCCCCCAATTGGGCAAACCAGATGTGTGAACCAATACATGACGTCCGGTCATGAGTTTGTATCGTTCATCTGAAGCAATATCTTCAAAGGGAAGATATTCATGTAAGGGTTTGTCGAGATCAAATTCTCCACGCTCCACCAGACGATTGACAGCGAAGGCAAAAACAGGTTTGGTCACAGAAGCGGCTTCAAACAGGGTGTGGGCTTCTACTTTTTCTTTGGTATAAGCATTTTTGTAGCCATAGGTTTGGTGGTAGACAAGCTCGCCTCCCTTGACCAGAGCGAGTGATACACCTGGGACTTTGTAATAGGCCATCATCTGGTTCATAAACTCATCAACTTCCTGCTTATCTGAGGGGACAAAATGTGGGAGCATCCCCTTTTGAGCAATGATATCTGGTCTTGGAAGAAGGGGAATGGCTAATTCTGGCGCTTTGGAAATCTTGTTTGTCATGATTGATCCTTCTACTACATGACTCATGTCCATGACAGCATATCCGGGGCCGTTGTCTTCAAAGCGCACAGAATAAGGCAAAGAGATCTGGTACGTTCCTTTTGGGAGCTTGATAGCGTAATGTCCTTTCTTGTTCACATTCGCGACCACCCAGCATGCAGGATTGTCTTTGGAGGAGATGACCACCTCCTTTGGCAGGGGTAATTTGGATTTTTCTGCCCAGTTTATTTGCCCTTTGAGGGTGCCTAGATCTATTTCTGGACCTATCAGCAGCAAATCACTCATCGAAACGGTGTTGAATGATTTGCCAATTCCAGGCCCGATGGCCAGAACGGACGGAAATCCCTCTTCTCCAGGATCTTTGTCAATGACTTCATAATCGAATCCAATGGTTCGGCCCACACGCATTTGATCCCCTAGATAGAAACTCCATTCAGCTGTGGTTCGGTTCCCATCCACCTTGATTTGCACCGCTACATTGTCCCAGCTTGCATTTCTTACCTGTGGGTCCCAGGATTCATCTTGTCTTTTTTCGGCAATTCGCCTGTAGTCCTGACTCACCAAATGTGAGATGGCCCCGGAACTACGCTGATGGGAAGGATCGACCATGAGGTTGTGCATGTCATGTGTATCCCATTCCGCTTTGTCTGTTTTGTCCCCCATCACAGCATCATCTGTGGTTACGACTGCTACATAAAGCATCTTTGTTCGCAAGCAATATCCGACGCGATAATGAGCCAGGATGTCATCATCTCCTTGTCGTTCTGCCCCAAACAAAAACGCTTCAAGTGGGTGAAAAGCAATGTGTGAAGGCCAGTCGGATAGCTCCCCATCGACTGTGATTTCGTCCATTTGCTGGGCATAGAGGAGGGTGCCATTGTTGGCAAATGTACCGGAGCATATGCCCCATAATCCCAGGATGAGGGTAATAAGTCTGAATCTTGAAGAAGTCATGATAATAGGTAATTAAAGGAGTGTATTTGACCTAACAACTATCATCATGAGTGTAGGTTGCATGTTTATTTTTTCTCCTTGCTCCTTCCCAACAACCATATCAGACCGAAAATCGCCCCAATTTGAAAAGGAAGAGCTTTTACATATGGCCAGATATAAATCACAATGGGATAGCCTTTGTTGAGATATTTATTATAGGTGATCCATTTCCACCAATCGGGATTTCCCATGGACTCACCTATCCACCAGGAGGGGAGAAATAAGATGAGTCCAATGATCACATAGCTGAACCACTTCCGACTGGTTGACACCTTAAAGATCTTGTGACTGCGCATAAACAGCCCTCCGAACACCAGGCTTAGGCTGGCAGATGTCGCAATGATCGCATTATATATCCAATTGAAGTCCATGTTCCACTGCTTCCAGGGCCCTTCAATAGCTTTGTATATCTGCGGAAAATACTCTACACATAGTTTGGCAGAAACCCCTGTGAACAGGAGAAGGATAGCTGAGAAGACCAGCGTATCTGTCAAGGCGGGATGTCGTCTCAACCAACGCCAGGAGCGTTTCATGGACCAGCCAAAGCTTTTTTCCTCTTTGTGGCGGGGGATCCTGGAAATACGATTGAGGTTGCGTTCCTGTATGGCATCATGAAACACCTCATACATGGCATCTCTATCTCCAGAAGTGGCCCAGACATATTCAGCATTTGTTACGGCTGCGTAAGAAAATCCCTGGTCTATCGCCCCTTCAAAAATATGGTTGCTCACATTGGCCTTTTTGCATTCAACGATGACATAGGGATTGGTGCATGCCTTGTCCGTATAGACCACAATATCAGCTTCTCGGGATGAGCTGCCAATTTTTACCTTCTGACAGACTTTCAGTTTTTCCGGGGGATACCCATAATTATAGATCAGGTCGAGATAGGTTTCCAATTGTACCTGTTCTTCGGGGTTACTGAATTTTCTTTCTTTACCCTGTGGAAGGTAGGTGACTTTGTCCCTTTTTTTATCAATAACAATATACCGGTCTTTAAGCCCCTTTTTGAGCAATCTCATATGGTGTGGTGATTACAGTATCAGTGGATTTAGGGAAATAGAATATTGGGGAGAATGAAGCAGGATGACAAGTTGGTGCTGGGATTCAATGATTGCCAAGCAAACTGTGCTTTGTAAAGGAGAGAAACGGTTTGTCTTATGGAAGCTGAATGAAAAAGGTCAAATCTTTGCTTCTGACATATCTCTTCTTCTCCAGATATGTTGATTAAACCTCAATTCCGTTCCCGCCTCCCTCCTTGATCGATTGAAATTGAGGGTCCAACTCTACCAGCGCATCATACATTGTCTTACGAACCTTTTCCATCAGAACCGGAACATCTTTCTCTGTGTATCCTTCTGTGGAAATGGGGTCAAGAAAAGTCATGTGTCCTTTTCCTGGATAAAATTCAATGGTATCGATGGGTTGGAGTGGACGGGTTTCGGAGAGAATAATGGGCATAATTGGCACTTGAGCAGAAATGGCGACACTGAATGCGCCGGGATAAAATCGCTTAAGTGGTTCCTTGGTACGGTTGCGGGTACCCTCTGGGAATATCAATACGGAAACTCCTGATTTAAGTTCGCGGATCATATTCAACAGACTTTTTTTTCGACTTTCCTTGTCGGATCTATTGACGGGAATCGAGATCTGACCGATGATCCATCCGACAAACGGAATCCTTAACAATTCTCTCTTTACCAGAGACTTCCACGGATGCATGATGCAAGAACCGACGAAGGGAATATCCAACATATTGGAATGATTGCAGACAAATATATATGCCTGATTCTGATCCACCCGATCGTGATGATGGACACGGAAGTGAATACCTGTCATGAGTTCCCACCATTTGATCCAGATTCGATGGACTTTGTAAATAAATCTGAGTCGGGAATGATTTTTCAGAAGTCTGGAGACCACGTGCATAAGAAGAATGAGTGGGATTGGGATCACGAAAATGACCACCGCCCACACAAAATATACCCGATTAATAAGTACTGATGGTTTCATATAGCCGGGTAAAGATAAGGGATTTCCGCAAGTGGAAAAAGAAGGCGATCTGTCTTTGTTTTTGCCAAACGGACATTTCCTATATTCTTCTGAAAAAATACTAACTCTGACAATATTGTTCACATGTAATGATCCGATAGAAGGAATCCTTTTTAGAAACAAATAGGGTAGCAACTATTACACTTCAGGTTTGTAATCTGACCTTCCGCGATAGATTTCTTTTCCTAAAAAAAAAAATGGAGCAATTTCGTTTTTATCACAACTAATTGGGTCAGGATTCAGTTGTAATATATAACGACTCGCAAGTATTGATCCTTACAAGAATGTTCAGATAGGCTGGGGGGGGAGTGGTCTCAACACAAAACCTAACCCGGCATATGTGCGTCCGTGCTACTACTATTGTGTATCATCATGTGTAAGCTTCCTCTTGCATTCATATAGGTATGTGGATTTTGAGGATTTAATTTTGGTTCAAGAAAAGAGCCTTTTCAATATGTTCGGTCTGAGTGATTCTCTTGCTTTTCCAACCCAAAACAGCCATCAGCCAGTTGAGCTGCTAGAACCCCATGTAGAATTATTTGACATTCACAGCAAAGAAAAAGGGCCATTTATTTTCCCTTTTCAACTCATCACCTATTGTCTCATCGCGATGGTGGCACTGGGATTTGTTGCTTTTCTGATCATGGATGATACGTCGATTGTCCAGGTGATTTTCTGGATTCAGCTGATTCTGGCACCTTTTTATTTGCCGGGATTGTATTATTATTCCAGATATTTCATGCAAGAACGATTCACGCAGGTGGAACTGGATTTCAAAAGTCAACTCATCAAATATTCGCATAGCAAAACCGAGATCAATCTGCTGTTCCAGGCTGATCAGGTAGAATCTTGTGTCCTGTACATGAGTTTGTTGTTTCCTTACAAAGTGAATTATCTCAGCTTACAACTCAAAGATGGCCCTCGGGTTCATATTTCCAGCCTGGTAGTAGAACCTAGTTTGATTCTCCATCATTTTTCCCTCGATTATGAGGTCAGAAAGCGGCTTGTGAATGCCATTCCTACTGTTTGAAAAAGATAAAGATGACTGAAAGGCAGAGATATCTTCTTTGCTAATGAATGATGAGTCGCTTCGACACGACAAACAATCCCTGTCGAATCTGAACCAGATAGACACCCGGCGCATAGTCCGAGATGTCCATTGCCAGATCCGTCCTGTCCTGGCGTGGTCGCATTCGGGAGTGTGCCTGTAGTTGACCAAGAGAATTGAGGATCGAGACGTCTGCCAATTGGCTCTCTCGTGAGAAGAATGAAATATTGAGACTACCGCTTGCTGGATTCGGAAAAATCCGCAAATCGATCCCTGCTCCTTCTACCAAACGAGCTGCCACAACATCAGAATAACTAAACCTGCCATCGAGGTCAAGTTGCTTGAGTCGGTAATAGTAGGTGATGCCAGGAAGGACAGCCCAATCATCATATTGGTAAGAAGCACCTGTCAGACTTGTTCCTTGTCCTTCGATCCAGGCGATAGATTCTGTCAGGGTAAATTCAGAAGACAAACTTCTTTCGAGTCGGAAGCCAGCATTGGCCTCCTCAATGGCTGTGGCCCATCGGACATGAATATGGCTAAGTTCTGGAATGGCTTCAAACTCTGCCCATTCTACCGGGAAGGTACCCGCTTCCAGAATGATAGCTCCTGGTGCATCATAGCTATCACAATCGGAATCTCCCTCAAAAGAGGTGACACAAGCCGCCGCTTCTACCACAACCAAATCCCATAGCTGTACCTCATCTATGTACCAACCATTGCTCCCAACACTGGAATCCGTTCCCATGCGGAATCTGATCAATACAGTCTTGCCAACAAAATCACTCAGATCTATGTCCGTCCGAACATATCCCCCACTATTCCCGGCAAATGCAGAACGACCTGCCAAAGGATTGTTATAATCACTGGAGATGGTTTTTGTATACCCATTGGTTTTCATATACGGTCCCAAATCTGCCCAGCTGTTGCCATTGTCGTCTGATATTTCGACTACTCCTCCATCAAAGCCAGTATTGAAGCCGGATTCGGTTTCGTACAGATGCCAAAACTGTAACCAGGGAGAAGCTGGCAAACTGACAGAACTTCCAAATGTGAGGTATTGGTCCGAGATTGTGGAAAGATCATCCGCAAACCAACTCATGCTGCCTTGCATAGGAAAGGCAGAAGTTTGTGCCCAGGTTTGAGAACCCAGACCGATAGCTGTCGTCCACTTACTTGCACCGGACTCCTGATCATCTTCAAAGACTTTGGTACTGAATTTTGACGGGCTTACCTGCAACTGATAGGTTCGCTCAATGCTATCTCCTGCCGGGATACTCACGCCAGGAAAACTGATGGTCCCTCCTGCCTCACTTCCGCCATGACTGGCAGTCCCCGAGACAAAACTACTGTTGGCTGGTACGCTTGTGCTGACCACCACCTGAGTCAGTGGATTGTCTGTTTGGTTGCGAACCGTAACAGCGCCCTGTAGGATATCCCCTGCTGCCACGAGACTGTCAGGGGCAATACTGAGGAGCAATTGCAATTCCTTGCGACACAGAGAAGGCAAATCAAATGCTTCGGTTCCATCTGTATGATCATATTCACTTCCCTGATCAGCACTCACTCCCAATCCCCTTCTGGCAAAAGCTTGCCACAGCAGGCATTTGTATTGGCTACCAAAGATGAATTCATCTGCCTGTAAGATGGCATCCCTCCCTGAGACATAGCCAGGATTACAGGCCTGAAGCTTTAAGCCTTCTATGACGAGCTGCAAAGCGATATTATTTCCCCCTGTTCCTGCATACCAGTCTGGATCAAATCCATATTCATCAATCAGATCCCAGCTAATCTCCCATAGAATGCTTGCCCATCCATATCCGACACCATAGGGAGCTGTCAGGCTGGGAAGATCTCCGTAGGTGAAATCATTGATTCCGGTATCTGTGCTATAGGGGGTAGGTCGATCACCGACACCAGTGATTGGCTGGTTCAGAACATACGTTCCCAATCCGCGTGCATCCGTTCTGCTATCTCCTGCTTCAATGGTCAACAACAAGGCCAGCCAATCACTCCACCCTTCACTCATTTGTTCCCCATTGAGAAGACAAAATGAATTAGAAGGACCGCCTATCAGTCTACTTGTCAGGCCATGTCCGTATTCATGAATGAGAATGCCGGCATCCATCTCGCCTGTGCGATCCGGACTGGCGTGGTTCCATAGATACAATTGCATTCTGGGGGGATATCCATCAGGCGGAGTCGCAAAACTTGCATTGTTGGTGCTGCCCCCATCCTGTGCCTCAACTCTTACTGCATCATTGCCTGATCCCCCTCTTCCATAGGTATTGGTTTGAAAATTCCCTGCAGCTTCATCAAACCCATATTGGTACAAGACATCATGGAGCACATTGGTCCAGTAAAAAACATTGGTCAGGCTGGCAGCTTGATAGCTAGCAGGAGACTGACTGCCATCGAACGAAAAATCAAAGATCAGGTTGGAACCGCCATCTGCTCGGTCGGCATCCCCATTGACTGCATTGTTATTGGCGCCAACATCCAGATACGCATCGACATTGTTGCCTTTGCTGACTGTATATTCTGCTCCCGGGATGCCATTCACATCATGCCAGCCATAAGGAGAAGCGGTAGCATCTGCTGGATCTGACACCAACTGTCGGGCGCCATGATTAGGGCTCTCAATCGGGAATGGGATCACACGATATTGCTCTGTTACAAACAAACTACTCAGCACCAATGGGGCGGTGGGTGATGGCATGGCCATTGACCTGGGCATAGGTACAGTATGCTCTTGCTCTTCTGATTTGGGAGAATGAGTCCAATTTTCTTGCTGAACCCAATCATAGACTTGTACGACTCCGCCTTCATTGGCATTTACTTGAACGGTCCACCAATGATCTTGCTTTTTGGGTTGAATACGAACTGACCAGCTCAATATGATTTCATCTTCTCCAATTGGTTTCCATTCCAAAAAAACCTCAATCGGAGTATGGGCAATTCCGCCATCTGTGTATACTGCGGCCTGATTTTTTCCCCCGATCTCTTCTTTCATCTGAAGAGGATCAGAAATATTCAAGCCCAAATGATTGGCTGCTTGAAGAATGGCATCTGTAGGATGGAGGGTAGGGGAGCTATGCTGAATTCGCGATCGAATTTGGCCCTCCAGTTGATTGTTGTATGAAATGCGTTGTTGATCCTTACTGATATGGACGCTTGCATGTGCACCAAAAATGTCGATTCCCTGAAACTGCTGCTGGAAATATAGGTGGGTCAGACCGCCTTTTCGGGAGACCGATTCATTCACCAGCCTCAATTCTGCTAGATCTTCATCAAGCAACCTATGCTCCTTGATAGAAGCAAGTAAGTGAGTCCGTCCGACGGACTCCATAGACTGACTGAACAGAACAGCTGGAAACAGGAATGTCCAACAAGCAAGTATAAGGCAGAGCTTGGTGTAAGGCATGCCAGAGTGTTTGGGTGATGAAGGCTTACAGCTTGTCCATTTTCGGATCAATATAGTCGAAAAGGACTAGATTTAGCCTACATTTTGGGAAAATTTACCTGGACAGTCAGGATTGATGGATGAACTGCTTGACCATTTGCGATTCATGTTTGGAATACTCCTGAATCATCAGAGTTTCTGTGAATATTCTCTTTGGTAGACATGATGTATGATTGATTCCTCAGTGGAAAGATGCTATTTTCCCCTCTTTGGATGAATGGCTTTGCTCCCTCCAGGTCAAACTCGCTGTCCTTCCTCAAATTTGTCCCCAATAATTTTGCTTATGTCATTGTCATTGAAGAACTATCTCTACATTGGATTTGGGCTTTTCTTGATTCTGGGGGCCTATCTTAGCTTGTTCCAGGCTCGGAAGGGACTTGAGGAAATATCCTTGAAGCGGGAAGGGGTACCCATGCGCTATATTGGGCCTACAGAATCAGAAGGCCCACATCCTGGAGTTATCATTGCCCATGGTTTTGCTGGAAGCAAGCAGCTGATGTTGGCCTATGCCTATACCTTTGCCAGAGCTGGATATGCTTGCCTGTTGCCAGACTTTGTTGGACATGGAGCGAATCCAAGGCCTATGCCATCTCAACAAAGTGAACAGGCTTTACAAGACAATCTGGACCTTGCTTATCAGGTCTTGCGTTCAAGATCAGAAGTAGACCCAAGCCAATTGGCCTTGTTGGGGCATTCGATGGGAAGTGGGGCTGTATTGCGCTACAGTTTGGCTTATCCAGAGCGATTTGCAGCCACCATCGCCATTTCGCCTTCTGCACGAGGAGTTGTCGTGTCAGATTCTTTGCCTCGAAACCTCCTATTACAAGCAGGGGAGTTTGAGGCACCCTTTGTGGCGACGGCTCGCCGCCTACTTGAGGAATCGGGAGGCATCGATTCTCAGATGCAAGAGGGATTGGGGCGAGACCTTCAGATCATCGAAGGGGTAGAACATATTTCTATTTTGTTTCATAAAAAAAGCCACCATACAGCCTTGTCATGGCTGGATCAGACCTTTGGGAGAAAGAGTTCTGTCAGCTATGCAGATGGACGGATTCCCTGGTTTTGGGGCCATGTGTTGGGGTGGCTGTTGCTGGCGCTGGGTTTGATGCCCGTTTGGCATAGATATTTGGTTGACTCTACGAAAACAAACATCGGGAAAAAACGCCCGTTGATCCTAGGACAACTTCTGGGGCCATTGTTGGCAGTTGGATTGCTGGTGCTGATTCGTTTGGCCTATTCAGGTATTGGTACAATTGGGGGACTACTTGTAGGGGGAGGCTTTGCCTTATGGGTCTTGTTGGCAGGAGGAATATGGGTGCTCATAGGACTCCGGCCACGAAAGCCAGAGAGAAGGGAATTGATGGGTGCTATAGGACTGTTTTTGTTGTTTTTTCTGTCTTATGGTTGGATAGCAGAACAAATGTGGTTGCCGTTTTTTCTGAATGGGCCGAGGCTCATGCGCTGGCTGCCACTCAGTCTGGGATTTTTTCCCTGGTTTTTGGCAACAGGCTATCTGCTTCATCAGACTACAGCATGGCAGAGAGTTCTGTGGTGGTTGGTACAAAGTATTCTTATCGCTTTATGTTCTTTGCTGATTGTGAGGTGGGTTCCCGAACTTCGATTTTTGGTTCTGATGATTCCGGTCTTGCCGATTGTGTTTGGGGTTTGTTTTTTGGGGGGAACTGCTGTCCGAGCCCCCTGGAGTTTTGCGATCGCATCATCCCTCTTCCTGGGTTGGCAGGTAGCAATGCTCTTTCCATTAAGCGGATAGGGTCAAAGCATTTGCGCCACTTCTGCCTCAAGTCCTAAAGAAGAGATCGAGATGAACTCTCCTTTTTGAAACACTTTCCGAGTTTCATATGATTCAGATGAGGGAGAATGATACACTTCAATTTCTTCCCGTTCCATATGAATAATCCAGCTTTCCTGTATGCCGTTTTTGGCATAGAGGGGGAGCTTGATTTCTCTGTCTTTTCGGTAGGTGGAATCGGCGACCTCGATGAGTAATAATACATCCTCAGGACACGGATGATGGTCTGCATAACGATCGAGTGGCCCGCGAACAATAGCGATGTCAGGCTCCGGTTCAGTGAGCGAATTGAGGTAAACAGGATTCTGAACAGCAACAAAGACTTCTGAAGGAAGAATGTTTGAGAAAAGCCGTGTAATTTTATTGACACACATGGCGTGTCGACTACCAATTGGACTCAGACGAATAAGTTCTCCATTGAGTAATTCCACCTGCTCATTCTCCTTCAGAATCCCTACCTCAGCCATTCGGTAGTATTCTGAAACAGTAATCAGACGTCGTGGAAATTGTGGTGACATAAGCTGGAAAAAATAGTCGTACGAACGTCTAAATATACGCCAATCCAGGGGAAATCACTCAATTTTCACGCGAATGCCCGCAGAATGACTGCTGAATTCAGGCGCATACATACACTGCATACTCGTAATGCCATTGGAAAAATCTCCACCAAGGGTGGCGCGAAGGGGATATTCAAATACCCATGTTCCTTTGGGCAAGCGGTCCATAAAGAAATGCGTGGCTGCATCCCGCGTACTCTCGTAATAGCCAAGGCCGCCCTGATATTTGTAAGTGGATAGGACATTGATCGGTTCAAATCCTGCTGCACGCATATCTTTGAGGTGGACAAATTCCATGTCTCGATCAACCCGGATTTCTACCCGAACCACCACTTTATCCCCCGCCTGGATGGGCGTTTCCGTGGCGATCGCAGTGAGCACAGGCCCACCAGATGTTATTTTTTCTACAAACAATTCCTTGCGGATAGACAGAGGCGTCTCAGCCATCGTGATCTTGTCCATTTCTTCAAAATACTGCCAATATAAGGCCCCCCATGCCAATCCTTTTCCCTTACGCTTGAGATCGATTTCTCCCATACCTGGCCGAACCAGGTTCCCAGCCCAACTGGTCTTGAAATGGCCTGTACCAGCTTCGACAGAAGCATCTGGCCGTTCATAAGGATTGATTGCTTCTCCTCCAAGACTAACCTCTACCATATTGCTGCTGGCTAACCAGTTCTCTCCTGTGAGCAACAGAGCGTTACAAGCTGCTACAGTAGCTTTGGTGGTTTTCCAGTCATTGGTCCGTTTGTTTTGCAACAACCAGACTTTCATCTCTTCCACTGATTCAAGATCTCCGCTCACCTCATGGAAGGCTTCGATCAGCAGAGCCTGTGTTTCAATCGGGGCCTGATACCAATACCAGCCTGCGTTGTGTTTCCAATACATGCCTAATTCCTTGCTGAAAATGGCATTTTCCTTCATTCCGCGAATCACATCTTGTCCCAACTGCTGGTCCTCATAGCGGTGAAACACCAGGGACAACATCCCTTGCATATACGGTGTTTGTTGATTCCAGAAGGTCTTCGCCTGAGAATAGTAATACGCAAAAGCAGCGTCGCTTCCCCTGGCCAATGGAATCTCTTGATGGAAAGATCGCATATAGAGGTATTGAATCTGCCAATTGCCCAGATGATTGCCGTCCATATTGGCTTCACGTTTGATCAAGCGCGCATGCAAGTTCATCAAATGGGTGTCCAGATAACCGACAGCTCTCTGGATCATGCTGGCAACTTCTGGATTGCCTGCATGGTTGACCCCCAATTGTTGCAAATGGCCCAATCCACTGACGATCAGATTGGTGATATAAGGACTATCATCCATTCCCGGAAACCAGGAAAATCCTCCACTGTTATTCTGTCTCTGCTGAATCTGACTGTAACTGCTTTCGATTTCGTCGGCCATTCGATTCAGGTCAAAGAGCAAGGCAATGCGCTTTTTTCGTTCAGACTGACTTTTGGCCTCCAATACCCAGGGGGTTTCACTGAGAAGAGCAGTTTTGAGTTCCTGATTTTGCTCCAATTGAGAATGCAGACTCTTCTGATCTGGCAGGCTTTTCCATTGCTCAAACACCTGACGTATCTGCGGGGTGCTGTTGGCAATATGACTACCGAGAGCATTGGCGTAGAAGCGACTGAAAATCTGCTCTGTACAATCATAAGGAAACTCCATGAGATAGGGCAAGGCCTGAACCGCATGCCAGGCAGGATTGGACGTCAATTCCAGTGTCAACTTATGGTGTGTCAAGCTCTCTGATGAAGCGGAAGCCAGGAGTTTGGGAAACTGGAAAGATTGTTTCTTTTTCTTTCCCCTGACTGAGAAGGGTCTGGTTTCTGTCACCATCATGCGACTGGACAATACCGGAAGGATGTGTTCTTCTCCATCGGAGAACGCGCCTGCATCCGCCACGATCTGAACTTTTACTGCCTGTATGCCTCTGGGAATGGTGATCTCCCACCCCAAAGCGATACTCCTGTCAGCCTCAATGGTAAAAGATTGTTGCGCTTCGGTGTTGGCGAATTGGTCATTCACTGGTACATCTGTCAAGGCATCAAAGAGTCGCAGTTCGATTGTGCCACTGAGATCGCTATCAGATAGATTGATCAGTTTGGACGTTACAGTCATCTGATCTTTTTCCCTGAAGAAACGCGGGAGATTTGGCACCACCATCAATTCTTTTTGGGTGACAGTCTCTCCTGTGAGGGTGCCGATTTTGAGATCTTTGGTATGTGCCAACCCCAGGAATTTCCACTTTGTCAGGGCCTCGGGCATGGTGAAGTTCAGCACGACTTCTCCCGTTTGATTGGTTTGCAGATGGGGGAAGAAAAAGGCGGTTTCATTGAGATTGCTGCGAATCGGGGGGCTAGTGGGAGTTGGTTCTGGTTCTTCTGGGGGAGCTGGTGGGGGGATTGCCAACAGGTCCTCCCCATCTTCTTCTAGTTTATCCATCATAAACAATCCACCTTCACTTTCTGCCTTTGCGCGTGGAACAGTTGTGGCTGCAGGAGCAGACACCGCAAATGCCCGTTGTCTGCGAAAATGATTCCCCAGCCGGAAGCCAAACCAATCAAGCTGTTGATATGCCTGGGAGAAGGGCACTTGTCCCTTATTCCAATTGCTGCCGGACAGGCGGGTATTCAATGTATGAAAGGGACCCAGCTGAAGACTGCTATGAGATCTGTTCTGATTGTACAAATACAATCCATAATTGTGCGGAACGAATTCATCCAGAGAAGCATCATACAAACTGGCGACCATTTCTGCGGAGACCATTTCTGCTTGAGGTCCCTTGATGGTTAAGGTCCATTGTTCTTCTTGTCCCGGCTGAAGCGGACTCCTGAAGCTGGCCCATTCGAGGCTCAATTGCTTGTTCGTCCAGGGAACAGCAATCTGCAATTGTTCACTTTCCCCATGATTTTCTCGCAGCCAACTTAATGTAAGGGATAGACCTCCTCTATGCGATTCTTCTATTGCGATAGGGACAGTCTGTTGTCCGCGTCCCAGACGAAGAGTTCTCTCTTCTATTACCTCAGTACCCGCATGGAGCTGATACAACACCCAGAGATTACGCTCATTGGTCAGCAAATCCAAATGAACAGTATCTCCCGGCTGTGCAGTGCTCGTATTGAGGTTGGCATCCAGCCACACAGATATCGGTGGTCGTTTCTGGTATCGGTTGAATAAGGTGAACATCGCATTGGTGCGAATGCTGTCTTCGCCAGCAATCATCACAGCTCGATATAAGCCCGGGGGAGCTGATTTCAGCGCTTCTATATGAAGGTCTGTCCCTTCTTCTGTATCAAAGGGTACCTGAATCAACAATTCTCCGACTGTCCAGTTCTGTCGTTCATGCTCATCCTGATAGGGGTCATGTGGAAAAAAACGTCGATATTCTGCTTCCCGCAGGACATGTCGATCTGCTCTTGGCCAAGTCCTTGGACGATAGTTGCCTTTGGGTGTTTCGATGGGATATATTTCTATGATTCCTTTGGTGGGCTGAAAATTCCCGCTGAGGTTTTTGGTACTGAGTTGAAATGGTTTGAGATTTGTTTTTTCAATTCGCTCTGGCACTGTCAAGTCAATTTCCAAAGACGAATATCCCACTTGGACATAGGTGTTTCTACTTCTTGTTTCTCCACTTATGTCTACCACATCTGCATGAATCATGTAGGTGAAGATCGGTTTGAGACTGACATCTACCTTCTTATCTGGCTCTGCCTCAAATGTCAGAGAGAATGCTCCTTTGTCATCTGTGGTCAGCGTTCCATTGGCTATTTCCTGGGGGGTGGAAGGGAAATATGATCGCCGCCACCAGCCACCCCAGAAAGGATAGCGGGCATTTCTACTCACACGATACCGAACTTCTGCGCCAGAAATCGGAGCTCCTGAGAAACTTTCACTGAGTCCTTCGACCACGATTGAATCTCCCAAACTGAATTCTCCTTCTATGGGAGAAAATCGAACCTCAAATGTGGGTCGTTTGTATTCCTCTACCTGGATGGAGTGATTGCCACCATTGCAGATGATCTTCATTCTTCCAGTTACTCCGCTAGAAGGGGCCACAAATTGTCCGCTGACACTGCCAAATTCATTGCTTGTCAGTCGAAGCTGTGAGAGTTCCTGATTGTTGGCATCCCGGAACTGAAAATCCAGGTCATGATTGGTGAGGATGCGATGCGCTTCTCCCCGCTTTTCCATGACTATAGCCTTGAAATAGATGATCTGCCCCGGACGATAGATCGCCCTGTCTGTGAAAATAGCTACCCGGTTTTGAGGATTGTCTCTTTCTGAGAAATCACCATAATACCACATATGGGCATTCGCAGTAAGCCTGTCTTTGCCTTGCTGAATGCGAAACTGGTAATTGGCATTTGTTCTATTGAGCTCAGTTGCAGACACCTTCCCTTGCTCATCAGTGATCAAGGATTGTTTTGCCACCCATTCACCCCCTTGTCGAGAGCCTTGTGCTCGTTTTTCTACAAATAATTCAACCGGGACAGCTGGCAGGGGTTCTCCACTCTTCCGATCCTTCACCCACAGATCCAGGGTCTGTGTCTCAGGTTCCTGTTGAAGCATGTATGCCAGATTGGAGACTGTGAAGGGGATGTAGGTCATCGCATAGCCTTCGTTGATGAAGGCACTGTGATCTCCACACATGAGCAGATATTGACCTGCTTCAAGTCCATTGGCTTTGATTTCAGTTCTGTGCTGATAGAAATCCCCATCGTTGACCAGATTATAAGACCAATTGCGCAGGGCAGGTTGACGACGAAGGTAGGCCAGTTTTTCTTTTTGTTGCTGATAGGTAAATTCATCAAGTCGTTTTTGCAGCGCGTCTGAATATCGAATCACCCGAAAGTAAGCTCGTCGGATGTTGCGATATTGCAGGTGAATGCGAAAAGGTTGGGAGGGCAGATTGATCCCTTCCAGTTGTATGCTGGCTGACTTGCTTTCCAGATTGGCGACCAAATTTGTGGATTGTTTGGCCCCCCTGCTTTTGGGATAAGTCCTGATGGCTTTTCTACACAATTGATGGGCTGTCCGAAAGGCATCCTTGGCAGGATGATTGTCCACCATTGGATCGAAGGACTGGCCTTGCTGCTGCAACTGTTGCGCCATCGCATACCAAATATCCGCTTGAACCGGATGCCTCTTGTACTGATCCAGCAATCCCTGATAGGCCGCCATTAGTTGTACATCTTTCTGATCTGAATTCAGTTGCTGATGGACATAACGAAGCCGCTTCAAATCCAGATCTACAATGGGATAGGCATCACCTCCTGCGAGATGGAATCGCAACAAATCCTGGAAGATGCGAAGCACATGATATGTAGGGTGATTGGTAGGTTCCTGGACCAATTGTGTCTTCACAAAGGAATCGGCAATCGAGAATCCAACATCGGCCTTCAGATGGAAGACTTGGAAGGCTTCCTGGATGGCATAGTCTCCCCTCAAAAAGTAATCGAGGGCATTATGTGCCAGGATATCATAAAGTGTCGGTCTGTAAAGGAGAGTCCCTTTCTCTTTGGAAAGAATCGCCTGATAGTCTTCTACAACTGCTTTCCTCAACGGCCAATCCTGGGCAATCGAAGCGAGGTACAGATCTGTGATGGTCTGCATAAATCGGCTTTGATCCCAGGTCTGAAAATCTTCAACTGTTATCTCAGTCGCTGTCCTGTCCATAATTTTCCAGCGATTGGCGAGGTAATACTGATCGTACATCCCAGCCAAAAGGGATTGCAAAATGGCCTTACTCACTCCTTCAGCCTGGGCAACCTCCTGTTTCATTCGCTCAATCGCCAGCGAATCTGTCTTCTCCTGGATGTTGTGGCTCAATCGTAATTCATGCAAGAGAGCCTTGATGTATTGCGGGGAATTGTTCTCTGCCTTAGCAGCTGACAGGATTTGCTGCACTTCAGCAAGAGCAGATCTGGTGAGGTTTTGCTGAGTCAAAGTATCGACTTTGGCCCATGCGATATCATAGTCCAAGTAGGATTGTGCACTTAGGGTGGTGGTACAAAAAATCAGGAAAGAAAGTCCCAGTGGGAGGATTCGGGTCATGTGCAAAGGATTGTGTTTGAATGTCTAAAGATACATATTTGTGATAGAATTCATGAAAAATTCCACAAAACTACTAGGTTTGGGGAGTGAAATTTTCTGAATCACATATCCTGGTCATTCTTAGGTGGTCAACTGTCTGCCTTTTTTTAGGACGTGCATGCCTGCATATTTTCTGGAATGTCCCATATGATACCCTCTGGTTGGAGGAAGATTGGATGAAAGGGATTGCCCATGGTCTGGGCTACAGTTGGCATCAATGGGAAACCGATGAATCTGTCCGGATGTTCTTCAATGGCTTCCAATGGACAATTGGTGGTGTGTATGTATTGTTGGCAGGACTAACTTCCTTTTTGAAAGCCAGCCACCCCAAAAAGCTGGGGAAACTCCTGTGGCTCGGGAGCGGATTGTTATTTTTCCTGGCTTTCGTTTCTTTCAAATCCCATAACTATCTCTGGCCGCAATGGTGGGAGCATACAATTCAGTTTACGATTCCGATCTTTTTTTATCTGGCGCTTTATCGTCCTCCGATTCGTAGCTATCTATTGCTCCTGAAAGTCGCCATTGCCATGACTTTTACCTGTCATGGCCTATTTGCTTTTGGCTGGCCATTCGAGACACCAGCCAATTTTCTGGAGATGGTCAGGAATATTCTCCCTCTGAACGACGAAATGGCCAGGATATTCCTGACCATTGCCGGAGGGCTTGACTTTGTCGTGAGCCTGTTGATTTTCTTTCCGAAGTGGAGCCGTGCAGCCTTGATCTATGCAGTCATCTGGGGAAGTCTGACTGCACTGGCAAGAGTGGTGGCTCATGTAGACTTGGACCAAACGCTACTTGATCTCCTTCGATGGCTACCTGAAACCATTCTCAGGATTCCCCATGCAACTATCCCGCTTGTTGTTTGGATGCTCATAAAATCACCAGAGAAGGGTGAGCTGTGATGAGGCCATAGACCATCTGTTGCAAGCCCGAAGTATGTACACGTGATTATGACCGTACAATGCGGGAGAGTTTCTTTGCACCTGCTCGTCTCTGACTTCGGTGGGACATCACTTGATCTTAATGGTAACACCAGCATTCAGGACGCCGAAGAGGATATATCCCAATTCGCCAAATACAGCAATATTGTCAGTAAAATAATACCGCGCTCCTACAGCAGTGCTCAGAAAAACGCCATTGCCGAAGGTATTGATTCCACCAGTGAATCCATCATTGGATGAAAAATTCGCAATGCGGAACCCCAACATGGCAGCAAGGTATAGATCTAATTTCTCAGTGGGGAGATCTTTTTCTAACAATTCTTCCAGCAGAGGGAGATAGTGAAAGTCTCCCCTTCCACCAAAGTTGACAAAATTCCATCGGTATCTGGACCCAATATAGTTATAGGAATATCTTGCGACCCCCACAAAAGGGCCTACTCCGAAGTATTCGTGAAGACCGTATTCTGCCGATGCCATAAGCGGGATGCCTGAGCCGCCAGAGTACAAGCCAAGATTACCAAGAACAACGCCCGGGCTGATCGTTAATTGACCTTGCTGATATGGCTGGGCGAGAAGTGAAGGGATGCCGATCAATACAAAGAGGACAATAAGGAGGGATGACTTCATTATTTTGGGTTTTAGGGTGAATGAGAAAACGTGTAAACGCTAATTTTCCTCAAAATTACCGCACCTGATGAAGTATCTCTATCCCCCATATGAGGCATTTTAGGGATGCATGAAGAACTTGTGCAAAGATCTCCTGCTTAATAATCAGAGAGACATTGAACTGATTGGCATGAGTAATAAGAAACTGATCTATTCTTGATTTTTTTTGTAGCCGGAAGACTCCTTAGGAACAGGAAAAAAACAAGCAAAAGCACATAGTTGTTTTGACTGTTCCTTAATAAATCCGAAATGTGAGGCCCGCATTCAAAATTCCATAAAGCACAAAGCCGATTTCAGCGAATGCAGCAAGATTATCTGCAAAATAATAGCGTCCACCAACAGCCAGTCCATAGGTAGCTCTGTTGGAGAAATTGAGGGTAGGGCCGAGCACGACATCATTGCTCGAAAAGCCGGCAATCTGAAATCCAGCCAGGACACCTACATACAAATCCAGTTCTTCTGAACTAAGATCAACTTCCAGAAATTCCTCTAACAAGGGCAAATAATGAAAGTCCCCTCTTGCGCCAAAGCTGACAAAATTCCATCTATATTGGCTACCAACTGGCCCATAGGTGTAGCGAGCAATTCCAATAAAGGGACCTGCATCGAACATTTCATGGAAGGCATAACCTGCTGAAGCACCTAGGGGAAATCCAACCCCTCCGCCATAGACGCCAAGTCCTCCAAGCATGATTCCAGGACTCACGCTGAGTTGTCCTTCCTCAAAAGCTTGAGCAGATAGATGAAAGGTCCCCACAGAAAGGATAAACAAAAGTGTAAGAAGATGTTTCATTGATAGTCTGTTTTGGGTTATTGAAGGAATGACAGGCGGAGAAGAAAGATAGTTGTATGTTATCTGAACACAATGTTTTTGATCCCGTTTAGAAGATTGTCAACAGAAAATCTATCGAATTGGCACATTTTTTCTAATTTTGCGCCCATGAACATGCAAGAGTTATTTCTTTCTGACCAGGAATTGCAGCGCAGAGATGAGCTGAGACGGCTGCGTGAACTTGGTATTGACCCATATCCCAGTGCTCGATATGAGGTAAACATGACCGCACAAGAGATTCAGGAATCCTTTGAAGAAGGCAAGGAAGGATTCGAGCAAGTATCCCTCGCCGGAAGAATCACGAATAAACGGATCATGGGAAAGGCCTCTTTTGCTGAGTTGCAGGATTCGAGTGGGAAGATTCAGCTTTATCTTCAAAGAGATGAGTTGTGTCCGGGAGAGAACAAAAGTCTCTACAATGATGTGTTCAAAAAACTGACGTCTTTGGGCGATATCATTGGGGTGAAAGGATATGCCTTCTTTACCAAAACCGGAGAGAAGACCGTCCATGTAAAGGAATTTACATTTTTATCCAAGACACTTCGGCCTATCCCTTTTCCCAAAGAAGTGGATGGCAAAATATATGATACCCTGACCGAGACGGAGAACCGGTATCGAATGCGATATCTGGATATGGTCGTTCACCCGGAGGTGAGAGAAGTCTTTCGCAAGCGAACAATCCTGGTACAGGCAATGCGTAACTTCCTCAATGATAAAGGCTATCTGGAAGTGGAGACACCCATTCTCCAGCCACTGTATGGAGGGGCTGCGGCACGTCCCTTCAAAACGCATCACAATACCCTGGACATGACGCTGTATTTGCGCATAGCCAATGAATTGTACCTCAAACGACTGATTGTTGGTGGCTATGATGGCGTCTACGAATTCTCCAAAGACTTCAGGAATGAAGGCATGTCGCGTTTTCACAATCCTGAGTTTACGCAAATGGAATTGTATGTAGCCTATCAGGATTATGAATGGATGATGGATCTTGTGGAGGAAATGGTTGAACATATCGCTATTGCTGTCAATGGAACCACAGAAGTACAGGTCGGAGATAAGTTGATCAACTTCAAGCGACCCTGGAAGCGATACAGCATGTATGAAGCCATAGAGGAATTTACAGGTATCGACATTTCAGAAATGAATGAAGGGGAGTTGCGAAAAGTAGCGACAGATCTGAATATTCCGATTGATGATACCATGGGAAGAGGGAAATTAATCGATGAGATTTTTGGTGAAAAAGTGGAACATCTGTTGATTCAGCCAACATACATCACAGATTATCCCATTGAGATGAGTCCACTGGCCAAGAAGCATCGGACCAAGCCTGGATTGGTGGAACGCTTTGAAGCGATCTGCAATGGAAAGGAGATGTGCAATGCCTTTTCTGAATTGAATGATCCAATAGATCAGCGCGAACGATTTGAGGCGCAGATGGAACTTGGCAAAAGAGGAGACGATGAGGCGATGGTGTTGGATGAAGATTACATTCGTGCCCTGGAATTCGGCATGCCGCCTACTGCAGGATTGGGAATCGGGATTGATCGATTGAGCATGATCATGACAAATTCTTCCAGTATTCAGGATGTATTGTTTTTCCCTCAGATGAAGGCAGAACAAAAAACACAAGTCGATTCTGCTGAAAAGTTTGGAGAAGTGGGTGTCCCTGAAACATGGGTTCCTCCCCTGATTAAGGCGGGTGTTTCTACCGTGGAGGCACTCAAATCTGCCAATCCCAATAAACTCCATCAGGAGTTATGTGGTATCAACAAAAAGTATAAACTCGGCATCAAAAACCCAGCAAGAGAAGAGGTGGTAGCATGGGTGGAAGCTTGAGACTGTATACAAAACTATACGTTTCGCCCGTCTTCCTTTGAAGACGGGCGATTTTTTTTGTTGGCAAAGTCTCATACGTTTGGAGACTGATTCCACAATTCGAGAAAATCAGGACCTTTCGTATTTTTTGGTTGTAATTGTTTGATTATCAGTGAGTATTGACTGCTGGTGTTAGGGTTTCTTTCTGAATATGCAATCATACATATTTGGAAGAATTGGACATTTCAAACATTTTTCCTCATATTCATCATGCCTTCTGAATGCGGGTAGATTATTGTCCGTCATTTACTTGCTACTTTTATGTACTCTTACTTCAGCCTTTGCAGAGGGTTGTTGGTGTGTATCCTACTGTCCGCTGGGCCTGCACTCCATGCCAAAACACAAATTGACAGCCTCAAGCTAGAATTAACCCAAAATATTCAGCCGGAATCCCGTGCTCTGAATCTTCATCGCCTATCAAGGATCTACCGGAACCACAATCCGGATAGTGCCATGTATTTTGGGGAACAGGCTCTCCAACAATATGTGCGACTTGCCTCCACCTCCGGGATAATCCAGAGTAAAATCAATCTTGGGCAGATTTATTACAAAAAGGGATTGTACCAGATAGGAATAGGGCATTTCTTATCAGCATTAAGCTTCTCCCAACAAGCCTCCTTGTCGGACAAGGAGAGGAGAATCTTCAATTCACTGGCAAACGGATACAAACATATCGGCAAACGAGATAGCGCCCTTTATTTTTATCTGGAAGCGATCAAAGGGGCTGAAATGGCACAAGATAGCCTGGAGTTGGCAAGGGTCCTGGTGAATACAGGTTCTTTCTATCAGGAAAATGCTGATTTGGCAAAATCTTATGCTTATTTGAATCGCGGCATTCGATTATTGAAGCGATTGAAACAGGATCGGATGTTGGGCGTTGCTTATCTCAATCGGGGAGTATCCTATTTCCAACACTGTGAGAATGCCTCGGCACTGAGTGATTTTCAGCATGCCTTGTCGGTATTCAAGCGAATGGGAGAGGAGCATTTGGCGCTACAGGTTGCTGGAAATATGGCTTTAGTATATGTAACCCAGGAAAAACATCACCTGGCAGTACAAATCCTCCATCCAAGGATCGAAAAAGAGCTTCGGAAAGAATATCCCGACTTTCAGATTCTGATTGGGCTAGGAGCGACTCTGGGCACAGCTTTATTGGAACAACAAGAATATCAGGAAGCGATACGGTGGTATAAAGAATCTTTGACCTACAGCAAGCAAATGGATGTCTTGTCTCAGGAATGCAGGCTGGCTGAGTTGTTGTCGATTTGCTATGAGAAACAGCAACTCAACGACTCCGCACTTTTTTATCACAAACAATTCCTCTCCCTCAAAGATAGTTTGTTCAACCAAACGCAAAGCCGCAAGATCGCTGAGTTGGAAGACAAATATGAAGCGGAAAAAAAGGAGCAAATCATCAGACTCCAGGCAGTAGAAATGGAGTCAACTCAACTCAAATTGTACCTCAGTTCTGGAATTGGGACCTTATTGTTGATGCTTACGCTGGTGATTGTGCTGGCTTTGTATCAACGAAACAAACGAGTACTTGCCGAAGCAGATGCCCAGCGTACACGGGTTGTCGAATTGCTGCAAGACAAGGAACTGGACTGGCTCAATGCTGTGGTTGAAGGACAGGAGCAAGAACGACAACGCTTGGGGAGAGAATTGCACGATCAGATGGGAAGTAATTTGTCTGCGCTGAAACTAGCGATTCAACAGTTGAAACATATAGATGGGGTGGAAGCAGCCCCCTTCTCACGGATTGAACAATTGTTGGATCATACAGCAAAGGAGGTTCGGCGACTCTCGCACAGCATGGAAGGAGGGGTGTTGGCGGAATTTGGCCTGCAGCAAGCAATTTCTGAACTGTGCAGGATTTTGGAAGCGAGTAGTCCATTTCATATCCATCTGGAGATGTTTGGGGGGGAATTGTCTGTCAGTTATGAGGTGGAATTGGCCCTCTTTCGAATCACACAGGAAGCCCTCACCAATATTGTCAAATATGCAGATGCTTCGCAAGTATTTATTCTACTGAATCAAGAAGAAAACGAGATCCTCCTGACCATTGAAGACAACGGGATTGGCTTCGAATGGATGCACGTCCCATCAGCTAATAGTATGGGGATCAGTAATATGCAGAAAAGAGCCCAAAAGATAGGAGGAGCAACCACCATTGAATCGATTCCTGGACAAGGAACGAGTGTGTTGACAAGTATCCCATTAAACCATTCCTCCTTTGAACAATCAGTAAAACAGGAAAATTACTATCTTTCATAAAATTCCTATGGCAATGACCAAAAT
>JBCCGK010000092.1:0-48350 GCA_039029315.1 Bacteroidota bacterium | reverse complement strand
CTTGTTTTGAGTGAAACTCCACAATCCAGTACTGTCCTTGACTCGGACATGGAGCTGATGAAATCCAGCTGATAATCCCGCCAGCGAAATAGAGTCAAGTTCCCAAATGCTATCGCCGGGAACTATGGGCAAGGGGGTAGCTTGTCCATAGCCTGGATCGGCTAAATCGAAGAAATATTCCACAGCAATAATTGTTTGGGCTTGACTCTTCCCTAGGCAACATATCAACAATTCCAAATACAGGAAAATGCTTAAGTACTTCATAAAAGTAACCTTATGACATCAATTGTGAGTCTTGGCTTTTAGTTCAAAGGGTAAAAACCCATTGATTGGAATAGCCGAATTTGGAACATCGAACAATTGAATATGTGGAATGCGAGGGGGAGCACCAACATCAAAGGGGTATGATCCTCCGCTAATTCCTATATCTGTTCCATCGGATCCTGCATTTATTGCTGGCGAGCCAGGAGAAAGAGTCAAATCACTTGAATAATTTACAAACAATGGATCCTGTCCAATAATATTTCCCGAACCTATTCCTCCAGGAGTTGGAAGGGTATCATTAGAGTAACCAAAAGTAAGATTGTTGATAAATGCACAATTCGGGCAGCTATTTACCGGACTTGGGTTTCCTGGATTTGTTGAATAAAAGATATTGTTTGCAACAACTATATTCTGAGAGTAAAAAGCGTATCCATTATTTATGAAGTCATTATTTCTGACAAAAACGGTGTTCTGTCCCGCAGATGATGAACTTGTTCTAATGGCGGAACTATTAAATAGGTTATTGGAGATTAATATAGTATCAAGATTTATATTAGCTGATGAAGAGTAACCAAGGTTGATATCACCTTCAATTCTGCAGTTTATCAATTTATGATTTTTGAACAAAACCCCTGGAGCCCCTCCATAATAACGTACATGTAGCAGATAACATCTTTCTATAATGACATCGTTAATTTGTTGAGAAGCTAGAGATCCCCCAGAAAGGTCAGGCTTAAAAGAAACTATTGAATTATTATATTGAAATCTTAACCCGGACAGGTAACTTCCACTTGCTCCTTGGGAAGGGGATTCATTTACAAACTCAAGATTATGTAATATTGTGTTTCCCCCAGTTAGATTGTCATATCCCGCTCCAATTAACACTATCTTTTTATTTATGGTGATAGTTGTATTAAAACCATATGGATTACTCGATGGAGCAACTAATATAGTATCTCCAGACTGAGCACTATCAATGGCAGCTTGAATAGTAGTAAAATGTGCGGGGTTATTGGAATTGTTGTCTACACTCCAAATGGCAGCTTGTGTTTGGAATGGGAGACTCAAAAAGAGGATTACTCGAAGAAATATTGGGAACCAGAATTTCAGGTTGGAATTTGTTTTTACAAAAATCATAGGTCAATCAGTTTGGGGTTCAAAGCAAAGGGTAGCTAGAAATTAATGAAATTTGATGAAATAATTGGGATCAAAACTGAATTAATCATGAATGACTCAGAAAAATCGGATAGGATTATCAGCCGTTTATTGATTGAAGCAATCAGGTTCAAGTGTCCCTCCCTATCAAAAGTGATCCTCCTGTAAAAACCTCCCCCATTTAAAAGGAGAGAAAATCGATCATTTGTTTATCTGATCACTCCCTCATCAGCAAAAGAATAATACCCTCGCCACGAAACTATCATATGATCACTCAAGCAGATATCCAATAGCTCTGCTCCTTCTTGTATTTTCTTAGTAATGGAAACATCTGTCTTGCTAGGTTAAAGGTTCCCAGAGGGACGGTTGAGGATTAGAAGGATAGAGCCAGCGAGATAATTCACTACCTTTTTGAATACTATTCTAGGATCAACAATCACAGCCGATAGGCCCCCTGTGAATACTGATTATTCAGCAATCAACTCCAATTTTTATTGAGGAACAAAACGGAAAACATCTCTCTCTCAGCATTGGCGTTCTTCAGTTGCATATAGTTACCGATGGACTGAGAACTCACAAACCTCGACCGCTCCTGAGATTCACGCTCTTTGCGTCTAACCCCACATTGACAATCATTGCGGCGGGTATCCTATTTGGTCAAGTTCGGTTGAAAAAAGAGAAATAGATAACAACTATGGGGTGCTTTTCAGAAATAGCAATCTTAATTCAATGAGGCTAACACCCAACCAATCAAATGATCTGATTATCAAATCATTATACAACAGAGATAATGAAAACAAAACCAACAAATTGCCTCTCACAGAGAAAGCAAATTAAGTGCAAACTATGTGCAAATAAAAGAGCACTTACAACAATCTATGTCATAAGTGCTTGATTTTCAGAGTACACTCGGAAGGATTCGAACCCTCAACCTCCTGATCCGTAGTCAGGTGCTCTATCCAGTTGAGCTACGAGTGCATCGCTTAATCGCGGATGCAAATATAGCAGCCAATTGGAAGATTGAAAAGATTTATGAAAAAAAAGTGATGACCTACTCCCTTCTCAGTGGAAGGAATCCTCATTTTCTGGATCTGGACCCGCTCAGATGAACTAACAACTCAGGTCTAGATCTCGACATTCCGCAGAATCAAGTCAATACAATCCATTGTATCCACTTCTTCAGCCTCAGCTTCATAGTTAAGGATGATCCGATGGTTGAGAACATCAGGGGCAATTGCCTTGACATCCTCTGGCAGGACATAATCGCGTCCAGCCAGGAAAGCATTCGCTTTGGAACCGAGATTCAATGCGAGACTGGCACGTGGTGAAGCCCCGAATTCTATGTATTCCTGCAGGCGTGGCATTCCATAGTCCTTCGGATTTCGGGTGGCCATGATGATATCAATGATATAATCTTCTAGTTTTTCTGACAAAGTAACAGCATCCACCCGCTCTCGGATCTCAAAAATGTCACTTTTGGAGAGGACAGGCTTTACCTCATGTTTGGTAGCAGTTTTGGCCATTCGTCGCATAATCGCTTTCTCCTCTTCCTTGCTTGGGTAAGACAGAAATACTTTCAACATGAATCGGTCTACCTGCGCTTCTGGAAGCGGATAGGTCCCTTCTTGATCTATGGGGTTTTGGGTGGCCATCACCAGAAACGGCTGCCCCAATTCAAAGGTATGCTCAGCGATACTCACCTGTTGCTCCTGCATGGCCTCCAAAAGAGCCGACTGCACTTTCGCAGGAGAACGGTTGATTTCATCTGCCAGGATGATATTCGCAAAAATAGGTCCTTGTTTTACTTCAAATTTCCCGCTGGCCTGATTGTAAATCATCGTCCCAATCAAATCTGCGGGTAGCAGATCCGGCGTAAATTGAATTCGCGTAAAATCCAATTGCAGTGCTTTTGCAAGCGTATTGATGGTTAAGGTCTTGGCAAGACCGGGAACTCCTTCCAGCAAGATATGTCCATTGGTAAACAATCCGATAAGCAAACGATGAATCATCCGCTTTTGTCCGACCACAACTTTCTCGACTTCATCAAGGAGAAGTTGTATCTTTTTTTCGTGTTGTGTGATGGTGGTTTTGGTAGCCAATGGTGTATAAGACGTTTTTTTTAACAACAAACTCATATAAATGATTCCTCTTCTGTCATTCTGGGCCCTGCGATCAAAACAAAGGTACATAACCTTTCGGAATTATGAACCATCAATCAGCTCGGTGGTATGAAAATAAACCTGAGTGGTCAATTTCCTTCCTTTCGATGATTTTTTGTACATTTATCCTCTACAAAAACTCAATCTTTATGCGTTTGTGTTTGATTCTCACTTGCTTAGCATTTATTCACCTGCTCGGGTGTAATTCCAGAGGAGAATCCAGGAGCCAATTGTTCAATGATGTCTTTCTCGATGACTCCACAACATTTCGTGGATCTATGTTGGGAGAGAAAATCCAGACTGTGCTGGAACATGAAAAAAATTGGGTTCCCAGTCATCAGGATAAACTTGGCTTGACCTATCAAATTGAGTTGGAGAACGAAGGTTCTGCCATGATCATCGATTATTATTCCGACAATCTCAAAACTGACAAAGAGAGCAATCGCCTTACTTCTATCGTCGCAAAAGTCCTTTTGCCCGACGAGGTAGAAGCTGCCAAATTGTACAATGAAGTCCAATCTTACTTCAACAACAGATACGGTCTCTCCTCTGGCAAGTATGGAGCCTTCGAATGGGAAAGTAGCAACTCCTTTACCAGTAGTATTGAGGTTCGACTCAAATTGAATGAAGACAAAAAAGGAATCAGTCTCAATTTTATTGACACAGAATCCAGATTGAAACCAGAACCATTAATGGAAACATCTTGAAAATATATACCAAAAAAGGAGATCAAGGCAATACCAGTTTGCTTGGAGGAAGCAGAGTCCCAAAATTTCATCTTCGCATAGAAGCCTATGGAACCATTGATGAACTCAATTCCTATATGGGACTCATTGGAGATCAGGCAGAAGTTGTGGACTTTCTCCCCTTGATTCGCAACATCCAACACGAATTATTTACCCTGGGCTCACACTTGGCTAACGACCCCCAACAATCACGTTTTGTCCTGCCTGATATTTCTGCTGATTCTATCCTGGCATTGGAGGAATCTATAGACAATATGAATACCCAATTGCCTGAATTGAAAAACTTTGTTCTGGCAGGAGGCCATATTGCCAACTCCTTTGCCCATGTCGCGCGATCTGTGTGCAGACGGGCAGAAAGACGGGTGGTGGAACTGCATACACAAGAACCTATCTCAACGGATATCCTGGCCTTTCTCAACCGACTTTCGGACTGGCTGTTTGTGCTGGCTAGATATATTACCTTCAGGAGTCAATCAGCTGAAATCCTCTGGCAAACCAGAAGCTAATGCCTTTCTCATGCAATACGCTCGTGAAATCAAGGTAGGCTTGACTGTGCTGTTCGCATTAGCACTGCTGTATCTTAGTATCGCATGGACGCAACGTCTCCATTTCTTCGCCCCTGATGAATATGGCTACACCATTCATTTTGACAATGTCAATGGCTTATTGGAAGGCGATCCAGTAACTATCCGAGGATATACAGCAGGACGAGTCATCCAGATTTTGCCGACCTCCACATATGTTGCAGTAGAACTGAGTCTTGATCGCAACATTCCGCTCTATCAGGATGCTCGGGTAGATATTCAACTGAAAGAACTAATGGGAGGCAAGCAAATAGCGATCTCTCCCGGCATACAAGAACCTGTTCTGGAAGATGGTGCGATTCTTATTGGGAGTATCAGTCCCGATTTCTCTTCCTCCTTCTCCCAATTTGGGGAGGTGAGTGCCCAAATCAATCTCCTTCAGCTCCAGCGGATTCTTCATAGAATAGACACCTTTTCCGCATTCATGATGGCTGTGGCAAGAGAGATCCAACCAACAAGACTGGACCGCATGCTCCAACATGCAGAACAAATCAGTCATGATGTCTCCTCCATGACCAGGGATATTCGATCCAGACAATTGATCGAGCGGCTGGATCAAAGCCTCACTCAGGTCGATTCTCTTCTTGGCAGCGGAGAATATTTGATTACCCAGTCCTCCAACACCATCCATCGGTTAGACACTATGCTCCTGCCCAAGGCACATACGCTTATACAGGAATCCGAACGTGCCCTGGGCTCAGTTCAGTCCTCTCTTTCTCAGCTGGAACGCCTTCTGTCTCAATTAGAATCTCAGGAGAATTTGGCTGGGAGGGCCATATTTGACCCAGCACTCAGTCAGAAAGTAGATTCAGTCATATATCACCTGAATAAAACCTTGGAACAAATTCATTCACAAAAGGTGATTGTTGGCTTCAAACGAAAAAAGTGAAAACTTTCTTTTCGCTTAATAATCCTCTAACCTTGACGACTTAGCTTTGCTATCAAATGTGACAATCTAGACAAGCTCACATAGACAAAGCAACAAAGCAGTCATACAGAATGTTGCGTTGCTGCGTCTGGTAAGGGTGACGGTTCCCCACGAGGGAAATTCTTACTGGCAAGGCTCTTCTCTGAATAGGGGGAGAGTTTTTTATTGGCTTCTTGCATCTACCAACAATCCTTCAAATAGCCAGTTAGCAACCAATTGGCGATTTCCTTCTATGACAAAACGTGATTGATCATTTCGGTTTCTGATGTTCCCCAGTTCCATGAAAATAGCTGTAGGCTCTGTTTCCCGAAGCATATGAAGATCTCTGGAAGAGACGGTTCCGGTATATCCCCTCCCCTTTCGGTATTGCTCATATTTGGTTCGAATGGTTTGTTTCATGCGGTTGGCAAACTGCAAGCTTTTCTGATCTTGGTATTTGTGGTAGAAGTACATGTCGATTTTTTCCCGCTTACTGTCAGAGTCGATGTGAATGACAATTAATCGCTGATATCCGACGCCTCTTTCACGATTTTTTTGATACAAAGCATTCACGGCATCCGATCTTTGGGTGAGTCGGGCCTTTTGATTAATGGGAATCGGAGATTGCACCCAACATTCTTCATCCTTATCACAGGGCAAAATTTCTCCTTCGCGAATGCCATCGTCCTTGTCTCTGATTATCTGATACACAGTTGCCCCATGAGCCAGGAGATTTCTGGTAAGCCGAAGAGATATATCATAGGCATATTCGTCTTCGCAGAGGTTATATCTTCCATATCGCCCTACCGCGCCAGGATCAGGACCACCATGTCCAGAAACTACATAATATACACAGCCACTGAGTGTCGTACTTTCCAATGGCACCTGGGCATACTTGTCTCCGAAAATTGGATAGGTTCCCCGCAAGGGAACGCTGCCACTTGTTGGTTGAGCCGGCGAATTTCCTGAGGCTACAGGAGTTCGCAAGGGAGTATTTTCTTCCCGGCAATGCAGGCGATTGTACGGAACCCATAATTCCTTATCCTTGCGATAATCCTCTGTTTTCAGCCCCATCTGATGCATCAGTTCGTTGTATTGCTGGATTTGCTCCGCCCACGGCCGATCGTTTATTCCTGTCGTTGAGCGAATACTCTTTCCATTGTAGGTATAGATTAAAATGGGAAGGTAGTATTGCTTTTTGGACCGAAGTCCCTGTTTACTTCTCAGTCCATTCAGTTTGTAAAAATATTTGAGATTACAGGGACTCTTAACTTGAAATTTGTCCAAAAAGGAATAAATCCCATCCCCAGGTTCCGCCAAGGCGGGAACATGTGGCTGAGAAGGTTGGCTATATAAGAAGGTTCCCATCAACCAAACCTGCAGCAAACAAAAAAACAATGATTTCATAGGATTAATAGAACAACGCTTTGGACTATGAAAATAGAGAATTTTCTTAAATCATCCTTGGCCTACTTTCAGAACTCTTCAGTCTTCATTTTATTTCAATTCCCAGGATTACAACCTTATTGATTTCTTGCGTATCTTTCTATTATATCAGACTGGCAAAAACTCCCTCTCATGAAACGGTTTTTAGGCAAATTTTTCTCCATCCTCCTCCAACTTACCTTAATGGTTGTATTGCCGTTTTTTGTTCTCATCAGAGGTTCTGTCTGGTTATATGTCTCCTATGAATGGCATTATGGACTTGGGCTTTTGGCTATGTTTGGCGTGGTCTTTTTTCTCCTGCTGATCTATATGGTCATGCTGTACGATTGGATCATTGGAAAAAAGGCAAGCAGGACAACTATTAAAATCAAAGCGGGCATTGTTCTTTTATTGCTAGGCCTATTCGGTGGATATACCTTATTCAACCTCTCAGGTAAACATGCCAAAACTGAAGAAGTCCAAAAAGAATACAACGCCCTTCACCCATTGCTCAGGATCAGTGTGGGCACCATCGTCTTGCTTGATGAGGGATTGTTGATCACAGATATGTCTCGGGCAAAGGAGGATTATAAGAAAATGGGGTTAAAAACGCTCAAAAACTCCCTGCACTACCCTCAAGGAGATGGCTGGGTGCATGCGATGGATCTTCGAACCAGAAATCGAACAGAGTTTAGGAACAAGCTGTTGCAAGCCTATTTTTGGATGATGGGATTCAATACCCTTCGTCATGGAGGAACAGCTGATCACCTTCATATTTCTCTTACTTATCCAAAATTGCCACACGCCATTTGAGCTTCGGTCTGCGGGGTATCCATCGGACAGGGCTTGCTTCTTTCTTACAAAAAAAAGTATCGCCAACCGAAGTCAGCGATACTGGTGAATAGCAATTGTTTTTTCAGATTAGGGGATAGATCTTCTTTTGAATATGAAGACTCCTCCTTTGTCGCCAGCAATACTTAAAGGATTGCCTCTTGGATGTTGTTGTGTTCCTTCTCGATGAATTCTTGTTTTGACAGCTTCCACCAGCACATCTGTCCTGAGTTCGGATTTCTGGTTTTGCCTCAAAATGCTGATCATCGCTGCAGCAAATGGACTGTTCTGCCCGGGTTGTCCATCCCAGACTTTCTCCAGATCTCCAGAGGTAAAAGCCCAACGGGAAGGAGCGTTCAGATCCAGCGTCCCTCGGTAGGAAGTAAACAGAGATCCGGCATAACACGCATCGGCCAATAACAGGGTATGCTTGGTCTTGATCGCTCTCAGATAATCATGGATGGTAGAATTGGGGATATAATCCGGAAATTCATATTGACCACCCGCATCTCGGTGTCGAGCATCCACAGGAACCCAGTATCCCAACTGTGAGGATTGGTCATAATGACCATGACCAGCATAGTAGATAACCAGATTGTCTTCTTTGTTCAATTTTCCTTGAAGGCGTCCCAATTCTTTCAGGATATTGCCGCGGGTAGCCTTTTCATTGTAAACCTTAATGACCTTCCTTGGATCAAATTGATATTCTCTGGTCAATACCCTGGCGATATCCTCACAATCCTTTACCGCATTATTCAATGAAACCCAGGACTTATATTGATCCACGCCAATCAGCAACAGATACGTATCCCCCTTCTCTGTCAGGATGGCTTGAGGCCTAGTTGTTGGAGGCTTGGGCTTCACAACTGCGACGGGTTTGGGAGCCTCTACCTTTAGAACCTGCAATTGTTTGTGGGATACATTGCCAAGCAAATCTTTCGCCTCCATTTTCAAGTACATCTTCTGTCCTGATTTGAGACGACCTGCGAAAGAAAATTTGCCATCACTTGAAAGAGCTGTATTCCTTCCATTCACTGTAAAGGAAGCCACGCCAGAAGGGTCTTTGATCTTCCCTCTCAAATCCAATACAGATCGGCTGATTTTCAATAAGTTATTCTCAGGAATATCAGGTGTCAAAATAGTGATTGCCGGTCCAACAGAATCCTTCGGTCCAAGAAGGGATACTTTCAGAAAGTCCACATCTATCATCATGGGTCCCTTGACTGCTATTCCTACGCCATTTCCGAAAAATGGATGTGCATCTAAAGAAGAGACCAACTGATAGTTGATGAAAAAATACCACTTCTTATCCACCCTCCTCATGATCAGGGAGTTATATGAATATTTATAAAGGGTCTTGGTGGTTTTCACTGGCAGATAGTCGTATCTGTTGTTTCCATCTTCTCGAGAGATTTGGAACTTGCCACCAGGATTTTCCCAAAATACATATCTGCGGCTTTCATCATCCACGCCAAAACTCAAGCCAGCCATACAGTCTCGGGTTCCGCCAGCATTTCTCAAGCGTAGTTCCATTTCTACATCGGCATGAGGCGGCAACTGGATATCCTTCCATTGTACCAATACTTTGGCACTTTCGGCAGTTAGGGTAAAGTCCCCGTCTGATATCCAAGCGTGATGTTTGCGCCCTGAGAGCACCCATTTTTGATCATTGTTGTTAAAATGGTCCAGAAAGAGGACTGTTTTGTCTTTGTCCTTGATGCTAAAATAAGCTTCAGGACGCATCAGAGGTTGTCCAAGGACAGGGGTAATTAAAAGGAAATACAAGGCAATAAAAAAAAGACGTCCTAAACGGACAAGGTAATAGCATTCCATACCTTTAAGCATTGATAGTACACAATAGGACAGGTAAACGTAACCTGACATGGAGGAATTTAGGGATGGTAAAAAGGAAACCGGAATTTTGTGAAAACATGTAACTATCCTGGAAATGTAGGCCTAGCCCATTATGAGTGAATTTTTGGGGGTGATAGCCTTGGTTGAGTTTTGCCACAACAGGCATCCGGGATGAGTTACAACAACACAATCAAATCTAGCATTCAAATAACGTCTCAGGGGTATGAACAATACCTGTTTTTTCTTTCCTGAGAGTAGTCAGACATGGCAGGAGGTGACAAAAATCCTCCTCGAGAATTTCAGAAATAAGCCTCTCTGACTATGGCAGGTTTTGTGGTAGTATGGTTCTTCTCAAAAGCGACTTCTAGATCATTCCCCTTTGAAAGAATAAACGCAAGGTAGAGAAATTTGCAGTAATAGAAAGGTCAGAATCCTTCAATATTTTACATTCCCCAGGTGATGTATTCGCCCTTATAGTCTATGAATTCAAGGCTCGCGTCTTAACATGTCCAGGAGAAGTTCTTGTTTGAGGGATACCACTTTTTTCCCGGTTTGGGTCAATAAAGATTGTTCAAAATCCTTGATGGAGTATTTTGTCTTAACGCCATTGGCCAAATCATAGAGCTTGCGCCTTTCTGTGACGGTGAGCTCTGTCGTATCTGCAGCTATTTTTCCTAACAAATTCTCACATGATTCACGATAGGAAAGTTCATACATCGGCAGCAAGAAGGGAAAGTCTTCTATCAAGGTAGAAAAACTCAAAAAAACAGGTGTCACATCTTTTTGCGCGCACAGATTCACAATCAATTCCCGGCGAAACACCCTCCTTGCATCGATTCCGCTACTTGGCAGTCGCACCAACACCTTGAACCATAATGCTCCACTTTCTTTATGTGTAAAGGATCGCACCTGTCCTGCACCATCAGCATCAATGATGATCAAGATTTTTTTTCCAGCAATATGGTCCTGCTCCAACATATCCAATGCAGATCTGAATCCAATATTGTCCGAGACGCCGCCATCTATCAAATGCAAAAAACGATATTTGTGATCGTACTTGCTGATCATGGTTGTGTTTGAAATCGCGATGGGGAAACTTCCACTGGCCTTGATCCCGACAGAAAGTGGGAGGGAATAGGGGTCAATGGTTTTGGATAGATGAACTTCCCGCATATTGTGGGTGTAGCCGGTAATCAGAAAGGTATCCAAAACATTGGGAGCAAACGGAAAGATGACCATATTATTGAGGATGGTACTATTGGTCACCAACATGGGATGCTTGACGGGCAGGTGTTGGCTATCCCGATCAACAAAAATATCGCCTAAAAGAATGCTCCTGGCTTGATTTTCACCAATTGTATTCTTCCTCGCCTCATAGCCCAACAATTTGAAATCAATGGCTTTTTCCAATCCATCTCCATCATCCATATGGGACACCCAGGTTCTGGGATTGGCCCAGGAACGCAAAATTGGCGTCAAATAGGAGCGACTCAGCTCCTCCTGAATAAAGGAATCATAGGAGGTTTTCAGAGAAAAGGCCAGAGAACTATCTTGCCAATTGTGTTCATATCTTGCTCGCAGGTAAGCCCCGGCAGCGAAACTACCCCCCGAAACAGTGGAGATATAGTCAATTTCTTGAAGAAGATTGCTCGATTGGGTTTGGATTTGTTCCAGACCTAGCAATACGCCCATCGCAAAGTTGTAAGCTCGCGCCCCACCACCAGAAATGGCAACCGCGATGGCGAGTGAAGAGTCTTGAAGCGGTCTGAGTTGAGGAGATTTGTACTGACTGAGGTCAACGACTGGACCTTTCCCTTCTTTGATAAATACGTTTCTTGCAGGGTGAATTTTTCTTGTACACCCAATGAGGAGGCAGACGCTCCCCAAAATAACCAGCGCGAAGGAGTTAATTCTTTTCAGTGAGAATCACGATTTGGCCTTGATATTCTGCAACCATCGCCATCACAAAAGCTGCGGCATCGAATTCGACGCGTTTGTCAATCCTCAATGTAATGACGTTATTATCTGGATTGTCATCAGTGAGAAGCTCCTGAATAAATGGTCGGAGTTCTTCCCGGTCATCAACCTTGGTCTCGTTCCAGGCATAAATGTCCCCCTCTGCCACGGTTACATAATTGGCACCTGGACTGGGTTTGTCTGAAGAGCTGGTAGGAAGCTGAACATCCAGGCTTGATTGTGTAACAAAACTGGAGGTCAGCATAAAATATATCAGGAGCAGAAAAACAATGTCTGAGATAGAGGCAAAGCTAAATTCTGTGCTCACTTTATGTCGTCTTCGAATTGCCATAGGAGGAAGAATTGAATTGTGAGAAATCGAGAAAAAAGTAGCTTAGTTCGCAGGCTCCTGCAGCAGGTCAATGAAGCTATTGGAAGTCAGTTCCAGCTTGAACATCACATTGTTGACCATAGTCGTCAAGGTATTATAGGCCAGATAAGCAAGAATCCCTACTACCAGCCCTGCAGCCGTGGTGATCATGGCCTGTCCGATTCCATCTGCCAATTGTACAGCATTGGCATTTCCTCCTGTTTCGACGATTTTATAAAAGGCATTGATCATCCCCAGTACTGTTCCGAGGAATCCGATCATTGGGGCGGCACCAGATACAGTAGCCAAACTGGACAAGCGACGCTCCAATCTCAATACCTCCACATTTCCCACATTCTCAATCGAGGCTTCAATATCTTTCAAATTCGATACCCCAAGCCGTGACAATCCCTTGTGAATCATTCGTGCAAAAGGATCATTTCTGGATTGGCATAATCCCTTAGCCGCTTCGATGTTCCCGGCTTTCACATGGGTTCTGACCTGCTCCATAAAGTCCTGAGAATCAGTATTGGCCTTTCGGATGGTCAAATACCGCTCAATGGCAACAAATATTGCAAACACCAAAAGCAAAGCAATAACAGCCATTGGCCAGCCACCTTTGATCAGAATCTGGAAAAAATTCTCAGATCCTCCTTCTGTAACCACGTTTGCGCTGTCAGTAATGGCTGTCTGCAAAAGAAAAAACATAGGGTTGAGATTACGTGTTGAAAATGATTTGTTTCAAAACTAAAGAATTTTTGCAGAAGCAAAAATAAAACATAATGCTAAGAGACTGTTTTAGAATCAGTGCTGAGAATTTTTATGGGGTATTTTTTTCTCAGACAAGGCTCTTTTTTGTTCTCATAGTGGTGTTATGGGAACAAAAAAAGCCGCCGAATGAGGAAAAAAGACGCATACAATACATAAGTGGCAGATGTTCAAACAGTCTCTAAGTACGGAGATTATAGAACAGAGGTTTGCAAAACAAAAGAAGAGCTGAGAGTTCCGAGTTGAGCGTAAGCTTCTGATGAATCTTACGCTCAACTGTATACTCGGAACTCACAACTCAGACTAAGACATTGTTATGCCTTTGACTTCTTCTTGCTACTTTTCTTCTTTTTGCTTTTGCCTTTGCCTTTGGTTTGCTCCTGCTCTTGATCCAATTCAGGTGACTGTCTCAACAACAGATCCAGTGAGATGGGGCTGGCAACAAAGACGGAAGAATAGGTACCAACAATGATCCCTATCATGATCGCAAAGATGAATCCTCGGATTCCATCTCCTCCAAACAAGAAGATGGTCAATGCTGTCAGGAAGGTCGTAACTGATGTGATCAGGGTCCGGCTAATGGTCTGGTCAATCGAGATATTGTAAATATCACTGATTTTACTTGCACGCATTTCACCCAGATTTTCCCTGATTCTATCAAATACAACCACGGTATCATTGATCGAATATCCTATAATCGTCAGCAAGGCCGCAATCAAGGGTTGATTCACCTCCAGGCTGAATCCAAGATCAAACTGGCTCAACAAGGAGAAGATCCCCAATACGATGATAACATCATGGAAAATCGCTGCGATCGCTCCCAAACTATACTGCCATTTGCGGAATCGCATCAGGATATAGAAGAAGATAATCATCAGCGAGAAGATGACAGCGTAATTGGCCGCTTCCCGGATGTCATTGGCCACCGTAGGTCCAACATCGCTGGTACTCAGCACATTGATTGTCTTGGAACCATAGGAGGTTTCCAATCCATCTATGAGCAATTCAGTTACCTGGCCAGTTGCCTGACGATCAGTAACCAGATAGGAACTGGTAATCATCAATTGGTGATCAAACTTCAGGGTTTTGACAATTGGATTTTCTCCTTCAAATTTCGAAGACAAGTCCTCTCGAATCTGCCCAACATCTGATTGAGCCAAAGGAGAGGGTGATCCATCCGACTCTAGGAATTCTACCACAAACTGTCGTCCTCCCTGGAAGTCCACCCCGGATTTGAATCCAATGGTGAACATACTGATGAGAGATACCACGACAATTACACCAGAGATCATATAGAAGGTCTTGCGTCGCCCTACCATGTTCAACTTCACCCGATCAAACAATCCTGTGGTGAAAGGAAATCCGAAAGTGATGGAGTCTTTCCCTTTGTTGGCATAATAGTCCAGGACCAATCGAGTGATAATCAAAGCAGAAATCAAGGAAGTGATAATCCCGATCATCAATGAAACAGCAAATCCGCGAATCGGTCCAATTCCTACAGCATATAGAACAACCCCCGTCAGGAAGGTGGTAATATTGGCATCCATGACCGAGGAGAAGGCATTGCTAAATCCAGCTTTGATACTGGCTTTGAGCGTCTTGTCTTTTGCCATTTCCTCTCGAATCCGCTCGAAGATCAATACGTTTGCATCTACCGCCATCCCCACTGTCAAGACCACCGCTGCCATTCCAGGCATCGTCAGTACAATGGTAAATGCAGCTGCACAACCAAGGAAGAAAATCAGGTTGGCGATCAAGGCAACGTTCGCGACCAAACCAGCTTTGGAGTAATAAATCCCCATAAAGATCAGGATCACGATGAAGGCCAACAGAAAGGAATTCAGTCCACTGTTGACATTTTCTGCACCCAGCGTTGGTCCCACGGTTTCTTCCCCTTCTATACTGGCTGGAACTGGCAGCTGACCTGCTTTCAAGACATTGGCAAGGTCCTTGGCTTCATCGATTTCAAATCCACCAGAGATCTGGGATCGTCCGCCTGTGATGGCTTCGTTTACTACTGGATAAGAATAGACCAGACCATCCAGAAGGATCGCCACGTGCTTGCCAACATTTCTCTCCGTGATCAATCCCCATGTTTTGGCTCCTTCTACTGTCATGTTCATGCTCACTACAGGATCACCGCTGGTTGGGTCAAAGTCCTGACGTGCGACACTCACTTGATCCCCGCTCATCGCTGGTTCTCCATCATCAAACAAGGTGATCAGTTCGTAATATTGTGCACCAGCACCATCTTGGCGCTGAGACTTGGGCTTAAAGGTCCAGGCAAATCGCATCTTGTCTGGGATCAATGCCTGGATATCTTCTCTAGCAAAGATCTCATTCAGGAGGCGCATATTCGCGGTATCATTGGCCAGGACAACCCCTACATTGGGCGTTGTGGAACCAATCTGACTCAAGCCTTCATAATCCATGGGCGTCAACAAAGCGAAGAGTGGGTTTTCGCGTCGGAACTTCTCTTGAAGCTCCTCTGTGCTCAATTCCTCTCCCGTCGAATCAGCATCCTGACTCAACAGATCATCTGTGGTGCTGAAATCATCAGCTGTAGAATCATCTGGGGAGAGGCTAACCGTCTCACCTTCTTCGTCATCTTCAGCCGTTTCTTCATCTGTCGCAGCCGTTTCTACTTCGGTCGTATCGTTTGTTTCAAGATCGATGCCTGCTTCTTGTCGCAACTTGGCATTGATCGCTGTCAATACTGGATAGGCAGCGGACCATGGTTGGCACTCATAAAATTCCAATTGGGCTGTACTTTGAAGAATCTTCCGAACTCGCTCGGGTTCTTTCACACCGGGAAGTTCCAACAAAATTCTACCTGTACTCTCCTGCTTCTGAAGGTTAGGAGATACCACACCGAACTGGGTAATTCTGGTTCGGATGATATTAAATGTCCTGTCAATGGCAGACTCCTCTTCTGTTACAAGGATCTCAGCTACTTCAGCATTGGTAGAACTGACATTGATGTCAAGGTCTTCATTGGAAAAAGCCACTCCCAACGATTCATTGGGGTTCAGCTCTTCAAAGCAGGCGACAAACAAGGGAACAAAGGCTTGCGCCTGGGCCGTCTGGCGTTCCTGCGCACAAGCAATGGCTCGCAAGACGGAGCTATCGTTGGGATTACTCGCCATTTGACGGACGAGTTCTTCCACACCAACTTCCAGGGTTACGAACATTCCCCCCTGCAAGTCCAAACCGAGGGTAAAGGATCGCTCAACCGCTCGTTTCCGGCGATTCATGAATGTACTGTCACGGAGTACAGAGTTATACTCTTTTTCGATAGCCGAGTCGGCAGCAGACCAATTGCTGGCATCAGGCTTTTCGGCTTTGAGTCGGTTCAGATTGCTGGTTACTTCCTCAATCCGTTGATCCGACTGGAACTGAACATAAGTCCAGTAGAGATTATAGGCACATATTCCCACAAATACAATCAGAAGGAATATGATGGTGTTTTTATTACGCATGAATAAGATTAGTATAGATGATATTGTCAATTCAGGGTGCCCCAAACATGGGTACACGATCATATCATTGGAACGCAGCTATTCGTCGAACAACTGCCAAGTAGATGAATGAATTGAAAAGGGATCTAGGGTGCACGAATGGGAGGAATCAGAAATTGTGGTTCCGGGCTGGCAACAGCAGCAACTTCTGATAATGTGGGAAACAGCCATTGTTCAGGAAGCAAGAGGGAGAAGACTCCCACAATCACAAGTGTCAACAGAAATGGCAGAATATTTTTTGTCTCTTCTACCAATCGCTGCGACCAGACTTGCCACAAGGCAACTTGCTGATCGACTGCTTGTGAGTTTCGAAGCTCAACTTCTTCAATGACTTTGAAATAGTGGAAATAGAAACTGCGTTTGTTGATTTTCAGCAACAACAACATGGAGGCAGAGATTGCCACCAACAAAATCCAACGGTATGGATGTACCAGCAGTTTCATTTGTGAGGCAAATATACGGATTTTTCAGCGCCAGCAAAAGATGCGCAAGATTTTTGCCTATACTCTCCTTGCAATAGAATGCCCTCTCTTATTCGCACAACTGATGGATGAAGTTGCCGAATTGCTCACATTTTATTAAAGTTGCCCTCACTTCTCTTGGCTTTCACCTTGATTGAATAGGAGGAAATAATGCCTCCAGTAATGGCGGATATGATCACATCTCCTGGCTGGAATTTGGTAATCACCTCACAATTTCCGCTGGAAGGGGTATTGACATTGGTTCGGCCGAGGGGGATTATGCCCCAAAATAGCCAGAACTGCTTGCCTTTGGCATAAACATACTCCCGGCCTGCTTCTTCCTGATATTCTCCGACCATTGTTTGTGTCATGAGGCAGGAACTAAGGCTGAGGGTAAGGATGAGAGAAAAGACAAGAAAGAAGGGTGTAGGGTTTGATTTGTTCATTCAGAAGGGGTTCAGAGATGATTGTTCCAAAAGAATCGGGAAGGTAGACAATGCGGAAGAGGGCTGCAAAAAAATATTAGAGGGATGGGATAGGCAGAAAGGGATAGAGGTCGTCGAATTGCATTTTTGTCAGATTCTCCCATAGATGGCATCACCGATAGCCCAATAAGCAACAATTTTTGTTTGAAAGAATGTACGAGCAAGCAAAAGCACTAACAAGAAGAATCTTGTCAGTGCTTGATAGTTGAAGTGGGCCCACCAGGACTCGAACCTGGGACCACCTGATTATGAGTCAGGTGCTCTAACCAACTGAGCTATAGGCCCGGTATGCATCTGCATACGCCTGCAAATATACGACAATCCATTTGAATTTGTTGGTATTCTCTTTGAAAAAATGAAATGCAGTCTTTCTAATTCAATCTCCAGCATTATTCTGGATTCCCATGTTCTCACTCTCTCAACACCTTCTCAATTGCTTCTTCCAGTTCTTCATACTGTCCATCTCCCTTCACATACTCTCCGCCGGGATGTATGTATCGGATGATTCCATGGCGATCGACCAAAAAACTCACACTGGTAAATCCGGCATCCGGTACCCGATCCAGCCACCATTGTTTGAGGTTTTCCCAGCGTTTGTCTATGCCTATGGGGAAGTCATAGCCCAGTTCTTCTCCGAGTGTATCAATGTCCTCCATCGAAAAAGGCTGTCTAGATTTGTGATGATACAACCCAATTACCTGAAAATCCTGATTTTGGTAGCGATGTTGCCAGGTTTGCAGTGCCGCGGCAGAATTTCGGCAGAAAGGACAGAAGGGTCCAGTCCACCAACGGATGAGCAATACTTTGTTTTGAAAAGTGGATTGCTGCTCCCAGTCTTTGTCTACATTGAGCCAGGATTCTATGGTGAGTTCTGGTGCTTTTGTTCCAATCAGATGCTGATGATCATGGATGTGAGCACCAGTCATCAAGCCTAGCAAGAAAAATCCAATGAGCCACTTCATCTTCGATACAAGTTGTTATCATTCAAGACATGCTCCATTCCCCTATTCCCATTATTCCCATTCACCCACACCTCCTTCAATACAATGCCATACCAAAACGAGGTCGATATTTTTTGGTCAATGGATGTTGCTCTGTCAACTGGTGAAAAATCGCTACGACGGCTCGCCGTGCCAGTTCATCCGAATAGGTTTTGTCCAGCATGATCGCCTGGATCAAAGCATCCAGGGTTTGATCAACATCCTGCGCTTGCCAGGCAGATTTGGCTTTCGCCATCATCTCTAACACCTTTGGATGTCCTTCTGCGTCCACATCTGTCAGATCTGCCAGCGCAATGATATCCTGAGACTCACTATACAGTTCGTGGCCCTGATGAATAGGAGCAACCAATTCACGCGCTTTGGCTGGATCGGTCGCCAATTTGATGGAAGCCAATCGTAGGCTTCCTTTCCAAAGGTCGGGATTCTCAGCCACATAAGCTTCAAGTCTGCTCAGTGTTGTTTCGTCTTTGGATTCATTCCACTTCTGGAACAAAGCCTCCAACTGATGAAGTCGCGGATCAGGCAGATGTTTGTCCAACCACCGCTGAATCTGAAATTCAGGAAGTGCTCCCATGAATTCTCCAACGACTTTGCCATGATAAAACATCTTGACTGCCGGGATGCTTTGGATGCGATATTGCATGGCCAGATCCTGATGGTGTTCAGTATTGATTTTCACCAACACCCATCGATCCTTGGCTTCACTGGCCATCTTCTCGATCACAGGTCCCAGAATCTTGCACGGTCCACACCATGCAGCCCAAAAATCAACGACCACAGGGACTTCCTGGCTTTTATCCAGAACGTCTCGTTGAAAATCCAATGCTTGAATATCCGTATGTTCCATCATATTGAGTCAAAAATGTGGCTTGCTTGATGTCATTTCCACAGTTCAGGTGTTCAGCTACAAAGATACAAAACTCACCATTCTCCGCCACTCTTGAATTCATGCTGAGCTGCCTGCTGGAATTGATGACCAGCTTCCGCTATATCAGCCAGAATCTCCTCTATCGGCTTTCCTGCACTGAGGCGAGCAGCCTGGATCACAGTATTGCATTCATTGGTATCCATAAAGATAGAGGCATGCAACAATCTGGCTTGATCCTCTTGGGGGATTGCCAAAAACCCGTGTTTGTCAGCATGAATGAGTTGACCAGGCTGAATCGGGCAACCAAATACTTCTACTTCTCCCCCCCAGCGGACCGGAACACTGTAGGCATGTCCGACACAGAGTCTTTTGGCCAGGGCTTTAAATCCCGCATTGCTCATTTCGTCCACATCCCGAATTGCGCCATCAGTAATCGTCCCAACACACCCCAATGATCGGTGAATATTGCTGTTTACTTCTCCCCAAAAGGACCCAATCACAGCGGGCTTGTCCAAATCCTGAACCACAACAATTTTCGGCCCTGCAAGGCTGCCAACATAGGCCCGGTATTCATTCCAGGCATTCGAGTTCGCAGCTGGATGTGCAGGATTACTTGGTTCGATGACTACTGTTACCGCATACCCAACCATTGGCCCCATTTGCGGCATAAAGTCTTTGGTCTCTTCCAGGTTAAAGAATCCTTTGGTTCGATCATGTTTTGTGATCATTTCCCACCCATTGTAGATCGTGGGTGTATTCCAGCGTTTGAGCTGGAGAAGTTCAGCATACGTCAGTTGTTGTTTCATAGTGGAAAAATAAGAAATCCTTTTTGAGTGGAAAGAGAAGATGGATTGCCCAGGAAATTCTGCTTTGTTCTGGTTTGTTTCTCTCGATATTCCATTGTTATTTACTCATTAGACAGATGAGAATCTTTCTTTCTATTCACTTTTCGACTATCTCAAATAAAACCTCTACTATGGAGCATACAGAAAAAACCTCTAGACGAAAATTTATCAAAACTACGAGCGCGGCCGCCATTGGGGGAACTGTTGCCATGAATTTTGCACTTCCAAAAAGTGGATTTGGGTTCGGCAAAAATGACACTCTGAAAGTTGGACTCATCGGCTGTGGAGGCCGAGGGTCTGGAGCTGCCAGTCAGGCGATGGCTGCAGATGAAAATGTCGTTCTTTCGGCAATGGCAGATATTTTTCCAGATAAAATGGAAGCCTCTTATTCAAATCTGAAAAAGATGTTCCCGGACAAGGTTCAGGTAGCCGATGATCACAAATTCATGGGCTTTGATGCGTACCAAAAACTCATCGACTCAGATGTAGATGTGGTGTTATTGGCTACTCCCCCAGCCTTCCGGCCCGATCATCTGTTATATGCTGTGAACAAAAAGAAGCATATATTCTGCGAAAAACCCATGGCTGTGGATATTCCCGGTCTAAAAAAAGTATACAAAGCTGCCCGTATCGCCAAAGAGCAGGATACTTCCTTGATGTCTGGATTTTGCTGGCGATACCATGAAGCCAAACGAAAGTCATTTGGTCTGGTACACGATGGAGCCATTGGAGATATTACCTCCATCTACAATACCTATAATACAGGCTACTTGTGGGAAAATGCCCGAAAGGAACCCTGGGGAAATATGGAGTACCAGCTTCGCAACTGGCTGTATTACAATTGGCTATCAGGAGATCATATCGCTGAGCAAGCCATTCATAGTTTGGATATGATGGTGTGGGCGATGGGCAATCGCATGCCAACCAAAGCAGTAGGGACAGGTGGACGACAACTTCGGGTGGAAGAGAAATATGGCAATGTCTACGATCACTTTGCCATCGTGTATGAGTGGGATAATGGTACAAAAGGCTTCCATTTCAGTCGTCAACAAAAAGAAACCGAACGGGCCTATCATGTAGAGGTTATGGGAACAGACGGTCACCTTTTGGTCGATTGTAGTAGACGTAAACACATCATCACTGGCAAAAATCCCTGGAAATACAGAGGTGATCCAAAAAACATGTATCAGGTAGAGCATGATGAGTTGTTTGCCGGGATCAGAAGTGGACAACATGTCAATGATGGAGAGTGGATGGCCAATAGCACCCTCTTAGCACTATGGGGAAGAATGGTTGCATATACAGGGCAGGAATTGACCCTTGAGCAAGTCATGGCCTCAGAGGAGGTTCTTGGACCACAAATCGATCAGTACAACTGGGAGTTGGCATGGGCTTCTGCTCCTGTAGCACGGCCAGGGATGACCAAATTCCAGTAATTGAATTACTTACAATTTTTTTTGAATACAGAGATACAGAAGCATAGAGGTGCTTAAATACTCTATGTCTCCGTGTCTCTGTATTCGTGCTTACAACAAAATCCCCAATATGAACCGCAAAACCTTTCTTCAATTGAGCACAGGAGCTGCCCTGGCTACCGCCATAGATCCATTCTCAAATCTTCAAGCGACTCCTCTCCCAATTACAGGACGCCCGCTGATCAAAAAGAGCTTGAAATATGGCATGATCAAAGAAGAGTTGTCGATCATGGACAAATTCAAATTGCTGAAGGATCTAGGATTTGATGGTGTGGAACTGGATTTCCCGCATGAACTGAATGAGAAAAAAGTCCTGAAGGCACGAGATGCAACTGGATTGGAAATCCCCGGTGTAGTAAACTCTCTGCATTGGAAAAAACCCATGTCAGATCCAGACCCCAAGGTCCGGGCAGAAACCACTGAATCCATGAAAGATGCCATCAAAGCGACCAAAAAATATGGCGGAACAACTGTTTTGCTTGTACCAGCAGTGGTCAATAAAGAGGTGAGTTATTCTGAGGCCTACAAACGATCCCAGGAAGAGATCCGCAAAATCCTACCTACCGCAAAAAAACACAAGGTCAAGATTGCCATCGAAAATGTGTGGAACAACTTCCTTATCAGTCCAGTCGAAGCTGCGCGCTATATCGATGAGTTTGACAGTGAATGGATTGGCTGGTACTTTGATGTTGGGAATATTGTTCGATATGGGTGGCCAGAACACTGGATCGAAGCACTCGGTGAGCGAATCATCAAGATTGACATCAAAGAGTACAGCCGAAAAAAGCAACAGGATGAAGGCATCTGGAAAGGATTTCAGGTGGAACTCACCGAAGGGGATTGCGATTGGGCAGCAGTCAATATCGCCCTGGCAAAAGCAGGTTACCAGGGATGGGGGTCAGCAGAAGTTCGTGGAGGGGACAGAAAGCGACTTCAGCAAATTTCAGAACTGATGGATAAGATCTATGCAAGCTAGTGCATGATCAGGAATCAGTGCCTGACAGCAGAGGGTATTGCAATAATAGGCTCGCCGTTTTTTTGAAAACGGCCTGGAAAGCTTGTGTATTCAAAAACCGCTGTTATTTCAAGTATTAGGATTGGGGGTAGCAAGTGGGCCAAGGAATAGGAGGAACAATGAAAGCGGTTTCGTCCTTATTGCTTCAGAAGAAGTATAAATGATTCCCACATACACCAGGTCAACTCGGCTTCAATCCCCTCTATCCTCAAGATAGATGTCAAAAAGACATGTATTGAATGGAACAGTGTTTCGTTCTTCATGGATATAAGTCAGGAGGAAATATCAGAGAAAGGCAGGGTGGACAAATCCGTCTGAAAGCAGGAAATTTCTATACAAATCACCAATAACACTGTTATATATTTTACCAACACCAAAAACAACTCAATATATAGCCAGGGGATCATGGGTGCGATTGACCTTTGGCAAATGATTGACAATCTGACAGAAAATCCTGAGTATTGAACAGACAAGAGAACTAACAAATCAGACAATGAGAACCCATACTTATTCTGTCTTTCTGATCTTATCTCTCCTATATTATCCGTCCTTTCAAGGCAGTATACATGCCCAAACTTCCTCTTCCTCAAGCCCGAACTTCATCCTCATCCTTGCAGATGATCTGGGATGGTCCTGTTTGTCCAGTTTGATGGATGACAACCAAGTAGAATCGCGCAGTGATTATTTCGAAACACCTTCTCTGGACCGGCTTGCTTCCACGGGCATTCGATTCACACAAGGATATGCCCCTGCAGCTTTATGTAGCCCTACAAGAAGAGGCATTCAGTTTGGGCAAACACCCATTCGGCTGGGAGCAGAAACATTTAAGGAACGCTACCATCCTGCAATGGCCCAACATCTGACCATTCCGCAGGTGTTGAAAGCAGCCAATCCCGATTATCGCACAGCGCATTATGGCAAGTGGGATTTGCGGGGAGACATATTCCCTGAAGATCTGGGATATGACGAGAGCGATGGGAATACAGGAAATGGCCATGGGAACTACGGATCTAACAAATCCACCAAATGGAAGGCATATTTTCCCAACAATGATCCCAAGCGCATTGAAAGTCTCACTGCCCGAGCCAACAATTTCATGAAACGGCAGACACTGGCAGATCGTCCGTTTTTTCTTCAACTTTCTCACTATGCCACACATGTAGATATGCAGGCAAAGCCAGATACCTACGCCAAATACACCAAAAAGAAAAAGGGCGTCAAGCATTATTACCCAGCCTGGGCAGCCATGTTAGAGGATTTGGATACGGGAATTGGCAAATTGATGGATGCAGTCCAAACGCTCGGCATTGAGGACAATACCTACATCATTTTTATGACTGATAATGGTGCCGCAGAATCAGTTCCACCGATCAAGAACAAACATGATCATCCATCAAAGTTTGATCGCCCCATGCGGAACCATCCATTAAGAGGGGGAAAATGGGTCTTGTATGAAGGCGGCATCCGCGTCCCGTTTATTGTCGTTGGTCCTGGAATCGAAGCAGGAAGTCAGTCTCCTGTCCCCATAGGTGGCTGGGACATTCTGCCTACCTTGGCGGATCTGTCGAATAGTCCCATAGAGATGACGAACGAACTCGATGGAGGAAGTTTTGCTTCTGTTCTTCACCGAGAGTCCTCTATCGTAGATCGCTTACATGATGCATTCTTTTTCCATCGGTATCATAGAGCCAAACCACATTCTGCGATAACGAAAGGAGAGTATAAATTGATCAAATACTGGAAAAACAATAAGCGGGAATTATACAGGCTTTCCAATGATCTTGGAGAGACGATTGATTTGTTCAAAGAGATGCCAGAAAAAGTAAAGGAATTGGAAACTGAGCTTCATGAATATTTAGAATCTGTGGATGCTGAGATTCTTACCCAGTTTCATTCCAGGCGCCCTTGAATCCCTAACCCCCTTGATTCTATGAGACAATTTCTTTTTGTCATGATTGGGCTTGGTGCAGTAGGCAGTTGCTTCTTAGCCTGTCAGCAAGATTCCCAACAAAGTCCTCCCCTTCCTGACAGGCCAAATGTCTTGTTCATTGCAGTCGATGATCTCAATGACTGGATTGGGTGTATGCAGGATCAATCATCTCGACAGGACCATCCAAAAGCCAAAACGCCAAATATGGACAGATTGGCAAGACGCGGCACTTTGTTTATGAATGCGCATTGTCAAGCCCCTATCTGTGGGCCTTCCAGAGCGAGCCTCATGAGTGGATTACGACCTTCCACTACCGGGATCTATGGCCAGATCAATGACAAGAATCTCCGCAAGGCACATCCAGTTCTAGAAACCATTGCGTTCCTCCCGGAATACTTTGGGCAGCAGGGATATAAGACCATGGGAGTAGGCAAATTGTTTCATCAACATGCCCCAAAAGGTGTATTTGAAGTTTCTGGAGGGCGTGTTGCTGGATTTGGTCCCAAACCGCCAAACAGGCTCAAATGGGACAGAAAGGGGACCTCCACGGATTGGGGACCATTTCCGGAGCACGATAGTCTGATGCCTGATTACGGAACAGCACAGTGGGCCGTCGATCAGTTGCAACAAAGTCATGACCGCCCATTCTTTTTAGGAGTGGGATTCCTCCGGCCACATGTTCCCTGGCATGTTCCTCAACAATGGTTTGACCTCTACCCGATTGATTCGGTACAAACGCCTCCTTATCAGGCGCACGACACTGATGATCTTCCAGAAATCTCAAAAAGGGTAGCTGAGGTCCCCATGATGCCTACGACAGAATGGGCCATCCAAACAGACCAATGGGCAGATATTTGTCAGGGGTATCTTGCCAGCATATCTTTTGCTGATCACTATGTCGGGCAGGTATTGGATGCACTTGAAGCCAGCCCTTATGCCAACAATACCATCGTGGTATTGTTTTCTGATCATGGCTATCACCTGGGAGAAAAGAATCGATTTGCCAAACATTCCTTGTGGGAACCTGCCACAAAAGTTCCCCTTATCATTGCAGGTCCCAATCTCAACACCAATCAGTTGTGTCATCAAGCTGTACAATTGCTGGACGTATATCCTACGCTGGTGGATCTGTGTAATCTCCCACCCAATTACGCCAATGAAGGCAACAGCCTGACTCCCCTTCTCAACAATCCGGGAATGAGTTGGCCACATGCTGCAATCACCACCTACGGGCGGAACAATCATGCAGTCAGGACAGTGGATCACCGCTACATTCATTTTGAAGATGAGTCAGAAGAATTGTACGCCATGCACAAGGAACCCGATGAATTCACCAATGTTGCAGCAGTTCCACAATTGGCTGAAGTCAAGAAACAGGCCAGGACCTTTCTTCCTTTTATGAACGAATATTGGTCTCCACTATCAAGTTATAAAGGCTATCCTTATTTCAAACAACAGCAAGAAGAGCAGATTCGCACTCCTTTTCCCCAAAAAGGACAATTACTCTATCAGAACGCCATGGGCTCAGCCAAAGACCAATCGGGCTGGGTCATGGAAGGTCCTGGCAAAACAGCCTACAAAGATGGGTGGATGCATATGTATTCTCCGGAGGAAGAATGGCATCATGTGTATTGGTGTCCCGAAGATTTCCCGGAAAGTTTTGTTGCAGAATGGGAGATTCAAAATATTGAACCTGATAAAGGCCTTGTCATCACCTTTTTCGCAGCCACAGATACAACCGGCGCAGATCTTTTAGGGCCACACCTTCCCAAACGAAACGGCACCTTTAGCCACTATACCAAAACAGCTCTTAACAACTATCACATCTCCTATTATGCCAACAATCCCAAACGGCCAGACAGGGGAGATTCGCATTTGAGAAAAAATAAAGGCTTCCAACTTGTCCAGACAGGAGCAGAAGGAATTCCGACCCGATCAACGGATATTCATCAGATCCAGTTGATCAAAGAGAAAGCCCATATCCGGATGATGATAGATGGAAGAAAAATCCTGGATTGGACAGATGATGAACAAGCGCTGGGAGGTGGGAAAATCGGATTTCGCCAAATGCAATGGAGCCACTTCCGCTATCGAAACTTTGCGGTATGGGCCATGGAAACTGAAATATCTGACAAACTGTAGGCAGGCTTTTACGGTGATTTGCTTTTCAGTTTGGGATGTTCAGCAATTAGTTTCCTTCTTCAGGGAGAACCGCACTCCCCAAGACTTGTTTGCCTGGAAATTTCTTCAATCGTTCGATGACTCGAAAATCGACTGAAGTCAAAATCTCTTTTTGTTCTCCTACAATTTCGGCTTTCCAATTTCCTGCACCTCTCAGGGTTTTATTTGCCCAGGTTCTATAGCGACTGGTTTTTTTGGACTTGAATTTCAGGTCTAGATACTGACTATACTGCAAATTCTCATTTCGGTACCAGTTCACTTTAATTGTCATATCTCGATCTCCTCTCCCTCCAAAATTGAGGAAGCAATGCGCCCGTTGGCCGACCAAAAATACTGATTGTGGATCTATAGCCTTTCTGAGGACGGTATCTACTCCTTCACAGATCTGAATATCGTTGATGGTCTGTGCAGAAGCCGAGTTCGCTCCAACAATAAGTAAGGGGATAAGCAAGAAAAAAATGATTGACTTCATCATGTTAGGGAAAGAAACAAGGGGTAAACCAAACGTCCCAATTCTCTTCGTTTTTATTCCATCCAACCAGCATACATCGTCTATTTTCGGCCAGATATTCCTTAAAAAATCCCGGTTCATCCTTTTTTTCGGTAAATACCCGAATATTCACTTTTTGCATCAGGGAATCATTCTCTAGATATCTATTTAATAGAAGGGTATTTTGAGGCTCAATGATCAATTCATCCCAATTCGCCATATCATAACTGAGTGCAATTTTTGCTGGCAAGTTCTGATCATAATTTTGGATAACAAGGCAATTCCGGATGATCGAATCCGTATCATAATCCTGATAAAATAAGCGTTGGAGAGCTGTATCCTGAAATCCTTCGGTGATATCAAATGACCAAAAAGACAAAATACTTTGAATTTTGGTTGGTTGCGCTTCACTCTCCTGAACTTTCAGCCCGGAAATCAGTATCATAATGAATAGGGTAATCCTAAAGCTCACAAGAATTTAGTGTTCAAAAAAGGACAAAAAAATAGCAGGAGAATGAATATCTGATTTTTTTTTGTTCCAAAAAAATGGGATACTTGAATTGATGGGGAATCTTTTCTATTTGTTTGGGAATATTTTTTATTCAAGTAAGACAATCGAGTCGAAATCTTTCATTTACTCCCTTTTTCGAAAAGTTATCAAACGATAATAAAGTGGAAAATCATAACGAGAAGTTGAGGGATTTGGTCTCAATGGGCAATGTTGAAGCGGCATTGGAACTCGCTGAAAAGTTGCAAAATCAGGGATATTCTATTCCTTTTCAAGTGTTCAATATTAAGGCAAGATATTTTCAACTAAAGACCTCCCATATAAAAAGAGTGATCACAGATGATTTCTACACCATTGAACTCAACAAAATCAATGATGCCTTACTCCAATCCTTGCAGCAGGCCGAATCCAATAACTCTTCGGAATCTCGTCTGAATCTATTCTTTTTCTCAATTCTCGGGATTCTGATAGCGCTACTTGTGATAGTAGGCTTACAAATTCATAAAGAAGAAACGCCTACTACAAAAAAGGAGGAAATATCACTCCATGAACCTATTGAATCAGATAGTCAAAAAACAGGACTGCCTGTTCAAACGCCAGATCCCGCTTCAGAAAAGTCACATGAGCCCAGAGAGAATACTTCGCCAGAAACTGCAACACCTTCTCTACCAGACAATTCATGCGAACAGAAACTGACATATAAATTTTGCATGGATTATGGCCAGTCAACAGGAGATCGCACAATTCAGGTATTTGCTGAAGGCAAGGAAATTCCTGCTAGTATCAGCTATTTTTTCGAAAAAACAGGATGCGACCTGATCGAAGTTTCTGTTTGTCCCAAGGTCTCCTCTCTTAGATTTGAAACTCAGCATTGCAAGGTTACAACATATATCAACTCAGAAAATCACGCTTTATCTCCCATTCCAATTACTTGTCAATGAAATCCTTGATAGCTTGCACATTCTTTCTTCTATCCGCACTCTCAATCTCTACTTTGATGGGGCAAGATCCTCATTCAACCTCAAGTCGTGAGGGCCAAAATCGGCCTTGCGAAATTGTTCCAAGCCTCTGGAACTTTGAGTTTAAAACCGGCGACGAAGGCGACGGAACAGATACAGCTTTTATCACAAAAACCTCTAAAAGAATCACAGACTTTTTCGAAATCGCGCTGTTGGACAATCATTTTTTCAGCATGGGTGTGATCGACAGAAAAACCATTAAGCGATTACTCGACATTAGATCGTTTGAAATCAAATTGTCCGATACATTTAAGGAAAGAATTCCTGAACTTTCTGGAAGCGATATTTTTATCAATGGCTCCTATACCCTTCAGGAATCAAGAGATCAACGAGTAGGAGAAATTGTCACGCATTATGAAGTGTTGATCGAGACCCAGGGACTTGATGGGAGGCTATTTACCAAGCAATATGAAATTCTGACTCAAGATGAATTGAGCAATGCAAAAATCCTGACAGAGAAGATGAACCAATTGGTCAATAATATGGTCATAAATCTTCGGGTAAAATGTGGAATCAATAATATTTCTTCCCCAGGCAATTCTCCGACCGAGACCCCTCCTACAATCGAGGATAAATCAAATCATCGTCGACCTCAACCAGAAATCGATCGGTCAAGGCATCAATTGCCTAGCTTATCCATTCAGCTGATCCAACAAGAGGCACTCAAGCGTGCCAAGGAACTAGGAGATAATTTCGAAAGAATTGCAAGCAAGGATAAAGATATTGCTCAACGGCTATCCCTGATAGATCTTACAGTTGATTTTTTTGAATCAGCTGATTGCAAGATTGAGGTCTCCTCCAAAGGCAGGCGAACAACCAGACACTATCCTGTCGAGGATTATCTGAACAGGCTGAGCCATCTGAACTACAGCAAAATATATTTGACTTGGGTTTCGGTAGAACTTGAAGGAAATTTCGCTGTAGACCCCAATGATCCTACTCGCTATCACGGAAGATTCAAGGTCGTTCAAGAGTTCAGAGGTCTTGGTCATAGGATAGCCACGATTGAACCATCGGGGATTGACTCTGAACCCGAAGAGGTAGAATTATATTCGGATAGGACCACAAAAATCATTGATGCTACTGTCCGCGTAGATCCCGTTTTTAGAGGCACAAGTGTGGAGGATCATATCATTGTCCTCTTTTGTGATATGAAAGTAAAGGAAACAGAATAAGAATTTATCTTAGAATTAAGATTCCATGTCAATCCATGTAGTTACCCTGATTCAAAAATCTTTTTGGATCCATACAGTTAGTCTATTACTTGCTTTAATCAGATTATCGACACCGGTTTTGCTAGGTCAGAGTAATGATCCATTTCCCCCTGTTCAAATTGGAGATGCAGATGCCATTTTACAAAATGCCAAGTCAATGGTGGAGAAGTTGCCCAAGGATATTGACTTGGTGTTGACAAAGGTTATCCCTGAAAAGAGGCTGTACAATTTGTTCTTTGATACACAAGCCTTAAAGCAGGTCAAAATCGAACCGGAGGAAGCAGGAAGAAGTATTCTTAGTCCAGATGATTATATCAAGTCTCTTAAGAATCGCTATGATTCCATTGATATGCAGGATTTTATTGTCCTCAACCAACAGCAATTCGAGAATCCATGTGACCTCATCTTTTATCAAAAATCCAATCCTAATTATGGCCAATTTTCCTTAAAAGTCCTTCGGACAATTTCAGTAAGGCAAAAACGAAATCGAGCCATTGAAACGATTCAGGATACTGCCGAATTTTCCTTCAGCATCAATTTGTTGAATCCCGCATTAAGTAATCTGAAGATTGTGAGTATTCTGAGGTGGAAGGACAAGACCCACTTACCATCAGAAAAAGTCAAAGCAGTAAATTGTCTTGAAGATGCAGATGAGTTGCTATGGAGTCAGGCAAGAAGAGAAGATCTTCCCTCTTCATACAAAAAATATCTCGAAACCTTTCAGTATGGCCGTCATCGATATGCAGCTACCCTTCGCAGACATTTCATCAATCAGCGATTAAAGGATTTGATGTTGATCAAAAACATGAGGGGGAAGGCAATGTTTGATGCGCTTAAAGAAATATTGAAAGAGTATAACGAACAATTAGTCAATTCTCCCCTCAAGCAAGATATCGAGAATTTCATCAACAATCTCAATGATGGAGAGGAGGACTTTCGAAGGAAATGGGAAGCCTATTCCAATGCTGATGTGTCCCAAACCATTTCCCTGCATTACAATCAGATTCAAAGTCACCTCACTACCTACAATGACATTTGTGGACACGAACATATAATCGTGGAATTGATTGATTTATGGACGATTTTGACTCAGAATCCAGAAAAAAAACAAGTCAAGAAATTAACTTTTGAAAAAGAGAATCTGAGCAATTTTTTACAAAATCACCCCTACTCTCCTCACAGAAAATGGATAATGAGTAGAATATCCCAACTAGATAAGGAGATATCTTCCCTCGAAGATAAAGGGAAAGAGAAAAAAGAAGAGAGAAGACAAAAGAAAAAAGACAAGCAAGCAAGCAAGAAGGAAGACAAGCCGAAAACGAAAAAAAGCAAACGACCACCAAAGACCAAGAATCCAACATCCCAAAACCCCACCCTATCGCCTCGACAACTCAGTTTGGCAATCAGTCGAGGAATAGCCTATGAACAATTTTATTCCTCCCCCTCCTTACTATTCCCTGAATCAGCACCAGAATTGTTGCTAAATGGACAACAATTCAGTCAGCTAGAACTGACATATCATGGCAAAAAGGGATTTCTCCTCTCTGTCGCAGGCGGAATTAAGCAAGGCAAATATGGATGTGGAAATATCTGGGGACCTTCTGGAAGTTTCTTGGATAGCTGTCAGGTCCATCTGGAAGATCATTACACGGCGGCTACCATTTTCACCTCCAATATCTCAGTTGGATATGATTTCTTCCCGAAATCGAATTTTCTGCTAGCCTTGAATGCGGACCTCCAGCTCGAAGGCGGGGAGTATCCCAGGGCAATTTTACAGCATCCCCAAATCACCTGGGCTTCTCAGGCAGAAAACAACAGATTGACTACCAAGTACAAGGCCTGGGCAGGAGTTGGGCCAAAATTAGTTGTGGGGTTCGGGCCAACAAGCAGAGGATATGGGATGAAAACAAGCCTGAGATACATATATTTATGGGAAGTAAATCAGATAGAAGAAACAAGGCTTTTTCCGCAAATCAATTTTTCCTTTTTTGTCATTCTGGCTAAATAGCTTCACTTTCCAATGGCTCTTTCTATGAACATCTCTCACTCACTTTTTTTTATCTTTCTCGGACTCTTCTCCACACATGCCCAGCAGCCCAATATTCTTTTCATCATGGCAGATGATCATGCGGCTCATGCCATCGGGGCGTATGGAGGTCGGTTGGCCAGCTTGAATCCAAGCCCTCATCTGGACAAATTGGCTGAGGAGGGGGTACTCATGCACAATGCCTTTTGTACCAATTCGATTTGCACGCCTAGCCGAGCCACACTGATCACTGGCCAATACAGTCATGTAAATGGAGTAACTACGCTCAGAGGAGAAATTGAAAGCGAACGCCAGCATCTTGCCCGCTTGATGAAGGATGCAGGGTATCAAACTGCCATGATTGGGAAATGGCATCTCAAAGCCGAGCCAGCAGCCTTTGACTACTACGCTGTTTTGCCTGGTCAAGGCTCATATTTCAATCCGATTCTGAGAGTATCCACAGAGAAGGCTTCCTGGCCTGAGAATACCAAACGCTTTGCAGGATATGACTGCAAGCATGTGAGTGATGTCGTTACGCAGATCTCTCTCGATTGGCTCAAAAACAGAAAACAAGATCAGCCCTTCTTTCTCATGCATCACTTCAAAGCCCCGCATGACAATTTTGAGAATGCGGAGCGATATGACTTCCTGTATGAGAACACAGATATTCCCGAGCCGATCAGCTTATGGCATCAACCGGGCTTTGGCTCCTCAACTACACGTCAAGGCGCAGGAAGTGGGACATCAGTTTCCAGTCGGAATGATAGGAGAAATATGGGGCATCATATGTTCGTAGATCAGAATATGCGGGAACCCGAATACACCCGAACAGCCTACCAACGATATCTCAAAAAATACCTACGAACGGTCAAGGGCATAGATGATAATCTAGGCCTATTATTCGATTACCTGAAAGAGAATGATTTGTGGGACAATACCATCATTGTATACACCTCTGATCAGGGCTTTATGTTGGGAGAACACGATCTGATTGACAAGCGCTGGATGTATGAAGAATCTTTGCGGCAACCCTTCATCGTTCGGTATCCTCGATGGTTCAAGGCAGGGAGTTCTTCCTCTGCCATTGTCAACAATGTCGATTACGCGCCTACCTTGCTGGACATGGCGGGCATTTCTCCTCCCGACTATATGCAGGGCAGGAGTTTTCTTCCAATTCTGAAAGGAGAGGAGGTACAAGGCTGGAAGACCGCTAGCTATTATCGCTATTGGATGCATCTGGCCCATCATGACAATCCAGCACATTATGGGATTCGAACCGAGGAGTTCAAGTTGATCTTTTTTTATGGCCTCCCATTGGACGCTGCCGGAGCCGTCAAGAAAGCAACAAAACCATCCTGGGAACTATATGATTTGAAATCCGACCCACAGGAGATGACCAATGTCTATCATGATCCAGACTATCAATCCATCATTGTAGATCTGAAAAAACAATTGCTTGACCTCAAAGAAGCACTCGGAGACATCGATGAGAAGTATCCTGCGCTTATGGAAGTTCGCAAAAAGTATTGGGATCAATAACAGCAAATCTCTGACCATTTACGCATCTTTTTTCTGAAAAGAATCGAGATCCGTACATTTGAGCATATTCCCCAAACACCCAATTTTTCTGTATCAGAATATTATTTGTTCTCTGAATATCATGAGACTCCTTCTTCTATTTGGCCTTGTTTCTTTCACCTTTACTCTTCAAGCCCAATGCGTGTCAGGCAACTGCAAAAACGGAAATGGCAGTTGGAAGTATCGCAATGGAGATCGATATATGGGGGAGTGGGAAAATGGCGAACGACATGGCTTTGGCACATACAAGCTGAGAAATGGAGATTTTTATCAGGGCGAATGGGCTGACAATCGCAAACATGGATATGGTAGTTATGTATACAAAAACGGTGATACCTACAAAGGCGATTGGGAGAATGATCATATGAATGGTCGCGGCCTATTTGAGTATCGGAATGGAGATATATTCGAAGGCAATTTCGTTCAGGGGAAAATGACAGGATATGGAGAATATCGATTTGCTGATGGAAGTGTCTATAAAGGCAATTGGAAAAATGACCTTCAAAGCGGAGAAGGCATTCTTACCGAACTCAATGGAACCAAAATTGCTGGCATGTGGATCGCAGGGAAGGTCAATGGAGAGGCCCGATATGTATATGAAAATGGAGATGTATACACTGGTGAATTTGCCAAGGGCGAAAGGCATGGTCATGGCAAAATGCAGTATACCAGCGGCAATACCTATGAAGGCAATTGGCAGATGGGTCAAAAACATGGGCAAGGAAATATGTATTATGTCAATGGCGACATTTATGAAGGGAATTGGGTAATGGGTAAAAAACAAGGAACAGGAAGCTATCAATACGGCATGGGCGGTGAATATGTCGGGGATTGGCTACAAGACCTCAGACATGGCAAAGGGCAAATGACCCATCAAGATGGCCGAGTATTTAAAGGCGAATTCCGTCGCGGCCTCCCAATCAAGCAATCTTCACGGAATTGAGCTTAGAGAGACCTTCCTCCTTTCAAGCTTTTCTGTATATTTGGGGCTTATTGGTTGATCAGAACCTTTTACCCCAATGACAAGACTCTATCGCTTTATTATTTGTGTATTCCTTGGCTCTTTGTCAGGGATGAATCTCATGCAGGCGCAAGCGCCTATGCCCGCCAAAAGTGCTGCGGAAATTCAGCATATGCTCAAAACTCTCCAGGTACTAGGCACCGTTTTATACGTAGCTGCTCATCCGGATGATGAAAATACTCGCCTCATTGCTTATCTCGCCAAAGGCAAAGGCTATCGAACTGGATATCTTTCCCTCACAAGAGGAGATGGTGGACAAAACTTGATTGGTACAGAAAAAGGTCCCATGCTGGGCATCCTTCGTACGCAGGAATTGTTGGCTGCCAGAAGATTGGATGGAGCCGAACAAATGTTTTCTCGGGCCTATGATTTTGGCTATTCCAAAAACCCTGAAGAAACCCTGTCTATTTGGGACAAAGATAAGGTTCTGGCTGATGTTGTCTGGGCCATGCGGAAATTCAGACCTGATGTGATCATTACCAGATTTGGCACGCCTGAAGACGGCGGTGGTGGACACGGACACCATACAGCTTCTGCCATGCTCGCACAAGAAGCTTTCAAGCTCGCCAATGATCCAAATGCCTATCCTGAGCAGCTCGAATTCGTTCAACCCTGGCAGCCCAAACGCCTGCTGTGGAACAACTATTGGGTATTTCGTCGATATCAACCTAACGAGGAAGAACTCAAAGGCATCATCACCATTGATATTGGTGAGTTCGACCCTCTGCTCGGAAAAAGCTATGGAGAGATCGCTTCAGAAGCGAGAAGTAAACACCGTTGCCAGGGATTTGGTGCATCCCTTCTTCACGGTTCCCTGGATGAGTACCTTGACCACAAAGTCGGTGAAAGGGCAAATGGTGATCTCTTCGACGGCGTTGAGACCAGTTGGGACCGAGTAGAAGGAGGAAAGCCTATCGGAGATTTGTTGACAGTAGCATATGAAAACTTTCAGCCAGCCAATCCCGCCTATGTATTGCCCCTTCTCACGCAGGCGTATGAAAAGATGAAAGCCCTCAACAATCCAACCATTGCGCATAAACTAAAAGAACTGGAAACGGCCATCGCTTACTGTGCAGGATTATGGTATGAATTTGGGGCAGATCAAGCTATTCTCGCACAAGGAGATACCGCAAAGATCACAGCTTCAGTCCTCAAGCGTTCCGATGTAGCCGTTACCTTAAAAAAGGTGGATTTCGGCTTTGCGGGTGCCAGTGAAAGTCCGAATGTGGAACTTGGCAAAAATGGGAAGGTTCAGCGATTTTCCAGGGATTTTGTAGCTGGAAGCTTTGATGTTGGTCATCCTTATTGGCTGGTCCATCCTCAAGCCAAAGGCATCTTCGATGTCCGTTCCCAGGAATTGATCGGTCATCCTCAAAATCCTGCTGCATTTAATGGTCGACTTACCTTTGAGATCAATGGTGTGGAGATTGATTATGAGACTGCCTTTGTCAGAAAATATGTAGATCCTAGTTTTGGTGAACTTCATCGACCATTCGTTATTGCGCCTCCCGTTACCGCCAATCTCGCTGAAAAAGTATATCTGTTCTCCGATGATGCGCCACAACAAGTTCAGCTATTGGTCAAAAATCATGCACAGACTACCACAGCCAAAGTAGAACTCAAGGCTGGGAAAGGCTGGAAACTGGAACCACGCAAATTTGATCTCAGCTTCAGCAAAGCAGGAGAGGAACAGATCATTTCGATCAAGGTTCGTCCGCCCAAACAACAGTCTGTGGATCAGTTATCTGTCTCCATTACTGTGGATGGGGTGACAACTTCCCACAGTTTTCAGGAAATCGCCTACGATCATATTCCAACGCAAGTCCTCTTCTCTCATGCTGAGTCTCGGCTGGTGCGGGTCGATTTGCAAAAGAAAGGAGAAAAAATTGGGTATATCATGGGTTCAGGCGATGAGGTACCTATCGCACTGGAACAAATTGGCTATCAGGTGGATTTGTTGACCGATGATGATATTACGCCTACGAACCTGGCTCAATATGATGCCGTAATCGCCGGAATCAGATCCTATAATGTCAACAAGCGCATGGCTTTCCATCAGGAAAAAATCTTCCAATACGTAGAGCAGGGAGGCACCTATATCATTCAGTATAATACCAGCCGAGGAATCAATCAACCTGGTCCATATCCCATCAAGGTCAGCCGGGATCGGGTGACTGTGGAAGAAGCGGCAGTCAAATTCCTGCTGCCTGAACATCCTGTTCTGCAAGGGCCAAACAAAATCACCTCCAAGGATTTTGATGGATGGATACAGGAACGAGGTTTGTATTTTCCTAATGAATGGTCCAAAGAATATGAAGCCATTCTGTCCATGAATGATCCGGGTGAAGATCCCAAACACGGCTCTCTGCTTGTCGCCAAGCATGGCAAAGGGCATTTCATCTATACAGGATTGTCCATGTTCCGGGAATTGCCTGCGGGAGTTCCTGGTGCCTATCGCCTATTTGCGAATATGATTTCCATCGGCAAGTGATTACCTGCAGCACAGGCGAAGCCAGACCCTATGTCTGCCCCGTGCTTCATTCTGTCGTTATACTCTGATTATCTGCTCGATCTATCCTCAAGATTTGCTTTATGACTGATGAATCCACTTCTCCGGACACCATACAGGATGAGAATCAAGAACTTCAAAAGATTTTCCCCTTATTCAAAAGCTGGAAAGCCCTCTACCTGTTTGTACTGGCAGAGCTGGGGATATTGATTGTTTTGTTTTACCTCTTTAGCCAGGCATACGCATGACAGGATTTGACTGGTTAGTAATGTCTGGGACCATTCTCTTCATCGTAGGATATGGTCTCTGGAAGAGTCGTGGCAATACAGATATCAAAGGGTATCTTCTTGCAGACAATTCTCTCAAGTGGTGGACCATTGGATTGTCTATCATGGCCACCCAAGCCAGTGCCATCACATTTTTGTCTACTCCTGGACAAGCCTTTGATGATGGGATGCGGTTCGTCCAGTTCTATTTTGGTGTTCCCATTGCGATGGTTTTAATCTCCATTGTGGCAATTCCAATTTACAGGAGACTGAATGTATTCACTGCCTATGAATATTTGGAAGGTCGCTTTGATCTCAAAACGCGCTCCCTCACGGCTACCCTTTTCCTCATCTCCAGGGGACTTGCTGCCGGGATGACCATCTATGCGCCAGCCATTATTCTGTCGGCTTTGCTGGGATGGGACATCGATTTGACCTGTGTCGGGATTGGCATTGTGGTGATGATCTATACGGTCAGTGGAGGAACCAAAGCAGTGAGTCAAACTCAAAAGCAGCAAATGGCTGTCATTCTGGTGGGAATGATCCTTGCGGGAATCCTCATGGTCCTCAAATTGCCCCCTGATGTATCTTTTGGGGACGCGATCAATATTGCAGGAAAAATGGGCAAGCTCAATACTATCACCATGCCCAAGGATTTTTCCGATTTTTTTCATGACAAATACAATCTTCTCTCTGGTTTGGTAGCTGGTACTTTTTTGATGCTCTCCTATTTTGGAACAGATCAATCGCAAGTACAGCGATACCTGGGAGGAAAATCTGTAACTGAAAGTCGTCTGGGATTAATGTTCAATGGCATATTCAAAGTTCCGATGCAGTTTCTGATTCTGTTCATCGGAGTGATGATGTTTGTGTTTTATCAATTCACAGCTCCTCCCTTGTTCTTCAATTCTACGGAAGAAGCGCAGATTGCACAAAGTGAGCAGGCAGATGCCTATGATGCGCTGAATTCCCGTTTCCTCAGTCTGCATGAGGAGAAGGCTGCCAAACTGCGGGAGATGATCCAGACAGATCAAGCCCTGCAACTGGCTACCCTTCAAACGGAGGTTCAGCAAATGGAATCCCAGGCCAGGGACATGCGAACAGAAGCCAAGGAATTGATCAAAACGCATAATCCCAATGCAGATTTGAATGATTTGGATCAGGTCTTTTTGACCTTCATCCTGGATCATTTGCCCATCGGACTGGTAGGATTGCTGATGGCTGTCATCCTCTCCGCAGCGATGTCGTCTACTTCGGCTGAACTGAACGCTTTGGCAACAACCAGCATCGTCGATATATACAAAAGAAGCATGATGGATACAGGTAGTCCGACCCATTATCTCAGGGCATCCAAGGTATCTACCATGTTATGGGGCATTCTTGCAATTGGATTTGCCTTGATTGCGGATTCGTTCGGAAACCTGATTCAGGCCGTGAATCTACTTGGATCACTCTTTTATGGAACAATCCTGGGCATTTTTGTCATTGCTTTTTTCTTCAAATGGATCAAAGGAACTGCTACATTTTGGGCCGCAGTTGCAGGAGAAATTGCGGTTGTGGCCGTGTGGTTGCTACCTCAGTATACAGAAACCTTTAGCTGGCTCAATGTTGGTTTCCTATGGTACAATCTGATTGGATGTGCCATTGTGGTAGGAATGGGGATGCTGATTCAGAGTTTCGGTTCTGAGTAAATTCATGAAGTGCCCCAAAAGTCAAACACTCTGGCTTCGAATTCCGTGGACAAATGCTTCTGGTGTCTCTCCTCTTCCCAATGCCTTGATAAAAGCGCTACCGATAATGGCACCGGAGGAATATTGACAAACCGTTGAATAGGTTTGATGATTTGAGATTCCAAAACCTACCAATGTGGGATTCTGAAGGTTCATCTCCTGAATCCGCTCAAAATATGCCAGATGTTGTGGGCCAAATCCTTCTGTTTTGCCTGTGGTGCTATCTGTTGACACCACATAAATGAAAGAATCGCTTACCTTATCGATCATCTGAATTCTTTTCTCTGAAGTCTGAGGCGTCACCAAAAATATATTGGATAAGTTGTGTTTCTGAAAGAGTTCCTGATACATATTCCTGTATTCCATCATGGGCAGGTCCGGCAAGATCAGTCCATCAATCCCAATCTGGGCAGCACGCACACAGAAGGCTTCCATTCCATATTGCATCACAGGATTTAGATATCCCATCAATAACAGTGGAATATCTACTTCTGATCGAATATTTTCTAATTGTTCAAAAATTTTTGCCACAGTGATGCCATTGTTCAAAGCCACTTGATTGCTATGCTGAATCGTCGAGCCATCAGCAATCGGATCGGAAAAAGGCATACCAATCTCAATCATATCCACACCAGCCTTAGCCAGGTCGATGATTGTAGAGCGCGTATCTTCCAGCTTGGGGTAGCCGGAAGTAAGGAAGATAGACAGGATGTTTTGAGGTTTCTGTCGAAAAAGTCCTTGAATTCTATTTGTCATTTTTTTTGAAATCAGGTAGCGAATTGAGTTCGAAGCTCGTCTAACATGCAAGGGCCTTTTGTTTATTGTGACACCTTTTTCAATAGTATTATGCGGATCAATGTTTGTATATCCATCCTCTCTCTAGCCCTCTTTGCTTGTAGTCCTTCAGAAGTATCACCCAGCAAAAATTGTGAAGCAACTGTAAGTTTTGTCGAAATCCAGTGCGTGACTCGCTTGCCAATTGTGGAATTTGAAGATGGTAATTTGGGAGAAATCACCAACCCGAAGGATTTCCCGGATATTTTTGACGAAAACAATGAGCCCTTAACAGATGAAACATTTACAATTGGTTGGGAAAGGGTAGCCGAGTACAATTTTGAGTATTTTGTGATTTGCAACAAAGCACGTACACCTACCAATTTTATTCGGGTTCTCTGTTTGAATAACAGCCACTTACCCGACTAAAATCAGACAGATTCCTTGGCTTCCATATAGCGAATATAAGTCTGTAAATCCTTGTCGCCTCGGCCAGAGAGGTTCAATACCACGACATCTTCTGCTTCCAAACTGAGTTGATCCAGGCCAGCAAGGGCATGGGCAGATTCAATCGCCGGGATGATTCCTTCAATCCTGCTCAAATGAAATCCAGCTTCCATGGCCTCATCATCTGTTACATACAGGAACTCAGCTCTGCCACTGTCAAACAAATGTGCGTGAACCGGGCCAATTCCCGGATAATCCAATCCAGCAGAGATAGAATGCGGCTCAACAACTTGCCCATCTGGTGTTTGCATCAGGATCGTCCGACTCCCGTGAAGGACACCTGGCTTGCCCAGATGGGTAGTTGCAGCTGATTTTCCGCTTGTCAGTCCAAAGCCCGCTGCCTCCACTGCAATCAGTTTTACCTCTGCTTCATCCAGATAATGGTAAAATGCCCCCATTGCATTACTCCCTCCCCCCACACAAGCGACAACATAAGTCGGATTGGCAGATCCAGTTTGTTCTGCTAACTGTTTTCGGATTTCTTCAGAAATTACAGATTGAAATTTCCCAACCATGTCTGGATATGGATGCGGTCCGACTACAGATCCAATGATGTAGTGCGTATCCTGTGGATGATTGATCCAATGACGCATCGCCTCATTGGTCGCATCTTTCAGGGTTTGGCTTCCAGAAGTAGCAGGAACCACTGTCGCCCCCAGCATTTTCATGCGCTCAACATTCGGTTTTTGTCGTTCTATATCGACAGCGCCCATATACACAATGCACTCAATGCCCATCAATGCACAAACAGTGGCTGTAGCTACGCCATGTTGACCAGCACCTGTTTCCGCAATGATTTTGGGTTTGTTCAGCCTTTTGGCTAGCAGGATTTGTCCGAGAGTATTGTTGACCTTATGGGCTCCGGTATGACAAAGATCTTCTCGCTTGAGATATATACGCGCCCCATATTGTTCTGACAATCGCTTTGCCCAATACAATGGCGTGGGGCGGCCTACATAATCCCGGAGCAAATCCCTGAATTCTGTTTGAAAGTCCTCTTCCTGAATAATTTGAAGATAATTTTCTCTTAATTCTTCAATATTCGGATACAGCATTTCAGGAATATAAGCGCCGCCAAATTTGCCGTAATACCCATTGGGATTTACATGAAAAGGGGAGGATATCGACTTCATCTTGATTCTTGTTATTGGAGTATTGGGGTGTTGAGTAATTGAGTTATAGGGTTATTGAGTTATTGAGTTATTGGGGTGTTGTGGGGAGGAGAATGGGAGGATAGATGCTGAGTAAAATGCTGAAGGGCAGAAATATCTTTAAGGCCGGGTTCTAATTCAAAGCGACTATTGACATCGACAGCATACAAGTTGGGAAGCTTAAGATTATTCAATCGATCGAGACTCTCTGGACCGATACCGCCACTGAGGAAAAAAGGGACATTACTGGGGTATTCCTGGAGGATATCCCAATTGAAGACAACTCCATTTCCTCCAGGATGTTTGCCTTTGGTATCAAACAAAAAGTAGTCAACGACAGCTTCATATGCTCTCAAGCGATCAAAGTCAAATCCGCTTCCGATTGAAAACACCTTGATGACCCCAACACCTCTCTCTTGAAGATTTCGACAGAGTTCGGGCTTTTCCTGTCCATGCAGTTGGATCAGATCCAGGCCATATTCCTGAATTTTTTCCATAATCTTCTCCAAAGATTCATTCACGAATACACCGACTTTCCTTAGCGTATTCAGGCTACGCACACGGGCTGGATTTATCTTCCCATCCACATTTCTTGGAGATTTGGGATAAAAAATCAAGCCCATAAAATCTGGTTCAAGCCTTAGAAGCTGTTCAATGTTCTCGGGATGCTTCATCCCACACACTTTCAGTTTCATGCTTTGAGTTTCATTCGGGTGAGTTGGTCAATAAATTGTGCGCAAGCCTTTTCGGGTTGGCTGGTCTCCATGAACCGTTGTCCCATCAAGAATCCTCGAAATCCAGCCTGGTATAATCGGACAACTTGTTTGGGATCGCTGATGCCACTCTCCGCAACCTTGACGAAATCAGCAGGAATCTTGTCTGCCAAATCCAGGGAAGTCTGAATGTCAACAGAAAAATCTTTCAAATTTCGGTTGTTTACACCGATCAAATCGATATGCGCATTCAAGCTCCGGTCCAATTCGTTCTGGTCATGTACTTCCATGAGTACTTCCAGCCCCAAGGAATGCGCAAAGGCAGCCAATTGCTTGATTTCCTTTGGGTATAAACATGCAGCAATCAACAAGATGGCATCTGCTCCAATGGACCGGGCTTCAATGATCTGATATTCATCAATAATGAATTCCTTCCGCAAAATCGGACAATAATTCATCCTTCTGGCAAGTGTCAAATCTTCATTTTTCCCACCAAAAAAGGTTTCATCTGTCAAAATTGAAAGTGCCGATGCCCCGGCTTGCATATAGCCAATGGACACACGCTCGACATTCACATAGGGATTGATGTCGCCTCGTGAGGGGGATTTTCGCTTGATTTCTGCAATGATTCCATGCTTATCCGGCCTGCTGACATAGTGTTTCAAAGAGACCGGCGGCGTATCAAAATACAGAGATTGCTCTAGCTTCTTGACAGGGGTCAGAGATTTTTTCTCTTCTATTTCCTTGTATTTATGAGAAATGATTTTGTCCAGAATGTCCATAAGGATTGCGTGTAAGATCAGGTGAAGGAAAAATAAATCAGGAATTGAGGAATCGCTTGAAGGTTTGAATCGCTTTTCCAGATTCCAGTGATTCTCTTGCAGCCGCTATTCCATCTTCCAGAGAAATATCAGGTTTTGCACAGTGAATCGCCATGCCCGCATTTGCCAGAACAACAGAAGTTTGTGCAGGAGTTCCTTCATTTTTGAGCACCTTCTCAAATATTTTGGCGGCTTCTTCCACCGTATTCCCTCCTCGAAGCTCATGAGGATTCAGCCGATCAAAGCCCATTTGTGCAGGTGTCAGCAAATGATCACCATCATTGGATGAATACTTGACAGGGCAGGTAAGGGAAATCTCATCATAGCCATCCAGCGAATGCAAGATGATAAATCGCTTGTCTGTTTGTTGATACAGATATCCGTATAGTCTGGCTAGTTCAAGGCTGAATACGCCCACCAATTGTTTTTTGACAAAGGCAGGGTTGACCATTGGTCCCAGCATATTGAAAAATGTTTTCACGCCCAATTCTCTTCGGATCGGTCCTACATTTTTCATCGCTGGATGAAACAGTGGGGCATGCAGAAAACAAATATTGGCCCGCTCCATCTGTTGTTTCAATTGTCCGATATCATTGGTGAATTCTCCCCCAAAATGTTGAATCACATTGGATGAACCAGATACAGAACTGACCCCATAGTTGCCATGTTTGGCCACATGTACACCTGCACCTGCAACAATAAAAGTGGCTATGGTGGATACATTGAAGGTGTCTTTCCCATCGCCTCCTGTCCCACAGACATCAATTGGGTCGTATTCTGACAGATCCACAGGAATACACAACTCCAACATTGCCTCCCTGAAGCCTGACAATTCTTCAACCGTTATTCCCCGCATGATGAAAACTGTCAGAAAGGCTGCAACCTGTGAATTGTTGTACATCCCGCCTTTTGCAATGTTGGTAAGAATGGCCTTTGCCTCAGATCGGGCGAGTGTATTGTGATCGAAAAGGTGATTGAGAATGGTTTTCATAGAATCCAGGGTTGAGGTACTTCTTTTGGGACTTAAGGGAAGTTCCAGCCAGTTTTTCAAAATCCTGATTCCATGATCTGTGATGACTGATTCCGGGTGAAATTGAACCCCATAGACCGCATGCTTTTTATGCCGCAATGCCATCACTTCTCCTGCTTCATCCTCTGCCAGGACTTCCAATTCACCATTGAGCGTTATGGGTTTGACAGCCCAGGAATGATATCTCCCTATATCGAACTGATCAGGCACACCCTCGAACAGTGGATCTTTGCTATTGGTGATGGAAACACTTGTGGCCACTCCATGCAGTACATCCTTGAGGTTATACAACTCGGCGCCAAAACATTCTGCGATGCCCTGATGCCCCAAACAAACGCCCAGAATGTGCTTGCTGGGTGCATAACGCTTGATCAATTCAGGCATAATTCCTGCTTCGGAAGGAATTCCTGGTCCAGGCGAAAGGAGTATTTTGTCAAATTTGGTGACATCCTCCAGAGAGATCTGATCATTTCGATGGATCTCCATTTCTTCGCCATAGCCCAATTCCCGAATGATATGAACCAGGTTGTAGGTAAATGAATCGTAGTTATCTAAAACGAGGATTTTCATTGTATCTGTTGTAGAATTTGAGTCAGGTGATGTTTCAAATGGGCAATATAGTCTTGCATCAATTCCCGCAAGCTACAAGGCTGGTCGGCAGGAATCGGTGGTTTCAGATACCCTTGTCTAAGTCCAAGGACCACATGATTAAGCTGTTCTGCTGAGCTCGTTTGCATCACATGAACCAGATGAAGATTGTAATGATGCCAAAGCGTCACCAGATTTTTCCAATCGGCCTCCTGGTAACATTGGTGCTTCACCCAATTCTCTTGTTCGTATCCATCCATCATCAACTGATCCTGCCATTGAGCCTTGACGAATCGGCGATGATTGTTGGTTGCAGAATCAATCAAATGGCCAATAATTTCTTTGGGAGACCACTTATCTGGAGCAGATCTTCTACTTTGTTTACTGATCGGTATACGCATCAATACAGGGCTTGCTTGTTCAATGGTTTTTTTGAATTCAAGTATCCAATTAGAAGTTTCTTGGGGCATGAGCAGGGGTATTAGGTTGATGGATTACAGAATATGATTGTCGACTGACAGTTTAAGATTGACGCTTATCAGTGGAATGAGCAATGAACAATCACCCAATTTCCTCTTTTTTTCCGATGGAGCAGGCAAGGTCTAGGGCTTTGCGAAGTGCAGCGAGCTTGTTATGAACTTCTTGCAACTCGCTTGCGGGAACTGATTTTGAGACAATGCCAGCTCCTGCCTGATAAAAGAGTCGATTATTTTTACACAAAAAAGATCGAATCATGATGGCTTGATTGAAATTCCCCTTGAATCCCAAATAGCCAATGCTCCCGCCATAGAAGCCACGATTTTGATTTTCATACGACTCGATTAACTGCATAGCTCGATGCTTGGGTGCACCAGACAAGGTTCCGGCAGGGAATGTATCAGCCACCAATTGCATGGAAGACACCCCCTCATGGAGTTGTGCTGTAACCTTAGAAACCAGATGAATCACATGGGAGAAATACTGAATTTCCTTATAGGTCTCCACCTCCACATCTGACCCATTTCGGCTCAGATCATTTCTTGCCAAATCCACCAACATCACATGTTCTGAATTTTCTTTGGGATCGTCGAATAATTGACGGGCAAGTTTGGAATCCTCTTCATCATTGCCTGTTCTTCGAAAAGTTCCAGCGATGGGGTGTATGGTTGCCTGATTCCCACTGATCACCAGTTGTGCTTCGGGTGAGGAGCCCATAATTTTGAAATTGCCATAATCACAATAAAACAGATAGGGAGATGGATTGATCGATCGCAATGCCCTGTACACATTGAACTCATCTCCCAAATACTGTTGTTGGTATTGGCGGGAAAGTACAATCTGAAAAACATCTCCTCTTTGACAGTGATCTTTTCCTTTTTGAATCACAGACAGGAATTCTTCGTCCGTAAAATTCGTTTTCTCCTCTCCTATACGATCAAAGCTAAATCGAGGGGTCGCCTGATTATTCAACAGCATTTCGATCTGATCCAGATGACTCTTCTTTTCTCCAAAATTGTGCTCAAAGATATACAGTTCATTATTGAAATGGTTGATCACAATCATATATCGATAGGCATGGTAGAGCATATCCGGAATGGCTCTCTCCTGATGCGAATAGCTGGAAATGGACACCGATTCGTAATGCCGAACGGTATCGTATGCCTGATAGCCAAACAAGCCATTATAACTGAATTTGAATTCCAGTTCCTCGACCTCAAAACTATCCAGAAACTCCTGAATATATCGTGGCAAATCCTTGTTGGTTTTGATGATTCGCTCTTCTGTACTCTCATCCGGGTAGGCAATTTGTACTTGCCCGCCTTGCAGCTTAAAAGTAGCAATGGGATCGAAACAGATATAGGAAAAAGTGTTGTCATTGCCATGATAATCAGAGCTTTCAAGCATGATCGCATTGGCAAAATGATCTCTCAACCGTAGATATACACTCACTGGGGTTACGGTATCGGCCAGGAGTTTTCGGTAAAGTGTTTTGAGTGGAAAGCGAGTCATAATCGAGATCGTTAGTTCTGAGTTCAAGGAGTAATCTGCTTGTCTAAAGAACAGCAAAAAGAAGCTTATTTGTTTTTTGACCGTTCATAAGAATAAGAAAAAAAAATTGGGCTTATCGTGTTGTAGACGACAAGCCCTGAGACTGTATGATTGACATTGCATCAATAGCGGGTCATCTACGATTGAAAATCGAGATGTGCCACCACTTATAGATATTCTGCAATGAAATGTTCATTTGGTTATCAATGTTTCAGCAAATATAGGGAGGCGCTAAGAGCTTTGCAAGTAGAGAATCAAAATCCTCAATGACTCCTCCAGTTTTTTTTACTGCCCAAATATTTATCCAACCGAAAAATGGCAATAATCCCTTGAGAGGAGCCCAGCTTTTTTCTTGATATTTTGGCCGCAGAAGTCTGATTTTGCGAATATTCTCTACTAACTGATACAATTATGCGATTCTCAAGCTTGATTTGTTTTGTTTTGATCATGAGTCTTCTTCCCCAACTGAATGCCCAAGCTTTTCTCTCTCGTCCGGAGGTGAAGAAAAAAATTCATGAATTCGATTTTTGGTTAGGGGAATGGATCGTCTACAAAACTGGCACTGACACAGTAGCCGGATACAGCCATATTCAAAGCATTCTGGATAGTGTCGGCCTACAAGAACACTATAAAGCTGTTAGTGGACAATTCCATGGAACGAGTATCAATAAATACAACTTTGCCAAGCAACAATGGGAGCAATTTTGGGTAGACAATAGCGGCTTGAGTCTTCATATTCAGGGAAATCGTGAAGACAACAAAATGGTTCTCGGCAATACTGCAAAGACCCTGCAAGGTTCCACGATTTACAATCGAATCAGCTGGCATGACAATGAGGATCAAACTGTCAGACAGGTATGGGAACAAAGTCCTGATGGCGAAGAGTGGACCAAAGTGTTTGATGGGACCTACCGTAGGAAAAAGTAAAGGGCATGAAGCAAGAGTTGAAAGCCCTGCTTCGACAATTGAGGGAAGAAGTCCCTATCGGCATTCAGGAAGGTATAGCCCTGCTTCGGGCACATGATGGGGACATAGACAAAGTGAAGGAGCTATGGATGAAACAGGTTCTGGATGACATTGTAGGTGAGACTCAAGCCCCAAGAGAGACTGCAAAAATTTATTTTGTCGGACTTCTTTTTGACAAAAAAGAAGCCATCAAACGATTGAAAGAATTGGGATTTGAAGGAGACAAAAATTCCTGAGAAAGGAGTGCTGATTCATGAAAATTGAATGAAACATCCAATCATTGATTGTGCCTAACGATAGCTTCCTAGGACTTTCCTCTTTCCTGAGAAGATGTTTTGCTTGGAACTTAGTTTGACTTTGTCCATTTTTTATAGGAGAGAAATCCTCACATATGCTCTGGAAACCGCCTTTTTGAATGAATGCACTTCGCTGTTTTTGGGGGATGTTGATTAATTCTCATTGAAAATAGGCCTGTAAATAGGGGACATATTTACATATGCCTATTCTATTCCTCCCCCTCCCCCCTCCAAAGGAAAAATCATTGATTCCTGGCCTTGTGGGCTGATGTCTCCCGCTGGCGGGAGAGCGAGAGGGTGGAAAATGATCGCCAAAT
>JBCCGK010000091.1:0-48353 GCA_039029315.1 Bacteroidota bacterium | reverse complement strand
GGCGGCAAAAAGTTGCGTAAAAACCGCCAAAATTCTAAGCCCAACTCACAAATCCACCCCAGTTTACCGATCGGTTGGTCTGGTGCGCTGCCGAATTTTGGGGGCCAGCTCGCCTAAACTGGTAAAAGTGTACGGTAAAGAGATTTGAATTTCCATTTTGGCCAAAGTCAAACTAAGAGACCAGAGACCATCTTGGTTTTGAATGTTTCTCCAAGAAAGTAGGAATTAGCGGTTCTGAGAAGGTTTTCTTTGAGGAATTGACATTTTAAGAAAGAATGATACACTCAGCTTCCCAAAAGCTCAGTTTCCTTGGCAACAAGGGAAATCAAGACAGTTTCGACACAGAAACATTATAAGCGATAGCCTGCGCCTAGCTGAATCACCGTGTTGGCAAATGCGCCCTCATATCCACCTCCAGTATTCACAAGCATCCGAAGATGAAGGCCTATCTGGGAATTGACAGGTATGCGCACCCCCATAAATCCACCAGCGGTGAATGCAACGCCTTGATATACTCTTCGTTCGCTATCTGTCCAATAGTCGATCAGGTCATCAGCAGCGCCAAAAATATCAGTATCAGTAGTTAGGAAGGTGCTCCCTCTTAGCACAACTGACCCAAGAAGTCCGACCTGACATTCCAGCATTGGAAGGATACGTGCTTCGATCCCCAGCGGAATATCGAGATGAACCATTTGTTCTCTCTCTCGAATATTGATCATCCATTTTTGGACCGATTCCCCTTCCTCAAATGAGATCATCTGATGGGTGATATATCCCTTTTGGGAGACTTGCAACCCACTAATCAGATTGATGTGTGGATTGATCGTATATGCCGCCATCAATCCCAAATGAATACCAGCGGTTGTCTTCCAACTGCCGGTAGATTGTGCATTCTTATTCGGACTAGGGACGTCTGCGAGGGACAATTGCAAGGCCCAGTCCAAATCCCGCCTGCCGGGGCCAATCCCCATAATCAGATTCAAGCCTCCTTCGAGGCGCACGGCCACAGATCTTTCGACTTGATCTTTGTCAGACTGGGTACGAAAGCGTTTGATTCGCAGAGAAAAAGGAGTAGAAGATCGTTTGGGTTCCACAGATACAACTGATTCTTCTGGTTCAACTTGCTGCTCCTGAATTTCCTGACGTTTCTTCCGATAGTCCTGAGACGCTTTTCTTGCAGATTCCAATTCTGCTACCTCATCCTTTTCATACAGACGTTCATAGGAGCCATCCGCAAACGCAATTCCAGTCACTTCTGTCACAGGGATTTGGTGCGAATTCTCCCCAACAATGTATTCGATATATCGATCATTGATCTCAGCGACATTGGCTTCAATAGATCCTCCGTTCATGAGTTCGATCGTATCAGTATGTGGTGTAGGGCTTGATTGAGGGGTAACAGATGTGATCTTTACCTCAGAACCTGCAGGATGTTCAGAATCTTTAATGGATGGGTCCGGGTTTGGATGCTCAGCGAGCTGGGAGAAAATTGTTTCCTCTCCTGAAGCATAAATCAGCTTGACAATCATGCGCTTGGGAAGATTGTACTCTGTTCCCTCATCCTTATTGGCATGAATATATTTGACATAATTATCACCAACCTCAGTAATCCAAACCTGTATTTCTTGACCATCTGTCAAGGACAATCGGTCCTGAGCCGTAGCAGAAAGCATCAGGAAGCATAATAACATAAAGATATAGGTTCTCATAAACAGGAAATTGTGTATTTCTTGAGCAAAAGAATGAAGGGAAAAATCTGGAACAGGGAGATGCAGGGAAAACACATCAAAAATCATGCAGAAATGGTACACATTTGTACGAGCATGAGAAGAGATGGAAACATCAAATATTCCATTCTTCAAGAGCAATAACGAATCAAAGAGGGGATTGGTATATGAAAATGAAGAGAGAAAATAAAAGAAATCCCGATTCTCAGATAAGAATCGGGATTTCTTGTAATCGGCAGATCAATGATTCTATACATCTATCGATCCATCCATATCAGATCCTGAGTAAGAAGAAGTAGTTAACTGGAACGAGCTACTGTAGTTGACTCAGTTTCAGTGTCTAATTTCTCTTCACTCACTAATGGCATGAATCCTACAGGCGTACAGTCGATGGTCTCCATGTCCTCCAGCAGGATATTCACGTCGGTAGACACATGTTCAGTCGCTGGTGCCTCGATCGATTCGGGCTGGGTTGCATCAGCTGAATCAGAATGCAGGATTGTCAAAGTAGGTGCAATGACAAGGGCAACCACAGACATGAGTTTCAGCAGGATGTTCAGTGAAGGACCTGATGTATCCTTGAATGGGTCTCCAACCGTATCTCCAACAACAGCGGCTTTATGCGCATCCGATCCTTTGATATGTGTTGTCCCATCAATGTCCACCCCTTCTTCAATCATTTTTTTGGCATTATCCCAGGCACCACCAGCATTGGATTGGAAGATCGCCATCAGTACCCCACTGGAGGTAACACCAGCCAACAAGCCTCCCAACATTTCTGGTCCTCCCAGAAAGCCTACCAATACAGGCGCTGTGATGGCCAACAGTCCAGGCATCACCATCTTTTGGATACTGGCAGCGGTAGAAATCTCTACACATTTGGCATACTCAGCTTTTCCTTCAGCAGATCTGAAGATGGCCATATCTTCTGGTGTGGCATTTTCCAAATCAGCATCGTATTTTTTCATGATTCCCAAGGCAGCAGACAATTCGGGAATGGTTGCAAACTGTCGTCGCACTTCCTGAATCATTGCCATGGCCGCTTGACCAACAGCATTCATGGAGAGGGCGGAGAATACGAAAGGCAACATGGCCCCGACCAACAGACCTGACATCACAATGGGCTTGGAAATATCAATGCTGCTAATCTCTGCCTGCTGCATGAAGGCCGCAAACAAGGCCAGGGCGGTCAGCGCAGCGGAAGCAATCGCAAATCCTTTTCCAATCGCTGCTGTGGTGTTCCCAACAGCATCTAGTTTGTCAGTACGCTTTCGAACTTCACTGGGCAGTTCAGACATTTCGGCGATTCCACCAGCATTATCAGAAATAGGTCCATACGCATCTACAGCTAGTTGGATCCCTGTATTGGCGAGCATCCCAACAGCGGCAATCGCGATTCCATACAATCCTGCAACAGAATGTGCAATCAGAATAGCAGCAGAGATCAGCAGAATGGGGATAGCTGTAGACATCATTCCCACTCCCAGACCAGCAATGATATTGGTCGCAGAACCGGTAACGGATTGCTTGACAATGCTTGTTACAGGCTTGGTGCCTGTTCCTGTATAATATTCTGTAACTTTCCCAACAGCCAATCCAGCCAGCAGGCCAGAAATCACGGCCAGGAATACGCCTGTTGATGAATATTCAACGCCTTTAAACATCCAACTCTCTGGCAGCATGGCAGTGATGATCACATAAGACAGGATCAACATGACTGCTCCTGAGACGATTTCGCCCATATTCAGGGCTCGATGTGGGCTTCCCCCTTCTTTTACATTCACAAAGAAAGTTCCGAAAATAGACACGAGGATTCCGGTAGCAGCGAGTGTCAGAGGCAGCAACACAGCTCCCAAACCCGAGAAATTACCAGTAAATTCAGGCAAAGCAACAAAAGCGCCTCCCAATACCATGGTTCCAATGATAGAACCAACATAAGACTCGAACAAGTCAGCACCCATTCCAGCGACATCTCCCACATTGTCCCCAACATTGTCAGCAATGGTGGCAGGATTCAATGGATGGTCTTCAGGAATACCCGCTTCTACTTTTCCAACAAGGTCAGCGCCAACATCTGCAGCCTTTGTATAGATTCCTCCTCCTACACGCGCAAAGAGTGCAATGGAAGAGGCTCCAAGAGAAAAACCAGATATTACATTGAGGAGAACAGTCAGTTCATCAGCAGCATCGCCGCCTACGCCATCTCCCCATCCCATAGAGCGATACATCATAAACAACACGCCCAATCCCAGTACACCCAATCCTACAACGCCCATTCCCATGACACTCCCACCAGTGAAGGCAACTTTCAGGGCTTGTCCCAGGGAGGTTCGTGCAGCCTGCGCGGTACGCACATTGGCCTGAGTAGCCACACGCATGCCTACAAAGCCTGCCAAGGCAGAACAGACAGCACCGACAATAAAGGAAACTGCCACCCATAAGTTAGAATTACTCTCAACTGATCCTTTGATGGCCAGGAGGATCGCAACAGCAACAACAAAAATAGACAGTACTCGATATTCAGCCTTCAAAAAGGCCATCGCTCCATCAGCGATATACTTGGCAATATTGGCCATTTTTTCATCACCAACATCCTGCTTAGATACCCATGAAGAACGAAGATAGGTATAGAGCAAAGCGATTACACCTGCTAAGGGTAAAAGATAAATTAATAGATCCATTCGGAAATTTTCTCGGGTTAAATCGTTGAAATTCAAAGAAAGACGCAAAGTTACTCCTTTGCCTAGAATTTGCAAACAAAAGGAAGCTTTTCCCCAAAATCTTATTTTTCTTTGCAACATGAAACTAACGACTCCTCTTACCCTGAAACAAGCGGCTAGCTATCTGGGTTGTCCCTGGCTAGGTGCGGACAGTCATCTTATCTCAGGAATCAATGAGATCCACATGGTTGAGCATGGAGATTTGACCTTTGTGGACATCGAAAAATACTACGCCAAATCCCTCTCAAGCGCTGCCAGCACCATCCTTATTAATAAAGAAGTAGAGCCGCCTCAAGGAAAAGCCCTGATTATCAGTGATGATCCCTTCAGAGATTACAATCGCTTGACAGAATGGTGCCAGCCATGGATCTCGCTTGATGTTGCAGGAACACCTGTATTGGGAGAGGGATGCAAAATTGGCCGGAATGTGGTTTTTGGGGAAGGGGTCGTCGTTGGAGAAGGAACCGAAATTGGCCACAATGCTGTCGTAGGCTCTCATGTTCGCATCGGAGCTCATTGTCAGATCCATGCCAATGTCACCCTCTATGATCATAGCCAGATTGGAGATCACGTTTGCATCAATGCTGGCACAGTCATAGGCGGAGAAGCGTTCTACTTCAAGGGACGTGCCTATGGTCGTGACAAGCTCCTGAGTAAGGGCCGGGTGGTCATCGAAGATCATGTAGACATTGGGGCAAATTGCACAATTGACCGAGGCGTAAGCGGGGATACAAGAATCGGTGCCTGGACCAAACTCGACAACCTCATCCAAATTGGCCATGATACGGTTATCGGCAAAAAATGTCTGATTGCCTCCCAGGTGGGGATCGCTGGTGTGGTGACTGTCGAAGATGAAGTCATTCTTTGGGGTCAAGTCGGCGTGGTCAAGGACCTGACCATAGGAAAAGGAGCAGAACTGCTGGGCAAAACAGGAGTGATGTCCTCGCTGGAAGGAGGCAAAACATATCTTGGCATGGTTGCAATGGAAGCCCGTCAAAAATTACGAGAGATTGCTTCCTTGAAACATCTTCCTGACCTTATCCGGCAGGTAAGAAAATCGCACAGGTCCTAGAGGGATGGGCTATTCCCAATAGTCCCACAACCAAGGTGCCTGAACATGGCATGTGTGTATGCGATTATTCAGACCTCTTGGCTAGGTGGACATTCATCATCCCCTCACTAGCAGGGGCCAGGATGCGATCGACTTCCTATTTGGTTAGTGGTTCAAAAGTAATGCTAATCTTCCGACAGGATATTTGTAGAGATGATCGGCAGACCATCTCTCGCTTTGCCTATCGTAGATAGAAAGGCATCCGCTTCAATAACATTCCACCTAGCAATGGTCTGCCGATCATTGCTACGTGCCGATGGCAGCCTTACATGTATTGCATTACCCCTATTTGAATCCAAAACCAATATTGGCTAGATAAATGGTTCCAGCCGTCCGAGCCAGGATAGCGCGAGTTTCAAGTTTAACAAATATGTGTTTGCTAAGTGATCTCGAAAATCCAATAGCAGCTTGTGGATCAAAACCTGAAAGGCCAACTTTTGCATACATATTTGCTTTTTTGACAGGAAAAAAGCGTTTTCCCCAGACATTGAGACTGAACTCATTCCGGATATCAGAATTCAACAAGGCCAAGTAGTCCAGGCCTCCCTGAAATGCCCACTTGGAATGCGCGGATTTGGGCTGTACCTCCAGCAGGAGTCCCCCCAATCCAATTTGAGAAATTACCGGACCTCCCTGGGCTGCCTCATAAAATCGTCCCAGACCAGCTTGGAGGATCAATCCATTGAATTGGAGAGCAGCTTTTTTTCTCTCACTATTAAAAACAGTATAATTCTTGTCTTCACACTCATGCCAGTTTGTAAAAACGGACAGCAAATCTCTGGTCTTGTATTCTACCTGATCTATCTGCTCGACAACTTTCCAGCAGGAAATGAAGGTCTCCTTTAAGGTTTGGTTGAATCGATAACTCGCCTGTGCATTGAGTGTGCTTTTTCGGGGATCACGATAGACCAATTCCAGCAGTTCTCCTTTTTCTTTTTCCAAATAGAAGATCGTTCGGTCTGATCCAGGATCCGTATATCTGTACAAGGAAATCGTGCCTTCCAGCAAGAGATGAACAAAGCCCTTTCGGAACACCTCCTGTCCATCATTTTGGGTCAACATGAATCCAAAGGATCTATAGTGATCTCCCTCCAGGCCATATCCGGCAAGCTCATCCAGGGTATACACGCTTTCCTCGGCATTCGCAGATCGGAAAGTAATTGCCTGCTGGGAATTTTTGAACGTCAGCGCAATGGGGCCTCTTACTGTATCCTGATTTGCAAGGACAATATATCCATCCAGAAATTCTGTATTCTGACCTAAGCCACAGGAAAAGAAACTGAGAATAAAGAGGGAGCAAAAAAGAAGAGATTTCATGATATTGGGGATTGTATAAATAAATGGTGAAACAGTATGGATTCAGGAAAGATTCCATAGGGAATAGAACGATCCTGGCACAATTCATAGAAAGATGGCGATCGGGTCAGTCTCTTACAATTTGATTCCTGCTTTTAGGCCAAACATAAGAACGCGAAAGGAAAAAACTAAGGCTCTGGCCTCCAAATACACTGGGGTTTTCTTAGGAAAAGGAAACTCATACTCCAAAGCAGCCTGCAACAGAACATGGTTTTTGGATCCAGCGGAAGAAATCGGAAGAGGATTCGTACTACGAAAACGAGTCATAGGGACTGCTCCGATCTTGCCAAATAGTTCTCCTTGATGTAATGGCATTCTTTTGACCAATGAAACTGGAAAGCTGTAAATGAGCTGATCCAGATCGTATTGGAAAACGATGACCTCTGCCCCAACTTGAATATGGAAGAGGGAAAATCCTTTTAGATGAATATCCGTGGACACTTCCAGCGCCTGAACTATGCTACTATTGATCCAACCTTCGCGATCAAAATTTTGGGGATTGAGGCTATAGGCGATTCGTATCCCATCAATTCTCACTCCCCTGGAAACTTGCATCGATCTGTCTTCAAAGGGAAGATTCCTGCACTCATGCCATGCGACAAATAATTTTCGTAAGGAGTTAGCATTATAAAGACTTTGTTTGATGTCGTCTTCCAGTTCTGGACATCCCGTCATATAGAGTTGAAGCGTCGAAATATATCGGGTATCCTTGACCTGAAACTGCTTATCACCGACCGTTCGATATTTGACCCCTGCCTGAACCAACTCTTGAAGAGGGTTATCTGCCTGTTGGAGATAGAAGACCTTTCGATACCGCGGTGTACGAAAGCGATATAAGGACAGTTCCCCTTCCAAAAGCACTTCAACAAAGGCATGCATAGGTATTTGCTGATCATCAACTTCTGTATAGCTGAAGGTCGCAACCCGAAACAGGCTCCCTTTTTTGGAAATGGCCGTCAATTCATCAACGGTATAGGTATGTGCCTCCTCATTCTTGTCCTTGCGGAAGGAAACCAGATGCTGAAGCTGTTCGTCAAATCCCAAGGAGAGTTCTCCATACAAGCTGTCTCCATTTTGCTTGACGATATATCCCGGATCGAAGTTTTGTCCAACAATTCCAGGGGAAATGGAAATCAGAAGAGAGAAAATAGCGATTTTATGCATCATGGTGTTAATATTTGTGTCTTAACAGGGATCTTATACCCTCTTAGTCGCATGAAGGAAAAAAAAGTTAGCCTACCCCTCAATTATTTTTTTCGAATGGGGTTACTTTGTCGATTTCGCTCCAATTCTCGTTGGCGATCTGCTTCCCTGGCTTCTTTCAATAATACTTCAGGATCATCCAAATTGGGGGAGCCTACCACCGCCTCCCAATCGAATGCTTCATCAAAAGGGTCAAGAACTTTTTGTGGATCAAAGGCTCGAGCATCTACCGGATAGGCATTATAAGGGGTAAAATCAGCTTCTTCGGTAAGCAAGTCAGCCAAATCTGTGGCTCCAGCATCATACTGGTTCAGATAAGGCAGCCCCAGAATGTTCCAGAATGTTTTGAAAATACTGCCAAAACTATAATGTTGATGCCCGACATAATCTCGTTTGGCATAAGGAGAGATGACCATCAGCAAACTGCGATGCGCATCGATATGATCTACGCCATTTTGAGAATCATCTTCCGTTACGACAATGATCATGTTCTTCCAGTAAGGCGTATGAGAGAGAAATTCGACGATCCGGCCGAGCGCGAGATCATTGTCCATCATATAGCTCTCACGAAAGGGGTAACCCGCATGTGGTCTGTCTCCGGCCCCATGATCATTGGGAAGAAGAATAGTCAAGACAGATGGCAAAGGCGCACCTCCCTCTCCCCATTTTTCTTCATATTCCTGCACAAACATATCAGCCCGAAACTGATCAGGGATGGCCATATTGTAGGTGGCATAGCTGCGGGATGAGCGATCAAATAAGGGGCCTGGCAAAGGGAAATTCACCAGATATTTGACTCCGGTATATTTCATCGTACTGTCAGACAAATTGCCGGCAAGTTCTGTCCCAAAGCCAAAATTGAAAAAATCTATGCCATGCCGCTCAAAATGGTCCCAAATGGAGCCATGTTCATTGTAGTCTTCCGGGTAAATGGCTCCTGTAGATCCAACCAGAGCAAGATTTCCTGGCGATTTGGAATCCGGCTGCATGCGTCTTTTGCCACCGTAAGCTGCGGCAACATGGGTCTCCACCCACTCATTGGGATAAGTATTGACCAACCAGCGATGGCCATCTGCTGAGTGGTCCGCATCTACATAAAAGTTGTCCGAAATGACAAATCGCCTTGCCAAAGCAAGATGGTTCAGCATCACATCACAGTCCTGTACCGAATCTGTTCCGGCATTGTTGCGAAAGCTGGCTTTCCTTCCATAGCGCGCCAGAGAAGCATCCCCTCTCCCCTTCTTCAGTTGTCCAAATACTTCATCATAGGTCCGATTTTCTTTTGAGATAAAAACAATGTGCTGAATCGGAGAGACAGAATGCCCTGGAAATAAGGGAACAGGATTCTGCTGTCGATCCTTGAAGTCAGGAGAATTGGCGGGTCGAAATCGGAAATTGTTTCGGAGAACCTGTGCAGTAGTTTCACTCAATTCAGCATCGGTTGGAACATCCAGAATGCTGACGGATCCTTTCATCAGACTGCCAATATAACTCCCCTCTGGCCCCATCTCAAAGCTCTTGCCACCATTTGGGCCACTGCCATATCCTTTGGCATTGGCCACGATGAGTCGCTTTCCATCTGGCGACACCGCCAATTTGGCGGGGAACCAGCCAAGTGGGAGGTGACCAATCACTTCCAATTTGTCAACATCTATCACCCCTACTGCATTGATCCCTGACTCGGCGACATACAGACGCCGCTGATCTGGTGACAAGGCCAACCCAAAGGGAATCACGCCTCTGGCTGTGCCTAAGCGCTTGTCTGGCGACAACCGAATATTGGTCAGAACCGAGTCCTTCTTGGGATCAATGACCGAAATGCAATCATTGTTCCCATTACTGACAAACACATACTGCTCTGTGGCCACCAGGGAGTTGGGGCTTGACCCTCCAACGGCAGGGATTCCTTCCACCTCTTCTCCAATGAGAAATCCCGTTTTGATTTTTGCCCGAACAGAAGCAACTGATGAACCTACATCTATCGCCCAGACGGAGAAAGCTTCTGGCGCATTGGGATCCCCCAGACCCGGAATACCCAGGCTATCTATCCCTTCTTTCATTTCCCTGGATTGATACCCAAAGGCTGGAAACTCCAAGGCGGTGTCCAGTCTGCTGTATTCAAACATGCCCACATTGGCGACATAGGCAGTCTGTTCATCCGGAGAGAGACATACGCCAAATGGATAGCGTCCGACGGGAATGCGTTGTGCAACAGAACGGGTTTTTGTATCCAGGATCAATAATTCGAAGCCAACCTGATCGACTGCATACAACTGGCTTCCCGCTTTGTTCAGGACCATGTCGCCAATGTAGCCGGAATATCCTTCCCGGCTACAATCAATCGAATCCAGCTTCGTGTCTGAAGCAATGTCAAAAACAAAAACCACGTTTTCCTGTCCACCAGCCACATAGACTGTTTGATTGTCGGGACTGATGGCCAATCCCATGAATACTGCCGACAGCAATCCTTCATCATTCAAAGGGCCATCTGGTATTTGCCTGACCGACACTTGGTCCTTATCCAGATCCTCCAGAATAGAGATAGAAAAGGGCCTGGTCCCGGAATTGGCGGTGATGGCTACAGTTCCGTCTGGACTAAGGACCAATCCATAGGGATGTGGTGCAATGGGAATGGTCTTTCCTCTTGGCTCAATGAGTCGACCATTGGGGAGAACAGTCTGCCCTTCTGGATCGATACGACAATAGGCTGTATCTGCTGGTGCATGTGCAATCCAGACAGCCGATTCCGATGATGGATTGCAGGAAAAAAACAGGATCAGGGGAATCAAAAAGACGAATGATTGGGGCATAGCGAGGGGGTTGAGGCACAAAAGGTACTGTTTCTGGGGGAAATAATGATCAATAGAGCTCAAAATTATCGTTCCAGATTGTCAGAATCGTTACCTACCTTTGTGAAAGTGGTCTAAAGACTATACTGATGAAATCTGTCAACATATGCTCATCAGATCTGAACAATAATATTCCCCCTATGCGTACCCACCTACACATTCTGATTTTGTTTCCACTTGTGATCGCCTTGATGTTCTCAGCTTGCAAGCAGCGTAGCCCTGAAGAACTCCCCAAATACAAAAAGAAGTTTCGCAATCAGATTGCCAGCTTTGAATCCCAAAAGCTTAAGGCTGACAAGCAAGTAGATGATGGGATCACCTCATTGAATGGGCTGCAAGGGGCATTGGAAAATGCAAAAAATGTAGATCAGGAATTCAATCAGGTCTACAGCAAATGGGAGAAAGTCAACAAACAGGTCGAAAACCTCAATAAGGAATATGAAGGGCTTAAGAGTGATGCAGAAAACCTGTTTACGGCAATGGAAGCTCAAACAGCGAGTCTGAGAGATGCCAAGACCAAAGCCGAACTCACCAAAGCCTTGCAATCTTCCAGGGCTGATTATGAAAAGACACTGTCAAAAACAGCGCAGGCCATTGAGCAATTACGCAGCCTGCACACTGATGCAGTAGATATCGTCAAGGCCCTGGAAGTGGCTATCGCCCTGGGGCAAATCGCCCAAATCAATGATGGCCTCAAGAACATAGAATCCAAAGTAGCTGATATCATGGCTTCTCTCAACGAGACTGTCACAGAGAGCAAGGATTTGTACGAAAGCCGGATTGGGGCATTGTGATCACCGGACAATCAGAGGTTTCTCACATTCGCTTCCCTTCCTTGGCGAGTTCTCTCCCAATTCCTTGTAGCAACACATCCGCTACCAAGGTTTGAGAATTGGCCTCTCGTGTTTTGAGGCAAGCGTGATGGATCGCACCCATGATGTGAGATCCGGTCAATTCATATGTTGTAGCCAACACCGTAAGATCTACATCCGTATCAAGTTGAATTCCTCCGGGAATAGATTTCTCCCACAACTGCAAACGCTCTTCTGCTCGTGGTTTGGGGAAATAAACAGTAGCATTAAATCGACGCAAAAAGGCCTCATCCATATTGTTTTTGAAGTTGGTCGCCATGATGATCAGGCCATTATAATTTTCGATTCGTTGCAGGAGGTAGGCGATTTCCTGATTGGCGTAGCGATCCTTGGCATCTTTGGTGGAGGAGCGCTTCCCGAAACAGGCATCTGCTTCATCAAAAAAGAGAATCCAGTCCTTGTTCTCGGCTTTGTCAAACAGATTGGCAAGGTTCTTTTCGGTTTCGCCTATGTATTTGGACACGACTTTGGACAAATCCACACGAAAGATGGGACGATCAGCATATTTGCCAATGAGAGAAGCGGCCAGGGTTTTGCCTGTTCCGGGAGGGCCGTAAAACAAAGCACGATACCCTGGTTTGATTTTCTTTTTCAGTCCCCATTCTTCCATCAGGGCGTCGTTGTGGCGAAGCCAGAGTTCTATTTCGTCCAATTGCTTTTGGGTGGAGCCTTGCAAGATGAGGTCATCCCACTCCATGTCCGTCTGAAGGAGTTCTGCTGGAAATTCTGTACTGAGCATGGGCAAACTGATTCGCCCTTTGGTAAATAGTTCTACATATTCGCTGTCCATCAATATCCGTCTGTTCAAAAATGGTTCTCCTCTTTCTCCTTCATCAACTGAGAGAATATGCTGCTGTGCGAAGGCATGTTCAGAATCAAAGATCTCCAGCAACTCCAATCGTCTGGACAGATCATCTCCCGCAAGAATAAAGAGGATGGTACTCACCGTTGGGATCATGGAGCGATTGTTTCCGCTTCGATGCCCGCCAAATTCAGGGAACTGGCCATCTTCAGACAGGTGTTTTGCAACGATTCTCTCAAAAAAGTTCGGAACCACGTGAGGAACGAGTGCACACATCAGGGTGATGAACTCTTCGATGGAGAATTCGCAGTAGGACAGGAAGCGAGTAAACAGGTCCTCAGATTCCTCCAATTTGAATTCGGGGAACTGGAACTTTTTCTTGACGAGCTTTTTCTTTGAGAAGTGATGACTCAGGCGCAGATCTGTTATGTGTTGCAGATAGGCAATGGCTCGTATCAAATTGTGATGTCTGGCTTCCATAGGATTATGTGTTTGAAGTAAATCTGTTGATCAGCCTCCCCAAGATGCCTCTGGATGATGTTTCTGAAGAAGTAGACTCTTCCTCTTCTTGCTCCTCGGTCTCCTCTCCTTCTCCATGTATCGAAAACGCTTCTTGCGTGTCCGGTTCAGGCTCCGGGGCATCCGGGCTAAGTTCTGGTGCTGGTTTGGGCGGGAATGGATTCTCTGGCGTCCCAGTGATGAGGAAAGGCTGCTCCGGGAGCAGGTCCAACAATCGGCAGATGTAGAGGAGCCAATTGGCGGAAGGATCTGTCTGATCTGTGGTTCTGATCGGAGGGCCATGAAGCTCAGGCAAAGTTGTGGCTTTGATGGTAGCTGACAGGATCTCCCGAACTTGTTGCTTGAGGCTGAGTGTGTGGACCTCATCTCCCAGGCGGATACATTGCTTCTTTCCGCCAAAGGCATGATGAATCCTGCCTGTGCAGATGAATTGGGCGTTTTTCAGCTGCTGAAGGATGTTGTCGATGGCTTGCTGCAGGACCGAGATCTGCCAAATATCTGATGCCAACAGCTGATTGGCCAGTTCGAGGGCCTTGCTTTGATTGAGTAATGCCAGATCTGGCTGGGATTGGTGGAGGATGCAGGATACTGCCTGAAGTTTCTGAAGAGCGAATAGATGGGCTTCTTGTATGCAGTCTTTCGTTTGAAGGCTGCTTGGGCTATTCGCTGCTTGTCGCGCATACTCTCCTTCTTCCCTTTTTGTTTTGGTAAAAAAGGGTGTGGGCTTTTCCGGCTCTTGTTGAGGCGGACGGTATTTGCGGCGACGGCGTGGCATGGAATTTTAAATCAGGAAAGCAATAATTTTTTACCATTATCATCAAATATCACCCTTGAAGATAGATCAATGATTTCTTTTACCATCCGTGAATATCCCTCCTTATCAAGATCCGGTTTCCATCTCTCAATTAATTCGAGGACATTAAATATCTCCGAAGAATAGATATAGAGGTCGCTGAACAACTTATCCTCCATATCATACATATGAAATCTAATACAATATTTTTCGATTGAAATATCAATATATAAATAAAAATTATTGTTATTGAATCTTGCACCTAAATCCCATTCTTTAATTTTTACATTTATCGGGTAAATAGTAGTACGGTTTACAAGCATCCAATCATTGTTCTCAATAAAATCTTTGATATTAAATCTAGTATCCTCGATCTCTTGTTTTGTTAAAACTGGAAGAAATTCATGATCTCCTTCTTTAAATATATCCATTTCGACTTCCAAACATCGATCAATTAGTGTTCTTAAATTATTTCTTTTCAGATTTGGCAAATATTCTTCAAAAAGAGAAAGGACAATCGAAAGTTTGGCTTCATAGGAAAAAATATAACTCTCATATATTTCATCTTGGTTAACTACCAAGGTTAGTTCCTGCCTTTCAGCATTAAATTCACAGGTTTTGTAATTTTCGCCTTCTTCCATTGAAAAAACTGCCTCATATTCAACATCTTCGCCTTCATCAAAGAGTTGATTAATATCCTCAGCTTCCCAGCCTAACTTTTCAAATGTGCTGATTACTTTTTGCCTTTGTTTGAGTAATGAATTAGACATTTCTGATTTCCTCATTTTTTCTTTGATTTTACAATGCCGTCAATTTTTTTCTGCAACTTTTTGGCCCTGGCTTTTGTTCTTCTCTCAAGTGTTTTTGCATCTTTTTTACTCAAAGAACTAAAATCTGTAATATATTTCTTTATATCACTCAGTTCTACCACATTTATAGACACGTTGGCATCATTTTTCAAAAGCCGCTCTAAGCCTTCAAGTGATCCTGGTTCTTTTGCCTGTCCTCTTTTTTCACCACTCTGATATTTACCTCCTGAGTGTTTTGCTCTATGTCCATAGTGAAAAGCGAGGATATTCAATATCAGCTTTAAATTCTTTTTTCTCACGAAATTGTCCAGAGTTTGGCTACAATCGTGGCTACTTCCTCCACATGGAGATTTTTTTATTGTTATATCTAATACATTTTGTTCCCCATTCTTATGCGGCAGTGTATCCCACTTTGACCTCATTGTTCTCACTAACCTTTGTTCTGCATGCATGTTTTCTTGTATTGCATCCTCGTAATTATTTAATGTAAATTGAAAATTCACCTTACCTAACATGGTTTGATTATATTTCGCAATTATCCATGTATTTATCTTCTTTTTGAAGTCCTCTGTTTGTGGGTCAATGTCTGCAACTTCTAATACTGGAGGATCAAATAAAAAGGCACCACCCCGCTCTTCAGAAGATGCTGAGATAAAAAAATGATACTGCGCTGTTTTTTTGTCTCTCCTAATATCAATGTATTTGAGTCCTTTAGGCTTATATTTTTGATAAATTGAATTGATTGGAGATTTTATCTTTGACTCATCTTTTATTTTTTTGGGGATTTTTGATTTCAATTCCTTTTTTACGTTTTTCTTTACAGCTTTACTATTTTCTGAATCTTTCTTCTTATCCTTCCCTTTCCCTTTCCCTTTCCCTTTCCCCTTTTTAAACAACTTCCTCGCCCATTTTTTGGCTTTTTTGATCAGGCCATCGACGGCTTTGCTGATGCGTTTGCGGATCTTTTTGATCAGGCCTGTCACTTTTTTGGCGAGGCCACCGATGCCTAGCAGATTGGCTAGAAATCCAATGACGATTGGCAGGGCCATTTTCAAGGCATTCTCGATAAACTCTGCCACCTTGCTGACATTGCCTGCTGCAATGGCTTTGACACCATCGATGAAAGCCTTGATCAGTTCCATGATTTGGCTCCCCCGCTCAACAAAGAAGGTCACCACATCGATGATCATCATCACTGCCTTCACGAATGCCCCCGCAGGATTCAGCAGTCCCATGATCCACTTGATGCCCGCCTTGATGACCGTGCTGATGATCATGTCCTTGATGGCATCCATGACCGTGGCCTTCAAGTCCTGAAATTTCTCTTTGAGATAGGTCCAGACTCCATCGATGCCTTCGGTTGCAAGGATTTTGAAGATTTCAAAGCCTGTTTCCAGGGCATTCACCACTTTCTCACCGAGCAATTTGACGGCCTTTCGCCGAATAAAATCCCAGCCAAGGCCCAAAATCTGGATCACCAGACTGAAAATGCCTTTCAAACTGAACAGGTCGTCCGGGATGGTAATTCCAGCAGGTCCCATTGCCCCGGTCAACCAGCCGATCAGGCCAGATTGAAGATGGGTCCAGATATTGGACAGGAAATTCTTCAAGCCCTGCCCCACCCCTTTGACCAGATTGGTCAAAAACCCGATTGGATCATTGATGATGGTGGTGATCACATCTCTGGCACCGCTGATGAGATCCATCAGCATGTTTTTGAGATTGAGGATGGTTTCAATCACGCCTCCAATCGCATCCAGTGCCATATCTACCAGGCCGCGATTGGCTGCTTTCATCTCCTCGATTCTGGCATCCACCTTTTGCAGGCTTTCGCTGTATTTTTCTGCGAGGGTGTCTACCAGTTCTTCCTGTTTGTCATTGACCGTATCATTGAGCTCATCGAACTTGCTCTGGATGTCATCCGCAGCCTTCTGCCCAATCGAGCGCAGGTTGTCAGGGAGAGAAGCCACATAGTCGCTGACCTCTTGTTTGCCCTGGGTAATACGCGCTTTGGCTTCATTCAGGGTATTTGCCACATGATCAGCAATGCCTGTCAGGGCGATGTCCATTTTTTCGATGTACATATTTCGCCCCTCCACATAAAAATCATTCACCTCATCTGGAAGACCGACGACTGCATCAGCGATTCGTGTGCCCCAGCCTCTCGGATCAAACCAGGCCCCATAGCGTTCCTCCTTGTATTTGTCCATTTCCCTCTCCACATGATGTTCAAATGAACGGGTGGCACGTTCATTGGCCACATCAAAGCGTTTGCTAACGTCTGCATCCAGTTTAGTCAGTTTGGTCTCAACATCGGCCTTGGTTCTGGCAAAAATCTTATTGATATGGCCAGCGATCCTGGCTCTTTCCTTGCTATCCTTCCCACTGGTGGAATTTTGGGCGGTAGCGACCAAGCCCATGATGCCTGTGCGATCGCCATGTATGTTGGCCAATTGCTGATCAGCAGCCGCTTCTGATTCCTGTTGTGCAGTGGAGAGATCATGTTGTTCTTCCTGCCGAAACCCATCAGGTGCTGTAGCCGCTTGATCCTTGGCTTCATTCTTGGATTGCAGGGCACTCTGGAAGGCCGGCTCATTGGAGTTGGCCAATTGTTCGTCGCTTACCCCTTCCTCTGCCATTCGATCTTCGACCCGCTGGGTATTCTCCTGAATCGGTTGTTCGACAGAAGTTTCGGTTCTTGGAGGAGGCATGGCACTTCCAGCATTGAGGGCTGGAGGTTTTGGACCACTCACAGGCGTTTCGAGGGCTACGGTTTCCCGCTCGGGAACGGCATTCGTATCAGGTTCCTGGGCTGTGGTTTCTTCAATGCCTCCGGCAGCAGATTCTTTTTCGCTTTCGACCTGTTCAGTCGCGGCATCCCGCACCGTGTCCATTTTGTTGTCGTCCGCAAATTCGTCTGCTTCTTTTTCGTTCTTGGGCATGACTTCCTTGATCCGATCCAGGAGCATCTTTTTGAATGCTTCGGCATCGAACTCTCCGGCTTCCTGGGCATCCATATCTTCTACCTGACTGGCTTCGGCCATGCTTTCTCGTTCGTTTGGCGGAGAAGTGGAAGAAGCCTGAGCATTGGATGACAAGCCTTCTGCCGACGGGTGAGAACTTTGCGCTTCTGCGGTGGCTTCAGATCGATTGCTTAACGCCTGAAAATTGGGATCTTCCTCGGGCGAGCTTGGGGTCTCAGTCAGTTCCTGGGGGGATTCTGAAGAAACGGGTGTATCCGTATCCGTCTCCGAGGGAAGATCTGAAGCAGGCACATCTGTCTCGGCAGGAGTTTGTGTACGATTGTCGGCATCGGTTGGAGGCGCTTCCTGCACAGGACTGCTTCCATCTGCCGAAACAGTATCCGCAGACTTTGTTTCCAGTCCATTTTCGGCGGTCTCGGGAGTGGGTGCAGCATGCTCATCTGGCAACTCCTTCTGTATGGCCCCTTGTTGGATGGTGTGGGTCAATTCATGGGCAAGGAGTTGACGCCCCTTTTTGGAATTGACATCAAAATTGCCTGCATTGAAATAGATATCTTTCCCGTGTGCAAAAGCGATGGCTCCCAGGGATTTGCTCATGTTGATGGCATCCTGACCGGTATGGATTCTCACCGGACCAAAATCTGCTCCAAATCCGGATTCCATTTGTCCTCGAATGCCCTCAGGCAGAGGACTGCCTTTGCCTTTGGAATTGTGCAAGAGTTGTTCGACTCCCATTGAAGCTTTTGAGAGAAATCCTCTTCCCTGAATATCCTCCTCTTTCTGCACAGTTTCTTCCGACATCTCCTGCACCTCTTCCTGTTTTTGCACTGGCTCTTCGGTCGTCTCTTGCACCTCTTCTTGCTTCTGGATCGGTTCTTCCTGCATCTCCTGTACGTCCTCTTCCTGCGTTTGTAGCGGCTCCTCTTTCATTTCTTGTACCTCTTCCTCCTTCTGAATCGGTTCTTCCTTCATCTCCTGTACGCCCTCCTCCTGTTTTTGCACCGACTCCTCTTTCATTTCTTGTACCTCTTCCTCCTTCTGAATCGGTTCTTCCTTCATCTCCTGCACATCCTCCTCCTGCTTTTGCACAGGCTCCTCTTTCATTTCTTGCACCTCTTCCTCCTTCTGAATCGGTTCTTCCTTCATCTCCTGCACGTCCTCCTCCTGTTTTTGCACCGGCTCTTCGGTCATTTCTTGTACCTCTTCCTCCTTCTGAATCGGTTCCTCCTTCATTTCCTGCACCTCTTCTTCCTCCTTTTGCACAGGCCCTTCGGTCATTTCTTGTACCTCTTCATTTTTCTGAATCGGTTCCTCCTTCATTTCCTGCACCTCTTCTTCTTTCTGTACAGGGGGCTCTTCTGTCATTGTCTGAACGGGCTCAACACTTCGAGCCAAAGGGGTAATTTGTTGCTTCGCTTGTATGCTTTCGCCTTTTCCCACTACTCGATCTGCGACCTGATCCGCTTCTCGTTCATAGGAGTCGCTGGGGTGACTGACTCGAAGTTTGGCCTGGGCTTTCGCTGAAAAAAACTGACCTTCTACCTTTTGTTGAAAAAAGGTTGTTGTCTGATTGTTAGATTTTTGTGCCTTCGATTTTGTATGCGTTTTTTTCATACGGCCAAATTCAGCGAGTTATACCGTCATTATATCCACTCTACCTGCAATCGCTTGGGCATCCATCTGCACTTGACAATAGACAATGTCCAGGGAAGTCGATTGAGCAAAAAAGGATCATAGCCTGCTTTTTCTACTTGCAGCAACCAGTGATTATGTTTCTCTGACAACTTTCCATTTCGGATCAAAAAGTTGTGTCTCAATCCATTTGGGCTGGTCTGTTTCAAAGCGCCCCACTCATCAATCAGTTGTTGTAAAAATGTCTCTGCGCTTTCTGTTTCGAAAACAGTAAGATCTACAGATCTTCGGATGGGATCTTCTATAGGAAATCCGCAAACTAATTTATTCAACACTAGTTCATGTTCTGAAAAGGCTGTCTCCCCTGTTCCCATGAACTGCAAAAGGTGAATCGCTCTTTCCTGACATTCAGGACTGACAAACAGGCGATCTGGTCCCAGATATCCCAACTCTTGCCAGAGAAGCGGTACACAGTTCAGAATGAGTGCCAGTCCAGCATTCGACAGATAATACCCAAATTCATGCGTGGATTCCTTCTTTCTCGAATCAGGAATCCTCCACAGTGTCCCAGAATTGGGCGTAGATTTTGTGAAGGCGTGCAGGCTGGAGGAGGTTCGTGTCAGCAATGGAGAGAATGGGTTCTCATCTTCTTGTTGGGTGTGATGGGCATTGTCAGGTCGCTCTGAATTCACCTCTTCCCTGTCAGTCTGACTTTTATTGACTTGCCTTTTCTCTTTTCTTATTCGTTCACCTCTTTCTTTTTGGAATCCGGGCGGAAGATGTTGGAGAAATGCCTCAGTTTTGGGCTCCACTTGTATCTGCTCATCTTTGGTCTTTGAGGTTCTCTTGTTCTGAACACCATCTTCCTGACACGCCATCTTTTGAGCAGAAAGTCCTTTCTCATCTATGTTCAGGAAGCGCCTGACATCCTTCATGAATGTTGCTATGCGTTCTGTCTTAGCAGTTTCTGATAGCAGGGATTTGGCCAAACGGGCAGGTGAGGCATGGCCTTGCGGTCTGATTGTGGTCCAGATTGTCTGTAGAAATTGAGGAGAAAATTGCTCAAAGAGTCGTCTCTGCGCGGCGGGATGCTCCATCAGCATCTGACAAATTCTGAGGGTATATTTCTTGCCAGATCTATCTGACGCAAGAAGGTCCTTCAAGATTGTTTCCCAGCTATCCCAGGGCAGATTGTTGGCCCACCAGGGAAAGCTGGCATGTAGCAGGAAATGCAGGAGGATTTCGATATGGCGATCTTCTTTTCCCAGCTGTTGTAGCGTTCTGTTTTTGGAAATTCTGCCATCAGGTACTGGGGAGGCCTGCACTTCTCCTGTAGAGAGACATGCTTGAAGTTGGGATGCACACCTTTTTGCCAGTTGTTGTTGAAAATCTGCCATCGACACATCTCCTAAATCAATGACTAACTGAGGAATACGAATAATCCCCTCTCTCTTGATGGACGACATATGCATAAAGACTGAATTGAGGGCCTCTAATACCTGTCCTTTGAGTTTTTCCTGCACCACATAAGCCTTCCTGTGTGAGAAAGGTAATTCCAGTTCCAGGGCCACTCGCCGGATGATATGTTGTCGATCCGTCATTTGGATTGTTTGAGTTGGTCTTTAAGTTGCTGGAATTCACCTAATTTGCCATCCCGCAACAAAATGGCTTGTGCGATCCACTTTCGGATACGGACATTTTGCACGGATTTGACACTGGCCTGTTTCATCATCGCCTTGAGATCATCCACTGTCATTGCTGCCAGATCCCGGACGTTTTGGATTCCCCTGGATTTCAAATACTCCTGGGATTGAGGTCCAAGACTGTAGATTTCTTTGAGCTCTTTTTCTGCCTTGGTACCAACAGGCTGGATCAGTCCCCCCTTCTTTTGCGCAATCAGTTTTTCTTTGGCAGAAAGAGGCTTTGATAGGTGAGATTCTATAGGTGGCGCTTCTGGCGGATAAAAGATAGCAGCTGCCGATAAGGATACACAACAGTGCGGAATCCAAAAATCCCCAATAATAGCAGGTTCTGGACCATCCTCAATAAGCAAGACATAGGTACCACCTTGAACGATTCCACCGATATGTTCAGCCCCAAGGTATTGAAGTCCATCCCCTACCGGGTCCAAGCCTGCAATTTGCCAATCCTGGTCAGATTCATAATCATTAAAAAATGTAGTCGTATTCACCAACAGGACCTCAAAGCCCAGATTGAAGCGAATCCGAAGGTCGATCAATCTTTGAAGGACCAGATTGGAAGCCACAATTTTTTGTCCTATTACCCCTTCAATCCGGTAAAAGGAATGGGGAAAATCCTGATATGCCAAGGGCCGTTCAGTCGAACAATGATGGGTATAACTGTCTTCCATCTCAGCATGATAGGAAAGCAAGTTATGCGTTCGGCAACATTTCACGGCTTCATAGCTCCAGTATCGATGCATGGACTGGGCTTCATTGGAGACATGATAGTAAAAGGGGATGGCCTGTTCTCCCAGCGGTCTGTCCAGGGAATAGCTGAGGGTAATTCGGATCTGATCTGCTGTATGCGGATCGGCCTGGGGTTGGATCAGTTCAGGCGGTTCATCGTTTTTTTCGATTTGGGTATAGTGGCTCTCTGCCATCTCTGTTTCTTCTACATAAGGAATATAGAAGTTCTTGATCTGGATCGCCATCCGCCAATGGAGGAAGCGGATCTTTTCAAAGCGGTCCTGGTTGTGATTGTAGATGGGCGGCTGACGAAAATGATGACGAAAGACAGATGGGCCAAAGTGAATGTCTTCCTGTATTTCTCCTAATAACAGATGACAGGGAAAAAGATCCACATCAGGACAACAATCAGCCATCAGATGACAGAGGGCCTCCACCAATTCATTGTAGGTGCGAAGCAGATCCTTAACTAAATCATGGAATAGTTGTATGTAGTTTTTTCGGTCATCGGTCTCGTCAAAAAATGTATTCAGTCGTTTTCCCTGAAGATAAAAGAAGTACTTCTCCAGATAGAATCTTTGTTGTTCCGGGATCAAATCCAGGAAGGCATCCGTATGTAGATCCTTCAGCCCTTTTTTCAATTTCTTGAGGGCATCCAAAATGATCATCTTGTACTCTGCAAAGACGCCATCTGCATCTGCTGTTTTCAGCTTGAATTCACGATCTTCTGGCTTGCAGTCCGACTCATCTGTAGCAAAGCCAAAACGCATCATGGAGATGGGGCTGAGTGCGAGTGTTCGGTGCGTTGTGCAATACAAGGCTGAGCCGCTGGGAAAATCGTCCTCTTCCTCCTCGAACAAGTCAACATTATCTGGCTCTGCTCCCTCGAGTGGCAAACATTCAGGGTCCAGTTTGTTGGACTGCCTGAGTAAGGACCATAGCTCTTGTCTGTCTATGACCAAAGGGACTACTTTTCCCTGTTCCGGTTTTTCCACATACAGGAGCACGACCTTGCCATCTATGAAGCGCGCCTCCCCAAGCGTTTGGGGGGTGAGGGGGATGGAGGACTGTTCAAATTCTGGAATCAATTCCCATACCTCTATGTGATCAGCAGAATCAGGAATGAGACCTTTTACCTTTTTTTCATAAGGTTTATAGTATTTGTACTGCTTCTCAGGAAACTCCACAATGATTCCTTTGGAAGTAATCCCATACCCTTTGGTAATCGTCAGGATACAGTTGGGGTCAAGCAGGATTTCCAGGCCACAAACAATCCCGATCCCATTGGCTTTGCGGGCAAGTTCATACAGGTTCTTCCGTCCGAACATAGTCAAAATAGCTAAATAAGAGGTTCACGAATGATTAGGAATTACTCACAGCAATCTGGTTCTTCTTCCACACATCTAGGAGGACAGGCTTTTTGTCCCAGCAAGTCGTTCATCACCTCCACCAGGGTAGTCAGGCTCTCTTCGATTTGGCAGTCGTCTGCTTCTCTTCTGGCTTGATCGTACAGCCAGTTTTTGTAGGCATGCTCAAATCGGTGCATATTTTTTCCATCAAGCCATAAGAAGCAGATGCCAATATGTGCAGGGGTTTCCATCCTGACGGTCTGCTCAAACAATGCTCTTGCTCCACTCTCGATGGAACATCGATTCCAGGAATCCAATGCCACCACACTGATCCAGAAAGAATAGGGATCGTTGATTTTACACCCACAGAGATCCATCGGATTGAGAGAGGGGACATCCTTGGACATCGGGCGCAGCAAGAGATGCTCTACCACATGAAAGCCTTCTGTCGTGCAATCATCCGGGAAGATATGCGCCAGCAGGAGCTCTCGCAGCTTCTCAGCTTCCTCAACCCTGTCGAAGGACTGACTCTTTGCCAGCACTGCTCCTTTTTCACTCAACAACTCCAGGGAGTACTGATCCGCATGCGTAATGGTCAATCTCCGCCGGTCAGTCCCATCTTCTACCATTGTGTCCGCTTCGGGCAGGGCTTGTCGAATTTTTTCCCATTCTCGTTTGCCTTTGCTTCTCAGGGTGTATTCTTTTATGCCTCTGAGGAAAACGGTGCTCTGCGGGTCATTGGCTTCATATTCATTGGACAGGACCATCCAGCGAAAACTTCGGCGATCCTTTTGCACATCCTTAATCACATCTACTTTTGATGGACAGCTCAGTTGCACCCGATCGCCTTGGTTGAGGCAGAGCAATCGGCTGACACGCTTTTTCATGCCTGCTACATTGTCTGTTTTCCAGAATTTTTCTTCTTTGAGGCAATCTTCTGCCTTGTAATTCATTCCTTTTCCTCTATGGCTACCAATGAGGGGGATACTTTGGAGAAACTCTGTCTTACACCTCAATAGGCGCTCATTCAATCGAACCTTGGACAATTTGCAGGGGTCATCTGGGCAGGCCTGGAACAAGGATAAGGCATAGCCTGTAAACTGCTCTCCAAATCTGGCAATCAGATGATCCAGAATTTTGCTTCTCCGTTGATGTCGCTGCCAATCATTCTCGACCATGCCTGCCAACTGCTGGGCATAGTAGTCCGGGAGGTGGAATCGATACAGCAAGACTTTTCGTTCAGTGATTTCCAGCTCTCGCCCTACGGCTCTTGAGATTTGATTCAGAAAGGCTTGTTTGTGTTGAGGAGGAAAATCAGACATCCCTGAGAGGCTATCGAACAAATCATCTGCAACATGGCCTTTCAGCAGCTTCAGTCCTTCTTCTGATCGTTGGTACATCTCAAAGAACAAGGCATCGATGCCTGGGTCCAGCCCCATGATAGAACCAAATGGAAGAACCGGCCCATCAGCAGATTGGCTGACAGACAAACTGTCTTTCAAGGCTGCCAACTGTGCGAGATAATTCGCCAACAATTGATCGAAAAAGGTCAAGTAGGCCTTGAGCTGTTTGGCCATCGCTTTCTCTGCTGATGGCAGAGAAGGCGCAATCTGACCCTCTGCTACCCGATAGACTTTGGGAAAATCTTCTTGTATGCTTTGGTATTGATGCAGATTTCTATACAGACCAACTGGAACTGCAACATCTTTCTCCTCACTGATCGGGGGTCGCCTGTTGAGCAGACGAATCAGTTCGAGTTTTTCTTCCACCTCTTGCAGATCTACAGGCACGATGACCCCACTCTTTTGAATACATATCCTGGAAGATTTCTCGTCCAGAAGAGGCTTGAATTTACACGTGATGGCTGCATCATATTTGTTGACAGCATTGGGGTCCTCGCCTTCACTTATTGCTTGCTGGATAAGTTCGCCATCCGCTTTTGCCTGTTCTTTTTGACAGATATCCAGGCACCACTCATTGTCGTAGGCGCATACCTGATCCTCTTCCCGGCAAAGAGTTATTTTCAGACATGTAACTCCAATTACCCCTTCTACATCCATGATTTCCTGGTAGATATCCGAACTATAGATGACACGCCTCAAGCCAGCTCCGTCTACCTCTTCATCGAGTAAAAATCCATGCTCCAGCAAGGGACCATTGAATATTTCATCACAACTCAGTCCCATTGCCAACAATTCTTGCAGGCTACGGAATTCGGGGGCAGTTGCCAACAATTCCTGAATCCGATACAAGGTGTCAGCATAGACCTGATTCTCATCCGCATTTGCTGCAACCGAGATCTTCGCTTCGATACAGACAGGCTTGACACCTACTACCTCTATGTCACAGAAATCTTCTGCCAGATTGCGGTAGGTACACAGCTGTTCACGAACGGCCGTTTTGATTTCATCTACTTGAATAAGGTCTGATGGAGCAATGTGGTCTTCCAGATCCAGGCAGATGTTGTATAGCCCGTTCAGAACGACAGACTCAGGATCAAGACTGGCGGGAAGATCTTCCGGTTCACAGAAAACAATTCGCCAGCAGATCAGAAGATCGCACAGCAGCTGCTTCAATTCGTCTGGATCAGTTGTGGCAAATAATCCTTTGATGGCATTGCAAAGGGATTCTTCTGACAGATTCGGCAGGAAGGTGGTCACAGCCAAAGTGCCCAGCGCACTATTGATGGCATTCAGCTCAGAGATACTTCTCACCCTTTTTCCTGGCAAACGAAACGCATGGATCATGTCGAGGACTTCCTGTTCATAGGCTGTCAGTTCATATTGTTCTAGCAATCCATAGAGTACTTTGCCCTCCATGCTGAGATCCTGGCCAGTTTGTTGAAGATTATCCAAATCAACTAACAACTTATCCAGATTTGTTTTCAGCACTTGACTCCCATTATTTCCACTCAATTGACAGGCAAATATCCAGAGGAAGGGGGCAAGCTTTTTCTCATCAATAGAGGAATCTTTCTCCAGAATCTTTTTCCTGGCTGATTCTTGGGTGTCAGATGGCAGAAAAACTATAGCGGGATTTGCTGTAACTTTTGTCCAGATATCCGTAAGATTATTTTTCAATCCCCCTGGATCCTGCTGAATCAGGTAGGGATTGTCTGTGGGATCTTTGGTGAGTTGTTTGACAATCTCCTGCTTGTCTTCATCAGGAATACCAGGAAAACTAAATCCTCCTGAGGTATAAGGCGTTGTCAAGAGAGATAAGAAGTCCCTGTCTGACATTACCAGGACATTGTCAGTTGTGAGAATGTTGTTGAGAAACTCCTGAACAGCCGTCACATGTTCTGCAGAAGCAGAGGCCAGATGAGTAACAACAAAATCAATGACTGTCCCAAAATCGGCTCGATCATATCCATATTCCTCTAGTCGATTTCCAATCTCCGTTCCAGTCAACCCAATATCGATGTTCAGATTGAAAATGATTTGAAGATTTAGAAGGCTTTGCAGATCGTCAAATCCTATCATACTATTGATCAAGGAATCAAAGATAGTATCCTCTTCGATGGTGATATATTGGTCAAGAATAGGAGGATTTGTCAAAAAATGATGTTGCTTGTCCAGCAGGAGATCCATGGCCAGGGAAATGTCAGACAAGTCAGGTGCCACTAAATTGCCCGTTCCATCATACAAGCTATCTATGATCAAGTTGATCTGTGGAAGGCAGGGAGTGGCCAGATCTGCAGGATTGTTGGTCAGCACTTTCGGCAAAAAGACACCCAATAAACCAATGTTATCTGGTGTCAAATTTGTGCTTGTGTTGTTGTGTAAACCAACGAGAAAGCTGATTTGCTCTGAATAAGGAGCAGAATCAGTAATATCATTATCTGTCAATACAGTTTGTGCTGCGGATTCTATAGCTACTTGAGCATCCGCCAAATCAGTGGGCATAGGAGCTGGAATGACAAAGTCCTTGACAATTAGCCAAAGTTTGTTGAAGTCCATCAATCTTGTAAAGGAAGATGGGAACACCTCATCTGGCAAACCGACCTCTGCTTTGACAGTATCGAGAAACCCTTGAATGGCAGTAACCATTATCCCCTGGTTCAGAGCATCGATGACCTCCTGGCGCACCTGGGCCGGGGAAAGACCTCCTAGAGGAATAGATGTTATGGTATCCCAAACCTCCCGGATCTTCGTCAAATCTGTCTTGATGGTGCAGGCCTCCATCTCCTCAGTGAGCAAATCGAATAACAATTCATTTTCCGGGCAGTCATCCAGCTGAAAATTGTCAATAAAATCGCAATAAGATTGACTGATAGGAATGGGCCTTGCTCCCCAGGAAGTAATGATTTTATGAACCTTGGCCATCTTGTCCTTCAAAACTTCTGTCGACTCGATATTCCCTACAAAATACTCCCGATACAGTTGTTTGCTCTCAGCCCCTGCCCTGAAGATCCAGGCATTTTTCACTCCCTCCACATCTATCATGACTTTCCGGAAGTCCAGAGGCGTTACTGGACAGCAGGACAGAATTTCGGCAGCAGTAAAAAACTGCTTCTCTGCATGTTGTGGTTCCCTTTCTGCCAATAGATCCGGCATAGAAAAACCCGTCCGATAAGCCAGATCGTTGATGGCAAAGCAAAGCACTTCCAGCATAGTGATGCCGGGATCATGCACATTGAAATCTGTCCATAACTTATGCCCTAATTGGGCGATATAAGCCGTTCCTTCTGCCCTGAGCGCATCAAAATCCAGGGTAACATCGGGTAGTTTGTTATTTTTTTCAACAATGGTGCTTAGATAATCCATGTTGTTAAGGGATTCTAGGATGAAATACAGCGATCAAAAGAGGTAAAATCTTCAGCCAGACAATCTTTACAGCCGTCCTCTCCCCAGAGTCGGATATCGTGTCCTTCAGGAAAAGTGGTCAGGACGGAACGCGCAGTCTGGGTTTGTAGCCATTCAGACCGGACAGGGAGAGGATTTCCTTGTATATCATATCCTGTAACAGATTCTGGTAAGCTGGTCTCGGGATTCAATAGAAAATGGCAGATCTCTACATGACTAACCACATCCACATACGGTCGTTCTTCCATGAAATTCAGGATGCTCGAGCGATGAACTCTGCCACTAAATTCCAATGGAATCTCTTGATTGAGTGTCCAGGGTGCGAGGAAAGCATGAAGTTCCTGATTCAGTTGCTGGGCATAAAAGGCCCCCGAGAAACCGCTTCGAAAGCGCACACAAGCTTTGACCTGAATGGGTTCATAGAGGGGATTGACGACCTGTATATTCTCTTTGCAGTAGAGAAATAGGTTGCTTCTCTCTCTCAGCACGTCTTCCAAAGCTTCTAGTTTCCCTGTAGAGAATCTCGGGGTAAGCGGGGTGATGTCTGGTCGCTTTTTCAGATTCGGAAACACTGCAACCAGTACCCGCCCAGGTTCTATCTCACAGCCTTTGGAGGTATGGGAGATAGCTTTGGCATGCAGAACTTCAGGATCTGCCTCCAGAATCAGTCGCTCATAATCCCAGATATTGATCGCGCGGTCTTTGTGTCGCAGACGCTCACTTACTCGACGATAATAGGTCAATTTGTCCTCTGGCAGGCGCCCTCCTACTGACTTCATGGGTTGCTGGACGGAGCGAACAGTCTGAACGGGCCTGAGCAGTTTGCTGATCTGTTCAGCTGCCAATCCGTTTTCGACATGAGAGAGATCGTTGTCCTGTGGGGCAAAGGTAGCTACCCCTGCTTGGGCACTGATCCGCTGTATGCTGGGAAGAGCGATGACACGTCGCTCAAGCTCTCCTTCCACGAACTCCTCGATCAAGGTAGCCCTGATCCAATATAGCCCCTTGCCAGCTTCATTGGTGGTTCCCCTGGGCGTCATATCTGGCGGCGTAGTCATGATGATCAAGCCTGATTGGAGCAAGCTGGTTTTGTTTTCGGGATCGGTGGAAGTGGTATCCAGAATCACTGAATCATCTCGGAACCGTTTCCATTCGTCTCCCAACTCATGTTGATCCTTGCCCAGATAGGACCAGATCACCAGCGGCGGATCATAATTGGGGTTTCCGGTCCCACCTTCCATTTCGAACAACAAGGACAACAATTGACCGGGTTCGAGCTCTTTGATTCCGATATCCAGATGCGCTACTCCGTACTTCTGATTAGTATCCAAACCAAGAACATCCCGAATTTCTTCATCATGCGGCAACAAATAGTATTCCGGCAAGATTGGATGGGCCTCCTCAGGATCGATGGGATTGATCAGGGAATAGCCTGTAGGGGTGATATGATAGCGGTCAAATTCTTTTTTTCTATAAATGGTATTCCCATCCTTCGTCATAAAATCCGAACAGGAAGAATACCGAAACTCTACGCCTTGGGTGAGTTGTGGTTCATTTTCATTGAAAAAATCGGAGGCATTTACTTCATTGGCATATTCCAGTGTGAGGCGGTTTCTGTTCCGTAAGGCGGAATAGACGATACAGGGTCCCAGCACAAGCTGGTTTCCACCAAAGCCTCCCCCTCCCAAGGGAATAAATGAAGTAGTTCCGCCAATTCCTGAAAATGATGTGGTATTGAGACCAGTTGTTGATCCAAGGCCAGTAAAGCCAGGAGGAAGAAAAGTGGTATTCAGTCCGCTTAATCCCGTTGAGCCCGTTAATCCCGTTAAAGGGGGGATGTTCAGACCAGTGGTTGAGGACTGTCCTGTAAGGCTGGGAGGCAAGGGAATATTCAGGCCAGGAATCCCGCTTGCCTGGGTAGTATTCAGTCCCGATAGCGCGCCCAGCAAATTGGAATTGGTAAAAATGGATTGGATCGCTGGATTTTGAGCCAGAGGGGTATTGTCTGGCACTAAGCCTGTCTGGGTTTGCACACCAAAGAGCGGGGCCGTGGATTGAGTAAGCACCGGCGGAGGGAGGGTAAAAATGTCTCCAAAGCCAACAGGATATCCACTAAATTCAGAATGTGGCAAATGTGGCAGACTGCTTATACCGAGTTGTCCCGAAACATATCCGACTGTTTGATCTACTAGTTGGAAGCGAGGGCGAAACCGTGGAATGGCGTTCTGACCATCATACAGCAACTCATTTGGCAAGGGGGCCGCTGGCTTCTGGAACCTTGGAAATGGCTCCATGCCCAGCACTTGTTTTCCCCTTAATTCTTCCAACTCAAAAGACACAAAGGAGCCATCTCTCTGAAGGTAGGAGGGTCCATTGGAATTCCCATTGGAATCCACAACTGGCATCCCCAATAGTGGAAAACTATCCTGACCTGTGAAGGTTCCAATAGAGTTGCTAATCTGAATCCCCTCTTCTATTCCGGCTGATTCGGTGGCGATATGAATGTTGGAGATTTCCTTGATATCCAACAAAGAAGCCAACACCTGATCAAAGCCAATTTTGACCAGAGGAAAGAGAGATTGCTGGAAAAGCGGATCATCTATTTCGGGCAGATTGATAGGAAAATTATCTTTCTTCAGCAGAATGCGGATTTCTACTCCAGCAGCTTGCGTTTGGCTTCCGGGATGAAAGCGGACGGAGAAGCTTGACAAATCGACGATATCATAGGAGTTGTGGATGACCAAATAGTTATTGGCATCCCGCCCATAGGTGATATTGTTGGTCAAGCCTTGATTTGGCTGGTCGCTTGGGGATGACAAAGCTTCCAGCTTCCCTGGATTATTCGCCGCCGGGACTTCCAGCCATCCTTTCTCTGCCAGATCAGAACTCACATATACCTTGAAGAGATCAGAGAGGGCTGTGGTGAGGGTTGGCAATTGCCCATCGACATCAAAATGAATCACAATGAAGCGCGTCCCTTCTGCCAACTTGAGGATCGGATCAGAGATGGCGATTCCAATTTCGGCTGTTTCTCGGGTTTCAAGCGCCGAAGGACGAAAATCCTGCCAATGGATCGTTCTGGATTTGTTGTCATCTTCCTGACTTGCAGAAGTTGCATATAGTCGATCATATTGATCACGATCCTTATTTACGCTTAGCAAGGTCGCTTGACAGGCCTGAACCTTGGCTTTGTTCAGGACAAGTTCATGATCAAGTCTATAGCGAATCTTGTTTCCATTGGCATCTTTCCCCGCATCCAGAAGTGTGCCGCCGGCAAGGCGATAGCTGTCTGTCCCCTTTGCCAATTCAAAAATGACAAACACCTGATCCGGCGTCAGGCCCTTGACAGGCGAACAGAGAATTTGTTGGTAGTAATAATCCAGATGGGCCTCGGTCAACTGGTTGAGTTGGGCAATCAATCGACGAAACAAAAAAATGAATGCCAAAAACAAACTCACTTGTGGCTCTTGAGCATTGCTGTTCTGTAGTTCTTGTTGTAAGTAAAACTCAGCTCTGCTCACGATTCTACTCAACAGTTGGAAGAATTTCATAAACAGGGCTCGCAAGGTCCTGTTTTCTTTGCATTGGTCAGGATATTGTGTATCGATGAAGCCATCATCTGGCGTGATGCAGTAATAGTCATCCAAGCCTTCCAATCCCCAGGATTTGGTGCAGGCAGAGCGATTGTTTTTGGAGGGAATAAAGGCCAGATATTTCTCTTTCAGGAATGGATCTTGCTCGTTGGATTGAGAGGATTGAGGGCGATTGGCTTTGTCAAAAGCAATCAACTTGATGAGAAGATTCTGAACTCGATTGTCAAAGAGTCCCCCAACAATCTCCTTCTGTATCATCTCCTGGATCTCAGCTTTGAGTGGCAGAGAAGAGGGAGCTTCCTTACAGAGCTTGTCAATGGTCTGAACAATCTGATAAATCTGGTCTATCAAGGCTTGATATTTCTTCAAGATCATTTCCTCCCGATCGGTTGGGTCGCAGCTTTCTGTACTTTCCCAAAAATCAAGTTCTACCTGGCAAAATTGTGCATCAATCGCCCTCAGATCTATGGAACTGATGATAGAAAGCATGCCCAATGCCCCACCACTGAAGAAACATTGCCAATTTCCATTGACTGTATCGCTGAGTTGGTAATACTTGAGCAGGGCAGCGTAGTCATAGGCAAATTTCAAAAAGGCCTTGGTGTCCCGATCATCAATCTGGAGATTCTCTGGGACCAAATCAGGATGAAGCCGTTCTGACTGATGTGTCCCGTTATGGGTCAGTGGGTGCCGGAAGTTTGAACAACTCATAATAGATGATTGTCAGATGAGAGTGAATGTGGGCGAAGTTGAACTATCTGATTGGCGGTGCATCTGCATCTGCCTCGGTCAGGTAAAATGGGAACACATAATTGTCAGGAGAATTGGTCGCCCGAATGGTATAGTCGATGTTGATCTTGATCAATCCATCCAGGAGTTGATCAGTCAGCATCTTCACATTGTCCAGGATGATTCTCGGTTCATGGAGCATGATGGATTGCTCTACAAAGCTTCGGATAAATGTCAGAAACTGTGTGTTGGCGCTTTTGAAGGTCAAGCGATCCAGATTGCAGCCATAATTGGGTCGCTTCAGACGCTCTCCCAGACTGACTGATAAGAGAATGTGCAGACTCTCACAAATATCTTCCGCTTCAGAAACCATTCTGACACTACAACTTGGCTTGTTAAACTGAGGAGGGAATCCCCAGCCTCTACCCAAAAATGAATTGGGTCCAGAAAAATCTTGTATATCCATGATACTGTTCTAGACTTTTACCTGAACATTGGTGGTTATGATTTGAAAATTGGGGGGCGGAGAAGCATCCATCATTCTGGCAACTGGTAATATGCCAGCTCCTAGCAGCACAGGTCCTCCCTGGTTGTTGTTCACGGCCACACTGGTTTGCCCAACGATGGAGACGTTCATGCCTTTGATCGTGATGTCTTTACTCGCCTCTATGTTGATATTTTTTTTGCTATTGAGGTGTATTCCCTCTTTGTCGAGGGTGATGGTATTCCCATTGCTGTCAGTGGTAACAATTTCTTTCTTTTCATCACTCAGGACGATGGAGTGGCCTCCATTGGTCTGGAGGGTGATGATGTCTTTTTCCTCATCGAACTGAAATTTGTGCCCATTCCTGGTGACGATTCCCTTCAAAAAGTTGTCGTCATCATTCACAAAAGGTGGACTATGTGCTTCACTATAGAGGGAGCCAAGGACTACAGGTTCTCGCCCATCCTGTCCAACATATCCAATCACTACTTCGTCATTCAGCTCTGGCAAGAACACTGCCCCAAAGCCTACTGAAGCATAGAATGAAGCCAATCTTGCCCATACGCCTTCATTTTGTTCATGGACACCGGATATATTGACCTTGATCCTAAAGTTTTTGTCCAATCTATCTGCAGGCCGGTCCTCATCCTTGATTTTGATTACAGTGCCCACATGCAAGCCTTTGATAGCTGGCAGCAAGCCTTGTGCTGGAGGATTGGCAATCCGACTCTCTTCATGGAACCAGCGAAATGGCAATCCGAATTGGATCTGTGTGAACCATCGTCCGAGTTGAAAGGTATGGAACACACGAGAAACGAATACTTTTCCATTGAAGCGGTCCCCGACTCCTTGCAGGTTCACCAGTTGGCCTGGTTTGATATCCGCCCGCCCATCAAATTTGATTCGGCCTCGATTTTTGTTCAAGACACTTTTTTGCTTGACAGCATTGGCAAGGGCAGTCAGTTCCTCTTCTTTCATCCGGGCATGATGGTGAAGTCGATATGTATCTAGTCCAATAATTGAGGTCAATTCGTCGCTACTGATGTTCCCGGCCTCGGAGGCAGAGTCAAAATCCTGATTGGCTTGGGTCACTTCCTGGCTGGCATAATCCCATCCCAGGGTCTCCACACTCGCGAATTGCTGGCGCGCATCCATTTCTGTATCCAATTCCCAAATTCTGGAAGTTTCCTGGCTATCTGCCGCCAAACCATAGGACAAGGTAAAAGCCTCATTCTGCCCCAAATCAGGTTGCTGAATGCTGAGTAGACCATCGTCGATGAACATATATTTGGCCAGGGCTTCTGCACGCATCACCATGAAATCCCAATCCGTGGAATAATACTGGGACATCTGATCGTGAACGATGATATCGTTGCTATCTTCAGCCTCCAGTCCCATATTCTGAAATCCAGCATAATCCTCATAAATCTCCTGGAAGATATCGCTGTCGCTTTTGTCGAGCCAAAATCTGCTTCTTCTCCCAATGGTCAGTCTGACAGTCTCATCTTTACATTCTACTGTCAGAATCGATGGTTTGTCTTTCTTGACTTGTAGGCTATGTTTGGTAATGATACCTCTGAAGACAGTGGCTCTATCATTTCTTTCCCCCAGGAGTATTTCGATTTCTGTACCTGGCTGGAAATTGGGCAAATTGCTGATGGGAAAATCCTGTTTGTTGGGCAAACCATCCTTGAGCGTCAGCACAGCAGTGGGAATTTTGTTCACTTCCTTAGACACTGTGATTGACAGAATCTGGGCTTCGGTGAGTGGAAGCTCAGAGGAAGACCCATTGATTTTGATTCCGGCAGATGTTTTGGCGTTACTCATCAGAAGAGATTCGATAAATTTTGTTGAACAGTGTTGGTCGCCTGATTGCTGGCTTGATTCGCCAAGCCCTGGGCCTCATTTTGAGCCAGTGATGTCAGCGAATCTTTGCTTGGCAGTTCCAGTCGTTGCCCTTCTATGCCTTGTTTCAGGCTGTCCAGTCCATTCTCTTTTGCAAGCGCAATCAACTGCTCACTCCCTCCATACTTCTGACGGGCAACCATCTCCAGAGAACTTCCTGCCTCTGGAATTGTCAAACTGGTAATGCTCTGACTCGAGGCTGGATTGGCACTCATCTGCTGGGCAGGGGTGAGATACTCTGCAAGGATCAACATCAGGACGACCCTGACTGGTTTTCCATTGTTGCTGAACAAGGTGTATTTGATGTCAAATTTTTTGAGGACAGCGCGCAAATTGATGGTACCCCAGGTCACGGTTAAGTAAGGCGGTCGTCTTTCATCATTTCCCACAAGTTGTGTGAGTTTTTTGAATTGCTGGATCTCTTCTTCTACATCTTTTTTCACACCAGAAGCACCAGTACCATCTACCAGCAATTCAAAAGTAAACTCTCGCGGGGCGATTCGTTTGAATTTTTGCTCACTGCCTGTCTCTCCATCAGCCTGACTATCATCGAACTCGAAGGTATTGCCTATGCTGAAGGTTTCTGGATTGAACATGGCTTGAAATTCTGCCCTGGCATTCCCTTGCTGAGACAGTTCTTCTTCACTTTCGAAGGCCCGAAAGACCAGATGTGTTAATTCTCCAGACATTAGCGTTCAGTTTGATGTTCCAGATAGGCCAACACTTGCGCAAAAATTTCTTCTGTCAGAACCTGCTTGTCTATGGCCTGTCCATTCTCCGGTTTATTGGCTGAGGGAGGATTTTTCTTCTCTTCGTTCTCTTCCGAGATACTGGCTCTCACAACCATTTCTAATATTTCGACTACTGGCATAAGCGTTAATCATTTGATAATTCGGAAATACTGATATGTCAATTCCAGGCTCTCAATGACCAGATTGCTGGACATGGCATCGAAATCTGACAAGGACCATTTTTTTGGCCAGGCCTTGACAAAGCGCATATTCAGGAGGGATTCGCCCGCTTCATTTTTCAGGTTCAGTTCCACATCCAATGGTTGGAAGGCCACCTCACTATTGGACAGCGTTTCATTGAACCACTGGAATATTTTGGACTCCATCAAAAATCCCCTTTTCAGACCAAGATTCGGGAACATGGGCCTTTTGGGCAGCTGTTGAACAAAACGCGCATTCGCCCCGTCCTGAACTGTCTCACTCTCGAACTCAACCCCAATGCCTGAGACAGTCTGGAAACAGGCATCAGGGCCGTCGGCATCTGTAAATCGTTCACTGGTTTCACTGTCAAAAAATGTCAGATCAAAGCGAAACCCAACTGGGGTAAGCGATCTATTGCCCATCATCAAGCGTTAAACAATGGTGAGTCCTTCGTGAACGATTTCCATCGAGTCTATTGCTATTTCATTGCCATCTGACTTCAAATCTGTTGATTGAAACTTAACGGCCATGGCGTTGCTCAACTTCCATGTGATGATGGGATCTCCAATCTCATCCATGAGTTTGATGGTCACATCTCTTTGAGCGTCTTCGGTTTTCTGCTGGTTGGTCGTCAATGCCCACCAATCATAAAACTCCTTGATACTGGCATCGTTGATGACGCCACGCTTCATGGTGACCCGATTGGTTTTGTTCAGGCCAAGGATTTGTTGCTTGTATTTGGAGGAGTCATTTCCATGTCGGATCTCTATGACTTCTGTCTCTTTGTCCAGACCGGAAATCTCAGTAAACCGAAGATCTATTCCTTCTATTTCCGCCAAAAAACGGAACTTGGGGATGGGTGTTGCCATAATGTCTTTTTTTATTGATTAGAATGAAGGTGGAACATGATCAACTTTGTCCCAATTCGAATTTGTGCATGAACTTGAGGACGATGAACTCTGCGGGTCTGACGACTGCCATTCCGATTTCTACTACCATGAATCCATCCAGCATTTCTGCCTCTGTGAAGGTCTCTGGCATCCCAACCTGTACGGAGAAAGCCTCTTCTGGTGTACTGCCCAATAAGGCGCCCGCTCTCCATTGGGTCTCAAGAAATGCTTCAATCGAAGCTCTGACGCTCACCCAGGTATTGCGGTTGTTGGGTTCGAATACGAATCCAAGCAGAGCACGCTTCACAGATTCCTCCACCATATTGAAGAATCGGCGGACTGACACATATCGCCATTCTCGATCATTTCCTGCCAGGGTTCTCGCTCCCCAGACCAATGTGCCTCTGCCTATGAAGGTTCGGATCGCATTGATCGATTTTCCTGCTTTGGTATCTACATTCAGCCCATCCTGGACTTCATCCGAAATTTTTCGGTAGGGACGCACCACGCCTCCCAAGCCTATGTTGGCAGGAGACTGAAAGACGCCTCTGCTGTTGTCTACTCTGGCATAAGCACCCGCCATTGCACTACTTGGTGGCATGATGACTGAACCTTTGACAGTATCCAGTTCTGCCAAGATTGCATTGTACAAAGAATTGTCAACCACAGATATGATGGCTGCTGTTGCATTGGTATATACGCCTGCATCGGCAGCTGTTTGGAATTCATCTAATGCTGCATTGGTGGCATCAGTGATGGCCTGACGGACTTTCTGAATCTGTGTAGCCAGATCATCAGCCCCCACCTTGACTTTGTTCTCAACCGCCGCATTGATCAAATCTCTAGCCGCCGCCGCTGTCGCCGCTCCGGTAATATCTACATTGTCTACCTCGGTCTCTAATACAGGCACAGGTTTGGCCGCTTCTTTCGCTGCAGCTTTGGTTTCATCCTTGTCTTTGCCTTCGGCTACTGCCTCATCCATCGCTCTGGCAATATCTCCGACTGTTTCCTGACTTAGCAGGAGAGCTGGGAGTTTGTCTTCTTCTGTTTTGATCTTTGCCTGTTCTGCCTTTGCAGCGTTTTCCAAGGCTATTCTTGCATCGACTGCTGCTATGTCAGCGATGACTTTATTCTTTTCATCTCCCGCTTGCAGGCTATCTCTCAAAGTTTCCAAGCGAGCCTTTTGTTGGCTAAGCGTTTCCTGATCTACAGTACTGGATACAATTTTGATCTGATCCGGATCTGACACAATGGGAATGTTGCTGAGGAGATATGGATAATAGGCCGCCCCATATTTGTACTCATCCAGACTACCAGCAACTTTGCGAAATTCGGTGGCATCATCATCTATATTCTGAATGCTTCCATCAGTGTTTTTGATTTCTTTTTGATGCTTGACATCCATGATCAAAAAGAAATTGGTAAACTTGGGGTCTGCACAGAATTGAAGTCCGGCCTTCATCAGTGGGGTAAATTTGTCATTTACCAAACTGACAGCATCTGGAAAGAGAATGAGTGTTGGGTCAAGTTGTTCTTTCAACAACATCATGCCTTCTTCCAACTCGCCGCTGTCGACAGGATCGGTCAAATCTCCTACAGAGATAATGAAACATTCTCCCCCACCATTGGCATAGAACATCTGGACAGCATAATACATATAGTATTTCACAGGCTGGTTCAGTTCCACTTTTATGGTTCTCCTGCCATTGACTGAATTTGTATCTATCCCGATTTGAATGTCCTCTGGAGTGGTGGTACCGAAATACAGTTCGTACTCATTCAGAGAGCGAATTCGGGTTGGCTTCATCTGCAAATCTTTGGTGGATTCGAGTTCTGCCTTTTGGGTATATCCGATGAAGACAGGGATGGCTGTCTCTACCTGAGCAATCGAAGGAGGAAGTTTTCGAATTTCCTGGACATACACACCTGGTGTTTTGTATGAAGTCAAAGGAACTGGCATGATTGGTGTTTTTTATAGTTGAAAATTGGAGAATATATTTTTCTTAAGGTCTTTTCTTAAAGACAATGTTGTGCTGCTTGACAGAGACTGTTCCTTTTGGAACTCTGACCTCCACTACTGCCAATGGCGGACGTGAAAAGATTGCTGGATCTGCATAAAACTTGCGATTGACAGAAGGATTGATGAGCGTGAGTTGATAGAGCCCCGGTTCAGCCAGTCCAAAGTTGAATTGGCTTCTCACATCATCTGCTAAAAATGGCTGAAGGGTCTTTCCACTGGCCACATGCGCGATCTTGCCCAGCCGACTATTCTGGATAGACAGCACAGGAGGGGCCAGACCCACGATGGAGGATTGACCAATCGGGTTTGCAGCTGGTAAGGAGGCACTGTCCACATAGTACATCCATTTGAAGCCCGGTGGCAAGGCTTGCAGAACAGCTAAGTCAGAAGGACGAAAAGTTGAGTCTATCAAGGAATGAATGGAGGAGTCCGAAACAGATATATACACCCGCCCCTCGATGCGCAGATTGATTTCTTTTAGGCGAAATGGTTTGGTCGTCCCAACGGTTTCTTCTGCAAATATCCCAAACACATCCGAGGCAAAAACCATGAACTGATCATCGATTGATCGGGCTACAGCCTGCAAGCGATCCAACAAATCTCTGGTAGTAGATGCTGGAACAAACTGAAATCCAGCGGCAGAAGCGGGAGATCCCTCGACCTCTGCTTTCAGACTGAATAATATGCCGAAATCTAATCCGATCATGATCCTGCTTGTGAATTGGCTCTTTCTCTTAAAATTCTCGCACCGCTACCATTGTCTCGGATATCCGCATGAGGAAGAATTCGGACTTTGTACAAGGCAGAAGGGACATATTTTCCTCCCAAAACGCCCCACAAATGGTTCATCTGTTCAAAACTCGTGGTACATAATTCGAATACCACCTTATCTAGATTATCTGGAAGCGCAATATCAGCCCCCGTGAATACATGCTTATGCTGAAAAAAATTCACAACAGCCGACAACTGATTGAGAGAGACTTTATATTCCTTATTGTGTGAGCTGAAGAGTAAATATAAGTTCAGGTAAATGATCGGATGATGGGTAATTACCCGGCTATCATTCGGGTTGGGCGCGGGAATTACGGTAGTTGTTCGTGCATATCGAAGCGCTTTTTCTTCTTCAATACTGACCAAAGAAATCACCAATTTGTCTCGAATGTTCGGATCATTGGCATTGAAGGCATCCAGCAAGGAGATGTTCGCAAGCGTCACATCATCTGGCAGACTCGCATTGGGATCAGTCGCTCCTGTATTAAAATAGAGTTGCAGCTGCTGTCTGATTTCTTCTACAATATCTCCTATCAAAACCATAATGATATGCGAGGATTATGATGTTTCGGATTATAATTTCTGGAAAGCAAATTCGAACTCTCCCTCTTCGATCAGATGATGAATGACCCGTTTTACCGTTTCCGGCTTGCAATCTTCTACGATGACCATATTCTTGCTCCAGAAATACAGCCCGTGAAGATTGAGGCCGCTTTCGTAATTTTTCTTTTTGATCTGTTGGATCGTGGGATAGGGAAAGAATGGGGCAAAATATGTGTCATTATTGGTCAGATACACAATGATATCTGCGGGTTCATATACAGACTTACTGTTTGTTCCAGCATCAAAAGCTGAGGAATGAATACGTGCGACTTTCAGTGTCATGGAACCAAGGATATTTCACAAAACCTTCTCCAAGGTTGCCAAATCGCTGAACTCAGACAATCCCTATTGGAGATGCGGTCCAATAACAGGCACGAATGACGTGCAGGAGGAATTAACGGTTCTTTTGAAAGAGGGCCACCTGCTCAATAAATGCCGTCTTCCTCCTTCTGGATACAGGAACGAGTGATCCATCAGACATGGTCAAGGTCCCTTCTGACTGAAATCTTTTGATATAGCGGAGGTTCACCAGATGAGAGCGATGGGTAGAGAAGAAGCCATACTCCTTCAGGAGGTCGCAAAAATGCCCAATATTGTAGGAGCTGATGATGTCGCTTTTCTCGGTGGTAATCAATCGAGTATACTTTTGAAGTCCTTCGCAGCGAATAATTTCCTCCAATTTTACAAACTCAAATCCATTCAATGTTGGGATGGAAAACATATTATTGGGGGGCACAGATCTTAGGAGTTGGGAGAGGATTCGTCTATTTTCAAGCTGAAAGCGCTTCGACTGGATTCGAGATTGAATAAAGGTGACAGCAGAAATCAATTCCTGAATATTGATGGGCAAAGAGAGGAAGCCCAAGGGAGAAAGGGGACGATTTTCCTGTCTGGCACCCTCAGCTCCTGCGAGAAAAATCATTTCAATCCCAAAGGCATCTTGCCGAAGGTTTCCTTCGACGATCAATGAGGTTGTCGATACATCCAGAAATAATAAATCAGGCTGGCAGACCTTCAATAAAGACAAGGCCTCCGTCTGACTTGAGACTTTTCCAATTATTTTGATATAAGGAAAAAATGTTAATAAATGGTTTTCCAGGACATCTGAGAAAACAGCTTTCGTGTCCACTACCATTGTTGAAATCATGATCTGTAAGGTTAATTGTCAGACTTTCAACAAGCAAAAAATATCATCTATCACGTTGAGTTGTTATCCCAACCCCAAATTGGTTCATAACATTCATCAGGCCAGATGGTTCTTCTCAGCCTAAAAAAATGTTTGAACAAAAATGTGTATAATCCTATTTCACATGAATAGGAAAAGATGTCATATTGACATTTTTTACTGATTAAGGGAAAACGATTACTACAAGGTACTGATAATTTGTCAATCCTCCAATCTTTCGAAGAAAAAAACCATTCCTTAGCCATCCCATTATCATCCCAAAACCTCTGCCATTTATCCAGTCATCTCCCTGCCGCTTGTGCGGGAGTCAAACAAGGCAATCCAATGAAAGACATCAAGGGTTCAGCCAAGCTTTCTAAGTCACAAAACACTGAATAACAGAAGATTATGAAAAGTATTTCTTTTCAGCCAATCAACTATAGAACATCTGTTCAAATCAGTCCTCTGGCTTTTCATCTAGCGCAACAGGGCCCCTTCCTATCCTGACAGGCGTGTCGTGTTTGATAGGAAAGTCTGGCCTTGCACAGGTCAACGCCAGACTTTTCAGGAATTGAGAACGCACAGAAAAGACAACTACCTAATCAGATATTTTCTATGCCCCCTCTCATGATTCTATCAATGCCGAACCATCAGAATCTCACTATTTTGCCATTCCCGGCTTTGAATATGGAGGAGATAGACGCCAGATGGCAACTCCTTCGTTGAGAGGGAGAACTCATGCTCTCCGCTACCAGGATGATCAACCGTTAGCTGCAGCATTTTTTTTCCTTGAATCGTAAACACTGATACTTGCACTGACTCAAAGCTATTCATAGAAAGAGGAATAATTACCTCATCACTTGTTGGATTCGGATAGATATGCCCGATCTGTATGCCATCAAACTGTGGGTCGATGGACACTGTGCAGGCTCCTCCGGCAAGAATATCCATTTCTGTACAGCCCATGCCATTGGTATCAAAGGTGATCATGCCTCCTACCCCATTGTTGTTCAACAAAGGATACAGACCACAACATCTGCTTAATTGGGAGTTAAAGGAAACACTGAGCAGATGCCCAACAGACATCAACTCACTCAGTCCATCTACCTGCTCCAGGCTATCATTGGCAATCAGGAACAGCACCAATTCTATCGAATCCAAATTCGAGAAGCCATCCAGGTGTCTTAAGCGGGGATTGCCCGAAATGGTCAAATTGCCCAGATATTCGAGTTGATCATAGGTTCCAACATCTTCCAACAGCAGATTTCCATCTACCACGAAAGCATAGGGGATTTTTTTCACCAGGGGAAGAATATCCATGTGTATCAGAGAGGCATTCCCGGCGATGTCCACCCCACCAATAGAATCTACCTTCTGCATGCCGATCAGGCTATCCAGCATCGAATTATTTCGAAAAAATAGTCCTCCCTCTATTTTGTGTAATTGATCAAAAGGACTCAGCCAAGTCAGGTGATCATTATTTCTGATCATCAAATTTCCATGAATGGTCTGTAGCTGAGAGAATCCTCGAATTTGTTCTAATAAGCCATTTTGTCGAATGCTCAGCTCTCCCACATGTTGAAGAGAAGACAAGCTGTCAATCTGCTGGAGAAATGAATTGCCCTCAATTACCAAACGCCCCCCAATGGTATCAAGTGTATGAAGTTCATCAATCGTGATGAGTGAATCATTGTTAACAATTCGCAGATCATCCCCTACAGATTGAAGATTGGACAAGCCAGCAAGAGATTGTAAGGAATCATTGTTCTGGATAAGGCAACTGTCCTCAATATGGGTCAACATGGACAGGGCATCCATGTTCTTGAGGCTGGCATTGTCTAAGATGTCTAGCGACCTTCCTATGCCCCGCAAAGCATTCAATCCATCCAGGTTGGGCAGGGACCAATTGTTCCAAATGTTCACATCTCCTCCAATGGAATCTAGTTGAGGGAAGCTTCCCAGGGATATAAGTGAATCATTCATGGAGATTCTCAGGGTGAAGCTGATGAATTCCAATTGTTGAAAGGCATTGATGTGAGACAATCGATCATTTCTTTCAATAATACAAGACCTTCCGATAGAGGGTAGAGATGAAAAACCTGATATATCTTGCAGTGAATCGTTCAAGTGGATCAACAAGTTTCCCCCCAATACAGACAAAGAGTCAAAGCCATCTAAGTGAATCAGGCTTTCATTCCCATGGATGGACAGGTTTCCTCCAATAGAATCTATCTGATTCAAGCCTCCCAGATGAGTTGAATCAAAATCTGAAATTTGGAGGTTGAACCCTACTTTTTCCAATTGATCCAGGCCATCTATATTTGACAATTTTGGATTAAGAAAGATAATAACAGATTCCTTTACTTGTTCTAAGGCGGAAAATCCATTCATCTGCTGGAGCATTGGATTCCATCTAATTTCCAAGGACCCAGGAATCCTTGTCAGGGCAGAAAATCCTCCTAAATGAAGTAGGAAAGGATTTTGTTCAATCATGATTCCCTCTCCAATGTTTGTGAGTGCTGGGAACCCATCCAACTCCTCCAAAGCAATGTTTCCTGCAATATGGATCATCTGGCCGACATATGTCAATTGTGAAAACCCACTAAGATTTTGCAAACTGGAATTGACCAGAATAAATAGTTTTCCACCTATAGAATCGAGCTGTGCCAAGCCATCTACATTCAATAAGGAATCGTTGAATGAGATGAACAAGTCGCCAGATACAGAGGTCAGATTATATAGGCTATCCAGGTGTTTGATATCTGCTCCGTTAATTTGCAGGTTACCTTGAAAGGTCGAACAAGTGAAAGCATCTACCTCTGCCTGGGTAGAAAGTGTCAAACTACCTGTGCAAGCTTGGGCTTGGAGACCAATGTGCATCATCAAAACCCACATCCAAGTGAACAATATCAGGGCCTTTTCAGACACCTTCAGTCGGAAAAAACAAGAAATCATGAGAATAGGATTTAAGGTTGAACAATCATCCTTGTATGCTTCCCAAAGGTCAGTCAGGAAAAGCTGTTAGGGAGATCCAAACAGTTTCTCAGCAAAACAAGGAATAAAACATTGATTGTCAGGCGACTATGAGATTTTGATTCTTGAGACATAGTCTATTGAATGTCAAAAATTTACGAAACCTGTGAGAATTATTGATAAGAATGATGAAAAATCTTGTACAAAGCAGGATTCACCATTCAATGTCTGATCCATACGGTCTGACTGTGCTGCATGCCTGCTATGACAATCCGAAATAGATACAGGCCATTATCAAAATCTGAGGTTGATAGCTCCCAAAGATTTTCCCCAGCGGAAAAGAAAGTCTCCTGCTTTTCCAAAATAGTTCTTCCCTGGAGATCATACGCCACCAATTGGATTGTCTCTGCTTGATCCAAAGCTATAGGAATCACAAGTTCCTGATTGGCAGGATTGGGATATGCAGGATCAATCCTGATAGAGGGAGAAATCAGAGGGTCAATCGGTACTGAACAAGGCCCTCCCGCCAGAATATCTGCCTCCGTACATCCCATGCCGTTGGATTCGATGGTCACAGTTCCTCCGACGCCTCCACTGCTAAGCAAGGGATATACTCCACAGCAGCGAGTCAAGTTGTGATTAAAGGAAAGAATCAGTTGGGCCCCTACAGAGAGGACTTCCTGTAGACCATCAATTTGTTCCAGGCTGTCATTTCCAGTGATGATCAGGACAAACTCTATGGAATCAAGAGTTGACAATCCATCAATATGTTTCAGATGGCTATTCCCCGAAATCGTCAGGCTCCCCACATATTGCAAGGAATCATAGCTTCCAATATCTTCCAGAGCCAGATTTCCATCGAGCACAAAGGCAAACGGAACTGCTGAAAGATGAGGAAAGATGTCAATTTTCGCCAATGATTGATTTCCTGAAATCTGAATTCCGTCAACTGTCTCCACCGAACTCAGGCCAATGATGCTATCCAAGCTGTTGTTTTCCTGGACAAAAAACTGATCTCCAATGCTCAACAGTTGCTCCATCCCAGTCAGTATTCTTAAGCTATCATTGTCCGTCAACAGGAAGTCCTCCTGTATGGTGGACAGATTGGGGAATCCCGTGATGGCTTCCAGGGTCAGATTATTCTCTATTCTTAGTGTCTCGACTTCCTGAAGGGAATTGACGCTATCGATTCTGAGAAGGGAGCTATTGTTGGTGATCTCAAAATCACCAAGGATGGTATGCACAGCATTCAGATCATCCAGTGAACGTAAGGAAAAGTTGTCCTTGACTTCCAGATTGGCCCCTACAAATTCCAGGCCTGATAATCCAGCAAGAGAATGTAAGGAATCATTGGACCAAATCAGGCATCTGTCTCCAACCTTCTGAAGGCTTGATAAGGCATCGATCTCTCTCAATTCGCCATTGTTGACAATGACCAGTGTCTCCTTGATTCCGCGGAGAGCCTCCAAACCGTCAAGATTGGGCAAGCGATCATTGCCATCGATGTCAAGATTGAAGCCAATGGAATCCAGGTTGGCAAATCCTTCCAGCGAAAGGAGAGAATCATTGAAGGAGATTTCCATCACACGCTTCACCAAACTGAGCTGCTGAAAGCCCTCTACTTTTTTTATGCGAGTATTGTTGCCAATGAACAGATCTTCCCCAATGGCAGGAATGCTTGAGAAGCCAGTAATTTCCTCCATATGAAACGAGTTGAAGATCCTTAAACTTCCTCCAATGAAGCTAAGCGAATCAAAGTCATCAAGATGAATCAGGCTGTAATTGCCATTAATGACCAGATCATTTTCTACACTGTCTAATTGTGGCAGATCCACATCAGACAGATTGAGGTTGCCGGATATTTGAATATTTTCTCCGACATGAGCCAATTGAGTCATACTGTCTAGGCTGGTCAGATTCCGGTTGTTCATGATGACCAGGGATTTATCTATAGAGGAAAGATGGGATAAGCCAGCCAGACTTTCCAGGGTATCGTTGAATTGAATGAACACATCTCCGGGCAAGGAAGTCAGGCCATTGAATCCCTCTAGATTCATTAACATAGGATTAAAATCTATCCGAAGATCCCCTCCAACAGTAGTAAGTCCAGAGAATCCATGAATATTTTCCAGGGCTATATTGCCAGTAAGATGGATGGTAGACCCAATATATGAGAGATTGGAAAGGCTGTCAATATTCTGAAGCAAACTATTGACATGAATCCTGAGTAGTCCCCCTATGGAGTCAAGATTGGCAAGACCATCGACCTGTAGCAATGAATCATTCAGGAAAATGGAAAAATCACCTCCGACCGAAGTCAGAGACCGGAGACTGTCCACCTGCTTGATATCTGGTCCCTGAATCCTGAGATTTCCAGCAACGCTTGTACAGGAGAAGGAATTCACTTCTACCTGTGAGCCAAGCGTTATGTTGCCCTGGCATACTTGTGCATGCACATCATAGTTGATCCATAGAAAACACATCCAAATGCTTAGGGTCAGCATGCCTTGCTGCACCTGCGAGCGTGTCATAAATGTTGTCATAGGTAGAGGGAGTTTAGCCTACAATAAAGACAATGATGTGTAGAGGTTGAGCGTACTTCCCAATGTAAGCAAATAAAGCCTTCTCTTTCCAAACGAGAGGAGGCCATGAATTGCTGCATGAATTGATCGCAGATGTTCCTTGGGAGTTCGCTGGACGGAAACTAATCCCTTTATTGAGGTCTTCAGTCAGATTACCATTGTGATCATAATCGTAATCATCGCCTGAGGTATTAGCATCGACAAACTGCTCAACGTCTGTTAGGGAGCTTGACAGGCCTGAGTCATCTACTTTCATCAACCGATTGACTGAATAGGTATAGCTGAGTTCATCCATATCCCCAAAGGTGGTAGAGCTGATTTTTCCCTGCCTTTCCAAGCTAAAAATGTTGCCATTTTTGTCATAGCTGACATTGCTGAGGATATACCTGCCATCTGGCAAGCCGCCTATCGCGTCGATCACATCATGGACTGCTCCAGTCAGGCGGTTGGCTTGATCATAGCTGAAATCATAATGCCCATAGCCATCTGTTTTCTTCCAGGTCATCGCGGCGAGGTGAACTTCCCACGGATTTTCTATTAGACCGCTTTTTCGACACAAAAACTTTAAACGAGTTTACAGTAAAGGATGAGCTATAATCCATCTAAAAACAGAATTGGAGAGTCATCAAAGTACAATTGTAAGAATTCAGAAAAGGATTTAGCGACAATCTCAAATTTATTCCCACTTATGGCGAAAATTTGGCTTTGATTTTTATTAAGTTTTGAAAACTCTGCTGCATATGAAAACATATGAAATTGAAAGTCAGAAAAAACGAATAGATTTTTTATCATACTATTGGAATGAGCAAGAGTAGAATAGTCCGGGAATCCATTCCAATCATGAAATTTTTTATAAAACTTCTCAACGTTTTTTAAAGGATAAAATCTAAAGAAATTTTCGTCATAGTCATTCGAACCATTCAGGCTTAAGAAATATTTCTTAAAGTCGCTAGGAATAATAATATCATGTTGATTTTCATAATGTATTAAACCTGTTTTTGATTCGGGGTTTATATGTATCAAATTTTCTTGTTTCCATTGCGTATCTAATTTTTCAAGTAAATCTTTCATGTCTTATAATCCTGTTAAGGTTCTGTTTATCAATATTAAACGTTGCGTCTGTACTCTTTTGGAGACTTTAGTTAATTTTTTTGCAGGTGCTCCCCCTCTTTGATAAAGTATTCTCTCAGTTAGTTCTTTATAAGCCAATAAAGCTTTTCTACTTGGGACTTTATTTCCGCCGGATTTAAAATAAGCGTTCATTTCATCTGACTGGGACCTAACAATCTTCTGGAGTTTGGTGAATGCAATTTCGTTCAATTTTGCCCCAGAAATGGTAACCCCCTCAGAGACTATCCTGTTGCTACCCTTCCCAAAGATCTTCAAAAAATACTTCCCCCCAACCTTATATACTCTACCAAACACCCATTTACCTCCAATATAAAGCCATCTAAATCCTGCACCCATGATTCCAGCTACAAAAGGAATAGGAATGATTAAACCTTCAATAGTATAATTGGGTATCAGAGCACCATTTTGAGGAGCAATGACATTATGTTCCCGGTTCATAAGGTCAATCTGCTGACCTTTTCGATATGTGTAAGCAGGATTCTCAACCCCTACAGTCTCCAATCCTTCCTTCTTCTTTCCTCCGGCAAGCCAGGCAAAGACATTATCCACCTGATAGATACTAAAATCTCCATCATCTCGATGTTCCAGTACATTCCCATCTTTGTCGACAAATGT
>JBCCGK010000090.1:0-48503 GCA_039029315.1 Bacteroidota bacterium | reverse complement strand
TGGCGGTTTTTACGCAACTTTTTGCCGCCAAAAAGTTGCAAAGAATTCTAAAAACAAAGGAAAAGAAAAAGTGTACAGTTGTGAATAAATTTTCAATGAGAATTAATCAACATCACCTAAAAACAGCGAAGTTCATTAATTAAAAAAGACGATTTCCAGAGCATATGAGAGGATTTTTCTCCTGTAAAAAATGGACAAAGTCAAACTGAGAATGGGCGATTCATTCTTTCAAAAAAATCCCATCATTCCAGAAATAGACCAGCTGAGAATAGAAAGTTGGGGTAGGTTTCTTGACTTTGTAGACAAGTTGGTAGCTGAGTTCTCTTCCTGATTCGTCAGCAAAATCTACCAACTCAAACTGGACCTGGATATCCTTGCCCTTCTGTGGTAACTGGATTTCGGTAGCATATGACAATCTGTCCAGAGGAATGGCGGCCCCACCATTGGCAGCAAGGCTGGCCCGTATATCCAGAACATCTTGATAGGCAGGCCGTATCATGATGGAATCTGTATGAAGTCTCTTCCAGTTTCCTTCGAAATAATCATAGAATTCGATCTCTGATTCCACATAGCCAACGGTGGTCGTTTCACAAATCGCCACCAGTCGATGGCCATCACTTTTTCGCCAGTAACACATGTCTACATAGAAATCCAGGGCATCCAATCTGATAAATCCTCCAGCTAGATCTAAGATGGCCAGGGTATATTGGTCTGTGCCTTCATTGGGATCTACATCTTGCAATTCTCCTCTTTGGCCAACAGCCGTAGTATTCAGAAAGCTTTGTTTACTTGACGAAGAGGGAAGCGTTCCGAATATTTTTCCCGGAAAGGCTACAAACAACTCTTTGATATTCTGGCCAGTAGTGGATGCCGGAAAGCAGAGAAGCAAGCCCAGAAAGAACACGAATGATGATTTCATAATGAATATGTTGACGAAATACGCACAGGCAAATATCTCGACTTGCTCATACAAAAGCTAGTGGGGGGTAGAGGAAAAAATATCAAGCATGAACCCGATTGCTTTTTCTTCAAAGCCGCTAATTGCAAGTGAGATAGGAGTCAGATTGTGGTTCATATGTACCTTACAGAAGGAGCCGCTTGGACAGAATTAGGGGAGGAATAAGCAAAGATGGAAGAGATCGAAGACTCTTCCTGCGAAAGAGAGGAAAAACTGAAGAATTTTCTGTAACTTTTTCCCCCTCCAGGATTATGTAGGAAAAACAATCGTCTGAGTACAACATTGGCTGTAAATAAAAGATCGCTTAGCAAAGCCCAGATTCAGGAAGAATATGTTCTGGTGCAAGCTGCACAGAAAAATCCCCGAAGATTTTCTGCGTTGTATGAAAAATACTATGAGCAGATCTATTGTTTCGTGTACAAGCGGGTGGACAATGAAGAAATCAGTGCTGATGTCACCTCACAGGTTTTCCTCAAAGCAATGACCAATTTGCAAAAATATCGATTCCAGGGAGTGCCATTCTCGGCATGGCTCTATCGAATCGCGATCAATGAGGTCAATCAGCATTTCAGAACACACAAGCACAAGCGTACCATCAGTATGGAATCTTCCCAGGTCGCAGATATGATGGAAGAAGTGGAAGAATCCTATGATGAAGCCAATATTCACCGGATGCTAGCGGCTATGCAACAACTGCCTCCGCACGAATTGCAAATGATAGAGCTACGTTTTTTTGAAAAAATGCCCTTTAAAGAAATCGCGCAAATCTTTCAAATCACGGAGAACAATGCTAAAGTGAAGATGTACCGCCTGCTAGGAAAGATGAAGAAACTGATGGGGCCAAGGCAGGTGGAAGCGTAAGAAGAATTTTATGACCAAATATAAGATACATATCGACAAACCTTTACCTGATTCTACACGCATTGCTCAACACAAGGACTTCGACTCCTTATATCAGCAATATCAGGTACACACAAGGTTTGAATTTTGGCGAAATCTATATCGAAAACCACGCTATTTTGCAGCAGTGGTTGGCATCGTGGCAATTCTCTTTTTGGTAGTCGAAGTACCTCAAGAGTCTTCTTTGCCTCCTTTGATCGAAGCGCCGATAGAATCGATCAAGCTTCCTTTTGTTCAGAAAGAAATCCAGTCGGATGCACAGACGCGCATGAAGATTGGCGAGAACTGGGAACTTGTTATTCCTCCTGAGGCCTTTATGGATCCGGAGTCGGAAGCCATTGTCGCCGGTCCTATCCAACTGGAAGTTCGCGAATTCCACGATCCTGCAGATCTGTTCATTGCAGGAATCAGCATGAATGATGATTCCATGGCACACATGGAAGGATTGGAATCCCTGACTTTACTGGAGGTGCAAGCCCGACAGGACGGCAAATTGATAGCCTTGCGAAAATCTCTCGAAGCCGTTTATTATACCGGAGATACCAGCACAGGCTTTGATGTATTCCAACTGGATACCGTGAGCAGGTCATGGCTGAATCAAGGCAAGGATCAATTGCAACTGGTCGTTCTGCCACCTGATAGCTCCCATATCCTTCCACGACCGACACGACCAGAACTCCTCGCAATGATCGATCTGGAAGAAAATGACCAAATGATCCCGAGAGCAGCAAAACCTATCCCACAAAAGCCGGGCAAACCCTTCGGCGTGAAAGTTCGAAATCTGAAGGACTATCCTGAATTTCGGGGCTTTGAAAAAGTCTATTGGGAATATGTCGAGATGACTGAATCTGTCAATCCCTGGACAGAAGGATTGATCGGAGAAGGAAAAGGCTGGGAAGATGTAAGGATCAAACGAATGCCAACAAGACCTGATGGCTTCGAATTGAAATTTGCAAAACAGACAGAGGAGGGAGATTTGATGTTCCGAACTGTCATCGCCAAGCCGATGTTCGAGGCGAGAACTCAAGAGGAAGCAGACCGGATCTATCAGGAAAGATACAGAGCGTATCAGAAGGCTGTGCAAGAAAGATTGCAGGCAGCAGAGGAACAAAGAGAACTCGAAATGCAAATCTTACACGCAAAAAATGCCTATGCGGATAGTTTGTCGAAGTGGGAAGCTTCTACACTGGATTCTGTCTTTGCATGCTATCGCAGATTCTCCTTTGATCGATTGGGTGTCATTGGCTTGAGTCGAAAACGTAACTTTTCTGACAGTCTGATTGGCGCGACACTCTCCTATGAAGAAGAACGGATGACATCCCGGGCAGATCAGAGATTCTTTTTGATATTGCCTGGAGAAAATACCATGATTCGCCTTTCTGTAGAGGAGGGACAAGTGATGTTGCCAAATCATCTTCAGGGTCATCTTTTGACAATAGACCCAGAAAGTGGAGACCTTCTCCTGGGAAGCTTCTCTCCTTCACATACCTCTTCAGAAGAAGAACCTTTGATAGAATTGATGCCTGTGGAAGCAACTGAGGATGAAGAGCAGCTGCGGCAGACTTTGAAAGGATTAATGATCAGGATGGAAGAAAATACATTGTTTGAAGCAATGTAACACTTTCTTGTGCTGGTCGTATTATCAGCATCTCCTGATTTTGTTGATTGTTGAAAGCTTTTCCCTATGCCAATCCTATTACGATCTGGCAATAAATTCCGACTATATCTGTCATTTTTCCTGTACATAGGAAAGACAAACACCGACTTATCCATCAACTACCATAAGAAAACCCAACTGACATGAATGTAAAAACTATTCTCTCTACTCTGGCAATTGTTGGTCTTCTCGCAGGGACTTCTTGTACACCAGACCCTGATCAGGAGGCACAAGCTGATCAGGACCAGGCAATGGGTGTAGCCACAACAGAGGCAGCGCAAACACAGACGATTTCTCCTCCATTGGAAAAGGTTCAGCTTGCTTTTCATGATTTTGAAGTAAATGCGTCTGAAGAAAGCACATTGACCCTGGAAAATGGCACCCAGATTACCGTACCTCAGGGAGCACTTGTAGATGCCAATCAGCAAGCTGTATCAGGGAAGGTCGATATCAGGTACCGAGAGTTTCACGATGTTGTAGATGTTCTCCTGAGCGGAATTCCGATGGGCTATGATTCTGCGGGGGAATCACACATCCTCCAAACTGCAGGCATGATGGAAATTCGTGCTTCACAAAACGGGTCTCCCGTATTTATTGCTGAAGGCAAAGAGATACAAGTAGACATGACTTCATTTAAGGATGACGAAGGGTACAATGTGTATCAGTTTGATGAAGGAGAGAATAACTGGTCTTTCATGCGAACAAGCCAGGCCCAACAAGTACCATCCAGCACCGAAGGATTTGGCCCCAATGCCGATGTAGCATTAGACAAAGCCCTGGAAGAAGATCGCAAGTTGGCAGAGCAGGCACTCCCTGCGGAACCATTTGAGCCCAAACGATTGGCCCCAGATGCGATCCCGTTTGATTTCGATGTAGACTATTCTCGATTCCCGGCTCTTGCTCCTTATAAAGAATTGACCTGGCAGTATGCCAATATGGAAGAAAAAGATTGCATCAATCCAGAAACCAGCGAATGGGTATTCGGTGAAGTGTGGTCCTCAGCAACCGTTCAGGAACATCCCAGGAAGAAAGGCATCTTTTATTTCACCTTGAGAAATACTGATAAGGAAGCCAAAATCCTGGTTACGCCTGTCGTAGAAGACGAAAATTATGAGGCCACCATGGCAGTCTTTGAGAAAATCAAGCAGCAACAACAAGCACGTCGTCAGCGGATCCTGGAAGCCAGAAAACGGATACAGAGACAGATGGCTGCTGCGGAACGTCATGCACGCATTTCCAGAGCATTTTTTATCAACTCTTTTGGAATCTATAACATTGACCGAATCTGGAATCAATCACAAGTAATGGTGAAGGCAGATTTTGGATTTGATCAGTTTTCTCTTCCAATCTCTTCCAACGATATTGAGCAGGTATACCTGCTCATGCCTGAAGCCAATTCTGTTATTCCTATATCCCGAACCAAGTGGAAGCAATTCAGATATGATCCACGTACGGCCAATATGGTGCTGGCATTTTTGCCCGGCAATGAAGTCGCTCTCTTCTCCAATGAAGATTTTATTGAACAAAAACCCAGCGGAGAGTTTGTCTTCCAAATGCGGGAAACACAACAAACCATAGATTCTCCAGCAGATTTGAGAAATCTTTTGGCAGGCGTATAGGCCAGCTTTGACCAAAAAGGGAATAAGGTATATGGAATCAGGCTTTGTGGTCAGGAAGTCCGCACTCTCCATATATCTTATTCCTTTCTTTCCCATAAGTAGGGAGACATATTTACATATGCCCCTCCAAAGGGGGAAATTATTGATTCCTGGCCTTGTGGGTTGATGTCTCCCGCTGGCGGGAGAGCGAGAGGGTGGAAGATGATTGCCAAATATAAATTTGTCCACTTACCTATCTCCAACAGTACTATTTCATGAACCGCTTATTTCCCTTGATATGGTTCCTGCTCGGCATGCCTTACTTTGCCGCTGCTCAACTATTCGAAATCAAAGAAGGAGGAAAGTGGGGACTCATGGATTCTATAGGCACAGTCGTCCTGCAGCCACAATTTGATTACCTCTATCCCTCTTCTGATGACCAGTACTTTTTTACCTTCTTACAGGCCAAAACGGGGCTCTATCATATAGAACATGGAGAGATCGTCCCGCCAAGCTATGATCAACTCTTCATCCACCAAAACAGCTCAGGGGACTTGTCAATCGTCATAGAGGGCAAATATGGGATTCTCAATCCTCAACAAAACAAGAAAATTCTTCCTGAATATGATGAAATCAAAACCCTGAGGGAAGGGGTTTATGCAGTTCGAAAGGGAAAACGCTGGGGTGTGGAAAGCTTGAGTGGAGAAGTTCGGATTCCGGAATCTTATGTTAGATTGATTTCATTTGAGGAAGATGGAAAAGTCTTCTTCTGTGCCTACGACCAAAACAAGAACTCCCATATCTGGGATGCCGGGGGACAGTCAACCATCCAGAATATCCCCTATCTGATTCATGACTATGTATCTGGGGTGTTTATCTACCGTCAACGCAGGCAATTGGGGATTCTGGGAAATAGCCAGGAACCTCTTACAGAGGCCCAATATTCCCGCATAGATCCATTAGGCACTCTGTTCAGAGTCCAGACAGGAGGAAAATATGGGTTGCTAACACCACAGGGAGAAATCCGTTTGAATGCCAAATATGACGAGATTCGCATAGACACCTCTGGGCATTTTTGGATCAGAACAGGAAAATGGTGGGGATTCACAAATGAGCAAGGCCAACTTGTGGTGGATTCAAGCTTCTCACAGGCTGGCTCATTTGAAGGACCGGTGAGTCGAGTACGAGTAGGCCGATCATTTGGGGTGATCAATGAAGCGGGACAATATGTCGTCGATCCACAATTTCGTGTGGTCAGGATATATCCTGGATTAGCAAGATATTTTCGCATTGAAGATAGTACCTGGGCACAAGCCAGATTCGATGATCAAGGGACTCCGATTCGCCAGCGAAAGCTGATTGTTGCCCAAAGCAGTGGGGCATACAAATTCATGCGAACCCGCTCGATGCAAAAAGAAGAAAATCTCCGGAAAGCATTTGGGTGGTTTACCAGCAAGAATCGATGGGGACTGCGAGACACCATTAGCGGAAAATTAAGGATTAACCCCAAATTTGATAGCGTAGCGGTTCATCCCCAATATAATCTCAGCACGGTTGGGATAAAAACCTACTCTCCCCAACAAGCAAGATTTGGAATCGTAAATCACAATTCTTCCAGGCTTGAGGTTTCGCCTGTCTACAAAAAGATCTATATAGAGGATCTGGCTCAGAGTTCGATTCTTCGTGGATATAGTGGAGGAGGAACCTTTCAGTTGCTAGATCCTACCTTCTCGATGAGTCGGGAAATGGCCAGGATCTCCCGCCCATTGTATTCTTATATCGGAGCCCCCAGAGATAGTGCGTTTCGAGTCCGATTCAAAAGAAAAAACACCAAGCCAATCGATCCCGACCACCCAGCTCTGGAACAACAGCTGATCAAGATGCCTGAGATCTGGGAAGTAATCAAATCAGATGGAAGCTATACCAACAATCATTTTACCTATATCAGCCCGATTGTCAATCAGGTTTTCCGATATCGTTCTGGGAAAATGCAAAAGATGAAATGGGGATTGTATCATCTGGAGGACGGGAATCTGCTGGAGCCAACCTATGCCTTTATCGATGATCCAGCACCAGAAGCGGCCTTCCTGATCAGTGGGATGAGTGGGACCAAGTATAGCTTTTTGGATCGAGAAGGAACATTTTTGTTTGAAAAAATGGCTGATTCACTCAGTCAGGATAATCGGAAAACAGTGGTGCGAAGGGTTGGTAACTTCAATGAAGGGCTGATTCGTACCCAGATCAATCGATTTTGGGGATATTTGAATGAAAAAGGCGATTTGGTGATCCCACCTCAATTTCGAGCGGCGGGAGACTTCACGGAAGGCTTTGCATCAGTGAAAGACAAAGGTGGGTGGGGATTCATCAACACTGAAGGAGAATGGTTGGGAAAACAGAAATCTAATGGCAAACGAAAGATCTATTATTTCGACAACTTGCAGCCTTTTCAGGAAGGTTATGCAGCAGTCAAGAAAGGATCGCGTTGGGGCTACATCAATACTAGTGGTCGCTTACAGATCCGTTCGAAGTTCAGCAGGGTATTCCCCTTTGATCATGGGATGGCAATTGTCAAGACAAGCAAATTTGGTCTGATTGACCAAGAAGGGAAATGGGTGCTAAAACCCAAATACGACAAAATAATACCAATCGCCGGAGGCTATGATGTTGCGTTAGATGGAAAACATGGGTTCTTTTCCTATGAACGAGAGTGGGTCATGGATCTGCATTTTCAAAAAATCCAATCCTTGCAGGAAGATAAAATTGTCTTCAAGCAAGACAATCGATATGGAGTGATGGATGAAGAAGGGAATATTCTGATGGATCCCACGTACAAATTTCTGAGAGATTTTTCTGAAAATAGAGCAGCTGTTTTGGATTCAGGCAAATGGGGATTCATCAATGAGGATGGAAAGCAGGTGATTCCTCATGTGTATGCTCGTGCGGAATCCTTTCAGAATGGTGTCGCAAGAGTGCAAGGAGGAAGACCCAGAAAATGGGGCGTAATCAATGCTGCGGGGGATACCCTACTGCCCTTGATATACGAACGGATCAAACATCTTCCCGGAGGATGGTTGAGTTGCAGAGTTCGGGACCCTGAATCCAATCGGGCCAAATGGATCTATATGGATACCTATGGAGTCCCTTCACATCAGCAGGATTATGATTCTGCCAGAAGTGTCAGGGGAACCGAATTGGCGATCCTGGGCAGAAAAGGAAAAGAATATGTCATCGACGTAGACAGCAGACCGATCACCAATCCCGGCTATGACAGGATATTGGCGGTAGGCAAAGACGTGATCGTCGGAGAATCGAGAGGCCTTGTAGGATTGATAGATCGCAAGGGAAAAGAAGTGTTTCCACCACAATTTGAAGCAATCACATATCGCAAAGGACTTTATCAGGTCCATTTGAACGGGCAGGTAGGGTATTTGAACAATCAAGGGAAATGGATTCGGTCCCTAAGAGAGTAGCCGATCATGACTTGATGATCTGTCTGGATTCATATGTTTATCCAATTTGAAAAAATGAACATGAGAAGAATGCTTCACATCTCCAGTATCTGGGTCATAATGCTGTGTTCTGCTTCTATTTGTTGCGCACAGATCTATGAAATCAGACAGGGAAATCAATGGGGATTCATCGATTCTTCGGGCCAGGTTGTGGTTCCTCTCCAGTATGATTTTGTGTATGGTGATGAATTGTCTCATCAAAGCAATGGGTACTTTGTCTTTCTGAAGCACCAAAAAATGGGGGTCTATCACATTGACCGAAAAGAAATTGTACCCCCGATCTATGAACGAGTCAAAATTCATAGCGACCAATCACTTCCTGGCTATATCGAAGTCCAGAAGAATGGAAAGATCGGCATATTGGATACCCTGGGAAGAACCATCCTTTCACCCAAATATGAAGAGATAAAAAGCGTATTTCCGGGAATCTTCGCGATCAAACACGATGGATTGTGGGGCATCTGGGACCCTTCTGGCCGCTTTCAGATTGAGACAGCCTTTCATGGATTTACAGTTCAGCAGAATCGATATATCGTTGGCTGGCAGGGCGACCTCTATTCAGCATGGGATGAACAAGGTCAGAAAAGAGTCACAGACTTTCCGGATTCCATTGCCTTTCTAACCCCACATACATTCGCTTATTTCGCATCAAGTATGTGGAAGGATAGTCTTGACGGGCTTGGGGCAGATACCCTGTCTGTTTCAGAGGAGGAGGAGGAGCAGTTCATTGGCTTGCTTGATTCTATGGGAAATGTCATCAGTCGCCCTTTCTTTGACACAGTGAAGGTGGTAAGAGGGTTCATTTATGTAGGGCAAAAAGGCTTTGTTGGTTTATATAGTGGCAGAGGGAGAAAGCTGTTTGATTTTATTTATCGAGAAATCAACATTGATCGTCGAAGCCGAATATGGATCCAGTTGGAGTCCAATTGGGGCCTCAATCAGTACAGAAATGATAGCCTGGAAAGTCTTTTCCCATTTCTCCTGACAAGACGTGGGCGATTTGAAGGGAATGTAGCAGTTGTACACACTACTGGAGGCATGGGAGTGCTGAACCAGTATGGTGAATTGGTGGTCGATACCATCTATGAGGATGTCTTCCTGCTAAATGGAAATGCCATCGTCAAAGAGACCATGGTTTCCAACAACAGACAGATTCCTCTCACGCCAGAAGGCCTGCTCTCCAACAAGAAAAGGTTGGTTATTCGAACATCTGCTGAGCAGGCAACTACCTTTATAGAAGCGGATACTGATGAGGACAATGACAATCTGCTTCCCCAAAGGTATGGGTGGTTCAAGCAACGCAATCTATGGGGATGGCGAGACACCGCCAGCAATCGAATCAGGGTCATGCCCAAATACACCGATATAGAAGTCTTCCCATCTCTGGGGCTTAGTCTTGCGCTGATTGAAATCGGTAAGCCTGAAGAACGCCAATGCGCCCTGATCAATCATGAAACAGGACGAAGCTTGATTCTCCCGGATGCAAACATCAACATCATTTATATGCAGGATTTTGCAAGCAATCAGCTTGCCCGGGCACAATACAGTACAGGAGCCTTTTGTTTGGTTGACCAGAGAGGGGCGATTTATCGATTGAACCGAACAGCTTATATCGGCCCATTTTCTGAAGGCATTGCACCTGCATGTGTCTCTCTGATTTTTGCTCCCTTACCCAAAAATCATGAATCGCCTAAACCCAAACGTCCGAAGGGATTGAGTGGCAAATGGGGCTATGTGACCGATCAGGGGAGATGGGGGACGGAGGCCAAATTTCAATCCCTGAAACCATTCACCAATGGTATGGGAATCTTTGAATTCAATCATAAATGGGGGGCATTGGATACTGCCTTCAAGGAGTTTATTCCACCGAGATTCGATGAAATCCTGGACCCCGCAGCTGATGAGGCCTTGCGAAGAAGGGGAATAGACAGCAGCAACGGCCCTCTGGTACGCTTGATTGCTACGAAGGTCAACACCAAAAAGATTTTCTACTTAAATGAAGATGGCAATCTGTTGTTCTCCAAACGCTATGAGGCCAGTCATGATTTTCATCAGGGATTGGTCGCCGTTAAGGTCGGGAACAAGTGGGGCTATCTCAATCGACTTGGTCAGATGCAGATTGAGCCACAGTTTGATCGAGCCGGAGACTTTCACCACGGATTGGCGCGCGTTCGCAATCGGATGCGTTGGGGATTTATCAATGCACAGGGAGATTATATGATAGAATCTGTCTACCAGTTAGCCGGAGATTTTGTCGATGGAATCGCTATGGTCAAGTATCGTGGGAAATACGGATACCTCACCACTTCTGGCAAATGGCATATCCGTCCTCGCTTCAACAAAGCGTCAGATTTTGCTGATGGCAGAGCCATTGCAAGAGCTTCTGGCTGGACAGGCGTGATTAATACCAAGGGCGAGTGGGTAATTTCGCCATCATATAGCCGAATTTGGCGGAGAGACAATGGTTTTTATCGTGTCAAGCGGAAAGGGGTCTTCGGATATTTTACAGCTGATGGAACTGAACAACTGGCTCCTCACTATCGATTGATCAGTGAAGATTTTAAAGATGGGGTAGCCAAAGTATTTACCAAAGATGGGTGGGGATATATCAATGAAAACTTTGAGTTGATTTTGGAACCCTACTATCGATCTGTAGACACATTCGCCTTCCAAATGGGACTGGTTCGCACAAAGAACAAGTACGGAGTGGTCGATCAGAAAGGAAATTTTGTGGTAGATCCTACATATGCTGCAATTGTGATTGTGAATTATGGCCGATTTCGGGTCAAGAAATACAGGAATAGCTATTGGGAAGATCTTGATATCAGGAAGCGCCTCCCCGCCAAACCCTTCATTGTTCCGCAAAAGATCTCCCTGTTTGAGAAGGTTACAAAAAAGTTCGGATATGATCGACTACATGAGGCACATGAGTCGGTCTCTGTTGCAGAATGTGATCAGCTGTTGGGCTTGATGACATATGATGGAAAGATGCTGTTTGAGCCTCAATTTGAAATGGTGCGCTATATCAATGGACTCTATAAGGTCATCAAGGATGGGGAGATTGGATATGTCAATCACAGAGGGGAATGGGTATTTCCGATTGCGGAGAGAGAAACGGAATAAGAGAAGAACAGAGAGCCACACAAACAGGATCTATGCAAAGATCTCAATGCTTCTGTGGCTCTTCAATGTCTCAATTGATAAACGTTGCCTTAATTCCCTCCTTGGTAGATCACGCGAGAACTCCAATTGCCAATGGAGGTATGGTAACGGAAAATATAGGTTCCATTGGCCACACCTTTAGGTTGCCAGGACAGCCTGTGCTTCCCTTCTGCTAATTGCTGCTGATCCAGGATATTCTCGACAAACCGACCATCTACGGTCAAAACATCGATCGTAACCTCCGTATCCTTGGCAAGGAATAAGCTAAATGTAACCTCTCCTGATGGATTGTTGCCATTATTCAGAATGGTGGCTGTAATAGGTGAAGATAAGGCACTGGATGGCTGGATATCTCCCTGAGTTTGGACATGAACAATGCCGGGAGCGGGAGCTAGATTCATCGCTTCTATCGTCTTTTGGGCAGCCGAATCTTTTTCGATCAGAATACTCTCAATCGTATTGGGATCAAGTGCTTTCATCTCTTCCCAACTGCTAGGAATCTTGTTTATCAGAACCAGAAAGTCCTCCTGAAGCTTGTCTTTTCCCTTTCCTGTCAATTTTACCTGATTATTCGTGAAGGAAAATGTTCTTTTTTCCTCCTCCACTTTTTCCGGCTCATACGTGAAGAATTCCATCACTCCATACTTGCCCTTATTGCCAAATTTTTCTTTGGTTGCAGGTGATTTTTTATCCCAGATGTGAATCTTAGTGATTGTTCTTGGATCGATTTCCTTCGTCATTTCTTCAAAGGTGCGATATTTCTTCCCATTCGCAAAGCATATTGGTTGATGAGTACTTTCAATAGGCTCAAAAGAGAAGTGAGGATGTTCGCGAAGTTTTTTGCCTGCGGGTATAGGGAATTCTATTACCATGGGCTCATTTCCATCTCCGAGGTGTGATATGCTGGCGTCTACTGGCCTGGACTCTTTATGTTTTTGCGTATCTGCCTGAGAGGAGTGAGTGGAAGAAGCGCTCATTGCCTGCATGATTTCATTGAGGCCCTCCTCCATCTCATCAGTATTCTGGAATTGATGATTCGCCATCTTAGCTGTGTAGGATTCGATGAGGACTTTTGCCTTTTCCCGATCTTCATCTGTCAACTTTTGCCTTATTTCTTCAGTGCTCGTTCTGATTTTCTGAAGAATAGCAACTAATTGGAGACTATCTGACAATGCACGAATATTACCAACATATTTTTCATTCCCTGCCTCCTCCTGCTCATCTAAATATATATTCCTGATATTCACCAAATCGCGATACACCTTCAGCGCCTTCATGAATCCCTGAACTTCTTCTTCCGTTTGATGTTCAACTGGGATTTGGTCTAATTGAAATTGAACATGATCCAATTGTCCGAGTTCATAAGATAAATCAGAAGAGGAAGCAGAATGATTTATTTTTTCTCTGACACTGGCGAGGGCTTCTAAATAAAACTGTTGTGCCTGCTCAAAATTATTCTGCCAATCTAGGCTTTCGATTTTGTCGACTGTGTGTTGTTCTGTGATTGATCTTCCCTGATTGATCCGCATGATATCCATACTCGACAGTTCATCTTCAGAAAAACTCATAATCAGTTGAGCGGGTGCATTGATAACAGTCTTGACTCCATCCGCATCATAAAGATCGATCCTGCTCAGATGTCCATTATCTGTAAAGAAGGATTCCCAGGCCAGGACAAAGGAAGTTGGAAGAGGATCAAAAAAGGCATCAATCTCCTCTTCGGTCGTTGTAGCCAGAAAGTTCATGCTCGCCTGCTGTACCTGCTCGTCATCAGTCCAGGCATTTTCCAGAAAATCATCTGCTAAGGAAAGGTCCTTGAAACCAGAAGAGAAAATCTTTTTCTCCTCTTCTGAATAGGTAATAAACACTTTGGTTGGGACAGAAGCACTACCCGAACTGGCCGCTGTTTTGAAGCCAACAGAGGTCCACTCACCCTTGGCATTTCTATCCAATGACATCCAGCTTCCTTGAATAAAATTAGGTAATTCTTCAACAAATTGATCGAACTGAGCAACCGGAGTATTGGGCCAGACCTCGAAAGAGACTTCTTTCAGAAATTCACAACTGATTTCGCCCATAGCCCGAATATTGGCCTTTAAGCCTCCATAAGCAGAAGGTTCATGCCATAGGGTTGCCTTCTGCACATCCATCATGATACATTTGGAAATCTTTTGGTCCTCTCCCTGATGATACAGAATCAAATCTTTGATCGTGCCATCATCATGATAGGTTTCGTCTATTACAGAAAGATCTACTCCCTGTTGTTGCAAAGCTCCCTTAATACGGATCATTTGGGCTTCGGTAGTGCTGGAAGTGATGGTGTACTCTTTTTGTAACATCAGTGGTTCAGGCTGGCTGAAGAGTCGGATACTTAAGCCTGAGACCAATAAGAATGCAAGCATAGCTGCAAATGTGCCTGTCCGAAGGCCTGATTGTTGAGGAAAGTTTGCAAATAATCGTTGTATACGATAGGTAAACTGATGGTTTGATCCAGTGGCATTCATTGTTAATAGTGGTTGAAAGGTGGAACGGAGCATCTGAGCTTCAGTAAGAGCAGATGCATAGACGTAAGCGTCCCCACAGATGTGAACTGCGAGGTCATCACAGCACGCTTCACGCTCCTGTCGAATCTCTTTGGAGATCCACCATACGACAGGATGATAAAAGAACAAGATCTCAATTATAGATTGGATCACGTTGACCAGAAAATCTGCCCGCTTGATATGTGCCAGCTCATGTGTCAGAATCGCCTCTACCTGAGATGGGGTCAAGCCAGTGAGCATTCCTACCGGTAAGAGAATGACAGGTTTGACATGTCCCAGCGTAAGCGGTTCTCCCACCAGGGATGAACAGAGCACAGATATTCTGCGGGTAATCTGGAGTTTTTTGGCTAGTTTTTGGGCCCTTCTCTCCCATTCGGCTGGGAGGGATGAAATATTCTTGCTACGTAAGGTTCTCAAATACAGGTATCCCATTCCCATACGGATACTCATCAGAAGGATGCCAATCAGCCAGACAATCAGCATCATCGGAAAGAATCTTTCCAGATGATCTTTCCAGTGAATCTCAGTGACAGGGGAGGTGAATGCTTCAGAAAAAGCATCCGGGATTTGGCTGATCTCATCATGGATAGAGATCGGGGCCTGGTCCAGACTTCCCATCGGCTGGTACAAATAACTGAAGGTCAGAATGGTCCCCAGAAGGCCCAAGGCCATCAAACCTATACCTGTCCAGTATCGATTATTGGGAATTCTTTGGCTGAGAAATGTGCGGAACAGCATCCAAAAGAATCCAAGGACTGCCCATTGCCAAAGAGAATGTACCAATGTCCAGCCCAAAGCCGAAGCCAGGGCAAAAGAGAGACCTAAATTCATGGTTCTATTATATCAATCTGACTAATTATTCATCTTTGGGCCGCTGGCTGTCCAACCATTCTCTCAGTTGCTCGAGTTCATCTTCGGATGGTTGACTTTCATCCAGGGCATGGAGGGCTAGCTTCATGGCTGAGCCGCGAAATACGTTGTCTTTGAGACGGCTAAATAAATTCTTCTGGATTTGCTGTTCCCGCACCAAAGCGGTGTACTCATAGCTTTTCCCTGCTTTGGTCGCTGCAACCAATCCCTTGTCTGCCATCCGCTGAATTTGTTTCAGCACAGTTGTGTATCCCACCTGTCGAATCTGGCTCAACTGTTCGTGGATCACACGTACTGTCGCTGGCTCATGCTCCCACAAAACCTGTAGGATTTCTACTTGCGCATCGGATGGTGTGTTGTCTGCCATGAGTGAAAATGATAAACGTAAAACGTGCTGTGGGTCAAATATAAACGACACATGTCGTAGATCCAAATTTATTTACGACAAATGTCGTATTTCCTTTCAGGAAAAATCAAAATGATCATTTCCAGGCTTTATTGGGGGATTTGGAGACTGGTGAATAGGCGATTCCTTGGAGGTATGCGTGATGAATAGGCTTAGTCCCATTCCTCAACCAAGCGCCCATTTCGGTCATAGACAGCCGTCTGCCCTTGAAGTGCAACCCTGATCAAGCCTTTATAAAATGCCCGATGCCTCAGACTTCCACAAGATGTTGCTGAAGTACCAACCAGATCAAACTGACAAGGTACAATCATTTCTCCCCTGGCATTCATAACTCCCCAACGAGAAGACCAAAGGTTATTCCCGCTAGCCACAGCTGCAAGCCCTTCATTGAACCACCCGATATGTTGGAAGGGTAAATCTGTGATTGTTTGCCCACGAACATCCATCAGTTCATAGGTCCCACCCCCCTCTCTTTGGACAAACAACGTATCCTGATCTTCCCTACTTCTTGTTTGCCGCTTTCTCCTGGGATTAATCTTATCTTCCCACCAGGAAAGGCTATGGAATTGACAGGCTTGAATCCATTGGCCAGAATAACTCAGTAGGCCATATTTTTTCTTCTTGCCATCATAAACAATGGCAAAAGCTGGATTCGTAAGATTGCTGTTGGCTTCCGGGAACTGAGAGGAAATGATCCATTTTCTCCTTTTTACATTGATCACTCCCCAAAAGCCATCCCGGTTGACCCAGGCATAGCCTCCTTTGCTTACAATTAATTTGTCAAACAAGGGCTTGATATAGGTCTTTCTCTGCCATTGTATGCCAAATTTCCCATTGTGAGGACTTCGAAATATTTCCCAGTCTTGCCCCTGACAATTGAAATAAGACATCGCAACCAAGAAAAGGAGGAGGGACTTTTTCATCTTGATAATCGTTTGGGAGGGTTTGGCTACATAATGCTGGCAAAAACAAAAGATACAGTGCTTGCCTTAAGCCATTTTCTGGCCGTATCTTTGCCCTACAGCAAAGCATTATGTACACAGATTATCTCAAAGAAAAATTCCCGCATGATGAAAAAAACGGGATGTTCAAGGCTCCCAAGCTGCCTGCCGTCAAATTGGGAAAGATATTGATCAGAGATACCCGCATCTCTAGTCCCAATGATGTGATTGCGATGCATCACAATTCGGGGACCTTCTCCAGCAGTGTGGTTCTTCTGACCAAAGATTCATTATTCTATGATGGAGGTGCTTTTCTATTTGAGGATATCAAGGAGGTACAACTCAAGGGGAAGAAATTGACAGTTTTTGCCAATCAACAGACCCAAATGGTTCCCCATAGCTTTTCTGTCAAAAATGAACAGGTGGGCAAAACGCTTCAGCGCATCCTGGATGGGATGACGCGTTTTGATCCTGTTACAGATAAATTGTTCGAAGAATCTTCTACGAGCAATTCTTATGAACAATACAGCACGACCGAACTGGATTGGCTGAATCTTCGGGATGAGATCATGCGTACCATAGACATGTTGTACGATCGCTACAACGATGGGAAATTGTCCTTGTTGGAGTATGAGGACAAGAAAGAAGAATTGTTACGAAGATTGTGATGAAACTAATTGATACACATTCACACTTATACAGTCGGAAATTTGACCGGGATCAGGAGGAGGTCATTGCACGGGCACAAGAAGTCCTGGAAGCTGTATTCCTGCCCAACATAGATCTGGAATCTGTGGAATCCATGCTGGCACTGACCGCCAGTGCGCCGGAATTTTTCTTTCCCATGATGGGCCTACATCCTTGTGATGTGAAGGAGGGATTTGAGCAGACACTGGAACACGTTCAGGCCTATCTGGACAATCCTGATCATACCTACTATGGAGTGGGAGAAACAGGTCTGGACCTCTATTGGGACAAAACGACCCTGGATATCCAGAAAATCTCCCTCCAGCAACACATTGATTGGGCCAAGTCATATGAACTCCCCATCATTCTGCATACAAGAAACGCCACTGATGAGGTGATCGACATGATCGAAGCCAATGCGGATGATCAGCTCAGTGGGATTTTTCATTGTTTTGACGGGAGTTTGGGGCAAGCTCAGCGTGTGATGGCTGTTGGGCAGTTCAAACTAGGCATCGGTGGCATTGTCACCTATCGCAAAGATGTGCAAGAAGTTGTGCGCCAGATTCCACTGGAATCCATTGTGCTTGAAACAGACAGCCCTTATCTCCCACCTGCTCCACACAGAAAGGACAAACCCCGGCGAAATGAGAGCAGCTATACAAAGTATGTGGGGGCCAAACTGGCTGAACTGCACAATACGACCTACGATGAAGTTGCTCGCATCACCAATGCCAATGCGCTTCAGGTATTTCCCAAAGCGAGGATTGGAGGGAAGCAGGGAGGATAAAGGGAATAAGGTATTAGGGACTAGCAAATCGCTATGTGTTCTATGTGCCTATGTGTTTTGCCAAACAACATTTATTCCAAAGTACTTTAAACCTACTCATCATTTGGACTGGCAGGCTTTCTGGGATCGACAGGCAAAGGATCATACTGATCCGCATTTGCAGGTATCGCGGCATAGCCGAAAGATGAGCGTTGATGAAGCGCTGTTGGATCGTATCGCTGAGCACATTGCCAAGCATTTGGATCTTCAGCCAGAAGACCGCTTGCTGGATGTCTGCTGTGGCAATGGCATGCTGAGTTCCCGCTTAGCAGTGAAGTGTGGGGAAGTAGTAGGGGTAGATTTGTCTGAGGGCTTGGTTCAGCAAGCCCAGTCCCATTTTCCCAGAACCAATATATCCTATCTGCAAGGAGATGCTACACGATTGGGAGAAGTGGTAAACGGTCCTTTCGACAAAATCAATCTTTATTTTTCCTTCCAATACCTCGATAGCTTCTCAAAAGGAAAGCAGGCACTTACCGAGATGCTTGGATTGCTGGCTCCTGGAGGCACAATCTTTATTGGAGATGTGCCGGATATGCGCTATTTGTCCGTTTTCTATCCCTCATGGATTCAAAGAATGAAATATCATCTGAACTTGATGTTGGGCAGAAGCCTCATGGGGAAATTTTGGTCGGAGAAGGAGTTGGGGAGAATTGCAAAGGGGCTGGATGTTTCTGTGAGTTGTTTGGAGCAAGCACCAGATCTTCCTTATGCGCATTATCGGGTGGATTATGTGGTGGGAGGTTAAGAGACTGTTTGAACATCTGTCACTTATTTTTTGTATGCGTCTTTTTTCCTCATTCTGCGGCTTTTTTTGTTCTCATAGCACCACTATGAGAACAAAAAAGAGCCTTGCCTGAGAAAAAAATACACGATAAAAATTCTCAGCACAGATTCCTAAACAGTCTCTAATTCAAAATGCCATTTTTTGATTGGTACAGAATCCCAGTCTATTGACTCACTGCTGGAATGATTGCGCGCTTTTTACGCCTTGGGGAAATTTTATGCTAATTTTTTGGCAAATCATAGTATTTTTGATATTTTTCATGTACTTTTACCTCTCCCAGACATCTCACTTCTTATTTTCTACTATTAGAATGAGTAATTCTCAACATCATTTGTAATCAAGCAAGCAGAAAAACGGTTGATGATTTTCACCAAAGGAGGAGGACAAGTAGCTTGACAATCAAATCGTTGTGAGGTTCTATTTCGGTATGAGAAGTGGAGTATATGATATGCCTATCTAACACAGGAAAACGGCGGCAGTTTGTTGCCGAAAAAAGTATGGACTTTGTCAATCAGAAGAGACCATTTTAAGCCCCATTCCCTTATTCATTACGTGTATGGAAGATGATCTGATAATCAGGATACAAGAAGAGTCTGCGGAAATAAAAAAGTTAATTGCCCAAGCAAGGAATGAGGAAGCGATCACAAGGCTATTGGATTTTGGATCGGGATTCTCATTTATGAAAAGATCCATTCAAAACGATGCCACTCGCTTAAGTAGCAGATATTATCAATATGTAGAAGAAAAAACGCAAGGAATCATAAGCGAAGAGAATCGCGAGATAAAACTCAATAAGATTAAACGTGATATACTTGATTATCTGGACAAAACTGTAGATCGTTTTATTCCTAATACGGAGAATATAGACCACTCCAGTCTTTCCGAAGAGGAGAAAAATGAAATAAAATTTTACAGAGACATAGAACAAAAGAAGAAAGAAAATCCAAACTATGACATAGTCTTTCAGGGGAACAGAATCAGCAAATCCTTTAAGAACAATGTCCACTTTAAGCTCGAAAACATTGACATCACCTTAAAGCTAGGGGAAATTACAGGGATCACAGGAAAAAATGCTGCGGGAAAAACAACCCTCTTAAATATCATTGCAGGATCATTAAGAATGGATAGTGGTACTTTTTCTTATCCGCATTTGACACTAGAAAAATCGAGTTGGCAGCATATAAAGAATCAGATCGCATATATACCTGCGACCCTAAAACCCTGGCATGGCAGATTGAAAGATACCTTACATTTTCACACAGCGCTTAAGGGATTAAAAGGAAAGGAAAACAGGGAGCAGGTCGATTGGATTTTACATCGACTACAAATTGCCAAATACAAGGATTACTTCTGGCATGAAATCTCCTCGGGATATCAGATGAGATTCGCTTTGGCCAAGGCGCTTGTCTGGAATCCGAAACTGCTCATCATGGATGAACCTTTGGCGTTTTTGGATATTGAAGCTCAATTCAATTTTTTACAGGATTTAAAAAAGATAAGTAAAAATCCTACTTACTCGCTTTCGATTGTCCTAAGCTCTCAACATATACATGCCATAGAAGAAGTCTGTAGTCAACTCTATTTTTTTGTTGATGGTGATTTGAAGTTTCGGGGAAGCCTATCTGACTTAGCAGATCCATCATCGAATCAGATGTATGAATTTAGTGTGAGAGAAAATCGAGACAAAACGATCGAGATCTTGGCTCAAGCCATGTGGATAGAGAGTCATCAGATAACAGGACGAACCTTTCAAATAGAAACAGAGAATTATGTCACCAGTGATATGGTCCTTGATCAGTTGAAACGGAACCTGCTGACCATTACCTATTTTAGAGACATTACAAATTCTGGCAAAAAACTATTCTAAGGGTGAAGACCAAATTACTCCATCAAATCTTAGGAACGAACAAATCAATCCATCAAGGAATTCTTCATTCCTATCCTGAACTCTATTATACAAGAGGATATGGGGTTGGGGTAAATGTCTTTTTGTTTTGTCTCTTATCTCTCCTGGTAGGAATCATTATTCCGGTCACTCCAAGCAATATTCCTCCCTTGGATTCCTCCATCTACTCTATCTATTCTGCCGTTTCGATTATCGGTGGGATATGGATGTTGGGTCCCTGGATTCGGAAGCAATTACAGGAAAATCATGTATTCCTGTTTCGCAGGAATTGGATTTTAGTCATTTTTCTTCAAATACTCATAATTCCTAGCCTTTTCTTACCTGTTTTTACTTTTTGGCTTACTGTTGACTATCGTATTGGGAATGTGATTTCTGAAGAGCAATTGGTTGAATATTGTTCTATTGCGAATATTCTTCAGTATGAGATAGATATGGATCTGGAGATTGAGCCTTCTTCTCGCAGCTACTGTGAGTTAGAGATAGAATCTGAAAACTTCTATTCCCTGGAGAGAATAGAAGCAGACTATCAGAATTTATCTCAGGAGTTTTTGGCTAACATTCGCGCAGATGGACATGAGCTAAAAAAAGTTTTTTCAGTAGAATCAGAGCATCATATTCTGGCTGTTGGAAAGGTGTTGATACAGTTGGAAGAGATTGACGAGAGAAAGACTCAAACAGGTGAAGGCTACACACGGATTTTTCTGTTGATATGGGTCTTTTGGATCGTTGCCTCAGTGTCTTTCTTTACCGGAATCAGTCATTTTTTTAAATCTCTGGGCATTTTTCTGCTTATATGGATGTTGCCCTGGATCTTGCTGTTTTCATATTCAGGGGGAGATCTGTTGGACGCAACATTGTCTCTGGAAATACAACTCTTCTATGTGGTAGTATTTTTCGTCGTATTCGCGGTATTCTACCGAAGAGTGGCGATAAAAAAATCGGTTGGGTACCAAAAAAACTTTTTATTCTATATCAGCATCGTTCATTTGATGTTCATCAGCTTGATACTTATTCTCCTCGATGCCCTCCTTCCACCAAATGAACTGTTACTATCCATATTGTTTTCTGTCCTGGCGTTCACGAGCGTAAATTTCCTCATTAGTTTTGCGTATAGAGATTTTTATGCAGCTCCAAGGCTCAAAGAAAAATATACCAATCGATCTAATGCATTGGGTCAATATTCAAATGCCATTGAAGCAAACTTTCTGAACAGGTTTGGGGACATACTCATAAAAAGATACCCACTTATCTGGGGAACAGAATTAGCATCCTATATCACCTCCCTTATTGCTATCTCAGCCATTTTCCTGTTGGGCTGTTGGTTTGTCCAAAATAATATATCAACAGATACTGGGGTCCAAATAAATTGGTTCAGAATTTTTTACATCTCTCTTTTGGTCTATGTAGGGGCCCTCATTTTTATGCTGGCTCGATGGAGAAAGTTATATGACTTTCAAATAGAAATCCCTACTTCTATTTCAGAAAGATTTGTACAACTTGTCCTGATATTCATCTTCATTTCCTGGCTCCCATGTGTATTCTTCTGGGGCTTCAACATGCTGAACGAAGAGATCATCAGTAGATATGATACGGCTGACTATGTGGAAAAACTGAATACACTCAATCTATTTGAACAATTCTCATCTCAGTCGGACCTGGTCAAAAATGATCAGCTCCAACAACTTCCGCCTCTTGAAATTGAAGATGAGATAGTCAGGAATAGAATGGTATCAGAAGAAGGAGAAGAAATGGATGTTAAAACTTTCCTGCAAGAGGAATTCGGTCTCTTCGATGATAACTTTTTTGACATCAGAGATGATATAGATTTGATTTCCATTCAAATTGAAATCATAAAATTGAGCATTGATACACTCTCCATTTTTGAAAAATATGGAGTATATACTATTGATGACTCTGATATAGTTGTCAAGAATGAACTCTCTTTGGCCAGAGACATCGCCTCAATTATTGAAGAACATGGGGATGAGAGCCGAAAACAACACCTGTACAAATATGAAAATTTGGATGCAGACAAATTAACTGAAGTGATCCATTATGTGAATGAAGTGCCTCGAATTCGAGATTTACTCTATTTGAGCATATTCAGAAAATACTGGAATAAAAATCACCTATTTCATCAGTCCAGTTTTTTGTTCATCCTGTATCTGGCCTTTTGCTGTTGCTTGGTCTTCGACCTGGATATCATTACTGAGAAAAGAAACACCTCACTCTTATATACCTACCTGGGAGGGATCGTAGTAGCTTCGATCATTTTTTATGTGTCAAATACCCTCCAAAAAACCGTTCAACTCCAACAGGGAATAAATGATGGGTTTACAGAGATTGGAAATCTTCATGTGTCAATGTTGGTTTTATTCGGGCTGATTTTTTTATTCACCAAAAAACGGAACAAGCAACAATCAGATGCCTACACCTGGAGTTGTATTATCTCGTCAGTGGTATTGGGTGTTCTATCCATATTTTTCATCGCAGGAGGGACTTCACTTATACAGTTTATAGGAATCCTATGTGTACTTCTGTTGCTCTATTTGAGTATTTTTTCGAAGATTATTTTTCCCCGATTATTGTCCCCTTATAAAGAACCATCCTGATAAGGGCGGATGAGGGTTTCTGAGAATGACTGTGTCAAATTTCTTGGATGTCTGCCAATACTTTGTGCAGAGGGGATGCTTGCGTGTGATAGGATGCTGGGAACTACTGATAAAGTGGGACAATCATAGACCCTCACACCTCCACCACCGGGTCCAGACTATACAGTTCCACTTCTTCCTCCTTGCCACGCAGCAGAATATTCCCGAGGTACTCAGAGGAATAGACACCATGAATGTCCAGGAGGTCCAACAATTGCTTAGACAACAGCAAGCGCCGATCATAATGATTACACTCCGCCTGGATACGTGAAGCCGTATTGACGGTATCTCCGTGGAAGACAATGTCTCGCTTGTAGTCTCCAATCTCTCCAATCACGACAGTCCCAACATGATAGCCGGATTTGAAGACGGGTTCATATCCATACTTTTTGAGGTAGCGTTCTCGCTTTCCCTCCATTCTGGCCAGAATGCCAAAAAAGCATTTGATACAATTCAGATTTCGAACCCCCACATCTCGCGGCCAACTGATCACGACCTCATCCCCGACATACTGATAGATTTCTCCTCTGAATCGTCGCACAGGTTTGGCAATATCAAAAAAGAAATCATTGAGGAAGTTGTGCCATTTCAGATGTCCCAGTCGCTCGGCGATGGTGGTAGAGGAGCGCAAATCCATGAACATGAAGATCCGTTCTTCTTCTTTGGCCTGATGGTATCGGCCCAGAAGATAGTTGATCAGAACATTGGGACCGAGCAGACGAGAGATCAGGGTGACAAACTGCAGCACAAGCAATACCACCAGGCTATACAGAACCATGTAGAAGAAAGACCCTTCTGCAATCCAGCCTTGAAGGATGCGTGATCGCCAGAGCTCTCCGACTCCCTGCTGATTGGCGAGTAGTAAGTAGACACCCAGGGCCACCAGCAGAATCAGGCTAACCACCAAGACATAAGCCACCGTCCGGACGACAAGCACAATCATGAACTGCTGTCGGCGAAGACGCGTATGAAACAACCATCTATCGAGCCATCCCGTCGAAAATCCTAACAAAAACCCGATAAACAGACTTCCTGCAAAGACCCCCCAACTTTGGTCGAGATTGACAAGTGCATATACAAGAGCGATGATAGCACCGTATATTCCTCGTTCAGCAATACTGGCTAATGATCTACGGTACATGAATAAGCAAAAGAAACCTATATTTGTTGGTTAACTGAAATTCGAAACAAAGTTACATAGATTTTGGCAACATTTATTCCTTATCAACCACAGGTTTATTCCGAAGCAGAGGTTCGTGATCGAGCCGAAAGACATTATCAATTCATGGATGGTCGAAGGACTGTCCGGGAATTTTCGGATAAACCCATTCCCAGAGAGGTGATAGAAAAACTGTTATTGACCGCTTCTTCAGCTCCCTCGGGGGCGCATAAGCAACCCTGGACCTTTTGTGCCATCAGTGACCCGGAAATCAAGCGTCAGATTCGGGTAGCAGCAGAAGAAGAGGAGTATCGCAACTACAATGGGAGAATGACTGATACCTGGCTCAAAGACCTCGAAGCATTCGGAACCAGTTGGGAAAAACCCTTCCTCGAAATCGCTCCCTGGCTGATTGTTGTATTTCGACGAATTTATGAGATGGAAAATGGACAAAAACACAACAATTATTACGTCAATGAATCCGTCGGACTCGCAACAGGGTTTTTGTTGCAGTCCATCTACAATGCGGGCCTTGTCTCCTTGACACATACCCCGAGCCCGATGAACTTTCTGTCCAAATTGTTGGGCCGCCCAGAAAACGAAAGAGCCTTTATTCTCATTCCGGTGGGTTTTCCTTCAGATGAAATGATGGTACCAGATTTGCATAGAAAAAGCTTGGAGGAGATGAGCGTCTTCTTCGAAGGGGGGTAACAGTCAATTTTTTTTCTGATTTACAGTAACGAATCAAGAAAACTTCCGTCAAAACTTGTAAAAAGCAGGTTTTAGGAAAATCTCAATATGGGAGAATTTTCATTCTGCGAAGTAATTTGATCAAATCTGAACATCAGATGAAAGCTTGAATGGGAATTAGAAGAGCAGGATTCAAAAAAAATTGTTAAGTTCATTCGCGATTCGCGAATTATTTTTTGACTCTATGCGCAAACACAATGGCATGCGACCACAGGATGTGGTCATTCTCATGAAAATGGTATCGCTGGGCGAAAGCCGGTGGCGGTATTCGGATATCGCACAATCCTTGTTCATCAGTCAGTCTGAAGTCGCCGAAGCTCTGAACAGATCATGGCAGGCGCGGCTGGTAGACTCTTCCAAAAAGAGAGTATTTCGCGCCTCTTTGATGGAATTTCTTACGTATGGATTAAAATATGTATTTCCTGCACAGCCCGGTTCGTTAGTAAGAGGAATTCCAACTGCACACTCTGCAAGGCCATTGTCAGAGATGATCCTTTCAGATAAAGAATCTTTTGTTTGGCCCAGTTCTATTGGGAGCATGCGAGGACAAGCAGTGATGCCCCTCTATCCCAGTGTGATCAAAGCCATCAGAAAGGATCCTTTGCTCTATGAAATGCTGGCACTCCTGGATGCCATTCGGGTAGGACGGGCACGAGAGCAGAACCTGGCCATTGAAGAGTTGAGCAAGCGGATAAAGGAAAATGTATATGCTGGATAGACACTTAGAATTGCTGCAGACTGTTGCCAAAGGATTTGGAGACCTCAACCAAAAGATCACTTTTGTTGGTGGAGCGGTATTGAATCTGTACATCACAGATGAAGCTGCACCAGAGTTCAGGCCCTCAGGAGATATTGATTGCCTCCTGAATCTTCCTGCATTGTTGGACCACTTTCAGTGGGAGAAGATGCTCATCGAACGGGGATTTGTCAAACATCCCGGTGTAGAAGGGCCGACTTGTCGGTGGACCTATGAAGGAATCCCGCTGACCATCTCCCCCATTCAGGGACAAGTGGAATTATTGGGCTATCGCAATATTTGGTATGAGGAGGGCTTATTTCATTCATTGATTTATTCTCTGCCCAATGGAAACACGATTCGCATCTTCCATCCTGCCTACTATACCGCAGCCAAAGTGAATGCCTTTCTGGATAGAGGACAGGAAAATGTGCGCCATAGTGAGGACTTTCAGGACTTGGTCTTCCTGGTTGAGAACAGACCAGAGCTTAGTGAGGACGTTGCCAAAGCGTTTCATGAAGTTCGAAGTTATGTCCGGAGTCATTTTCGCCGGTTTCTTGCCTATCCCGATCTGGAAGAAGGATTGTATTATGCCTTGCCAATCGGAGCTGATTATGAGCATGTTCAGAAAATCGTGAAACTGATGCGCAAGGTGGCAGCAATGGAACTGACCTTTGTGTAAGAGACTGTTTGAAAATCTGTCACTCATTTTTTGTATGTGTCTTTTTTCCTCATTCTACAGCTTTTTTTGTTCTCATAGCACCACTATGAGAGCAAAGAAGAGCCTTGTCTGAGAAAAAAATACATCCTGAAAATTCTCAGCACATATCTCAAAACAGCCTCTAAGAGAATCCCTCTATTTTTTGTTTCTCAATTCCCAGATCCAGCTTCCGTTTTCATCCAGGTAGCCAATATCCCCATTGTTCACAATTTTATACAGGCCATCTCTGTATTGAATGGATTCATACACTGGATGTATCAACCATTTTCCCTGATGATCCAGGATGCCCAATAAGCGGTCTGTTTCTGCGATCACCATTCCATTCTTGGGCTGATGGATGTTGACATATCCATATTTTCGGTTGATTTTTTCGAACAGGACATGATTCGCATTGATCTTGGCCAGTGTAAGTGGTTGCTGGCTAAAATAGGTTGAAAGGTCCAGTCGGCGCCAACCAGCCCTCACGCTGTCGACCCGATCTGCCCACACATTCCCATATCCTCGAATATCAATGGCTAGATTGTTCATCGCGATGACTTCTCTTCCCTGGTGATTGATAGCCCCCCACCAATTATCATTGCCATAGCCGCGTGGTTTTCCAATGACAGCCAATCCAAAATGAAAATTCCCAGCCGAAGCATAGCGGGCAGGAATGACGACTTGCAAACTGCTATCCAAATATCCGTATTTGCCAGCTTTCTTGAAGCGAGCCAATCCTTCATGAAAATTGCCTACATACTCATATTGGGGACGAGCGATAGACTGTCCATCTATTCCATAAAATCCTGTTAGATCCTTGTCATTTATCACCTTCAGATTGTCCCCAATCCAACTGATTTGTTCAAATTTTTGGGGAAGAAGCCATTTGCCACGACGATCGATGACACCGAATTTTTTCTCCGGTTTTCTGACAATGGCGATACCATGCAGAAAATCAGATGCTTCTACATAGTTGGTCTTAACAAGCCATTTGCCATCGCTCTGAATATAGCCGAATCTTCTCCCTTCCTGTACCCTGGCGACGCCATCGATCATCTTCCCGGCTTGCTGAAAAGCAGGGGACACTACCCATTCTCCTTGCAGATTGATATATCCCCACTTTCGTTTGTATTGGACATTGGCTACGCCATCATGGAAGTCTCCTGCCTTACCAAATTGGGCCTCGATTACTTCGTTTCCCTTTTGGTCGACATAGCCCCACTTTCCATCCAGTTTGAATCGAGCCAATCCCTCTGAATACTCTCCAACGGCTTCATAGGTTCGGCTGAAAATAAGGGAGCCGTGTTCATCCAGGAAAAAATATTTTTGTTGTTCTACCACAGCACATAGCAAGCCCGTATCTGAACTCCCTCTACTGGGGCCTTCCTCTTTCAACGACTTTGGATAAAAAAGAGAATCATACTCGGTGGGAATAACTGCCTGGAACCTGCGATTGATAGCCCCCCATTTGTCTTGCTGTTTGACCAGGGCGAGTTTCCCGATATAGTTTTCTGCATAAGAATAGGTAGGAGTTTCCGAGACTTTGCCGCGCAAATTCATATAGGACCAGCTGCCAGCCAGCCCTTGGGGATCAAATTGAGGTTCCAGCCCTGCCTCACTGACAAATGGGGCATAGATATTTCCTTTTTGGCAGATGCGGGCAATCCCTTTTTCGAAAGGGCCCATATAGCGAACAAAGTCAGGGCCATATACCTGTCCCCGATAACTCACCAGCTTAAACCCTCGGGTACTAAACTGGGCTCTGGCAGCCGGATAACGTGCAAAATCCTGGATGTAGATCATGTTCAAAACCGGATTCAGAAGATACTCGCCTGTTTGGTGGTTGATCAACCCACATTTTCGACTTGAGTTTCCAAATTCAGCGGAGAATTCTGGCCGAAGGATGACCATGCTCATATTGAATCGAGGAATGACATAGACTTCCTTGAAAGTCGGAATGATCAGGGTATCAAGCAGGGAGTCCAACAGACCCCATTTGTTGTAAGTAGTGTCATAAAACCAGCCATAGGGCTCTGCCGGAATATTCCAATTGGGATTGCTGGGGGCCACAGACAAGCTCGTATCAGTGTCTAGACTATCACTATCTGTTGCGGTACGGATGATCAGGCTTTTTTTGCGAGGAATGAGTTGTCCTTGCTCATTGAATGTGAGTTGGGTGCGTTCTCCATTTCTCAGGATATAAGCCGCTCTTCCATAGATGCGAACCCGTTCACAATCCAGATCCGTCAAAAATTCTCCCGCACGATTGATCAATCCATATCGTCCGGCTTGGGTAACGATACCGACCGGGCCTTTGAAGCGCCCTTGTCTGTAAAAAAGGGGCTCAATCCGAATGGTGCCACTGGTATCCGCAATTCCCCATAAACCACTTTGTTTGATCCAAAACAGATCTTCTCCCTCGGTTATGATTTTTTCGTATTGAAGATCAAGCAGTTGTCTTCCCTTGTCATCGAACAATCCAAATAAGGAATCCTGATGCCCCAGGAAGTACGCTTTGTAAGGCTGGATCGCACCAAGTTGAGGGGGAAATAGAATTGTTCCATCCAGGCCTACCAGCCCATTTCTGTTGTTTTGCCTATTCTCTTGAAACCCGAACATATAAGGAGAGAGCGGATACAAAGGAGCAGGAAAAGAATCGAAGAGTAGGTCTCCTTGCGTATCCCATACTCCATAACTTCCCGCATGACTTTGGCCCAGGAGATGCCCCCAATGACTGAGAGAAACATCCGCGAGGGAAGCTGGAATGAGGTGTCCCGCTTGTTTGTGCCATACCCCCCAACTGGAGTCTGTTCTGATTTTGTACAAGAATGAGTCCAGTTGTACCAATTCATGATACTGAGGTGGCAACACTTGTTGGCCCTGAAGATTGAGCAGGCCAACCTTGCCATCTTGCCAGACTTCGACATCTCCATATTCTCCTATCTGAATCTGCTCGTAAGCGGTAGGGATGATTTCTCCACGGTCCGTTTGATAGACGCCCATTTTCTCGCCTGTCTGCACGACAAATAACCCTCTATCAGGTCGAGACAAAATATCAGAATAGATAAAATCATATTTGGTTGGGACCACCAATTGCCCCTTTCGATCCATGAATCCCCATTTCCCCATTTCCTGGACCTCAAAGACTTGCCCAGACAGTCTTCCAGGGATCAACAGGGAAAACAATACGCCAAAAAGAGTCAGTGGTTTGAGAAAAGGAGAGTAGTGAGTCATGCCATGGTTTCCGCAACAAGTGATCAAAATCTAAATCCTATGCATCCATAACTGCTAGTCTGCACTTGGTTACAGTAGAGAAATGGCAAAAGTATGAATGACGCCAGAATTGTTTGGTGTGTTTCTGAGTATTCGAAAGAAAGAGAAATCTGTTTCAACCAATCGTCACATATTCATGTGCATATGTCCCTTGGATGAAGTAGTTTGCACGAACAGATCAACCAACAAATCCTATCCTTCCATGAACAAGCTTTTCTTCTTCTGCCTCTTCTTTCTTTTTGCCTGCAAACCAGTTGTAAAAAATATCGTTCAGGCTGACGCGTGTACCAATCCCGCAGTCAATGAATTGATAGATAGTTGCGCCGTATCTATTCCTAATATTTTCACGCCAAATGGAGATGGTATCAATGATGTATTCCTTCCGGTTATCGCATGTGAACTGGATGTGTTTAGCATGAAAGTCCAGGATGGAGATAAGGTATTATTTTCTTCAGATGACATTGGGCAAGCGAGCTGGAATGGAACATTCGAAGAAGAAGTATATTTGGGATTCCTGTCCTACACGATTGGAGGCGTGTTCAAAGATAGTGGAACAGCTTTCAGCTTTGAGGGTTTTGTCGCGAGTGTACCGTATGATATCACTGGTCAGACAAATCGGGATGTGTATGAGTTGGAAAATTGTGAGGCCTGTGTGTTCGCCGACCAGCTCACGGGGGTGGGAGTTCTCAATCCAACAAATGAGCCTCAGGATTTTTTATGTGAGGACTAATCTCTGAAGTCCATACAATCTTTGGAAATCCCTTTCATTGTTAACAGACTCTTCTGGAATAAAGAAGCCTGTTGGGCTGTCTAATTTAGGAAAAGCATGTAAGTCGCTGGATATAGGCGATGTGAAAATGCGGAGAAAGTTTTGCTTTTTCCTATTTCGTGTCCTATTTCCTGACTGGATGGCTGTTTGTCTTTCTCATACACTTCAAGCAGCCTTTCAGCTCACTCGACACCTTTACCAGATACGTTTTATAAGTCCCTGTATGCACAAATTTTCTAAAAACATTCTTTGTTTCCTGCCTTTTCTCCTATGTCTGTTGGAAAGTAGTCCTGCACAGCCAAATTTTGTCCTGATTGTATTAGACGATATGGGATGGACGGGTACATCTGTACAAATGGACAGCAGCCGAACCAATTCCAGGAGTGACTTTTATGTGACTCCTGCTATCGAACAACTGGGCCAATCTGGCTTGATTTTTTCTCAGGCTTATGCACCTGCTCCCAAATGTTCTCCTTCTCGTTGTAGTATCCTGACGGGTAGATCTACAGCACGAAATCACTTCACGACTACCGATAACCAGATTACGCCCGATCGATTGCTGGTCGAAGGGGCCACGACCAACTTTCTGGATGGTGCAGATACCACCCTGGCCGAGTGGTTGAAGCTGACAGGATTGAATTATCGGACCGCACATTTTGGCAAGTGGCATCTCGGATCGGCGGCTACCTCCAGCCCAGCCAACAATGGCTTCGATATGAGTGATGGAGCAACCAGCAATGGGGACGGAAATCAGGGAGCTACGGTCCAGACCGATCCCAAAAAGATATTTTCTCTCACCAATCAAGCCATCAATTTTATACAAAATTCGGTAACAGACGGGGTTCCATTTTACCTACAACTCTCTCACTATGCAGTTCATACTGATATTGAAGCTACACAAGCCAGTATTGATTTGTACAATGATGCGAACCAGAGACCTCCTGGCCAGAATCACACCGATGTGGAATATGCAGCCATGACAGAAGACACGGATACAGGGATTGGTCAGTTACTGGCCAGTATCAGCAATCTGGGCTTGGATAGCAATACCTATGTCATGCTGATTTCTGACAATGGCGGGCAAATGAATGTTACCAATAATGCCCCTCTGCACCGGGGAAAAACCTTTATTTATGAAGGGGGGATTCGTGTGCCCATGTTCATCAAAGGCCCTGGTGTGCCTGCGAATCGATACATATCAGAAGCAGTGGTTGCCTATGACATATTTCCAACCATTGCAGAACTCACAGGAAGTTCCACGCCACTGCCTGCCAATCTGGATGGACAGAGTCTGCTCCCCTTGCTAAGCGAGAATACTTTTGATCGAAGGCAGCCGATTTTTTTTCATTCTCCGCATTATGAAAACAATCCGAATAAAACTCCTCGCTCTGCGGTGGTGGATGGTGTCTATAAATTGTTGGTAGAATATGAAACGGGAAACACCTATCTGTTCGATCTGTCTAGTGATGTGGGAGAAGATACAGACCTGTCTGCTGCTCAACCAGATCGAACACATGAACTCTGTGTCATCCTAAGAAACCATTTGAAAGCAGCAGAGGCAGACATGCCGAGCCTGGATGCAACTCATGCAAACTTCTCTGGGATTGCCCCTGATATTGATGGCGATGGCCTGGAGGATGCGTGGGAATTTCGTGAGTTGCTTTCCTATACCTATGGTCCGACAGATGATCCGGATGGAGATGGGAAGGACAATATGACTGAATATAATGAAGGATCTGATCCGTATGTGGATGAAACGGTTTCGAGTGTGGGGGAGGAGATTTTGCCCTGGATCAAAGTGTATCCCAATCCGGCTACAGAGAGATTGAATATTCAACTGGAGCCATCGACACTGACCACTGAATTATTGTTACAAATCATCGACCTGAAAGGTCAAACGGTAATAGAGGTCGGGAGGGAATATGCCGAAACCCTCCAATTGTCCATACAAGGACTGTCTGCTGGCCTATATTTTCTAAAGGTACAGGGACAAAATAATGCCTTTCAATCGATTGGTGTTCGATTTGTGATCGAATAACCACTCACCCATATCCTGGGGCGATTATCTCTGAGAGGTGAGGTCTAGAAAATTGAGTTGGGGCTCTATAGCAAGCGCTCAACGATGGTATCAGCAGTAATGCCTTCTGCTTCAGCTGTAAAGCTTGGAACGATTCTGTGGCGAAGGACAGAGGTCGCTACTGCATTCACATCTTCGATATCCGGAGAATATTTCCCATGAAGCAAGGCGATAGCTTTGGCACCAAGAATCAGGTATTGGGAGGCACGTGGTCCTGCACCCCAGGTAATCAGGTCCTTGATCTCTGAGGGAGCGTGTGGCGTATTGATCCGGGTTCGATTGACGAGATTGACAGCATGGCTGACAACATTGTCTGTAACGGGCACCCGTCGGACAAGATTCTGGAAGTAAATGATCTCTTCCCGAGAAAGGATGGTTTTGACTTCAGCAGTTTCTCCACCAGTGGTTCGTTTCACAATGGCAATTTCCTCTTCTATAGACGGGTAATCTACCCAAATATTGAACATGAAGCGGTCAAGCTGGGCTTCCGGGAGGGGATAGGTTCCTTCTTGTTCAATGGGGTTTTGGGTGGCCAATACAAAGAATGGAGGTTCTAGTACATGATTTTCTCCACCTATGGTTACTTTCTTTTCCTGCATGGCCTCCAGAAGGGCTGCTTGCGTTTTGGGAGGCGTACGGTTGATTTCGTCTGCAAGAACAATATTTGCGAAAATGGGTCCACGAATAAACTTGAAATACTTTTTATTCGTCTCTTCGTCAATTTCCAAAACTTCTGTACCCAGAATATCACTGGGCATGAGGTCTGGTGTAAATTGAATTCGGCTGAAAGAAAGATCAAGAACTTCTGCTACCGTACTAATCAGCAGGGTTTTTGCGAGTCCAGGGACACCAACAAGTAGCGTATGTCCTTTACAAAAGAGTGCAATGAGGAGTTTTTCGATTACATCTTCCTGTCCTACGATGACTTTGCCTATTTCTTGTTTGAGGTCCTGATAGGTTTGTGCCAGGGCGTCAGCTGCTTCAACTTCAGATTTGTATTTCTGCATTATTTGGACCAATTATTAAGTGCATTTTGGCATTCGGTTGGTTTGATGTCAATATAGATATTTTTCTTAGCCGATTCCAACCAAGTGTCAAAATTTTCTGCTCTTTTGGCAAGCAAAGCCGCATTTCTGATTTTTTGGTAGTCGTCCTTGAGGTTCGGTTTGTGCGGCGGAATCTTGTGTTTGAGGTAGATCACATGAAAGGCCCTTGACCCATCGGGACTTTGCATTTCAGAAGGGGCTGAAAATTCTCCTGGATTCATGTCATCGATCTTGAAATACATATCAGGATCGAGCAAATCCATCGGAATCCGAAGCTCCTGTGTTTGGGGATTGGAGATGCAGCCTCCACAGTGTTTGGTGCCGCGATCTTGTGAATACAAAATAGCTGCTTGCTCAAATGTAAGAGAATCGGTTTGGACCAGCTCCATAATCTTGACCAGAGAGTCCATTGCCACGGAGTCTCCATTGGCACTGTGTCGCAATCTTTTGAGTATATGGCTGGCGCGGACACGCTCTCCCTTGCGCTCATGCAGGTAGATGATGTGGTATCCAAACTCTGTCTCCAGCGGGTCAGATACTTCTCCAATTCGCATTTGGAAGACCACCTCTTCAAATTGTGGAACCATTTGTCCTCTGCCAAACCAATTCAGATCACCTTTTCTGCCACGACCGCCTGGTTCATCGGTATTTTTGGCTGCCAACTCTCCAAAGTCAGCGCCTTCATCGACCTGTTTTTTCAGATCTGTCAACAACTCGACCGCCTTGTCTCTGCTCTCTTGTGAATACGGAGGCTTGATGACAATGTGATTGAGTTGCACCTCTGCTGGTAATAAGCCCAAACTGTCTTCATCCAGGCCTTTATAAAATCTTTTGACTTCCTTGGGTGTGATGTCTGTCGCCTCTTCAAGAACAGCTCGTTGGCGTTGGGTCAGCAATTCCTTTTTGATATCTTCCCGGATATCCTCTCGAAATTGTTCTATGGATTTGCCATAGATTTTCTCAAACTCACTTCGCTCAATCTGGGACAAGAAGATTTGCATTCTGCGATCCAGTTCCAATTCCACTTCCAGATCAGCTACTTCAATACTGTCCTGTCTGGCCTTGTCCAACAACAGCTTGTCAATGATCAGCGACTCCATGGCTTGACAACGCAGGGTTCCATCATCTTTGGCACCATTGATTTTGGCGTGATTGAACTGATTGTCTACATCTGATTCCAGAATGACTTCTTCGCCAATTACAGCGACGATTCTGTCCAGGGTTCTGCCTCTTTGTGCATGAAGAGAAAGAATAGAAAAAATACTGACCAGAAGGATTCCAAGGGTTTTTATCTGTCTGTACATGGCGAAATCGTTATGCTTGTAAGTTGATACCTTCAATGTGGGTTTCGTTCTCAGTAAACCGTGATTTTCTGTGCATCTTCGGCTTTTTGGAGAAGCTTGGATTTGGTTTGCTCAATCAGGGCATTCTTCCGCTGGTTGCGAATGATGTTGATGATGCGATCCCTGCACAAACTCAGTGGCAAAAGATCCCCTTCTTTGATAACATCCATCAGCCGATAGAAGTCATAATAGGTGGTATCTCCTTCCTGATGCTGATAGGGATACAAGGTCGTCCGTGAAGCGCGACGAATATTGCCAAAATAGAATCCTGGTGATAGGCGCGAAATTTCGGTTTCGCCCACATAGGAACTATCCAGTTTGTATTCTGTGGCATTATCCACTGCCCACTCGATCAATTCGTCAATTTTTTCTGGTTCTGGGCTCCGCATCAGATTGGCGACCTTAAACTGATTGGGTTTTGGTGTTTTGAGATAAAAATATTGATAGTAGGCGGAGCGACTGATAAAATTTTCGTGAAATTTATTGTAATAATTTTCGATATCAGCCTCTGCAACAGCGAATTTGTCTTCATTTTGCTCGATCAACCACTGGGTATAGTGATGCTCAATCAGACTTTGTTTGTAGTTTTCCAATTGAGGGGCAATTTTCGCTTCCAGCCCAGTGATTTCTCGCTTTGCTTCTTCGTCTATTGCCTCGCCGCGCAACCATTGACGGATAAACTGTCTGGCAAAACGCACACTGTCCTCTCCTTTGAGAGAATCTGAGAGAAAATGATTGAGATCTTCTCTGTACAGTTCCTCTGACTGATAGCGGGCGATCACATCTCCCCTTCCTTCTTTTTCTCTGGCTACATCACATGCAGCCATTCCTCCGCATAACAGCAAGACGAGCAAGAGAAGAGAAAGGTTGTATCTACTTAAAGAGATTTGCAAAGATATCATCATCAATCTTGACAGGGTATTTGCTGGCTAGTTCTTCTAACCATTGTTGTTCCAGATAATCTTGATAGCGGGTGATTGCTTCTGATTTCGCATCGTCAAAAGATTTGATTCCGGCCGGGAACATATCCAAGATGACAAGGATTTTGTAAAACTCTCCTTGCTGAATGATGTCCGTAGCAGCCCCAACTTCCTGAGAGAAAACGCCATCTTCAATCTCATCTTTTCCCTTTTCATACATCTGGGTTGAAATTCGAAGGTTCAATTTTGATGCCTGATTGATCACAGAATCAATGCTTTTTTCTCCCTGTCCTTCTGCGAGCATCTCTTTTACCTGATTGATGACCTCTTCGGAGGTAGTTCTATATTCTTTGACCTCCAATCTGTCATTGGCGCGGAAACTGTCCTGGTTCGCAATGTAGTACGCTTCCAGGCCAGTTGTGTCTTCCATGGCCTTTTTCCAGACTTTCTGCTCCATCAGGGTAAAGAGGAGGATGCCATCTCGATATTCCTGAAGCAAGTATCGAAAATCAGGATTTTTGGCGGGAAGTCGATCCTCTTCATATTGAATGAGTTCTCGTTCGATATATGTGTCTGTAACAGATTGCACTGCTGCTTGTGGAGACATCTTTGCCTTGCGTATCCGATTCTTTTTGTAATAATCAATCAGATCCTGGACCGAGCGACTAAACCCATCTTTCATGCTGAACAATGGCTTGGCGAACAATTCTGTATCAGCAGAGTCTGGCTGCCAGTTGCCACGAGGGAAGTTGTTGTTGACTTTGGCTTTGAGGGAATCAATCATATCGGTGAAAAGCTGAAAGTCATTGTCCTTCCGAATGCGGTTCAACAGGGCCTGTCGGCTGACCTGTGCACGGCTATCTCGTGAGATTTTTTGTTTCAATGCTGGTTGAGCCTCTTCGAAAGTCTGGAGCGTTTCTACCTTGCTTACCTGAAGAATATGCCATCCGAATCGCGTCTGGAAAGGTTCCGAAAAAGCACCTTCGCCAAGCTTGAGTTTGAGGTCTTCCATTTCGGGCAAGAGTCTTCCCGACCCAAGATCTCCACCCTTGTTGGCTGAGCCCGGATCATCGGAGAATTGGGAGGCAAGCGAAGCGAATGATTCTCCAGCCGTCAACTTCTGGTGAATTTCCTGAATTTTTTGGACCGCTTGTTCCTCTGTTTTGGCACTATAACGGTCTCCAACTCGAATGATGATATGGGCTGCGTGCTTCTTTCCCGCAGTTTTCATTTTGTCAAGTGTCTTGACAAGATGATAGCCATATTGTGTTCTGACGGGATCTGACACTTCGCCAGGAGCCGTGTTGAAAGCCGCAGACTCAAAGGGATATACCATGTCGAACACGCTGAAGTATCCCAGGTTGCCTTGATACCCCATTCCTCCTTTGTTTTTGGCGGAGGGATCTTGTGAATATTTCTCTGCCATCGCGCCAAAATCATTTCCATGGTTGACGATGGAATCTCTGAGCTCAAGAATTCTGGTGTATGCAGCGAGTGTATCTTCAGCTGCTGCATCCTGTGGTACTGTCAATAAGAGATGGCTGGCACTGACCAAATAGCCAGACCGCATAAATGCTTCTTCAATCAACTGATCTTCTACTTCCTTGGCAGATAAGTATGGCTGGGCAAGTTGTTTGCGATAAGTAGAAAACTCTTGCTTGAAAGCAGGGGTTTCATGTAATGCCTGACTTTCTGCCTCAAACACCTTTCGCTTAAAGTTGATGTACAAATCCATATACTCTTTAAGTTGCTCCGGGGTATGAGTAGCAGCTATTTCTCGGCCGCCATTATTTTTGGCATAAACTCTTTCAAATTCTGATTGTGTGACGACTCCTTCTGCAAAACTGAGCAAAGCAGGGGCTTCTGTACTTGGACTGGTGTTGCCCGCAGAACTCTTGGGGGCATCAGCCATTTGTTTACTTCCTTTGCAAGCCACGAACATACTGCTTGCAATGAGCACTATCCAAAATACCTGAATGGTGAGTTTCATATATGTGAAATCTTTTTTTGGGAAGTGCAAATTTAGCAAACTGTGCCTAATAAAGAAATGGGGAATGTCTCAGCAGCCAAAGACTGTTGTCTGTTGTTGGAAAAATGGCTAAAAAGGAATGAGTGGATGAGATGCTCCTAGTGGGTTAAGCCATAAGTTTCTGATCATTGAGTCGCAGGATTTTTGTGCTCGGCCAACGCATTTTTGAGGAAGATAGTGAGCTATCTGACAAAAAAATAAGACAGGTAGAGTGCAAAAAGACTAGACTTGGATTGTCAAGAACTTATGGATTGAACCATTAGCATAGGGGAAAGCAGTGGCATAATCTCAATAGAACTCGATGGAGGAAGGAAGGAGTCGGCTGTAGAGGGAGGATTAATGACTTGGAGAAGGGGTGATATTGGGATCAATGTGTTTGCCGAGTCGATACACAAAATAATCTCTTTTTTCTTCTACTTTGATTTCATCCATAATGCGATGAATCAGATTGATCCCAAGTCCGCCTTTCCCTCTCTGTTCTATGATATCTGTTACTTGTTTGGGTTGATATTCGTCCAGTGGAAAGGCTTTGCCGGTGTCTTTGATTTCTGTATATAGGGTTTCTTGTTCTCTATAAATAGCAATCTCTATGGTGGAAGTATTGTCGCATTGATGTTGGTGGATCATACAATTGGCACAGGCTTCATCCACAGCGAGCACAATTTGATGCGATACAGGTCCAGTTACCTGTAGGTCTCTCAGTCTGGACTTTACGAAGTCTCTGATGGTTGAGAGAAAGGCTTTGTTACATCTGACCTTTAGGTACGCTTTCATGATGTAGAAAAATGAGCTTCGACTTCAGTTGGGTCGTTTACGATGATTAAATGGTCTAATCTGTCCAAGCCTAAAATTGAAAATACATCTGCCACATTGTCTGACAAGTCTGAAAAAACAAACTTTCCTCCCTGAGCTGCCAGTTCATCAACATAGGAAATCACGACACCGAGTCCGGGACTGTTGATATAGCTAATCCCGCTTCCATCAATGTGAATATTGACAGTTCCGGTTTCAAGTAGTTGAGCAATTCTTTCATCCAATATGACAGAGGAATTTGCATCTAATTCACCAATGGGCATCAAGGTGATATAAGTTGAATGAAAATTCTCTTTGATTTCCATATGTAGTTCTGGTTTACGGGATTTCTGAAGATATTGTTTTAGCCAAATTTGATAATCAATACTGTATAGTCATCTTGTGGGTCTGATTGGGCAAAAGCTTTTACTGAATGGACAATCCCGGCTGCGATATTAGTTGACGATTCCTGTTTCAATCGCAAAATACAGCTTTGCAAGCGCTCATAGCCGAACTCTTCTCCTGCTTCATTTCGGGCCTCAGTGATGCCATCGGTATAGAGCACCATGAAATCTCCTGCTTGATACTGAATGCGTTGGGTCTCTTGTATCTGTCTGGCAAAGCTTTTGTTTCGGATGATAGCCAGACCAATCGTTCCTTCTCTGCATTCTTTGAGTTGATCTGTAGCAGCTTCGTAATAGTATGTCGGACAGTGGCCAGCTCTGATCATCTCAACAGTTTTTTTCGCCACATTGATTTCCAGGTAGGTCAGACTCATGAAAAATTTCCGCTGCATACAAGCAGACAAGGCATCATTGGCCGTCTGAACAAATTGCTTGACATCGAGATCCAATTGTGTCAGGGCATGGAAGATCCCTTTCACCTCTGCCATATAGAAGGCAGCTGTCGTGCCCTTGCCTGACACATCTCCAATCGCAACCCGATAAATATTCTCTGCGGGGTGTACCACATCAAAATAATCTCCGCCAATTTCATAAGCTGTCTCACTCAAGGAGACAAATTCGATTTGATCCGTGAATGGGAGTTGCCGGGGCAAGAGTTTTTTCTGGAATTCACTGGCAATCTTCATTTGAGTCCGATAACTCTCTGTTTCGAGAGATTCTTTCATCAAACGGGCATTTTCCAGGGCCATTCCGGCCTGTTCAGCAAAGGCAATTACAGATTGAATGTTGACATCTTCAAAAGAATTATGCAACTCATTGACCACGAAGACCGCTCCATAAGCCTGATTGGTTGAGACAATGGGAACTGAGAGCAAGGACTTATACTTGCTATTATTGCCCAGGAATGCGCGATGCTTGCGGAGATTTCTTACAAGATAGAATTGTTGATCGCGAATCACTTTTTCGGTGATGTCATATTGTTGTTTGATGCTGAGGATATCTTCCGATTCTATTTTCTTCTTCAGATTGATCTCTGCCTTCCCATTGGTATCTGTGAGGAGTTCTATCCAGCCAGCTTTGGCATTGGCGGCCATCAGGCTGGCATCAAGGAGGGTATTCATGATATCTCCGAAGTCCAGATTGGATTGGATCGCCTGATTAATTTTGCTAAAAGAAGCAATTTCCACACTTTGTTTCTCAAAAATAGAGGTGGTAGGTAGGTTGAAAAACAAAACGAGAATGGAGGAGCCTGTATAGCAAAATGCGAACAGCATGATATAATAGACAAACTCTATCCGCAAGGTTTCTCCCGAAATAATGCCCAGTCTTTCTGGCAGGGTCCGTGCCGCGAGTACATAGGTGATGATCACCAGCATAATCAGGGAAGACAAGCCCAATGCTCTCAGTTTTTGGTTGAAATTCAGGTAGGCAATCCACCGAACATTGGCGGAAAGAATAAGGCTCAGAATCAGAAAGAGCCCAAAGCTCACCAATATGAATATGCCGAGATTCACAAAGGGTTGAAGCAGGGCGAAGACAAGAAATCCAAGAAAGATATACCAGGTGATAATTTTGTTTCGGGTACGGGGATAAAGAATGAATCGTCGATAGATAAAGACTGAAGAGAGAAAGAATATCACCAAGGCATACAGACTCAAACAAAAGAAAACCGGGGACAAATATGGATAGATCGTCAGGGAGGCGGTGGATCGGTTGGCAAAAGTAGTCACCATGATGATGGTGATACCCCCCATTCCAATGATGAACAATCGCCAGAGTTGAGTCGTTACATGGAATTCCTCAATATTTCTGAACCATCGTCCAACCAGCAGCGTATTGGCAACAAAAAATCCCATCAAGGTCAGATTGTACCATCCTCCTCCTACCCAATATCTCGCAACTGTGCCATTGTCAAATACCCCCATGGCAGACTCCAGCCAATGGAATAAAAGCAGGGTCATCCACAACAATATTGCAGATGTCAAAATGATGCCGTTGAGAAGTCTGGGATTCAAATACTCTGGTCTTTTTCCTTAAGTGAGCTAAAAGTAAGAAATTCCTGTGGAATAGTTCTGCCAACTCATGTTCCAATTGTCCCTGACCACAAGCCATGGATCGTCATGACGAGCTGCTAGGAGGGATGCTCTCCCATATAGAATGGTCTTTGTCTGCTTGTTAGCAAGCAGATTTCTCCGATCAGCAATTGGGGGAGCCAGGACAGCCAGGCGATCAGAATATAGCTTGTCGTTCCGCTAACATCTCCCAGAGCAAACAGAAAAGAGAGGAAGCGCAGACTGATCGCTGACAAGCTAAGAAGATAGCTTCTGATCATCCATCGTCGATGAGCTGCCCATCGTCCCCTTCGCGCCTCGCGCCAGGCCATAAAGCTAGATCCCCACCAAACTATTGCGAGCAAGACAAAACTGAGACTAGCCCCCATGCCACCAATCGCCTTCCAGCCCATAATCAATCCTCCGGGTGCTGCAAAGAGCAGAATCAGGCCCACGTATATTCGCCCCAACCATTTGTGAACCCCAGCCCACTCTCTTCTCACCTTTGGCCAGAACTGAAGGAGTCCAATCAGGATGGTCCAGGGAGCGCTGAAAATGTGCGCATACAATCCCCATTGATACACGCCATAAAAGTAGGATTCTCTTCCTCTGAGGAAGCCTCGATCAAATTCTGGTTGAAGAAAGGTGAGAGAAGCCCGACCAATCATCCAGACATTGAACAGGAGAAAGGCAATCCCTATCAATAGAAGAAGAGATCGCATGCGTGATCGGACTGTGGATGAAAAGAAATTCACTGAGAGACTGTTTTGGAATCTGTGCTAAGAATGTTTAGGGTGTATTTTCTTCTCAGACAAGGCTCTTTTTTGTTCTCATAGTGGTGCTATGAGAGCAAAAAAGCCGCCGGAAGAGGAAAAAAGACGCATACAAAAAATAAGTGGCAGATTTCCAAACAGTCTCTGAGACATTCTCACATGATGGGCTTATCCTGGAGCCATATACATTACTTTTCGCGCCTGAAGGAATTCGGCTTCCTTGCCTTTCATTGCTTCTTTGGTCTGCAAGATGATTTTGATATTATACTTGTCGATATCTGTGAGCAGATGATCTACAGAAGCATGCTGAGGCTGATACCAGTCAAATTCCCCAAAATAACGTTGCCATTTGTCAGACTGAAACGTATATCCATAGTCTGCAAAAATTTCGTTTCGCATGATGTCGAGATCCTCGATACTGAGATGTTTGCTCAACAGCATATTGCCATCATCATCCGGAGAAGGGTGTCCCTGTGCAAAGCAACCCTGGAAATACTCTGGGTTGATGCGTATGAATTTTGTGAAATCAAATATTCGGTTGGATGTCAGAGGCTGGATGTCTCCCGTGGAGGATATTGAATAATATCGATACCATTCCATTTGTGCATAAGGCAAGTGTGTTTTGTTGGAATACCCACTCTCCTTTACTTCCAATGTGGTGTCATTGACCAATTGAAACCCGGCCTCTTGGCACAGGGTATAGTTGTCTCCATTGTCAAGAAACGCAAGAGTATCGATGACAGAGAGATCCTCTGTTAGGGTAGTCAGACGATTGGTCTCAACATGGTAATCTCTCGCATGAACGCCGGTCTCTTCATAAAGGGAGAAAAGTGCCCAAATATCTCGTTTGATTTTCCGAAAAGAAAGGATAGACCCAGTACTGCTATTGACCCGATGAACGGGGTCCATCAACATGGTCGGTTCTTTGTGGAGGTCAATATCCTTGGTCAGAGGAGGAACCGTTCCGAGTGCGAGCAGATAGGAGGGCGGTATCAAAATCCCGGCAGAATCTTCCTTTGATTCGAGGATTGCCGGGAGAAAAGGAATCAAGGTGGGGGAGGTTACATCATATTTCCAATAGGAAATTTGTTGAGAAGTGATGGGCGACACATGCAAGATAGGGTGTTGAGATTTTTCCATATGCAGGTTTCCATTCTTCCCTACCCAGCCGAACGCTTCCTCTTTTTTTACCTGTACAAGTGTACCGGGAAGACGTGCCGGATAGATTCCATCATATTCTGGTGGCAATACCTCTGTGCCGTCCAATTGAAACAAGCCCTTTTTTCCATTGCGCTCCACTTCGATATGCTCAGCGACGGTTCCCCCGGGATTGTATATTTTGTCGAATTGGACAGGAATTATGGTCTGAAGTTCATGATTGACCACTCCCAGGAGGCAGTGCGTATAGGGAGGCAGAAGATCAGCTTCCCACTTTCCATTTGCCACAACAAAAAAGGTGTCTGCTTCAGAAAGGAAAACATAGGGAACGGCATCATAGATGTCAGACAATTTTTGAATAAGAGAATAAGTCCCTTGAATGCTTGCCTGATCTGTTGGAGAAATGTCAGGAGTGCTATGGCTAATCAGGGAGTCCTGCTCCTCTGGCGGTGGAGGCAAGACAGCCGATTGGTTAGAATGCAATCCTTGTGCAGTTTTTTCTTCCTGGCCACATCCATAGAAGAGGATCAGGAGAAACAGAAATGGGACGGTAATTGGTCTGAAAGTCATTGGAGCTGTGTTTGGCAGTAAACTACGAAAAAATCGCTTTTTGATTTTTTTTTCTTTTGAAAGCAAGTTTTCTTCCTGCTCAGCATCCAATTGAAAAACGGCAAATAGGAATCGTCTTGCAACAAGCAACCTTCGTCCAACAACTACAGCAGGGAAATGAGTCTGCCTTTCGGCAACTGGTGGATACCTATCAGGATCAGGTATACAATGTCTGTTATGGTTTTGCTCATCAGGCAGATGATGCAGAAGATCTGGCTCAGGACGTGTTTGTAGAAGTTTATCGCTCTATCAGCCAATACAGAGGGGACGCGAAATTGACGACCTGGATTTATCGGATTGCCACCACCAAGTCTCTGGAATGGATCAGAAAAAGACAACGGAAAAAAAGACTGGCATTTTTTCAAGCAAAAAGAGGAGATGAAGCAGGATTGGACAACATCAAAGCGATCGAAGCCCATCCGGGTGTACAATTGGAGAATCAGGAAAGATCCAAGATTCTTTTTTGGGCCATCGACCAATTACCGGCGAAACAAAGAGCTGCATTTACGCTTCACAAAATAGAGGGCTTGAGCTATCAGGAAGTCAGTGAGGTATTGGAAATGAGCTTGTCGTCTATTGAATCCTTGATGTTTCGGGCAAAAAAGGGACTCAAAAAAAAATTATCGGCCTATTATTCGCAATAACCCGCAAGTTTTTCTCACCAATTGCATCAAACCTAATAATATGGAACACATTGACCCAACAGAACAAGAAGTTGAACTGACCATGAACAGTCTGGACGGGCTGGAGAGGGCCAAGCCAAAGCCCTTTTTCCATACGCGTCTGGAAGCTCGATTGGCCGCTGAGAAGGAAGCTGAGTCAGGCATATTTTCCTGGCTGCTTCAACCAAAGGTCCAATGGGCGATGCTTATCTGTCTTCTACTCCTCAATGTAGGAGTGGTCGTGGGATTTGGAGGACAAGAGAATTCATCTGTTGCAAGCGAGCCAACAGATCTGATGAGTGCGATGGTGCAGGAATATTCCTTCCAGACGAGCAGCAGTTTGTACGATTTTCAAGATTTTTAACCATGAAATCCTACTCTCATAGCCGTTTTCACAGTGGCGCGTTCCTGGCATTGGTCATTTTGAATCTCGCTTTGCTTGCATATGTGGGATTTGGGTTGCGACTAACCCCTGACCGATCGCCAGGTCCGCACGCGCCTTCACAGTTGGGCAAATTTCTTCAGGAAGAACTACAACTGACGCCTGAACAACTGGAAGCTTTTGGTCATCTCAAACAAGTACATTCTCAGGGAGTAAAGACAATTAATCCACGACTCAGACAAGCCCGGGAACAATTGTTTAATTCCCTGGATAAAGATCCGGCCCAGGTGGATTCCCTGGCAAAAGAAATCGCAAGGGCCCATCATGATTTGGAGAAGCTCACTTATCAGCACTTCGCTGACTTACGTAAGCTCTGTCAACCTGACCAGCAAGAAAAACTGGACAATATGCTTCACGAGTTGCTGAGAAGGCTGGCACCGGAAGGAGGAAGACGCCCCCCGCGAATGGACAGAAGAAGGGGCCCAGGAAGCGGACCACCTCCCAGAGGCGAGAGACCTCCGAGAAGAGATAGACCCCCGAGAAGGGACATGCCTTCTTCATCCAATTAAATAGTCTGATAAGTAGCCTGATTTTTTCATACCAATCATTCTTCATGCCAAACGTAATTTATCACATCTTTCTTGCCTGTATTCTCTTGTCGATTGCGTGTACACCTGATCCAGATGAGACACCGGAAGATCCAGAAACCCCTGTCAACAATGCTGAATTGCCCGCTGCCTTTGACAACTTCACTGAGGATGTCAGTGTGTATGTGGATGGTAGCTTTGTGGTCATTGAATCCAATGGAATTCCCAACCACAAGAGTCCATACTTCGCCAACGGGAGTGATCAATACGAGGCTTATAATGGGACCAATGCTGATTTTCGTCTGAATCCCAATCGAATTTCCGAGCAGAATCTGGTGTTCAGGATTCCCTTGAACCCTTCAGAAGCGTCGACCAAAACGAGCACTGCAATGGGGGCGATGGGGGTATCCGTGAATGGCATTCCTCTCTTCAATCAATATGCAGCAGGGAATGCCCCTCTGACCAATGAGATCAACTCCTTTGATCAGTACAATGGACACCCTCAGAATACCGGACAATACCATTATCATATAGAGCCTCTCTTTTTGACGACCAATCGAGGCAAATCTGCCCTCGTCGGATATTTGTTGGATGGCTTTCCTGTTTATGGACCTGAAGAAGATGGGAAAATTTTGACCAATTCTGATTTGGATGATTATCACGGTCATAGTCATGTCACCCCTGAATATCCCGAAGGCGTGTATCATTATCACTTTACGGATGCTGCTCCCTATTTGAATGGTGGCCAGTTTTTTGGATCGCCAGGCACTGTTTCCAGATAAATGATGGGAATGAAAACGTTCTGCTTTTCCTATATATGGGCCGGGATGTCAATGTACTTCCTGGCCTGTTCTTCTCCTGATTCAGAGGAAGCAGCTCTGCCATTACCTTTCTATAATGCAGCTGATTTTACACCTGAATGGATTGATCCGGCTACTCCCGAATATTCTGAGATTCATCGTGTGGCGCCTTTTTCATTTCTGAATCAGGACGGTCAGGTGGTCACTGAACAGACTGTGCAGGGCAAAATATATGTAGCTGACTTCTTCTTTACTTTCTGTCCCGGAATCTGTCCGAGGCTTGCCGACAATATGTCCATCCTTCAGGATACTTTCCTGCAGGATTCCAGGATTTTGTTTCTCTCTCATACCGTAACCCCCTGGAATGATTCCGTACCTGTATTGAAAGCCTATGCAGGAGGTCGGGGAATCGTGAGTGGGAAATGGCATTTGCTGACAGGGGATCAAGCAGAGATCTATTCCCTTGCCAGACACTCCTATTTTGCAGAAAGTAGCCAGGGACTCAGCAAAAGTGAAGAAGAATTTCTGCATTCAGAGAACTTTCTTCTCATAGATCCCCTCAGGAGAATTCGAGGTGTATACAACGGAACCCTGCCGCTGGAAATGAAGCGACTGATCGAAGATATCAGACTCCTGAAGGCGGAAGTTATTCCCAGACCGTCATCGCTTTGATCACCTGGGTCTCCGGCTGTAGCCAACTGCCAAATTGTTCCATCATCTCAGAGAAATGAACCGTATGTGTGATGTATTCAGAAGACGGGAATTTCCCTTCCTGTAACATCTGAATGATGGCTTCCATATCTTCCTGGGTAGCATTTCGACTACAGAGCAAGCTGCTTTCCCGGGCATGGATATAGGGGTGGGAGAATGTCAACTCTCCTTTTGTCAGGCCAATAAATACATACCGTCCGCCAGGGGCCATGTATTGAATGCCTTGCTCCAGGGCTTTTTTGCTCCCGGTTACATCAAAAACGGCCGTCGGCAAATCCTGATTGGTGATTTGTTGGATGGTATGAAGGGGATCATCAGCTGCCTGAACAATGTGCGAGACCCCCAGAACGTCCTGACAATACCTGAGCCTGTCCTGATTCAAATCCATGGCAATCACTTCTGCTCCCGCAAGCTGAGCCATGCGAATGGTGCCTATCCCGATCGGACCACATCCGATGACCAGAACAAATTCTCCTGCTTGAATAGCAGCTCGACGAATGGCATGGCCTCCAATAGCCAAAGGTTCTACCAGCGCCATTTCACTTAGAGACAGACCTGGTGCAGGAAGGAGTAGTCTTGAAGGAAGCCGATAGTATTCTTGCATGCCGCCATCTACATGAACCCCCAAGACATTGAGTGTAGAGCAGCAATTGGTCTTCCCATGCTTGCAAGCGATACAGGTGCCACAATTTTCATACGGCATGATCACCACCGGATCACCTGGATTGATTCCTGCTTGATTTCCTTTCACTTCTACGACTTCTGCCGCCAATTCATGACCAAGTATGCGGGGATAGGAAAAGTAGGCCTGTGTCCCCTCAAAAGCATGCAAGTCTGTCCCGCAAATTCCAACCCGACGGATGCGGACGAGAGCTTCCCCTTCTCGAGGAATGGGAGGCTCTTTTTCTTTCATGGCGAAACTTCCAGGCTGTTCGCAGACAATGTATTTCATAAATGGATTGAATTGAGACTAATAGACTGTTTGAACATCTGTTACTTATTGTTTGTATGCGTCTTTTTTCCTCATCCGGCGGCTTTTTTTGTTCCCATAGCACCACTAGGAGAACAAAAAAGAGCCTTGTCTGAGAAAAAAATACAGCCTAAAAATTCTCAGAACAGATTCCCAAACAGTCTCTAAGTTTGACTTTGGCCAAAATGGGAATTCAAATTTCTTTACCATACACTTTTACCAGTTTAGGCGAGCTGGCCCCCAAAATTCGGTAAACTGGGGTGGATTTGTGAGTTGGGCTTAGAATTTTGGCGGTTTTTACGCAACTTTTGGCCGCCAAAAAGTTGCAAAGAAATCTAAAAACAAAGGAAAATAAAAAGTGTCAGTTGTGAATAAATTTTCAATGAAAATTGATCAACATC
>JBCCGK010000089.1:0-48533 GCA_039029315.1 Bacteroidota bacterium | reverse complement strand
GTCCATCACGGGCTTTGGAAGTAGACTTGACATTCCATTCAAAGTAGTAATTGTGGTAGCGGGGACCATATAGCTCAAATGCCACAGCTTTGGCCAGACGAGTCTTGCCACAACCAGGCTCTCCCTTGAGCAATAAGGGGCGTTTGAGAATTCGGGTGAGCCTGACTGCTTCCCGGATATCGGTGTTTGGAATATAAGCAGCAATGGTCTCCTTTTTGAGAGGAACCTCTTTGTCTTCCCCATCGATGGTCTTCATGGTGTGAATGGTCTTCCCATCTTTGTCTTGCCATTCAAAAGTAGCCGCCTTAGTTAGCGCTTGTCCGGTATAATCTGGGAGTTTATGCATGTTTGAGGAGGGTATTAGAGTCAAAATCAAATTCTTCGCAAATGTCCTGAATCAGGCTTTCTATGGGCTTTGGTTTGTCTTCCACAAAGAAGTTGTTCTCTGAGGCGATCTCAAACAACTCAGTGATCTGGAGGTCGAGTTTGTCGTCTGGGTTTTTATACAAATCTTCAAACCAGTTCCTGGATTCTTCGGATTCAACAGGTCCAATCAGAGGGAGCGGGTAAAAGGAGGTGTGAGCTGCGGCGTATTTTATCTTGTTGTATACTTTGTCATGTGGAAGGCTAAGCTTGGACGCCCGTTGTTTGCAGCTATGGAGGTACTTCATATCTTCCTCGTCCAATTGATCCATGGTAGATGCCCGATATTTATAATCCAGCAGATCCTTGATCTCCTCTTCCTCCTCTCGATCAAGCAGAAAGACCAATAGGCGATGTTTAGGCGGGGTTTTTGGAAATTTACTCTCAAGTTTTTTCCAAAATTCATTCACAATGTCGATCAAGACTTGTGAGCGGCGAGCTTCCTGAACATGTTCCCAGCGGATGACGACAGGACTAATCTTCAAGAGATCATATAATTTTTTGCAAACTTCTGTTTCAACTGTTTGTGCATCTTTTCCACTGGAAGGGCTGCGATTGCTATGGCCTTTTTTGCTGAACAGTATATCATAGGTTTTGTGCCAGATGTTGTCCTTGTTCGGCAATTTGTCTTCGCTCACATGGCCTCTGAAGTTGAGGACATAAGATTGAGGAATAGGCTCCCTAAGAAAAGACCATTTCCACTTTTCTCTGATGACCCTGATCAGGAGATCGACCCCATATCCTTCCGCACCGAGGATATGAAACAGATTTAGATAACAGCCCTTCCGACCTCCTTTTTTTGCTGTATAGGCCTTTTTTTGTTCCTGGAAGTTCAAATTCAGGAATTCTTGCTCCAGAATCTCATGGGTGGCAGCCATGGACAGTTTGTCTAATTCTTCCTCTATGTCTGTGATTCGTTGCGCAAGGGGGGCGATTTCCTTGTCTACTGCCGTCAATGTCTGAATGGCTTTCTGATAACTCGCACGTGCTTCCATCTTCTTCTTTTCCTCTGTTTTGGCATCTAGTTGTTCCATGGCCTCCAACTTTTCCATGCCAGAAGATCTATCTCTTGTTCCTCGGAGATCCTCTTCCGCTTTCAGAAGCTCATCCATGAGTTCCTTCCAGATTAGTGCATCTTTTTTGGCCTCTTCCTTCCTGCTTATTTCTGCCTGTATGTGTTCGATCTCTTCTGTCAATTTGTCCTGTTTGGCTATTCGAATGTTATCGGCCTCTATCATAGAAGCCAGTTTCTCTTTTAGCTTTTTATTCTCTTGCTTTTGTTCTTCAATTTCCTGTTTCAGTTGTTCATTTCGCTGACTGACCTTCTGCTCCAATTCATCATCCCATCTCAAATTCTTGCGTGTAAGGAAGGCCCACTTCAAAATCTCTAACTCATCTTCCTTATGCCACAATTTCCAGCTAAACTCATGTCGCTCCTCTTCCCTTTCTGCCCTTCGTGCATCATGTTGTCTTTTCCGGGATTTGCTTTTTCTATATATCACCTCTGTCGGAATCTGAACCTGACCATCCACCACCTTCGCAGGCGAAATCCCCAGAAGATCTTCTTCAGCCTGATGCTCTTCCACCAGCACTCTCTTGGCTCTGATATAGGCATGATGGATCGATTGGGCATTCAGAACCATGCCTTCATAAAAGGCCTGAGCGAACGAGAGGGCATCATCATCTTTGATCTTTCGGTATGTGGCCAGGACAGCTGGGACACCTGCATCCAACAGTCCTTTCACAAACTCTCTTGTCGCGCAACCATTGAGAAAAACCAGCTTCAAGGCTGGCATGCCCTGGAGATCCTGGCACAACTCCTCTACAGATTTTTTCTCTTCTTCTCCTTTTGGGGAAATAAATCGAAGGAAGGATCCATCTGCATGGCCGGCAAAATGAATGACTTGAATCCTGTTCCGATAACTGGAGTTGGTGACAATATCAAAAAATCCCTGTCCGCTGGCATGGGCATGAGAAATCACTTCACAGACTTTCAAGGCATTCAGGTTTTGGAAGAAATTCTCAATATGCACCCGCTCCTGTTGTAGATTAGGCAAGGTCTTGCCTTCCTCAGTGCTATCAGCACAGGCCAGGAATATGACAGGTCTTTCAGGAGAAGCCATGGGTGAATTTAGGAAAAATCCATTGCGCAACAATGAAAAAGGAGCTTGTCTATCAGATTTACGGTATTTCTTCTTTGATCAGGGTCATGTCTAACCTCAAGGTGAACCAATCATGGAAGACAACTTTTGTCCTGGGAGCAGCTGATGTGCGATCTTCTTCAGGATTTCTCAGAACCTCTGTCAAATTCTCTTCATGCTCAAGATCCAACTCATCTTGCTGCCAAAAAAAATCATCCATTCGTTCTGTACTCAGAATGACTTTGTACGTACTGGAACTGCAAGGACCCTGATGGTCTCCGGGAATGTATTGGGATGTCCTGTTTGTTTCGCCTACTACCTGTCCATCTGCATCTGTTTCAATAAATGGCAATAAGATTCTATGGCCAGCCGGGATTTCTGTCTGGTCTGTTACCGATTCGAATCCATAGGCCGGGTATAATTCATAGACAGTGGCAAACAGCCGTTGCCCCGTACCATTGGTCAAGCTGAGTTCATAAGGGGCAGAATCCCAATATTCCTCTCCATCCTCTTGTACTTGTCTGCACACAAGTTGGCAGTGATCCTGATAGACTTCAGCCCGGTCTTCCTGCTCGTAGGTGAGGATCTCCAACACAACTTGATCAGGGTCTAGCTGAGGTCTGTTGTTTTGAAGCTGACGAAACATTCGCCATCGATATACAGGAGCCAGAACCTGACTATACAAATAAGCAGCGACTACCTCTGCTGACCCAATCGCTGCGCCTATTTGGGTTGTCTGATCAACTTCAAGCAATCTGAAGCGGAAGAATTTGTCCCATTCATCTCGCTTGTCAATCAGGAGAGAGAATTCTGATTTTGGTGCATCGAAGATAAGGGGCAACAAGGCCTGAAGCGCATCTTTGATCTGCCCATATTGATCCAGGACTTGATCGTCCATATGATTGAGGTGCAATTGCAGGAAGAGTGGCTCAGCAGGCAGACTGGTTATTCTCCCCAAATAGGTGTTGATGCTGCGATCTAGGCGTCCTTCGAGAAGTCGGAGTTTCGAACTCCTGCTTCGAACTTCAATTATATTGGCGCGTGCTACCTTGCGCTCATTCAACACAATCTCTACCTGAATCTCGCTTCCCGCATCAGTGGGAATGCCATGAAGTGCACCCCGATCAAGAATCCATGGCGTTCGCCTGAATCCTCCTCTCGCGCTTCTATATGATTCTTGGTCCTGCCCTAATCGAACGTGAGCAGAAGGAGGCGTCTCATCGATTCCATCTTGCAAAAAGGAGGCGTAAGCATTGAATCCCAAATAGGTCTCAAATTGGGGATGTTGATCATATGCGTGATGCCGAATGACTGTCCTGACTTTAGAAAATAGACTGGCGTAGCTGAGTGTTCCCTCTGATTGAAGGACATCTAGAAGGGCACTGCTGAATACGCCACCAGTATCATACTCTACTGCTAATTCCTCTCTACTGCAGGCCGAGAGGAGAATATGTCGTGCTTTGGGAACCTGCAATTCCGGGAAGGATCTGATGGATTCATCTTGTGGCATCTTGTCTCCAAGTTCTCTATACCTGCGCTCATAATAGCCCTCGGATTTTCTCCCTTCTTCCGCTGGATAAAATTCAGGAAGAAATGCTTGAAGAGGGCGGCTTGAGCCAGATGGACGCGTCAGGCGTGATTGTCCCATGGTTTGTTTGCCCAGACTACGAGTGATCGACCCGGAATGACAGGAATCAAAGATCAATACAAGGTGCGGATCATTCACTGCAATGTGGGCGAGAAGGGCAGCGATCTCTTTGTCTGCCAGATCATATTGTCCTGCCGTTCTACTGTCATAACACAAAAAAGTTTCCAGTTTTCCCCCTCTAAACTCTATGGGGGCAGCTTCTTGAGAACCATGTCCACAAAAAAAGAAGAGGACAATGTCTTCCTTGGTCGGTAGAACACATCTGCCCTTGTTCAAAAATAAGCCAGTCCCTAATTCATATACAATCGCTTGTCTGGTCGCCTTGGAGCCCAATAAGGTTTTGCAGGTCAATTCCTCTGCTGAAAAACGACTTCTGAGGTACTCTTCCATCTTCTCTACATCCTTGTGACATCCACGGAGGGTGCGAATCTTTTCAGAGGCATATGTATTGATTCCGACGAGTAAAGCGTACATCATATTGGACAAGAGATTAGGAAGGCAAATGCCAGATGAGAGCTTGTTTTTTTGAGTATAAATGGACTGAAAAGCAAATAGACAAAATTATGTAAACGAGAAGACTCCTGGCAAGATCACGAGGAAGAAAATGACTGCAAAATTTCCTCAACAAGTTCTTTCGTGGCCTTTCGTTCTCCAATCTGCTGTCTGACCTCCTGAAAAGGAAAGCGAAACGAACAACCTTCTTTCCATCGGCTGCACCCATAAGCGGTTTTGCCCTTGAGAACAATGCCTTTCTTGCATTTGGGGCAGCTAAGTGTAGAAGCAGAGGAGGAGGAGGAGGAGGATTTCTTTTTCTCTGGTTCAAGCTGAGACTTTGCAGGCTTGAATACTACTGCATATTGTTCATTCAGGTATAGTTTGCCAGCGATGGGCAGGCCATTTTCTTTGAATCCTTTGAGTTGGATGGTTGCCCCTTTTTCGATCAGGCGAATGACTTGTGTTTCCGGGAGTTTTTTGTTTTTGAACTCAAAGCCGATGATAAATCTGCAGCCTTCTTTCCAGCGACTGCATCCATAGGCCGCTTTCCCAGAGAGAATCTTGCCTTGGCCACATTTGGGGCAGCGGAGATCGGAAAGGGATTTTTTCGAGGATTTCTTTTTGGTTTTTGCCGAAGAAGCAGGAGATGGACTGTCGGACGGTTTTGATGTCTGTTTGGGGCTGCCTGCCGGCCAGCCCCTACTGATTCTGGGGCCGGAGGAAGCCCGGACTTCTTCAATGAGGGCGCTGACCATTTGTTTCATGTTGTGGATGAAGGTACTGGCCTGGTAGCTGCCTGATTCTATCTCTCGAAGTTGTTTTTCCCATTGTCCAGTGAGCTCTGCGGATTTGAGGAGTTCGTTTTGAATGGTGTCAATGAGCTGTATGCCCATATCCGTAGGAAGAATTTTTTTGCGTTTTCGGAAGATGTAATTGCGCTTGAAGAGGGTTTCTATGATGTTGGCACGTGTGGAAGGACGACCGATGCCATTGGCTTTCATGAGGTCTCGGAGTTCTTCATCATCTACGGTTTTGCCTGCTGTTTCCATCGCACGTAACAAGCTGGCTTCTGTGTATGTCTTGGGAGGCTGGGTTTGTTTTTCGACCAGGGTGGGTTCGTGAGGGCCGCTTTCTCCTTGAACAAATGCAGGGAGAATCTTTTCCTCTTCTTCCTTTGTTGCATCCGATGCTTCTTCAGCCTGTTTGCTTTTCTTGGGAGGTTTGGGAAAAAGAACTCGCCAACCCGGATCGAGAATTTCTTTGCCAGTCGCCTTGAACTCTACCCCTTCCGATTCACCGATGACAGTGGTTTTGGCAACCAGACAATCAGGATAAAAGGCGGCAATGAATCTCCTGGCAATGGCATCATAGACTTGCTGCTCATGAGCAGGCAATTGTCGTTCTATGCCAGTAGGAATGATCGCGTGGTGATCCGTTACCTTTTTGTCATTGAAGAATTTGCTGCTTTTTCGAATTTTTTTGCCCAACAATGGCTGGATGAATGCCTGATACTGCTTCATTTTCTCCAAAATCCCCGGAACTTTGGGATACATATCATTGGGCAAATAGGTCGTGTCGACCCGGGGATAGGTGATCAGTTTTTGCTCATAGAGCTTTTGAGCAATCTTCAGGGTATTGTCTGCCGAATTGCCAAATCGTTTGTTGCAGTGGACCTGTAGGCTTGTCAGGTCAAAGAGTCTTGGAGGACTTTCTTTGCCTTCCTTGCGGGTGGATGAAACGATGGTAAAAGGCTTTCCTGTTACTTTTTCCAATAATTCCTGCCCCTCTTCCTTCTTTTGAAACCGTCCTTTGGTACACTGAAAATCGACTTCCCGATAAAGGGTATGCAGTTCCCAGAAGGGTTCTGCTTTGAAGTTGGCAATCTCGTGATGGCGCTTGACCAGCATGGCGAGGGTGGGGGTTTGCACCCTTCCGATGGACAAGAGCTGTTTGTATCCGCCAAATTTCAGGGTATAGAGCCTTGTCGCATTCATCCCCAACAGCCAGTCCCCGATGGCACGTGAGAAACCAGCATGAAACAATTTGTCAAACTCCTGCCCGGATTTGAGATTCTGGAATCCTGTTCGGATTGCTTCCGGTGTCAAAGAAGAAATCCATAAGCGTTGGACAGGACCCTGATAGTTGGCTTCTTTCATGACCCAGCGCTGAATCAGTTCCCCTTCCTGTCCCGCATCTCCGCAATTGATGACCACCTCTGCCGTTTTGAATAACTGTTTGATGACCTTGAATTGTTTCTTGACCCCTGAATTACTGATGAGTTTGGTTTCGAACTTCTCTGGTAACATCGGAAGCGTATTCAAGTCCCATTTCTTCCAATGTGCTTGATAGTCATCCGGGCTTTTGAGCATACAAAAATGCCCGAAGGTCCAGGTCACAGCATAGCCATTTCCCTCGAAATAGCCATCTCGTTTGGCCTTGGCCCCCAATATGAAGGCGATCTCACGGGCAACGCTGGGTTTCTCTGCAATACAGACTTTCATTGGAGTGAATATACAGCTTCTTTGGGGAAGGGATGAAATCTTCTGATGAAGCAGGAATTAGTATGTTGGAAAATGAGGGTGGAGGAAATGGACAATATCAAATGGAAGGGTGAACATGAGAAAGAACAGCTTGAGTTTATGTTTTTTCCTTCTCCAAAATCTACTCATGCTTATGACCATCCTTCGTATGTGCTTCCAGAGCGACATATTCCATCCCACATACCGGACAATCACCAGCCTCAGGACTTCCACTCCCTACACAATGCATCGGACAGACATAGGCAGAGGTGTAGGCTTTCCCATCTCCATGAGTATGATCTCCCTCCTGTGTATGTTCTGCTTCTTCTGTACCGTGATGATGCCCATGCTCTCCGTCACCATGACTATGCCCGCCACAGGAAGACAGAAAGAGGGAAAGAGAAAATACGAGTGCCAATAGGCTGACGAACTTAATTGTCTTCATTTTATCCAGATTTTGGAATCAAAGATACGATGAAAAATGAAGAGTTTGATGATCATCTGCACCTCAGATCACAGGCCGTTCTGTTCTGGCTGTGCTGCTTATATGGTCGTCAATCGCCTGAACCACCTTGCTGACAAAGACAATAGGAATATCATGTCCCATGCCTTCTAGCCATAATCTTTTCGCGCCAGGAATGAGTTCGAAACATTTTTTTCCATGTGCAAAATGGATGAGGGGATCGCTGGTTCCATGAACAATCAGACAAGGCGTTTGCAGGTGTTGAAGGGCTTCATAGCGGGAGCCGGATGTCATGACTGCTGCAGATTGTTGTTGGAAAGCCTGTGAGTTGAAGCCATCTCGATGGCGGAGATTGTAAAGTGTCGTCCGTGCCACATCCTGAATATCCAATTCCGTATCTGCCTCACCCTGAAGTAAGCTGCGTGCAAGGATTTGGAGCTTGATCTGGTTGGATTCAGTGGAGATAATGCCATATTTTACTTGTGCCAAAATCAGATTCGTAATCAGCCCCATGTTCATGCCAGGGAGCTCAGGGTCCATCACATTCCCTGAAGACAACATGGAGGTCAAGCTCAATACCCTGCCGGGTGCCTGTATCGTCAATGCCTGGGCAATCATCCCCCCAAGAGATACACCAATCACATGCGCCTTGCCGATACCGAGTTCATCCAAAACTGCTAGGCCGTCCTGCGCCATGTCTTCCAGAGTATAAGGATTTTCCTCACTCCAATTTCCTTCCCAATCCGTAAGACCGGTTCCACGATTGTCAAAACGGACCAGATGATAGCCGCGCTGACGCAAAGAATCCAGGAAATATCCCGGCCAGGCCAGGGCATCATTGGAGATGCCCATGATCAGGAGGATGCTTCCTTTGCTGCTATCTGTATGTGGAGGAATGGATTCATACCAGATCCTTGTCTCTCCATTCATGGCATAGCCTTCTTCACCCTGAAGGGCAGGCAATTCTGATGCCATCACCTGCTCAATCACCTGCTCTGTTTGATTGGGGAGAGGAGGAAGTGCTGTTTGCAGGAAGACAAAGCTTCCTATGAACAGGAGTAGTAGAACAAGACCAATGATGAGCAAAACCTTTTTCATATATGGAGAAGATAAGCGGGAAATGAAACAGTTGGAGATAGAATCCTGATTTCGCAGCTTTGACTGATAGATGAGTATTGCATGTTTTGCCTTGAACACTAGAGATCTCTCCCCCGCATGAGTTGAATGACCACATGGCGAAAGCTCGTTATCTCTCCTGTGTCCCAATCTGAGACCCTTCGAAATTGAGGAATGACTTTATCCCACCAACTGGAGGGTTGCCATTCGATCCTATGATTTTTTGTGGAAACCTTATCAATATACTGGCGAAAATCGGGCTGGAAGTCCTTTTTTTCTAAATTTTCTTCTTCTGCCTGTCAATACTCTTTTTCAAACAAGGCCCAATATTTTTTCCAATAGACCAAGCCAATCGGATGTAATTCCTCTTGATCCAGGTCTTTGCCAGATTCGATTTCCCAATCAAATTGCTCCGAATCGACATGCTGGCTCAAGCGATGTTGTTCCTGAAATATCTGAAAAATTTCTTCTGCTGTGTACTTCTGTTTCATGATTCTGTACCTTTGCGCCTTCAGAACAATCTTATCTATTTTTCAATCACCTACAGACGATATGAAAATCCACGATGTCTCCTATTTCCCGAATTATCAAGCAGCAGAGGATCGATATGACAGCATGCAGTATCGGCGATGTGGCAAAAGCGGCATTCGCTTACCGCTGATCTCCCTGGGCCTCTGGCACAATTTCGGACAAGATGATAACTTTAGCAATGCCCGAAAGATGTTGCGATGTGGCTTTGATCTGGGGATTACACATTTTGATCTGGCCAATAATTATGGGCCTCCTTTTGGTTCAGCAGAAGAAACATTTGGTAAAATCTTCCAGAAGGACTTTCGCCCTTATCGGGATGAGCTGATCATCTCCAGCAAAGCAGGATGGGATATGTGGCCTGGACCTTATGGAAACTTTGGTTCCCGTAAATATCTAATTGCCAGTCTGGATCAGAGTTTGAAGCGCATGGGGCTGGACTATGTAGATATCTTTTATCATCACCGACCTGATCCTGAAACGCCTTTGGAAGAAACCATGGGAGCCTTGGATCATATCGTCCGACAAGGAAAAGCCCTCTATGTCGGCATCTCTCAATACAGTGCAGAAGAGACAGCCAAAGCAGCGACCATTCTGAAAGAGATGGGGACTCCACTCTTCATTCATCAACCCCGATACAGCATGTTTGATCGCTGGGTGGAGAATGGACTGATGGACGAATTGGAAAAACAGGGAGTTGGGTCTATTCCATTTTCTCCCCTGGAGCAAGGTGTCCTCACCAACAAATATCTGAAGGGATTTCCTGAAGATTCACGTGCAGTGAAGGACGGGAGATATCTGAACACTGGACAAATCGATGAAGCCACTTTGACCAAAGTGCGTGCCCTGAATGACATAGCGGAATCTCGGGGACAATCTCTCGCCCAGATGGCCATCGCCTGGTTGCTTAAGGATGAGCGGGTAACGACCGTTCTGGTAGGCGCAAGTCGGACAGATCAGATTGTTGACAATGTCAATACGATTCAGAATTTGGCCTTCAGTGAAGAAGAGTTATCCAAGATTGAAACGATCCTGGCATAGTGGTCTATGAATCACAGCTGAAGGATGGGATCAGAAGTAAGGTTGTTTCGCTAGCTTGTCTGGAAAATACACCACTAGCTTCCAGAATGATGGATTTGCTGTGCTGAAAAGACCAAAGTGTGTAATCATTTGGCCAATTTGATGTTGTGGTCCCAGGGATGTTTCGGTTCTTTTGTCAGATGTCTCAGGTGGGCATGAACCCCGAAGTTTCCAATTCCATTTGATAAATTGAAGGGAATACAGGACATGCTAGCCGGAACTCCCATCTGCTGTATTCATGACCAAATGGGAACAAGAACCCTGGAATTGATTCATCGCAACATATGTGCAATCGAATAAGTAGTAGTTGAGGGCCTCTCGCATATAGCGAAAGGCTTTTTGTTTTGAGGTACAGGTAAATTAGGCAGCTAATCTGCCAGGTTTTTGAGACAAGATTGAATCTTTGAACAAGATCATTTGTAATCCCTGATAGAGAGATAGTTGATCTGCAATCTTGAGCTTGCGTCGCAGGCGAGTCCTGGCAAGTTTTACCCGCTCAGGTCGCTCCTGAAGCAGATGTGTCATTTCTCGTGTGCTCCTCCCAAAATAGATCAGACCACAAAGTTGTCGCTCCGCCTGTGTCAGAGACGGGAGTTTCTTGCGAAATGAAAGAAATAAGTCAGGATGCGTCTGGTGAACAAAGGCTTCGAATGCTTCCCATGTATCCTGTGGCAGAACTAAGGTATACATCTTCCTGACTTCTTGTCTGCTTATGCTTGGAGAATGAAGAAATCTTCTCTGGTGAATGGGTCGCACCACAGCAGTTGTGGGAGTAGACTCAGACTTTTTTCGAATAAATGATCGGCCCAAAAACAGTACTGTCGCCAAAGCAATGATCAACAATACAGCTTGTGGTTGTATTCCTTCGCTCATAATCGTCAATCCTTCTGAGAGTAGAGAAAGCTGGTTAACAATCAAAAAGATACTTCCGCACATGATGGTAAAATTAGGTGTCAGACAATAGGTGTTACAGGAATAAGACGCATAACAGGCGATTTTTCCATTATTCTTAGAGACTGTTTGAGTTTTGTTTATGGAATTTGTTATAGGTCATTTTTTTTTGACCTTCAAGGCGGAAAAACCGGAATGTAGCAGAGCTAGATGAGGATTTTTTCAACGCAGAAGGGCGAAAAAAGGGGCATAACAAAACCATAGGATAATATTCAAACAGTCTCTTAACACATGCAGCAATAGAACTGGCTTGGCCGTCTTCGGTGAAAATCAACAGCTAGTATCATGAAAATTCGTTTTATCTGCCCTCTGTTTCTTCTATTTTGTTATCCTGGCTTTTCGCAGCCCTATGAACCCCTGGTTCAGGACTATGCTTATTGGAAAGTGAAAAGATTTTCCTCTTATCTATTTTCTGTATCTTATGATGTGGCGGAAAACTTTATCTGTGGAGATACCATATTGGATTCTGTAAGTGTATATCGTCCTTTAGGAGAACCTGACTCCGTGCAATATGATGTCTTATATAAACAATTGTGGGAATATCGAGATAATTCCCACCTCGATACCCTGGATCCTCCTCCTGCTTCTTATCTTTTCCTTCGTGCACTCATTCGTGAGGATACGGCAAGGAGAAAATCATATATTGTCAATATGTTGGAAGATTCCATTCTTCTGAAAGAAAAACTCTTGTACGATTTTTCCCTGCAAATAGGCGACACCTTATTCCATGAAGAGAATTTTACCGGCCCTATCGTAGACTACTATGTGGACACGATCTACTATGATACTGTATGGGCAAAAATGCGTAGACATCTAGTACTCTACAAAGCGCAAAGTGTTGGTCTCTATCCTCCAACATATCTTCAGATTGAAGGCATTGGGGCTGAGTTTGGCTTTATCGAGCGAATCCCTTCTTCCACAGCAGGAGAGTCCTTTTATTCCGATTTGATAGACTACCAACTTCAAGATGAAGCTGCTTGTCAAGCTTTCCTGAACAGATCTACAGATGGGATACAAGCGGATGAAATAATTGAATGGGAAATATACCCAAATCCTGTTCATACACTCTTGCATGTTCATCTTCCACCAGATAGATCGTGGAAGCATGCCAGACTTAGCCTGGTGGACCCACTTGGACGAAGCCTTCGGACCTGGGCCCTAGAGCATGCCCGCAACAGTCTGAATCTTGAAGCGATTCCCAAAGGATATTATTTTCTGATATTGAAAGAAAGGGGTTCCATCCTTACAAGAGCAGCAATTTTGATTCGATCATAGAGCTGAATAGGACAAATTCCTATCTTTGCCAGATGTTGCGAAAATGCTTCATCATTGCTTTGTTATGCTTGGGGAAGGGAGGTTTAGGATTGCTCTGTGCGCAGACACCACAGCGGACCTCTCTGTCTCTGATGGGATCTGCATTTTCTTTCACTGCCATTCATGAATCAGATACCTTGGCCTGGGAAGCCATTCAGGCCGGGATTGCAGAAGTACAACGCATCGAAGCCCTCATTTCTTCCTGGAACCCTTCCTCCCAAACCAGTCTTGTCAATCGTATGGCAGGAAAACAGCCTGTCAAGGTAGAACAGGAATTGTTCAACCTGATTCGGAGAGCCCTGAAAGTTGCAGAACTGACAGGAGGAGCCTTCGATCCGACATTTGCAGCCATCGATCAAGTATGGGCCTTCGATGGGAGCATGACAGCCCTGCCTACTGCCGAGGCCGTCGCTCGCTCGGTGGAGAAAATCGACTATAAAAAAGTGATCCTGAAGCAAGAAGATACGACTGTATATTTGTCAGAGAGTGGGATGAAAATTGGCTTTGGGGCCATCGGGAAAGGATATGCTGCCAACCGAGCCAAGCAGATCATGCGGGGAATGGGCATCCACAGTGGATTGGTCAATGCAGGCGGCGACTTGATAGCCTGGGGCACGAAAGGACAGGAACAAGACTGGCAAATAGGGATCGCAGACCCTCAAAATCATGAACAAATTGTTGCTTGGCTAAACATCAATGGGCTCGCAGTGGTTACCTCTGGAGATTATGAACGTTTTGTCATGATAGATGGGCTGCGATATGGACATATCATCGATCCAAGAACTGGCTATCCCGCCAAAGGCTTGAGCAGTGTGTCCATTCTCTGTCCGGATGCCGAACTGGCAGATGCGCTTGCAACGGCAGTATTTGTCATGGGACGGGAAAAAGGTCTACCTTTGATCAATCAATTGAGGGGAATTGAGGCGCTGTTAATCACAGATGAAGGGGAGATTCTGAAGAGTAAACAACTCCAACTCCAGGAACAGAGCAGCGAAAAAGGAGTAGAAGCAACCATAGGCGGCAAAAATTGATACAAGAAACATTCTATGAAGATGTCACAGCCAACAACAAACAGATTTCGCATAGCATTCACGTATCTCAAACAACTATGCCTTCTGTTTTTACCCTTATGCTTACTTGTTCTTGCTAGTTGTCAGACAGTTCGGCCTTACGAACGCATGTATCTAAATGATGCTGATATGGCCTTGAAATTGCGTCAGATCGAAGGCTATGAAACCAATATTCATGCCTATCGCGAAGGAGCTGCGGGAGCCAATGGCGGCAAAGCAGGGGGAGGATGTGGTTGCAATTGATTCAGGGCCGGATGAGCAACTTAGGTCATAGCAATCACAGCACAAACTGGAGAAGGTGGCTCAGATGTTTATGCGTTCTGGGGACACTATTCGCTGGTAAGCAGTCTTTGTATGCGCAATCGAGTGAGGAAGCGGTAGACATTGATTTTTTGTTCCATTACTACGAACAGGACGGCAATCACTCCGCGGTAACTGGTGGAATTGGGACAGAGGAATTGTCAGATATTGCCTCCAATATCATCGTCAATATTCCTCTGGACAGTGTGAGGCGGTTTGGGATCCACACCCATGTCAATCATTACTCTTCTGCTTCCACCGACAATATCGACAGCTATATTTCCTCCGCATCCTCTGTTGACAATCATTTTACCCTCAATCTGGAATACGAAAAAACCTTCTCCGACGGCCACCAATCTCTGGGGGGCAATGTGGGAGGGGGACTGGAATCAGATTATATTTCGACCTCTTTTGGGGCCTCATGGTGGCGGGAAAATGCTGAGAGCAGCCGATCTCTCACCGTGACTGCCAAAGCCTATCTGGATACCTGGATCGTTATTTTTCCTGAAGAACTGCGAGCGCCTGGTCTGGTGTCTGTCCCGACCAATAAGCGACGATCATTTCATGTCTCCGCCAGTTGGGCACAAGTCGTCAATCCCCGATTACAAACCGCCTTGACCTTGGAAACCGTCTTTCAGCAAGGATTGCTCTCCACTCCCTTCCATCGGGTATATTTTGGTGATTTGGTCGAATTACCAACCATTGAGCGACTTCCGATGATGCGGTGGAAGATTCCACTAGGGATTCGCGCGCATTATTTCGCCAATGATTGGCTGGTCCTGAGAGGTTCCTACCGCATGTATTGGGACAGTTTTTCTATTTTTGGCCAGACCCTGAGTGCAGATATTCCCATAAAATTCAGTCCTTTTTTCAGTGTATATCCCTTCTATCGCTTTCATTTCCAAACCGCAGCTCGCTATTTCGCGCCGCATGGCGAGCATTTGGAAACAGCAGAATTCTATAGCTCTGATTACGATCTCTCCGGTTTTGTCAGTCATAAGTTTGGGCTGGGGCTGAACTATGCGCCACTTAATGGCATCTTCTCTTTCCGGACCTCCCCCCAAGGAGCCACCAACACCCTTCGCCAGCTCAATATGAGAGGAGGCTATTATCTTCGATCCGATGGGTTGAGGGCCTGGACGGTGAGTTTGGGCTTTGGGATTAGGAGGTAGAGGTCCTGTCTGCTTGAATTTGGATCTCTTGAGAGACGTATTTCCCAGAGGCGAGATAATATGGCTTCAGCGTGTCAAATAAATCCTGGGGATTGAATGGCTTGGACAAATGACCATTCAGTTTGCTGGCTTTGACTTTGTCCTGAACCTCAGTAGAAGCACTTGCTGTCAGGGCAATAATCCCCAATTGCTGGAAATAAGGGTCTGCCTGGGCACGAATGGTAAGCGTGGCTTCATAGCCATCCATGACAGGCATTTGGAGATCCATCAAAACCAAATCGAATCTGCCAGGGTGTGCCAGGAGCTGTCGCACAGCTTCCTCTCCGTCTTCGACTGTCTCTACTTCAACTTTCCATCGCTGGAGGAATTGCTCTACAATCACGATGTTGATGGGATTGTCATCGGCTACCAGAATGCTCATGCCTTCGAAGTCCTGGATGTCTGTAGTCTGTTGGACATCCTCCGAAAGGGGAGTCGTCTGGACGGGCTGACAGCTGTGAAAAGGAATCTCTATATGAAAATTTGAGCCTTTCCCTTCTTCACTTTCAACCCAGATTCTCCCGCCCATGAGTTCTGTCAAATGTTTGGAAATGGCCAAACCAAGACCTGTCCCTCCGAATTTTCTGGTCGTGTCGGAATTGGCCTGGGTAAATTGCTCGAATATCGCTTCGCACTTTTCTGGCGAAATGCCTATGCCTGTATCCGAGACTGATATTCTACAAAGGAGCTTGTCTTCTTTCTCTTCTATGAGTTGATAGCGAATGCTTACCTCTCCTTCAGCAGTGAATTTGATGGCGTTCCCGACCAGATTGGTCAGGATCTGGTTGAGGCGAACCATGTCTCCCATCACCAATTGCTTGATTGGGCGATTGGCTTGGACATAAAGGTGAATGCCGGATTCCTCCGCTTTGGGAAGGAAGGTTTGCCGCAAATGAGTCATTAGTTCCTCTATATCCATTGGACTGAGATCCAGTTCCAGTTTTCCTGCTTCAATTTTGCTAAAATCCAATACATCATTGATCAGAGCGAGCAGGTGATTCGCCGAAAATTCGAGGGTCTTGAGATACTGGTCCTGGTGAGGAAGAGGATTGTCCATCCGCAAAAGATTCGTGAATCCAATGACAGAGTTCATCGGTGTTCGAATCTCATGACTGATCGTCGATAAGAATTGAGACTTGGCATGAGAGGCAGCCTGTGCGCGTTTGGCTGCTTCCTCCAATTGCTGATTGCTTTCCTCCAACTGGTGTTTGCCATAAAGGATTTCCTGATTTTTTCGCTTCAGCTTATCGGTCATCCTGGTTTTTTGTCGATAATTTCTGAGCAAGACAATCCCGAATATGCCAAAAAAAATCAGAACTCCCATCATGGCCTGTTGTCCCATTTTTGCCTTTTCCAATGCCAGTTTCCTGCTTCGCTTTTGTTCCTGGAGTGTCAGAATGACCAGATCCTTTTTGTCCGCGTGGAGAATCAGTGCTCTGTTCGCAGAGTCGAACTGGACCAGCAGGGATTCTATGTCCTGAAGTTCCGCCTGCTTTTGTGCCAATTGTTGTTGCCGAATCTGGAGTTCTCGATTGCGGAGTTCTAGTTCCAATCGCTGATTTTTTTTCTGGAACTCAAGAATCTCTGCTTGTGCCTTTGCTTCAGCCAGTTTTTGTTGATTTTTCGCTTCTTTTTTGCGCTGGATCATCTCGTGAAAGGAACGGTATAGATCAAAGTGAACCCGAGTTTGTTCCAGGTCGCCAATTTTTTCATAGGTTTCTGCCAGCATACCGTAGCAACTGCGCATTTTTTCAGAATCATTGAGATCCTGTGCAATGATTTTGGCTTGTTTGAGATGAAGAATAGATTCTTCGTATCGCTCCAGATTATTGAGCACCACAGAGAGGTTGATCAGGCTTCGGAGGATTTTTTTCCGTTTCCCTTCTTCTATTCGCGTCTGGAGATTCTTATTCAAATAGACCACAGCTTGTTCATACTCGCCCATATCTGAATATATCATTCCCAGATGGCTGTAGGTATCTGCAATGCCATTGATGTTTTGCAACTCCCTGAAATGCTCAAGGGCTTGTTGATAATGTGTGATCGCTTTGGGATATGCACCCTGCTTCCAGTAATCGGATGCAATCTTGCTGAGTTGTCTGGATGCTTCATGTAACTGACCACTGTTCCTGAGCCTCTCCACCTTCTGTTGTGCAGATTGCTCATTCACCTGTGAGAAGGCAAACAGATAACTCATCAGAAGCCCGGACAGAAATACAACAACTCTCCACTTCATAAATTGCGAGACGCAGGCGCTTTATTCAATATTACGCAATTTGTTTATTGGAAAATATTCAATGTGAGGTCTTTTCTGTCGTCTCTCCAATTCGCCAAAGAGTTGTTCAGCTCAATTTTTCCGAATGAGTTTTTGAACAATATGTCCGTGCTCGGTCTCTATATGAAGGAAATAGATAGCACCAGGCCATGAATCGGCGTGAATGTCCCATCGAGTTCGAGGAGACATTTGTTTTTGCTGCCACAGGATTCGTCCCTGCAAGTCGGTGATTCGAATATGATTTACAAGCCGATCTTTCACCTCAATCCTCAGAAGGTCGGCTACAGGATTTGGAATAGGATGAAGAAAAGCTGTGATATCGAGTACAGGATCTGAAGAGAGGAGAGTCCCTACAGCAGGATTGGGATGTACATAATGAGAAAAGAACTCCCAAATGACTTCGCTGGCTGAGAAATCCTGGTTGGTTGGATTGAGTCCTGGAATAGGTTCTGCACCCGGCCAGGAATGCCCTCCCCCATCGATGATATAGAAATGAACCTCTACGCTGCTGTCACAAGCTGCATATCGAACTCTGATAGCTGTCGTAGAGTCAGATTGATCGACATCAGGCAGGACGAGGGTATCCGGTGTGATGTCGCACTGATTATGACCTACCCAAAAATTAACCACATCAGGAATAGAAGGGGTGAAGGGTGCAGTTCCTCCAAAGGGAACAGTTGGGTCAGCAGTCCCGTGAATTTGCATGATAGGCATGGGCCTTTCGAGCGCACAATTGGCGATGTCCAGAACAGTGATCGCACCTGTAACTGATGCGATGGCAGCAATGCGATCAGACAGTTGACAGGCGAGATGATAACTCATAAACCCTCCATTGGACATACCAGTGGAATAGACCCTGCTCAAATCAATTTGATAATCCGTGTATAATCTATCGATAAGTTTGCTCAAAAAGCCCAAATCATCTATACCTGTCCCAAAGCCTGCATTCCAGTGTGTGCTTGTCTGCCCATTCAGACTCAATTCTATGCCTTGTGGATAGACGACAATGAATCCGACCGAATCAGCAACTGCGTCCATCCTGGAATAGAGAATTTGCTCTACATCTGTTGATCCCAATCCATGAAGATTGATCACAAGGGGAAGACTTTGTCCCGGTTCATAGCTTGCTGGAAGGAAAATCCGATAGGTTCTAAGGGATTCGTCCTGTTGGAGGGAACCACTGACATAGGTTTGGGCGAATCCCAGCTGATGACCAATCGAAAGACAGAACAAAACCAAGAGGAAACGTCTATTCATAAGGAAGATGGTTTGATGTGTGAATGAAAGCACTTGCATGTATGTCTCCTTCATTGCCCGGACCTTTCTTGCACCGCGCCTCTTAGCTGAGTACTTTCATATTGGGCCAAATCTGTGAATCATACCCGATTCCCCATCCTGCTCCAAGGGAAGCGGTGAGCTTACCAAATTCAACGATGGTGGCAGGAAAGTAGATGCCTTCTGGATAGGTATCAGGCCGAAATTCCTGAAAGGGCCCCATATTTGAACAAATGGAAGCCAGATGCAACATATAAGCATTGGATGGCCCTATGCCCGGATTGGGAAAACTGACGGACAAGCCAGCCTGCTCCGCCATTCTGACGATGCGCAGGCTTCGGATAAAGCCTCCTACATGATGAACATTGGGTTGAATCAGATTGACTACTCCTTCATTCATCAGGTGGGCAAACTGATGCAGACTGCTGTTTTGTTTTCCTCCTCCGATATCCATAGACAATCGATCTGAAACAGCTTTGGTCGCTACAACATCCTGCCAGGGACAGGGCTCTTCAAATAAGGCAACTCCGTGATCCTGAAGCAGCTGACCGATCTCTATTGCTTTGTCGGCATCATAGGAGCCATTGGCATCTACATAAAGTGTGAAGTCATCTCCCAAAGCTTTTCTGGCAAGGGGAATCAACTTTTCTGTTCTTCCGGGAAGGCAATCAGCATTATTGCTCATTTGGCCTCCGATCTGAAGTTTTACCGCTCGGATATATGTGCCCTCTATCGCTTGTTGGATCTGATCGATATAAGCTTCCGCAGAGCTGACTCGATCAAATGTAGACAGATATACAGGAATTTTTTTTCGAAGAGAACTGCCAAAAAAGTCTGCTACAGGCCTTGCAGCTACTTTGCCAAGCATATCCAGAATCGCCAATTCTGCATGAGCCACACAGGTCCAGAAAGGCATGCCTGCAAAGGTATAATTGGACGCATGTCGATAAATTTCATCAATCAGGGATTCAATGTCCAGGGCGTTTCTCCCTTTAAAAAAGGGGAGAATCAACGCCTGAAAAATTGGCATCAGGTACTTCAATTCAGGACTGGCTGGAATGATCCCAATCGCCCCATCTGTAGAATAGGCCCGGACGAACTCAAGGCCGCCTGCTTTTTCCACGCGAACCACTTCTAGTCGATCAATGATGACATCGTCATAAAATGCTTCTTTGATTTCCTGAAGCATCATGGGTTGTCGACTCACTGCGACAGAAGGTGGGTCTGTTTGATGAGCATTCCCTTCATCCTGACAGCTCGTCATCCATCCGGCTAGCAATCCGGCACCTACCGTTGTTTTGAGAAAATGTCGACGTTGAATAGAGCGAGGTGAAGAAGAAAATTGAGACATGGAAAGAATTCGGCCTTCAGAATTAAAATATGAGAACAAATGTACTTCGAATTTATTGAAAAAAAACTTGAATGAATGAGAGAAATTCTTGCATTTGGGTAATTTCCCAGCCAACATTCACTTTGATTGTTGTTCGCATATGAATGGGATATCCGAAACACTTCTGCTGATGACAAGCTTGACTGAAGGGAGGATTATAGATTGCCAATCCTCTGTCCCGCTTCCTGATGCTGTGATAGCTTCGTTTGATTCACCTGAATAGACCGAAGAGGTGCCTTCACCCTTTCTTAGAGTCGTTTAGAATACTACATAATTTGTCCGAATATGCCTCGTGAGACTACCACCAATTCCTTGCTTCCTTTTAAGACCAGTCATGCCTTCATCATCGGTAATGATGCCTATCAGCATGTCTCCAGCTTGAAGACCGCAGTCAAGGATGCCAAAGATATGGCGCGACTCTTAGGCAATGATCACAAATACAAGGTTCATGCGCTCTACAATGCAACAAAGGCTGAGATGGAGGAGATGTTCCAGAAGATGCCTTCAATCGTCAAGGCGGAGGATCGGGTCATTTTTTACTTCGCGGGTCACGGAATCGCTATTGACAGTGAAAAAGATCCAGAGGGCTATTTGGTTCCAGTAGATGCCGAATCTAAAGGAATCGCCAAATTGGTTCCGATGGATGTGTTGCATTCAGCCCTGTTGAAGCTTCCCTGTAAGCATGGCTTGTTGATTTTGGATTGTTGTTTTGCGGGTTCTTTTCAATGGTCTGCCGGATTTCGCAGTCTATTTACCAGAGAAAAAAAGGAGCAGCTCTATGAAGAACGGTTCATGCGTTTTATTGAGCATCCTGCCTGGCAGGTCATTACCTCCTCTGCCAGTGATCAAAAAGCATTGGACCTGATTTCTCATGATAGTCTGGGGCTAAGGGCAGAAATACTGGGTGGAGATACTTCTGAAGCAAAAAATTCACCATTTGCCTTTGCCCTGCGTCAAGCCATTGAACTCAAGGGGTCTGCCAGAGACGAAAGAGGCAACCGAAGCGATGGAGTCATCACAGCCACAGAGTTGTACAGCTATATCCGTCGGATTGTTGAGGAGGAATCCAACAAGCAGGGCGCGAAACAAAGCCCAGCGATCTTCACCTTGAGTAAGCATGACACCAAGGGGGAATTCATTTTTTTGGAGCCTGGTCATCGGCTGAATTTGCCCAAAGCGCCAGACCGAAATCCCTATCAGGGACTCAAGGCATATGGGCAAGACGAACAAGCTGTTGCCACATTTTTTGGGAGAACCAGAGCCATTCAGGAAATGAATGCCAAGCTCTCCAAATTTTCTATTTTGGTGGTATCTGCGCCTTCCGGCCAGGGAAAATCTTCTACAGTCAAAGCAGGCTTGTTTCCTTTTCTCCAACAATCATATGCATGGTCCGAGAAACAGTTTATCGTCCTCCGGCCAGGAAATCGTGATAAGGCAAAATGGCAGGAGTTGGAACACATGAGTGCGGAAGAGAAAGCTGTAGTGCTGATCGATCAATATGAAGAAATGTTCACAGAAGATGAGGCAGAGCGAGAAGATTGTGAACAACAGTTGATCGCCCTCACCCAAAGGATTGTTCATTATCAACAGGCAAACAAGCGCCCAGCACCCTTGAAACTCGTGATTACGATTCGGTCAGATTTTGAGTGGCGGCTAAAATCAACCTTTATTGAGCAGGAAAGCTTCTGGGATGAAAAACTCCTCCGCTATTTCCTCTACCGACTCCCTCCCATGGAATTGGAGGAATTGCGGGAAGCCATGGTGAAACCTGCCTGGGTGATTGCTTATGATTTCGAATCAGAAGAGTTGATCAATCAAATTCTTGAAGAGATCAATTATGCTCCGGGAGCTTTGCCCCTCCTGTCTTTTACCTTACACCAATTGTATAAGTACCGGGATACCAGCAAGCGGATATTTACTCAAAACGCCTATGAAAACAAGCTTGGTGGCATCAATGGCGCATTGGGAAAATATGCTAACCAGGTCTACAACAGTCTGCCAGATGAAGCCCACAAGGACTTTATGCGGAAGATTTTTCTGCGGATGGTCCGACTCAATGATGGAAGCTACTCCCGGCGGCGCATTTATTTGAGAATCGACAGCAAAAAGCGTGGCGTGTCTTTCCTGGATGAACTTAACTATCCCGATCATCTCGACGCTACAAAAGATGCAGTCCTGGAGATTCTTGAGCAATCCTTGTTGATTATTGCAGACCAGGATGAATTTGGCCCTTATGTGGAACCCATGCATGATTCCCTGATCAACTTCTGGCCGCGTTGTCTGGAATGGATTCAGGAATTCGGACGAGAAAATCTTGTCCTGCAACGACAGCTCTGGCAAGCAGTAATTGAGCATCATCAATGGGAAAAAAATATCTATGGAACGGCTGATGGGGGAGAGGCCGCGGCGCCGCTCTGGAATGATCACCCCAAGCTCCAACAAGTGCAGATTGCAGTCACTGATCCTCATGATGAATGGCTCTGCAAAAAAGGCTGGGCCAACAAACGAATAGATTCCATTGCCTACTTGCTGTGGGAACAGCAACCAACCCACACACAGATGGAGGAAATGGCGGCCTGGAATTGGTATTTTCAAGAAGAGAATGATGAAATACGATACCAAAACATTCGGAATCAAATGGATCACTGGCTCAATGAGGAAGAATTGAGGTTTGTGGAGGCGAGCTTTCGACAACAAAGAGAAGAGATTGAACAACTACAGCGCGACTATGAACGGGCCTTGGCAGCGGCAGAATCAGCAAAAGCGCTTGTCCATCTTCCAGCTGACACCCTGGCCTCTCTGAGCAAGGAAATGTATGTCCATCGAACCTTGCCAACTGAGGAATTTGCCGAAGAACTCATCAAAAAACTCAAAGACCCCACTGGTCCCTATTATGACTCTACCTTGTCTGCTCTTGGAAATGCAGAGTCATACGAGATCATATATCTCTATGAATCGGGAGAATGGGTAGTCAAATGTGGAATGCTGGATGGGATTCCCTTGTATCTGGATGGACAGGTCCGAATCGACATCTTTGGGCCAGATGAGCAATACATTGGAAAAGCGATGATCCAAAAGCCCAGTATGAATCTGTGCTATCTGGAAGTGGAAGATGGGACGAACCTATCCTTCGAGCAAACATACCAGGGGATTTTTCCTCGCTTTCCGGCTGAGCCAGAGTATGTGCATGTGCAAGCCATTGAGGAAGAAGGGAAAGAAATGCTGGATCTTCTGACCCACCAATGGGATTCTTCTCTCAATATTCTCATGGTCACAGGTTCTCATGCGTTGGAAAAATATGCCTATGAATTTGAAGCTTTTTCATCTGGCTACCATTTCAGAAACAATGGTCGATTGCTGGTGACAATCAGTGATGAGCAGAATGAAGACATGGCAAAACGAGCGATGGATGCAGTCAAACTACAGGTTGGGCAGCATCGGGTAGCTCGACTCAATGATCCCATGTCTCGAATCCGTCCTGCACTAAGGTTCAGCTTGAAAGCATCTGGCTCAGGAAGAGAAGCGGTAACCGCAAGCCCGGAAATGAATATCTACAGCTCACAGTTTGATTTTATCCGAGAGCCCATACAGTTTCATTTGAGTGCAGAGGTGGAGGATCTGTCTGAACAATTGTATTTTTATCTCATGATGTTGGGAGACGATGCCTCCATACAGGAGATCAGTGAAGAAATCATTTTTCATCCGGGTGATGCACCACAGATCGATTTGCAGAAATTGCGATGGCGATCAGAAGAAGGGGATTTTGCTACCGTTAGTTTGAAATTGTTTGTGTCTACTCATCCCATTCCTCATCAATTATTGGTGAGAAAAGGGATTCGGCAAGAATTGAAAACACGAGCCTTGTTTGCAGAAGAACAGACAAACTATGATTGGGAGCCCATCAGCATTCCGATTGAAGGCGCATGGTGCAGTTTAGGAAAGACATTGACCTTTATTCATCCCAAAGATTCTATCCGAACTGATCAACAGTGCTCATTGCTGGATGGCCAAGTAGATGTTCTCCCTCATCCGGCCCTTCAGGCAAAGGTGGCGATGGTTCCAACCCAGGACGCCAGAGACAGTTATGATCCCACCAACCAATTATCGGAACTAAGCACAGAAGAATTCCATCTCCTCAGTTGGATGTCAGAAGAAGGAAACAGCTATCAAGTCCTGGAAGCCGTAGATATCTCTGGCAATGAGGCTGACTCTTTACAAGATCAGCCACTGTGCATTCGCCTGAAGGCCAGCATTCCAGCTAGCCATGAGGTCGTTGCCGTGTGTTTTCATAACAATCGATTTCGGGTGATTGGAGAAGGGAACGCAGAAGCAGATGGATATACCCTTTTTCTTACTGAATTCCCCACCCCATCCTTTGAACCCAAAGGGAACACAGGCTTGGCGAAAAATCCCTTTGGACGGGAGCCTATAGATCCTAGTTTGCTCCATGCATTAAAGATTGGCTTCTTTGTCAAAGAGCGAGAAGATCCGCTTCCTTTGGGGATTCAGCCCACTTGAATCCCGAACCTATTCTGACACAGGATCATGTCAAAGCAATACTCCTCAAAATTCACTGATCCGTTGAAACATTTTGATAGGTATAATTTGTTGTAAATAATTGATAGTGATGATTTTGTGATCTATATATGATTCATATTTGGAAACAATTGCCTCATTTTGTCCAGGAGAATGAAGAAGGAAATATTATTATTGTTCTCCGGACAAAAAATCGGTTGCTTTTGTCAGGAGATTGTTTCTGTTGGATTTGTAGAAAGCATTCTCAGGTCTGTTAGGGTTTTGTGACATAGAAACGGATGACAAAAAACAACAAGAACCACAAATGATCACAAGCAAATGGGTTTATCCATTTTTATGCAGAATCCAGCATTTTAGAATTCAAACGAGATGTCAGTCAAGCTTCCCTTCACTACCAGCCATGCTTTCATCATTGGCAACGATCAGTATCAGCATGTCTCCAAATTGAAGACTGCCGTCAAGGATGCCAGAGACATCTCTGCCCTCCTAAAAGGAGAGCATCAGTATCAGATCCATGCACTCTATGATGCGACCAAGGAGCAAATGGAACAGATGTTCTCGAATATGCCCAAAATTGTCAATGCCAATGATCGTGTCATTTTTTACTTTGCCGGGCATGGGATCGCCATCGATAGCGAAAAAGATCCCGAAGGCTATCTCGTCCCTGTGGATGCCGAATCGAAGGGCATAAGCAAGCTTGTGCCCATGAAATTGCTTCATGATGCCTTGCTGAATTTGCCTTGTAAACATGGGCTACTCATTCTGGACTGTTGTTTTGCAGGCTCTTTCAAATGGTCCACGGGCTACCGCAGTCTGTTCATTCGAGAAAAACAGGAGCAGTTATATGAAGAGCGATTCATGCGCTTCGTAGAACATCCAGCCTGGCAAGTCATCACCTCCTCTGCCAGTGATCAGAAAGCTTTGGATGGCATACAGCCTGACAATCTTGGAGCAAGAAACACCATGACAGACAACAAGAACTCTCCTTTTGCCTTTGCCCTCCAACAAGCGATCAAACTTAAAGGGAGAGCAAAAGAGGCCAGAGGCAAGCGCAGTGATGGGGTGATCACAGCCACAGAATTGTACAGCTATGTTCGCCGCATGGTGGAAGATGAGTCCAAGAAACAAGGCAGCAAGCAGAGTCCTGCTATCTTCACTTTGAGCAAACACGACAGCAAGGGAGAATTTATCTTCTTAGAGCCGGGACATCGACTCAATCTGCCCAAAGCTCCAGATCAAAATCCCTATCAGGGCCTCAAAGCTTACAAGACCCAGGAACAACACAGCAAAATGTTTTTCGGGCGGGAACAAGCCATTGCAAGCATGTCTCGCCGGATGGAGAAAACGCCCATTTTATTGGTCTCCGCTCCATCGGGTCAGGGAAAATCATCTACAGTAATGGCAGGCTTGATTCCTGCTCTGCAACAAACGATCCATGATCAGACAGGGGAATACCTGATGCTGAGGCCTTCGGATCAGGAGTCAAAAAAGTGGGCGAAGCTCGGCCAATTGAATGTGGAAGAGCCGCATTTGATCCTTGTAGATCAGTATGAGGAGATGTTTCATCAGGAGGAAGCGGATCGGTCCGAAAAGGAAGCCTTGTTGATCGCCTTCTATGGGAAACTGCATAGCTTCATTCTACAACACCGGAAACTACCCGCCACCAGACTGATCCTGACCATGCGATCAGATTTTGAATGGCAAATGAAGCAATCGGCATTTGGACGAGCATTTTGGGAAGAGGAACATGTACTCCGCTTCTTGTACAGACTTCCCCCCATGGAGCGGGAAGAACTTCGGGAAGCCATGGTGCAACCGGCATATCTGCTTGCTTATGACTTTGAATCTGAAGAGCTCATTGGACGCATTCTGGACGAAGTGCAACATGCTCCGGGCGCATTGCCTTTGCTTTCTTTCACCCTCCAAAAACTCTATGAATCCCGCGACTATGGCAAGCGACTTTTCACAGAGAAAGCCTATTTTGAGAAATTAGGGGGAGTCAATGGCGCATTGAGCACCCATGCCGACCGCGTATTCACAAGTCTGAAAGACATAGATCAACAGGACTTCATGCGCAAACTCATGTTGCGCATGGTTCGGCTCAATGATGGCAGCTATTCCCGTCGCAAGGTCTATCGGACCTATGACAGCAAGCGCTTGGACAAGGCCCTGGATGAGTTGGATTATCCCGATCATCAGGACCCAACAGTCGAGGCTGTCCTCAAAGTGATGGAGGAGACCCAACTCATCGTGATTGGGAAGGATGAAGTGGGAACTTATGTGGAGCCGATACATGATTCCCTGATCAATTTTTGGCCCAGATGTCTGAATTGGGTTCAAGCCTTTCGCAGAGAAAATATCGTGCTTCAGCGTCAGATCTGGCAGGCTGTGCTGGAATACCACCAACTCGAAGAGAGTGAAGAAAGTGCTACAGAAGATGTATTAGGCAAACGCCCCTCTTCTCTCTGGAACAACAATCCCAAACTCCAACAAATCCAGATTGCCGTTACTGATCCGCGTTATGAATGGCTGGTCGAACGGGAATTGCCTGATTCCCCGATCTCCTCATTGAGTTTTTTGCTCTGGGAGGACAATCCCTCGGATCGGGAATTGGCGATCCTGGAGAAGTGGGACTGGCACTTCCAGCAAGCAGATCTTCAAAAGCGCTACGAAGCCGTCCTGGCCCAAATGGACAATTGGCTCAATGAAGCTGAGGTCGCTTTTGTGAAGGAAAGCTTCGCACGTCAGCAGACAGAATTGGAGCGCGCGATCAAGCAGAGAGATGAAGCGATCAAAGCGCGGGAATTGGCAGAAAAGCGCACCAAAGAAGCCGAGGCAGCTGCCATCACAGCCATAGCCCGGACAACCCCACGGGAGAAGCTCACCACCCGCCTCAAGCTGATGCAGGCAGCCTATGCCAAGACTTTACCAGATCCCCCCAAACCCATGGTGTCCCAAACCCTGGCAGATGTGTGCTTTGATCAATTGCAACGCGATGGGAAGCCACCAGTATATGTGCCAACGGCCTATATTCCCAGAGATAAAGGAGACATTCGAAACATTACGCTTTCACCAGACGGAAGTCTGGTTTTCGCTATTTATGCCTCTGCAGCCAGCTTGATAACAAGTCAAGGGAGATTGATCAAAGAATGGACTTGGGAGCATGAGCTAGTTGACAGCAGAATTCTCTTTTCTCCCAATAGTAAATATCTTCTCCTGTATATCGAAGCTTCTAATTTTGGAGATGAGGCAGAATTAAGCCTGTGGAATATAAAGGGTGATCGCCTGAAGGACTTAAACAATGGTGGAGCTTCAAATCATAACCAATTTTCTGCAGATAGTAAATATTTACTGATCAGGACACGTGGACCAAATAATGTCCCTAACTCTGAACTATACTCCCTAAAAAAAGAATCCATTACCCTAATTCCTTTTCCAGGGCAAAAGGAGAATGAGTATTACTCGAGTTATTTTGGTGGAGTTGAATTTGCATCGAACAGTAGGTTTTTGTTGGGTTATTCTTTGAATTCACAAGATGTTGAGCAGGACTTTATGCTGATCATGTGGGATATTAAAAGCGAAAAGGCCCATTCCCTCCTTCCGCTGGATTCTGAACACCCAACTTTTATCTATAGTCAAAAAGCTTTCTTTTCTCCAGATGGGAGCTACGTTTTGGGCATTTCTGATGATTTGACTGTCAATCTTTGGAAGACTGAGGGGATACAACACATAGAGTTAGGGAAACTGGAAGATGATCAGAGCCCGAAGGGTTTTTCGCCTTCCAACCAACTGATCCTGATCCGCAGTAAGGAAAATCAATATCAAATTTGGTCTGTTGAAGGAAAGCTTGAATATGAATACACCTTGTCTAAGCCTGAAACCTTTAGTAGAACTTCCGCTGTCTTCTCATCTGATAGCAAGAAAGTGTTAGTAGAAATAGAAAAAAGGAATGAAGAAGGAGTATCGAGAAGCATCATCCTCTGGGATCTGGCAGAAAATCAACAAAGCTCCATCATTCATGAGGATAACACAACTGACCTTGACATCTTAAATTTTTTGGCAAAAGATCAATGCATATTAATCCAGACAAGTGAGTCCTACGAAATTCGAGACCTGGAAGGTGAAGTGCTGCTTCGACATGAGATTCCGTATAGGAGACATGAGAAATATGGTCTAAGTAAAGAGAAAAACATTCAGATCTTACCAAAGGGGCAAGGATTCATAGGCGTATTGAAAAATGGAGCTATTCAACAAGTTGATCTATCAGGTCAGACAATTTGTACCCTGGATCATCATGCCAAGGATGTGACTGATATACAAATCTCTAATGATGGATCAAGCCTCCTGGTCCACTCATCCGATAAGCGTGCTAAAGTTTGGACACTACCGATTCAGGGGAGATTGGTCAGTAGATTCGAAAGAGCCGATGGAGTAAGAGGAAAAGAAAATCTTTTCTGGGAGGCTATATGGTCTCCCAATCATAAACTCCTACTTGCAAATGCTTATGGGCATAGTTCCCATTTGTGGTCAAAAGAAGGAGAGTCCATCAGAATGTTTCCGAAAGCGGAGGGATTTCGTGTTCAGTTTTCTCAGGATAGCCAAACACTATTGGTCCCAAGACGAGACATATCCCGCTGTGAATTGTGGACAACAAAAGGGGAACTGATCACTGATTTCAATTCTGAGGTAACAGAAGCAAGCTTTATCCCTCACGGCCAAAATATTCTTGTTTTATCGAAAGCTGAGAATGAAAAAGGGAGACTATCCATCTGGACGAATGAGGGCAAAGAGAAAATGATTCTTGATCAGTCGTTTACTGCGTATGGGGACATGACATTTTCTCCTGATGGGGCATCTTTTGTAGTCAAAGATTGGAATAAGAAAGCTGTTTTTTGGATGAATAAGGGACATGTCAGGAAAGAATTTGACCTGGGATATCAGGAAATGAATAGGTGTGAATTCTCTTCAAATGCAGCCTATTTCATGATGGTCCTGGATACCCAAGCACAATTAAGATCCAAAGCTGGCGATTTACTTGAAACATATGACTTAAAAAGGAATGGATATCGGACAGAAATTCGTTTCTCGCCTACGAGTGAATATTTGTTTATCGGTGGAACCTCTGTGGTATTCTTGATTCGCCTATCCGATTGTCATCAGATCGAGATGACAAAAACCCTGTTTGTCCCTCATCATGGCATTGAATTCAAAAAAGTTACCTTCTCTCCTGATGGGCAGCGTTTGATCACAGTTTCAGGAATCGTAAATGAAGAAATCACTCGCATCTGGGATCTGGAAGGCAATGTTCTGAAAGAATTGGATCAAATGAGCATGGAGAAGCTTGAGTTCTCCCCTGATGCTAAGTGGCTGATAAGCGTTTCCTGGATCATTAACCAGAGAAGCATCATGGTTCTGCGGAATGAAGAAGCAGAGAACCTGATGGTCGTCGAACAGTCTGAAGAAAGAATTAGTAACATACAATGGTTTTCCAATAGCCAATTGTTCATTTCTGTAACACATCAAGCACTGAACCTTTGGAACACATATGGAGATCGCCTGGCCAGCTGGGAGTTGGGAGATCATACGAGCTTTTTAGGCATATCGCCAGATGAGAATTATATCCTTGTATCAGCACAAGATACGCCGATCCAGATGTGGCCCATCCCGGAAGTCTGGTTTCAATATCTGGAAGAGACCACTGATATTCCCGAATTGAGCGAGCAGGAAAAGGAAGACCTGGGGCTGAATTTCTGATTGGAAGAATGCAGAGATGTCAAGACGCAAAGGGATGGAAAGAATGCGAATCAGGAGTTAAATTGGAGAAAAAGGAGTGTAATAGGCCTCAGAGAGAGGTATATGGTATATGGAAATATGGCCAGATGTTGAAGAGGAGGGAAATTGCTCAGCACAAAGCCCTAAACCTCATACCCCATACCTCCGAACGCGTTGCCTATCAGGTAAATAGATTCAATGTCAAACCTGAATTGCATAAAGAATAAGAAATAAAAATCTATCTGCCCGCTTCGCGTCTTCCTGACTTTGCGTTCATCCCCAAAAATTCACTATTTAGTCCAAGCAGATGACCCAGTAAGCCCATGTCCAACGCCCAGATCCAACTCCCCTTCACCAAAAGCTATGCCTTCATCATTGGCATCAATGCTTATCAGAATGGCATCAGTCAGCTGAAAACAGCCGTGAAGGATGCTGAAGACATGGCAGAACTGTTCGGTGAAACACATGGATATGAGGTGCATGCTCTCTTTGATGCCACCCGGACCCAGATGATGGACCTCTTTGAGCAAATGAAGATCCTCGTCAAAGCCAATGATCGGGTCATTTTCTATTTCGCTGGACATGGCATCGCTCTGGACAGTGAAGAAGATCCTGAAGGCTATCTCGTACCCGCAGACGCCAATCAGGGCAATCCAGAGACACTGATCCCCATGGATCATTTGCACAACATCCTGAACGAACTCGACTGCAAACATGGCCTGCTGGTCTTGGATTGTTGCTTTGCTGGTGCGTTCAAATGGTCCACAGGATTCAGGGATATCGTCTTTGACTTTGCAGAGACCCTCTATGAAGAGCGATTCTACCGCTTTGTCGAGCACAATGCCTGGCAAGTCATTACCTCTACAGCCCATGACCAAAAAGCCGTAGACATCATTGACAACCAAACGCTGGGCATGCGAGAGAGTGGGAGAGAGGAAGAAGGCTGGAATTCTCCCTTTGCCTGGGCGCTTAAAAAGGCCATCAATCTGGAAGGACAGGCCGATATAGCGCGTGGCAATCGGGGAGATGGGGTCATCACAGCCTCTGAACTTTATCTTTATTTGAGAGAAATCGTCGGAGATGCCACCAAGAAACAGAATGGCAAACGGCAAGTCCCCGCCATCTTCAATCTCAGCAAACATGACAAGGGGGAGTTTATCTTCTTTCATCCGGGGCATCCGTTGAATTTGTCCAAGGCACCTGAGCTAAATCCATATAAAGGCCTGGATACCTATGAAGGAGAGGATGCCAGTACTTTTTTTGGGCGGGAAGAGGACATCCTGAAGATGGCAACCAAACTGAGTCATTCTCCTATTTTGGTGGTCTCAGCGCCTTCCGGGCAGGGAAAGTCTTCTACCGTCAAAGCAGGTTTGTTGCCTTATTTGAAAAAAGAGCATGACTATCAGCAAGTGCATATCCTCCGACCCGGTGTCAGACCCAATATTGCCCTCCAGCAAATTCCTGATTTGGATGGAGAAGAAGCCGAAATTTTGATGATAGATCAATATGAGGAGTTTTTCACTGAAGGAACCTCCCGCTCTTCTCAAAAATGGTTTGAAACACGCTTGCATGACTATTTGTTGCTGGCACAAAACAGTCAACTGAAACTGATCATCACCATTCGATCTGATTTTGAGTGGCAACTGAAGAGGTCTGAATTTGGCCAGGTCTGTTGGGGTACCTACAAATCAGCTTCCTTTCTCTATCGACTCCCTCCGATGGGCCTGGATGATATGCGGCGCGCCATTGTCAAACCTGCCTGGACAGTGGCTTATGAGTTTGAGTCCGAAGAGATGGTGGATGACATTTTGGAGGACATCAATTATGCACCGGGAGCTTTGCCGCTCTTGTCCTTTGCCATGCACAAATTGTTTGAGCTCCGAGACAAGGAGAAGCGATTGCTGACCATGGATGCCTATGAAAATCAGTTGGGAGGCATCCACGGCGCATTGAGCAAACATGCAGATCAAGTCTATGATCAACTGCCAGATGCGGCTCACCAGGATTTTATGCGAAAACTCCTCTTGCGTATGGTCCAGCTCAATGATGGCAGTTATAGTAGGAGAAAAATATACCTCAAGATCCCAACCAACAATGCCAATAAACCTTTCCTGGATGAACTAAACTATCCGGATCACCTGGATGACACCAAGGATGCGGTGATTGAGATCCTGATCGATGCCCAACTCCTTCGGCCAGGAAAGGATAAGTTGGGACCCTTTATTGAACCGATTCACGATTCCCTGATCAACTTCTGGCCCCGTTGCTTGAACTGGATTCAGGACTTCAAACGGGAGACGCTTGTCTTGCAACGGCAGATTTGGGAGGCTGTGGTTGATTATCATCAGTGGGAAGCAGATGAATCTCAGGAGATAGGGGAGGAGAAGGAACCACCTTTGTGGGACAATAATCCCAAACTCCAGCAAATCCAGGTGGATATTACCGATCCTGGCGAGCAGTGGTTGTGTAGTAAAAAGAGTGGGAAATCTTCCCTATCTACTTTGGCCTTTTTGTTGTGGGAGCGTGATCCTGCGCCTCCCCAATTGGAAGAAACCCTTCCTTGGAACTGGTACTTCCAGATTGAGGATCATCGAGTCCGCTACGAGAAGATTTATGGACAAATGGATCATTGGCTCAATGAAGAAGAACTGGCATTTGTGAAGGAAAGTTTCAGAGAAGAACAGAGCGATCTGGAACGTATCAAAGTCGAGCGCAATGCAGCCATCAAAGCCAAAGAACTGGCAGAAGAGCGGCAAAAAGAGGTAGAAGAATTGGCGGCGAGAATGGCCTTGCAGATTCAGGCAATCAAGGAGCAATTTCAATATGCGACAAGAAGGGATTTGACCCTGATTCAGGAAGGGCGTAAACCCAATCTGCATCTCCTCATTGTAGCCATTGATGACTACCCGGTTTTTTCAAAGAATCTTCATGTATGTGTGGCTGATGCCACGAAAATTGCCTCTACCTTCGAAGAGCAGGAAGGGAAACTCTACCACAAGGTTCATCTTCATCTCTTGACAAATACCCGGGCCAGCAGAAGGAACATCATGATTGAGCTGCACAATATTCAGCAACAGGCAAGTCAGTTTGATTTTGTGATGATCTTGATGTCGGGAATTGGCTATGCTGGCTCAAGCCTCAGTGGGACCAATCTCGACCCGGAGGCCGAAGGGGCATTTGTTACCTACAATGATGTGTTAGAGCCGAGATTGGGAGAAATTGTGCCACTGGAAGAAATCAGAGGGCCGGAATTCTTCCAAACCCTACTTGCTTTTGAACAAAAAGTCATTTTGTTGCTGGATTTCAAGGGAGGGCAGGAATTTCTCCGGCCCTTGGTCGAAGCCAATCAGTCGGAGAGGGTGGAGGAATTGTCGCACCAGATTTTCGGATTGACTGGGACCAGCCTGGGAGAAGAACCCAATTTGATCCCCACAGAAGAAGGCATGCGCGGTGCTTTTGTTACAGCAATCACACGATGTATTTATTCAGAAGAAGGGGATGTAGATGACAATGAAATGATATATCTGGACGAGTTGTTTCGATATATTCTGACAGATGTTGCACAACGCACTGGCAATGCCAATCAGGTCTTCGCAGTAGTCCCCGCAGCCATGAGCAATATCCCATTGATACAATTGGGAGACACCTTCCACTTTCCTGCTAATGAAGTTGTGATGAGCGGCCACATTGAGGAAGATGCCGTGATCGAGAGTATTTTGGCAACCTTTTTGGATTTGGTCCCAACTGAGGAGGCAAAGGTCTTTCGACAGAGCGCTCCAGAGGACATTATTGCACGTTTTATAGATGGACCTAAACCTTTTTTTGATTAAGCTGAATGCACATGGCTTTCACTGATATTCATATTCCCCAAACGCATATTGACGACTGGCTGTTGTTGCTGGCATATATTCGGGCAAGACGCACGGAAGAGTCAGATTTTCATCGCTTGTTTGAGCAGATCCTTCAGGATAGTGCGCATAGCTTTTATGCCCAGGCACACAAACTGAAAATGCAGTTTGATTTTACGGTGATTCAGACCTAATGCGCTCTCTTCCTAAGACCTAATGCGTTCTCCCCTCCCGCTACCCCTGCTGCAAACGCATCAGGTCCATTCCTTCGGAATCAGACCTGAGACGTTTGCGCGTCGGCTGGTGAGATGGAAAAACGTCTTAGGTCTAAAAACGTCTTAGGTCCAGAAAAAAATAAAAAGACAGCAACCAATCCCATCCCCGAATCATGCCCCATCCTGTCTCCTTCTCTTCATTTTTTTGTCAAAATGTCTATCTTTGCCGAAAATCACCTGCCATGTCTGAGATATCCACCCTTCCAGCACGCTTTACCCAAGACCTCCCTGATGGGACAAGCTTCGAGATGATCCTTGTTGAGGGGGGAGCGTTCATGATGGGAGGAAGCGATGAGGAGGCTTATGATCGGGAGAAACCTGTTCATCCTGTACGTCTCTCGACATTCTATCTCGCTAGGTATCCAGTCACCCAGGCACTTTGGCAAACAGTGATGGAAGAGAATCCTGCGCATGTCAAAGGAGCAGATCATCCGGTAGAATCTGTGTCCTGGCAGGACACCCAGAAGTTCATCAAGCAACTCAATGAATCATCCGGCAACATCTACCGCCTGCCCACAGAAGCAGAATGGGAATTTGCCGCTCGGGGGGGAACACAGACCGAAGGCTATCTCTATGCCGGCAGTGATAAGCTCAGCGAAGTTGGCTGGTATGAGCAGAATTCAGGAGAAAGCACGAGAGCTGTTGGACAGCTCCTTCCTAATGAGCTTGGATTTCATGATATGAGTGGCAATGTTGTGGAGTGGTGCGAAGATTGGTATGGGGGGGAGTATTACCAGTTATGCCTGGATCAAGGACTTGTAGAAAATCCGGGAGGTTCTGTAGAGGGCTCCCACCGCGTCTTGCGTGGCGGTTACTGGTACGGTGATGCGCACGATTGTCGTGGCTCCTATCGCCACCTCGTCAGGCCGAGGAGGCGGTACGCCTATATTGGCTTCCGCCTTGCTTTGTCTCCGCTTTCAGCTGGTGCTTTTTTAGGTAAGACCTAAGGCGTTTTATAAGACCTAAGACGTTTTGCCCGGCGCTGTCCTGCACACAAACGTCTCAGGTCTAATCTTGCTAAGATTTATCTCATTATTTCAATATATTTCCTCGCCTCATGCTACCGATTCTCACAGCCATACAGCAAATCCTCCAGTTGGAGAATCCCTTCCACCTGGCCAAGACTCGGCCACATGATCCACTTGGGGGACTGATCGCCTACAGCGCGCAAGGCCCCAAATATCTTCTCGATGCAGAGGGACAGCTCATTGGCCTCAATCTCGCCAATACCGGCCTGACGGATACGCAGTGGCAGGCGATTCGGGAACTGGAAGGCTTGGAAGTCAGTAAGCTCAAAGCGCTCAATCTGAGTGATAATGGACTCAAAGAATTTCGACTGGAAGGCATGTCCAATCTGGAGCGACTCAACATCGAAGACAATCCGCTTGTCTTCCCCGATGAATCGGTGATAAGCCAGGGCAGGGGGGCAGTGCTGCGCTTCTTGAGGCAGATTGAGATCCAGGGCTCAGAGGACATTTATGAAGTCAAAATGCTGATCCTGGGGGAGGGGAGTACTGGAAAGACAACCTTTTGGCATAAACTACAGGACATCCATCATCTAGTACCTTTGCCGAAAGAACAACAGCCCAGCACCACAGGCATCGAAATCAAGGAAGGCTGGACCTTCCAGCATGTAGACCAGGCAGATGCCTCTTTTCTGGTCAATCTTTGGGATTTTGGTGGACAAGAGCTGCAGCATATGACGCATCAGTTTTTCCTGACGAAACGCTCTTTTTATGTGATTTTATCGGATGGCCGACGGGGGGCTGGGAATTTTTCCTACTGGCTCAATATCATCAAACTGCTGGGCTGTGATCTTGGAGATGAGGCAAAACCCATGCCTGTCATGGTGATTCTCAATAAGCGAGATGATGTCAAAAATCCAAACCTGCCTTATGATCCTGCAGATGTAAAGAAGAAGTTTCCAGAATTGGCGATCACAGATGAGAAGATCGATTTTGCAGAAGATTATCCCGAAAAAGGACTCGCTCTGGAACGAACGATACAAAAACTTCTGTGTCGAGAGATGCCCCATCTGCCCTTGCCCTTCCCAAAACGGTGGAATGAGGTCAGAACAGAACTCTATGCACGTCGAAAAAAGGAGAATTACCTGACCTGGACAGACTACCAGATAATCTGTGAGGCGGTAGGGATTTCGGACAAGCAAGAGATGAAGGACCTCAGTCGAACCTTGCATCAGTTGGGGTTGATTTTGCATTATCAGGAAGACAATAAGCTCAAAAATCTCATGGTTCTCCAACCCCAATGGGCACTCAATGGCATCTATGAAATTCTCAAGCATGATGAAGTTGGAGAAAATCAGGGTCGCTTTACGGAGGACCTCTTGACCAATGTGTGGGATGAGGAGGGCTTTTCTTATTCGGAGCAAAACTTCCTGCGAGAATTGATGGCCAAGGACAATTTTGATGTGTGCTTTCGAGCCAGGGAGAATGGAAGTGAACTCTATATTGCCCCTCAACTGTTGCCGGAACACAGACCAGAATTTGTGTGGAAACTGGATCAGGAACGCTTGCAATACACTTATCAATATCCGTTTATGCCCAAGGGATTGATCGGGAGATTGATTGTCCAATTGCATGCGCATATCCAAACGCAAAAAGGAAAAAAGGTGGTTTGGAAAAGGGGAATGCTGCTGAAGCAGGAAGTCACCCTCTCCCTAACAGGTACAGCGGCTGAGGCATTGGTTACGGAAGAAAAAGACGAAAAAAATGGGGGAGACATCATCCGAATCCTGGTCAAGGGTGCAACATCCGAAGGGCGAAAGTATGTGCTCCACACCATCCGTAAAGGCCTGGAAAGCATCCATCGCCGCTCCTTCCCTTCTCTGACATTTCAGGAGTTGATTCCCTGTTGTTGTCAGAGTTGCAAACAAGCAGATCAACCATCTACCTTTGAGCGTGCCCAACTGGAACACTTTATCCAAAATGGAACCCATGAGGTGCAATGCATGAGCAGTGGCGAGATGCAGCGGATTCAAGATCTGTTTGAAGGCATAGAAGGAGAAGGCAGAAGGAAGACAATTCCGATTGGCCCCAAAACCTTGATTCAGGATGGCAGGGTTCTGGACGCTCTCAAACAGTTGTTGGTACTGGTAGAGAAGGGCGCGAGCGAGAATCCGAACAAGGACCGGGAAATCAGGTTGCTGATGAGTCAATGGATGGATTGCGAAAACAAGATCAATCTGGGACTCATTATGTATGGCAGCGATGAGGAACAAACCATAAAAAACCGAATTCGGAATACCGCTCTGGATATCTGCCATCAGCTCGAGAACTCCCCCCGCCCATGACTCAGCCCCATTTCTATACCGAAACCCTCCCTGCCGGCCTCTCCTTCGAGATGATTCTCGTAGAAGGGGGTCATTTCATGATGGGGGGAGAGGGGGAAGATGCGTTAGACTCTGAAACCCCTGTGCATTCCGTCTCTGTTCCTTCCTTTTACCTTGGGAGATATCTCTGTACCCAGGCACTCTGGCAAACAATCATGGGCAAGAATCCCTCCCGCTTTCCAGGAGAAGAACGACCGGTCGAAACGGTCTCATGGAAAGACACACAGGCTTTTATTGCCCGTCTCAACAGACTGACAGGTCAGGCCTATCGCTTGCCCACAGAAGCCGAATGGGAATTCGCAGCACGAGGCGGCATCCACAGTGAAGGCTATCTCTATGCAGGGAGCGACAAGCTCAGGGAGGTTGGCTGGTACAAGGAGAATGCAACTGAGAACACCAAAGCTGTTGGACTCCTCTTGCCCAATGAACTGGGCCTGTATGACATGAGTGGGAATATATTTGAATGGTGTGCGGATGATTGGCATGAGACCTATCGAGGGGCACCCTCAGATGGGACAGCCTGGATAGATGGGGAACTGACTGAGGAGCAAAATAAAGGATGGTTAGCTGCTCTGAAAGGGCGTCCAGCAACAAGACCGATGTCATCTTCCAGAGGCTCCCACCGCATCTTGCGTGGCGGTGGCTGGGGCTTTGATGCGCCTTATTGTCGCGTTTCCTATCGTAGCCACGATAGGCCAGAGGGAGGGGACTACGATATTGGCTTTCGCCTTGCTTTATCCCCTCAGTCAGCTGCTGGTTTTCCGACTATCCAGACCTAATGCGTTCTCCCAGCCCGCTACCCCTGCTGCAAACGCATCAGGTCCATTCCTTCGGAATCAGACCTGAGACCTTTGTGCGTCGGCTGGTGGGACGGAAAAACGTCTTAGGTCTAATGGAACACGATAAGTTCCCTGTCTCCCCAGGAGGACAGCTTTCTCCTCCTACTTGTCCACATTCACAAGAGGCGCACTCACCTGATCTGCATGTGGGACCTTGGCCTGTCGAATCAGTCCTGCTTCGTACATGTCCCTGAGAAAGGCAGTATCCTTCTCTTTTTCTGCATAGGCGAGGAGGGATTTTTTGATCCGCCAAAACTGTCTTCTTTTCTTGAAGGATTTGTATACAATTGCTTGTTGCAGATGAAGATGTCTACCAAATCTATTGATGGCGATCGGCCCTTTTGGGGGGAGTTCCGGGTAGAAAAAATGGAGACCTTCGTCAAGAATGGCCTGGGAAGAATCGATTTGTCCACCATCAAAATAGGATTCGGACGCCAATATGAAAAAATCTCTGATCAAAGTATCATCCTTCACATGGTGTGCATGGCTGAGACCAAGCTGCGAATAATATAAGGCACTATCATATTGCTGCTCATTGAGCCATTGCTTGCCATAGACAAGAATAGATTTGGTCATGTTTCTTTCCATTCCAATGGATTCAGAAATATTCGGATCAAAGAATTTTAGGAAAATGCGATACGCCTCTTGATGATGTCTGACTGCTTCGGCATATTTTCCAACCTCAATAAATAGGAGGGCTAGATTATTCAATCCTATTGCAATGCTTGGGTGGGATGCCTCCCCGAATAATCCCTGGTCGATTTTCAGCCCCTTTTGATGACAGTGAATTGCTTTCTCAAGTTGGCCCAACTTTGTCCATGAAGCTCCGAGATTATTAAAGGCATTTGACATATATTGATTGGGTCTGGGATACACCACAGTATCAATCGCCAAGGTCAAATTAAAAAAATGAATAGCGGTAGGAAACTCTTCCATATGATAATACGCCAGACCCAAAGTGGCATAATTCCGTGCCACCTCTGGATGAGTCATCCCAAACAAGCTAGAATCAATCACCATTGCAGCCTGTAAGGAATCAATCGCTTGGTGATAGGCTTGAAGATTGATGAGCGTGCTTGCAATATTTCTCAATGTCTTCGAAATCAAGGGATGGTTCCGCTGATATGTCTGAAGATAAATGACCAAAGCCTGATGAAAGTTGTCTAGCGCTTTTTCATATTGGAACAGAGAATAATAACACACTCCCAGATTTTGGTAATCTCTTCCTACTTTCGGATGACTCGCGCCGAGGCTTGTATCGATTTTGAAAGCCATTTGATGCAATTCTATGGCTTGTTGATATTGTCCCAAACTTTGCCAACAGCCGCCTAGATTGGCATAAATATCACTCTTCTTTAGCGGATCTGTGAATTCAAATGGAGTGAGAATGTCGAGTGCAATGTGGTAATACGTTATCGCTGAATCAAACGCATTAATGGCATGAAAAAATGCAGCCAAATTGTTGTAGTCCAGCGCAACTTTGGTGTGATTTCTTCCAAAGATGGTGGTATCTATTTCCAGGGCACGCGTCAAATATTGTTTTGAGTCTGCCAATTTGCCCAGTGAGAAGAGAGTAGTTCCCATATTCCCATAGACAACTGACTGAAGCGGATGAAAAATTCCCTTTGCTTCCAGAAAAGAGAAGCATTTTTGATAGATGCGAATTGCTTTTTGGTAATACGTCATTGCCTGATCGTAGTCTCCGGTATACTCAAGCGTACTTCCCAGATTATTGTAAATCGTGGCAATATGCTGATGGGATTCTCCCAAATGCTTCAGATCTATCTCCAGAGATTTTTGATAGTAGGAGAAAGCAAGTTTGTACTGCCCCTGGAATTTGAGATAAGTTGCCAGATTATTGTATCCAGTAGCGAGAAGGGGATGATTCGACCCCAAAAGGGCAGAGTCAATGTCGATGGATCGTCTGACATATTGGATTGCTGTGTCTGTTTGGCCCAGAGCATAAAAACTTGATGCAAGATTCGTATACATCGAAGAAAGAACTGTATCAGCATCACGTACGGAAGTCTTATAATGGCCGATGGCTTGTTGATAGAGTGGGATGGCTTCACTGAACCTGCCCAAAGTTCTCAGACTTTCTGCATAGGCATTCAGGAATTCTGCTTGAGTCGGAGATAGCTGAACAGCAAGGGCAAGCTTCTCCATGGCCAAATGATAGCTGGAGGGCATCAACATCAGACTTTGGCCATAATCATAGGTGGAAATAGCTGCCTCAACAAGGTCTCCATCTGAACGCTTCCCTAATAATTCAATCGCTTGGTGGATTTTTCCTTTTTTGAGAAGCACTTTTGCTTGTTTAGCCAATTGGTCAGAACGATTGGCAAGTTCTTGATTCAACGATTGGTATCGTCTCAGTAATTGTTTGAATTCCTCTTCAAGCGATTGGAATTTACGATCGATATGGGTGATTTGCTGCGTTTGAGACCATAGCTTTTTCTCCCTTTGCTCGATGAATTCATACAAATTCATGAAGGCTTCCACGCTCAATCCATAACTGAAGGTCACATGATCTCCAATGACGATGGGACTTCCATCCCCAAAGGTTAAAATCTCAATTACTTGATCCGATGCGAGGTCTCCCAGCCATTGGTTGAGTTCGATGATGCCGGGAAAATGTGTATGCGCAGCTTCACTATTCTCTCTATATGTCGCCACAATCCTGACAACTGTCTCCCGCCTATCGTCAGCAGATAGACCTTGTTCCTCAAAGAGTTGTGTCAATTGAAGGATGGCTGTATAATCAAATCCATAAGCAGCGGATACACTGTTTGCCCAAATAATGGGGCTTTCATGTTCATAGGTGGCCAGGGTCTGGGCAACTGAGGATGGCAGCATCAACAGCATCCCAACCATGAGAGAAAGGAGAGATGGGGTGTTCATAAGTGAAATTGGTTATTGTTTGGGAGTGTGGAAAATGGAATCCGGGTAAGCAAGCCTCACATCCATGTGAATGCTATCTGCGATCAGAACATCACTGTCAGTTCCGAAGGTTTTGATGTCAAAGTTGGTGGTAGATCTGTCTGAGTGAGAAGGATTCAGGTGAGAAATTCCAAGAACACTCATGACAAAAACAATCGCGAGCAGTAATCCGATAAAGTAAGGGGAATTCCTGACTTGTGAGATTGAGACAGAATTGGTGCTTGGAGGATCAAGCTTTTGTTGTTGTCTCTGGATTTGTGATTTGATGAGCAAAAAGTCTCTTAATATCCTGTTTTCCGTTTGCCGGATGTCTGAATCTGAGCTGATACATGCTGCTTTTTCCAACAGCAAGTCCTCATATCTTGCCTGAATCAACACCAATGTGTCTTTTTGTTTGCGACTCAATGCAGACTGATGCAAATCTTGAATCAATACAGGGATTTGGTCAAAAGAGATAGAATAAACAATCTTGGTAGACATGGGAATGCTACTTACGGATCCTGAAATACAATAAGGTGGCGCTAGTTCATGAGCCAAACACAGGGGAGGAGGAGCTATTTTGAATATCGAAATATAAGAATATAAAAGTATTTGCTTTTTTACTCCTAAAATATGTTTCTCTAATGTAGATGTTAATTAGATTAAATCCAAATAGAAACCCGGATAATTTTAGTCTGACCTAAAAATTTTTTTCGATTAGTGGATCTAGATGGGTTCTGTTGGGCGAAAGTAGAAATGATCGGCAGACTATCATAGACCAGACCTAATGCGTTCTCCCACGCCCGCTACCCCTGCTACAAACGCATCAGGTCCATTCCTTCAGAATCAGACCTGAGACGTTTGCGCGTTGGCTGGTGAGATGGAAAAACGTCTTAGGTCTTATAGGTCTTAGGTCTTATCGGTCTCATAGACCCTCTCCCTCCATTCAGGATATCAATTCGAGTACATACTTTTTTACTCTTAAAAGAAAAAGAGGTACATTTGTATCCTATTTTTTAAAAATTTTTCTCCCAGAATCTGTTATGAAAAAAAATAATAAACTCGGTCGACCTTCTCATCTCGCCAATCCGGCGGTCGAAGCCAAAAAACTTTCCGTGAATGTGTCACCGGGAATCATCTCAAGAATGAAGGTGTTTTTGGCCAGACACGACAAGAACACCTGTGATAATTGTGAAACAGAGATCAAAACCCAGAGTCATCTAGTGGAAATCGCTTTGGAGGATTTTCTGGAAAAACATGAACGAAACGAGTAAGAGTAGTAATCTTCTCTCAAGTGGGTAGAATGTTTGATTCTCCCCTTACTTTAGATCCTTCTACCCCGAGTCATTGATATTCAATGGTCTTGATTCGTCTATAACTTCAGGAGACGGACTTCTCGGTTTCGTCGACCTCGATTGATATCATCCTTCCACAAACTTCCCTTCATCATGCGCTCAGATTTTGAATCTCTCCTTTCTTCGCCAGATGCCCCTCAAGTTCTGAAACTCAATTCCACAGACAAATCTTCTGTCAGGCAACTTCAGCAAGCTTTGTATGAAGCAGGATTTGGGACAGAACTCAAGTGGACAACCGCAGGCGCAGACGGCGAATATGGAAGCGATACTGCCAAAGCTGTGCAGGCATTTGCGTCCAAAAACGGAATCTCTACAGACGGAATGGCCTTAACCCCCCAATTGGGAGCTGCTCTTGCCAAAACGACAGAAATCGCAGTGCATCTGAAGCCCATTCAGGATGCCATTGACTTGAATGAAGTAGAAACCACCCTCTTCGATGGCTCTGATGACAGTGCTGCAATAGAAGGATTGCAGCATGTGCTCCACAGATTGGGATATGACAAAGAGCTTAAGTGGGAAAGATTTGGGGCGGATGGCGACTATGGCGGCTCCACCACGAATGCTGTGCTAGCTTTTGCTGCAAAAGAAGGTCTGTCATCTGATGGCAAAAAACTCAGCAGGCAATTAGCGGAACGCATGATCGCAAAATTCAAACCCTCGCTGGGAGATACCTGGTCTCAGTTAGATAGCACAGCCCATGCCCGCATTGCCCGTCCGGCAGAAATCAGAAATGCCAGCAATGGGCGGGGAGTATATGATGCCGGCAGATTGAGTGCAAAGGACTTCATCGAGAAAAATCCTTCCCTACTCTCGGAGATTGGTATGACCGTCTCTACGCTCAATGTGATTTCGGCTGTCTCTCAAAACGAGGGAAAATTGGAGGCCATCAATACTTATGACAATTCTTTCATGACCTTTGGGATGTTTCAGTGGACCATCGGTGCAAAGAGTGGAAAAGGCGAATTGGCAGCCCTGCTCAAAAAAATCAAGGAACAGGACGATGATGTCTTCTTCAAGTATTTTGGGCAGTATGGTCTGGATGTGCACAACAAGAAGACCAACTCTACCTATGGATATCTGACCCTCAATGGACGATTGCTCAACAAAGCCAGAAAGAAAGAACGTCTTCGCACCACAGAATGGGCCATAAGATTCTGGAAAGCAGGACATGATCCCCTGGTACAGGCGGTCGAAATAGAACATGCTGCCAATCGGCTGAAAACCTTTTACTGGAAGGACAAGTTCAAGGCAAATGGATTTTTATTGTCTGAATTGGTTACCTCTGAATATGGTGTCGCACTCTTGTTGGACAATCACGTCAACCGACCAGGATTTGTCAAAAAGTGTATCGCAAAAGCGATGAACCAGACAGGCCTGAGCAATCCTTCTGGCTGGACCACCCAACAGGAGCAGGATCTGCTCAAGGCATACCTCAAGATTCGGGAAACCTACCAATGGACAGATCCAAAAGTGGGGCCAATGACCCATGCCAAGAAGCGGGGAGACCTCGTTACTGGCTTGATGAAGGCTGGCAAAATGAGTGGAGAGCGAGGGAGCTTTGCCTTTGGCGAAGAGATCGGAAGCCGAAGCATCTTTGACAATGAACCTCTGCCACCTGCGAATTATGACGATGAGGCATACGACATCATCGAAGGATCAGATGTAGAAGGGCAGGAGTAGGTCAGGTGCTTTTGTAGGTGCGTTTGGAGGCAGGGGAAAGGAAAGACGTCTTGGCGGCTCCTAATCCGCCGGACATCTGCCAGAAATTCCTTAGCTTGAGACTTTTCCTTTCCCTATTATCTCCACATACATGTCTACGTCGCTTCCCTTTGAGAACTCCCATGCCTTCATCATCGGCAATGATGCTTATGAGCACATATCCAGGCTGAAAACAGCAGTCAAAGATGCAAAGGACATTTCTGCGCTGCTGAGAGGACCACATAAATATCAGATTCATGAGTTGTACAATGGCACCAAGGCACAGATGGAGGAGATGTTACGGAAGATGCCAACAATTGTCCAGCCCAAAGACCGCGTAATCTTCTACTATGCTGGTCATGGAATTGCCAAAGAGAGCATGGCAGATCCGCAGGGCTATCTGGTTCCGGTAGATGCAGCAAAATCAGGCACGGAATCCCTGCTATCTATGGACCTGTTGCGGGATATTTTGCATCAGTTAACCTGCACACACGGCTTGTTGATTCTGGATTGTTGTTTCGCAGGCTCTTTCAAATGGTCTACTGGATTTCGTTCCCTTTTTGTGAGAGAAAAACGCGAAAAGCTCTATGAAGAACGATTTGAACAATTTGTGAAATCTCCCGCCTGGCAAGTCATCACCTCTTCGGCACATGATCAGAAAGCACTGGATGTGATTCAGCATGATAGCCTCGGGCTACGAAATCTGACACCGGACAATAACTCTCCTTTTGCCAAAGCACTCAAAGAAGCAATCGCAGAGAAGACCGCCCTGCCTGCTGTCTCAGGGCCAAGCGGAGATGGGGTCATCACGGCCACCGAATTGTATAGCCTGGTTCGCAGAAAGGTAGAGAAAGAAGCCAGGAACCAGCATACGAGGCAAAGTCCGGCTCTTTTCACCATGAGCAAGCACAGCAGCAAGGGAGAGTACATTTTCCTGGAACCTGGGCACATACTCAATCTGGAGAAAGCCCCGGATCGAAATCCCTATAATGGTCTGAAGGCCTATCAATTGACAGAGGAAGATGCGCGAACCTTTTTTGGGCGGAGAAAAGCGATTCAAATGATCGCGCGAAAGCTGGAAAAAACCCATACCCTCGTCGTATCAGCGCCTTCCGGACAGGGAAAATCATCCACCATTTTGGCAGGATTGTTTCCTTATTTGATGGATAGAAATGCCTATACCAAGGATCAATTCCTGATTCTGCGACCTGGGGACAAGCAAACGGAGATCTGGCAAGAATTGGAGGGCATCGATCCCACTCAGAAAAAAATTGTCTATATCGATCAGTATGAAGAAATATTCACCGAAGCCGGAGAAAAAAAGAAGCTTTTCGAATCCTTATTGCTTGGAGTGTGCAAGAAATTGACAGCATATGTATTGGAGCATCCAACTTCTTTGCCGCCGCTCAAACTGATCATGAGCCTACGTTCTGATTTTGAGTGGAAACTGATTGTTTCTTCTGTCGGTCAAGAGTTTTGGTCAGAGGCTTTGATTCGAACCTTCCTCTATCGCTTGCCGCCTATGGAGTTGGACGAGTTATATGAAGCGGCAGTCAAGCCAGCATGGGTGATTGCCTATGAATTTGAAAAAAAGCTGATCGATCAGATTTTGGAAGAAATTCATCATGCCCCTGGCGCATTGCCGCTCTTGTCCTTCGCCTTAAGCAAATTGTATCAGTATCGCGATCCAGTCAATCGACTCTTTACACAAGAGGCATATGAGAAGCAATTAGGAGGCATCAATGGAGCTCTCAGCAAGCATGCCGACGAGATTTATCACTACGGCAGAATCCGGGGCCTAAATCAATCGAGCCTTCAGTCAGAGTCCCAAAAACAGTTCAAATGGACAGATGAACACCGAGGCATGATGCGGAAGTTGATCCTGCGCATGGTTCGCCTCAATGATGGCAAGTACTCCAGAAGAAAGGTATACCTGGTCTACAAAGACAAAGTGCTGAATGCAAAAAGCTTGAATGAGTTGAATTTTCCAGACCATTTGGACGCAAGCATTGAGGCAGTCATAGCTAGTTTGGAAAAAACGCGATTGGATGCAAGCGTTGCAGAGGCAATCACGGAACTGAAAGACAGGCAGTTGGAGGAATCTGCCAGGAAAGTGAAGGCTGTTCTTGACGAAACCCAAATGAATGCTAGCTATTTGGAAACATCTGTACAAGAAATCATCGATATCCTGAAAGCGAGGCATGTGGATAAGATCGTCCAGGAAGTGATTGAAGTGTTGGAAGGAACGCATCTGATTGTGAGAGATAGAGATAGCGTAGGGACCTTTGTGGAACCTATGCATGACTCCCTCATCAATCATTGGCCGAAATGCCTGACATGGATTGAAGAGTTTAAGCATGAGAATCTGGTGTTGCAGCGGCAGATCTGGCAAGCCGTGATCGAGCATCACAAATGGGTGCCAGATGTCTATTCCCGACCCGGCGATACAGCGCCATTGTGGGACAACAATCCCAAACTACAACAGATTCAGTTGGCGATTACAGATCCAGGAGATAAGTGGTTGTGTAAGAAGGGATGGGGGGAGAAAAGCATTGCCTCGATGGCATGGCTACTGGGACATCAGGGAGAATTGTCTGAGAGTCAGAGGATGGATTTGCAGGACTATGTCTGGTTTTTTGGAAGACAGCAAGAAGATGATCCCTACTATGAAGAGATCGATTCAGGAAGTGTGTTTGAAAAAATCCAGGACCAAATGGATGCCTGGCTCAATGAAGAAGAGTTGGCATTCGTTCAGGCGAGTTTTGAGAAACAGCAAAGTGAGATTGATAGATTGACTCAACAATTGGAAGAAACGACCCGGGCCAAGGAAGAAGCCGAAAAAGCAAGAGAGAGAACTGCGAATGAGATGATCGAAGCCAGTTGGAAGACGGGCACTCTACTTCCGGAACCCCAGGAATATGAAGTAAGTGGCATCAGGGCTTTGTACAAAAAACTCAAACTTCTCATGAGTTTGAAAAAAGCGCAATCGCTCTCTCCCATCCCGATTTTTGTGAAAGGTCCACATGGAGAGGATTTTGATACACAGGCAGATGAGTTTGGCTACTACAACCCAGCCTTTCTGAAATGGGCCCGAAATCATGTGATCCCGGCGAAAAACAATGCCATGTTACGCACACTCACCCAGCCATTCTACGATTCCTTTATGCGAGATATGGCGAGGGTCTACTATTTGGTCTATCATTATCTTCGCAAGCATGCAGATTTCAGAAATCGGGTAGCACAGGAATATATTGTTTTTTGTGAAACAGAAGAGGTGGTCTCAGAATCCAATCGCAGGATGGGCTATTTCGGAGGAGGAAATTTCTTTATTCGACAGTTCGGCTCCTATGCCAACCAACATGAACAGTGGCTCGAATCTCATATGGGATCCATGGCGATATATCATTGGGATGTGGCTGCAGGATTTTGGATTCGCAGACAGATTGATACGACCTCAACCGCCTTCTTCGAAATCCTTGAAGAGTTGTTGCAGACGTATGATCCGGACTGGCTGAAAGATGTTCCTGTATTGCCGGAATGAAAGGATCGTGCCCCACTGAAGAACACATCCCTCAAGGAAGTCTGATGCATCAATTCGACTGAGAGACTGTTTGAATTTGTTCCGGTAGTTTTGTTATGGCTCTTTTTTCGCCTTTGTTCGTTGCACAAATCCTCATTTAGCTCGGCTAAATTCTGGTTTGCGCGCCTCAATAGTCAAAAAAATAACCTATAACAATTCCTGC
>JBCCGK010000088.1:0-50568 GCA_039029315.1 Bacteroidota bacterium | reverse complement strand
TTTAAGATATTTTTTAATTCCATACGATTGCCCTTACAAATATCCGATAATACTTTCATTGACACCAATTGATTTTTGTTCGTTTGCTTACAGGCAGAATCGACTTTTTCTACAGACACTTGTGTTGTACTTTTGGCTCAATATCTACATGCCCATTCCCATTCAACCATAATTCGATTAATAACCCCTCTCCCCATGCACACCTACTCCACGCTTATTACAGAAAAGAAAAATCATACGCTCGTCATCATTCTCAATCAGCCAAAAGTTTTGAACGCGCTGAAAAAAGAACTATTGGAAGAACTATTGACAGCAATCGAGCACATGAAGCAAGATGATGATGTCAAGGGAGCCGTCATCCTTGGAGCAGGAGACAAAGCCTTTGCAGCAGGAGCGGATATCTCTGAATTTGAACCTCTGGGAGAAGAAGAAGCCCGACAAGTCAGTGAGTTCGGTCAGAAAGTCTTTTTTGCAATTGAAAACTCCCCAAAACCTATCATTGCAGCCGTCAATGGGTATGCCCTGGGTGGGGGTTGCGAGCTGGCCATGGCTTGCCATATGCGGATCGCCTCCGAGAACGCAAGATTTGGGCAGCCAGAAGTCAAACTGGGCTTGTTGCCTGGTTATGGCGGAACCCAGCGTCTGGTACGCCTGATTGGCCGAGGCAAGGCAACCGAGCTCATCATTACTGGCAATATGATTGATGCTTCTGAAGCCTATCGCCTGGGACTGGTCAACTATGTTACCACCCGAGGAGAATTGGCAGATAAATGCCTCGAAATTCTCAGAAAGGCCTATGAACAGTCCTCATTGGCCATCCAATATGCCCTGGAAGCCATTCATGCTGGCTCAGAAGGAACAGATGGATATGCCACAGAAGCTGCAAACTTCGGGAAAGCCATTGCTTCTCAGGATGGAAGAGAAGGTGTCCGTGCATTTATTGAAAAAAGAACCCCCAATTTTGTCGGAAAATGATGACTGAAAACCAAGTGGCATTCCAGCGTCTGGTGGATATCGTGGCTGAGTTACGAAAAAAATGTCCCTGGGACCGCAAACAAACCAAAGAAAGCATCAGGCACCTCACCATAGAGGAGACCTATGAGCTTTCGGATGCCATTCTGGAAAATGATTATGCTGAAATGAAGGTGGAGTTGGGCGACTTGTTGATGCACACCATCTTCTACGCCAGCATGGCAGAAGAAGCTGGAGAATTTTCCCTGGCAGAAGCATTACAGACCCAAATTGATAAACTGATCCGTCGCCATCCTCACATCTATGGAGATTTGCAGGGGGCAAGTGAAGCAGAAATCAAAGCCAACTGGGAGCAAATCAAGGCACAGGAACGAGCAGAAAAAGGAGAAGATCGACGCTCTGCTCTGGACGGGGTTCCCGAAAGCCTACCATCCTTGATCAAAGCTCAACGCATGCAGGAAAAGGCTGCCAATATGGGCTTTGATTGGCAGGAGTCAGAGGCAGTATGGGAGAAAGTGGAAGAAGAGATCAGGGAATTTCGCGAAGCACCCACCCACGAGGAACAGGAAGCCGAAATGGGCGACCTTTTATTTGCTTTGATCAATTATTGCAGACATAAGGGCATCAATGCAGAAGATGCCTTGTCCAAATCCAGTCGCAAATTCAAGCAGCGCTACCATTATATTGAAACTCAGGGTTGGGACAAGAACAAACAAGTCTCAGACATGAGCCTGGAGGAGATGGATCGCCTATGGGAAGAAGCCAAAGAAAAAGAAACACACACTTGATCCTGTTGCATGGGTCTTCATCAGGAGATTCCCCATTCCTTGAATACCGTTTCGGTATCCTCTCCTGCAGCTCTTGACCCAAAGCGTATTTCTGAAGGGGTTCGGCTAAATCGGGGCGCTGGTGCTGGTTGAGAGATCCCGTCCAACTCGATATAGGTGCCTCTGGCTATATGATGTGGATGTTGTGGAGCTTCGACAAAATTCAGCACTGGTGCAAAACAAATATCCGAACCCTCCATGACCTCACACCATTCATCTCTGGTTTTGGTTTTGAACAATGCCTCTAGTTTTTCTTTCATAACAGGCCAGCCCGACCAGTCATGTTGTGCCTTGAATTCTTTCTGATCCAGTCCAGCCTTCTCGATCAGCAAGGCATAGAACTGTGGCTCGATTGATCCAATGGAAATGTATTTGCCATCGCTGGTTTCATATACATCGTAAAAATGTGCGCCAGAGTCCAGCATATTGCTTCCTCGCTTCGTTGACCAAAGGCCCATACTGTGAAGGGTATTGAACACAGACATCAAAATAGCCGAGCCATCTGTCATCGCGACATCGATTACTTGTCCCTTGCCGGATTTTTGTGTTTCGATAAGCGCAGCAAGGATCCCCGTAACCAAAAACATCCCTCCTCCTCCATAGTCTCCCACAAGGTTGAGGGGAGGAACAGGCCGATCTCCTTTCCGACCAATGGCATGTAAGGCACCTGTCAGAGAAATATAATTGATATCATGTCCGGCGGCATGAGACAAAGGTCCATTTTGCCCCCACCCCGTCATCCTTCCAATGACCAGCCTCGGATTTCTTGCATGCAATTCATCAGGCCCCAGGCCAAGTTTTTCCATCACCCCAGGTCGAAATCCCTCAAAGAGCACATCCGCTTTTTCTGCCAGCTCCAACAACTTCTCCACATCCTCTGGATCTTTGAGATTCAGGGCAATGGAGCGTTTGCCTCTTCTGTTACAATCAGCACGTCGCCTCTTTTTGGGGTCTGCCTTGCGCTCAACCATGACAACATCCGCGCCCATATCTGCGAGCATCATTCCAGCAAACGGCCCAGGTCCGAGGCCTGCCATTTCGATGATTTTGATTCCATTGAGTGGTCCCATACGACGTATTTGTTAGGTGCTAGTCAATCTTGCATGTTCTTATTTCCTCTGAGATCGGCGATTCAGGAAAAACATTTGCCAAAATAGGCAATTGCTACATGTCATGGAATGGAAATCTGATCCGCTTCCTGGCTGAACTATGGATCTTTGGGAGGCAGGAGGATTCAGAGGTGTTTTTTTTCTGTCTATCTGTAAACAAGAATGGTCATACAGCCTAAGACTACATGACCATTTGATCGCACTTTTGCCTCAATCCTTGGAGTAACAATCATCCCAGAACTCTATGGAAGGTGTGAAAATAGTGGGGGAACAATTATTTCTTCCAGACTTTCCAACTTCCAGCATGCCCACTAGTGGCTGTTGCAGATACCACATACATGCCTGCTGGTCCTTTGATTGGAACAGAGATTTGCTTGCCCTGAACATATCGATCCATATACAACAACTGCCCCATCATGTTGTGAACGGAAACGGTAATTTCCTGAAAGAATTCTCCAAAAGTAAGGGCGACATCTCCTTGAGTTGGGTTGGGGTAGAGGCTTAGCTCCGGTCCAAATCTCTGATTGCCCAAAGCAGTCATCGTAGCTGGTCCTGCAATGAAAGCGGCCCCACTATGACTAGCACTCCATCCCGTGGGATTTTCCAGATAAGAACCAATGATGAGTTCTCCATTCTTGGCACAAACAACATTCCCCATCTGCGCACCTGAAATCCTCTTAGGAGCTACCAGCTTTTGTGTCAAATTCCATTGCCCATCTCCATCCTTTTCATACATATAGGTGGCTCCTGCCATGGTTTCCAGACTATCTCCCAATTCGTCGAAATTGTCTCCTCTGCACCCAATGAACAGCCTGTCACCATCTATAGCCACTGCTTCCCCAAAATAGGCCTGCAAATGCCGATGAGGAGAGTTCAGGCTATCAATCAATGTCCAGGTGCCATCCGCCTGACGATGATAGAGATAAGCCGCTCCAGAACTGGCCATGGAACTGTCCCCCAACAAATCATCATCTTGTCCAGGTTCTCCTACCACAGCATACTCGCCACTGATCGCGACTGCATCGCCAAAGACATCGCTGCGTTGCCGCTTGGCATTCACAACTTTCTGTGTTTGGCTCCACGATCCATCAGAGGAATTTCGCGCAAAGAAATAGGCTGCTCCTGCTGCTACCGTCGTATTCTGACCATTCACATCTTTTCGCTCTCCTCTGGCGCCAATCAGCAGATGATTCCCGCTGAGAGACACAGCATCACCGAATCTCGAAGTATATCCAAAATCAGCAGCTTTTATTTTCTGGAACGCATCCCAGTTCCCCTGCTGATCCAGATCATAGATATACACAGCACCAGAAGCGAAACCAGCGGAGGGATTGGCCCCAAAGCCCTCATTCGGGGAACCGACCAGAAGAGTATGTCCTTCAATTGCCACAGATGTTCCAAATGCCATTCCTTGAAATCGATTTTCAAAGGCAACAAGTTTCTGCATCTGCTGCCAAACGCCTGCTGCATTCCGCTGAAAGACATAGGCAGCACCAGGATCTACGAGCGTATCTCCACCATTTTCGTCCAGGTCCTGCCCTATCGCTCCGACCACCAAATAGTCTCCTTCAATCGCCACCGAATAGCCAAAACGGTCATCTTTGGCGCGATCAGAGGGGACTATTTTTTGCACCTCGACCCAGCTAGTTGTTTCGGAATCTTTTTCAAATACATAGACTGCACCTGCTTCCCAGAGTGTGTTCTCACCATTGGCATCTTCTCCTTCATTGATGGTTCCAACGGCTGCGTATTGCCCATGGATGGCGACTGCTCTCCCAAACTGATCATTACCCCAGAGGTCGCTGGAGGTGATTTTCTGTAAGGCCGGAATCGGTTGTGCCAAGGCCTGTGTGAGGCCACACAAGCATGTGATCAAGAATAGCTTCTTTTTCATATTGATAAAATGAATGATGTGAGGTGCCAAAAATTGACGCATAAGTTCCCTGGGGATCTTCTTGTTCAGAAGCTCCTTTGAGAAGACATTTTCATATTTTGATATTCGTCCTCTAATGCCCCTTTTTTCTACAAAAGGGCCTATTGAAGGACTGAGAATGATCCAACTGCCCAGGCCCATTGAGGCAGTGCTTATTCAGCAACGCGCATGCTGCTCTGTTGAATGAACAATTGGAGCTCACCTGACCAGCCCCTTAACACCAGCTTAGCAACATCCTTCTTTCACGACCTTAATGTTAATCAATCAGTTCCAACAGGGCTTTCGCTTCATCTTGAAATTCGCCCGCTTTTGCCGCTATTTTCTCTAACAAGATTTTAGCATCAGGGGTTTCTCTTATGCGTAATTTTGCTACTGCCAGATACCAGCTTGCTTTTTCATGAAATACTGAGCTTTCCTGTTGGTAGACCTGCTCTAGTCTGCGGGCTGCCAGTTCGTTTTGTCGTTGTACGAAAGCAAGCTGCCCGAGATAATATAGGAGCGTATCATTGCGGGGATCATTCTTCAGCAGTGGTTCCCACAGACGGTTTGCTTCCTCAAATTCCCCCAATTTGTAAGCGTTCATACCCTCCCAGAAATCCAACTCCTGAGTCGGCCCCAGAATAGTCGGCAAACCAGGATCTGGCTCGAAGGATCGATAGGGGTCAAGCGAGGGCTTATTTTGCTTCGGCACAAACAGCCAAATCGAGCCCATTACTAGTAGAATCGCAGCAGCTATGCCCAATAATCGACGATTTGTATACAAGGGAATGGATCGTCTTGTATCAAAATTCCCCTCCTGATGAATGTCCTGAATCATCTCCCGAAAGGCTGTTTCTTCTATCGCTTGCATAAATTGTCGGTGATTCTTGACCGCTTCTAGCAAGTGAGGATCAGCAGTCATTTTTGCTTCAAAAGCCTGCCAATCTTGCTCTGTTATTCGCCCCATGAGATAGGCTTCGATGCGTTCTTGTTGTGTTTGGTCCATCAATCAGGATTCTTGGGGGTTAAACTTTTGTTTGAGGCGCTGCATACAGCGATACTTCTCTGTCCTGGCAGTAGCATCAGTGATCGAAAAGGCAGCCGCAATGTCCCGCATGCTTTCTTTCTGAAAATAAAATCGTCGAAGCATATCCTGACATCGCTCTCCTAATTGTGCGAATAATGAGCGAAACCGATCCAGCTCTTCTTTTTTCATCCACTGGTCCAGAAAGGAAGAAGAGGTCTTTGGATCGTCTTGCTGCTGCAAGGGAATTTCTTTTTTTGTCCGGGCCTGTTTGAGTCGATCAGACCACTGCCATTTGCAGACCTGCACCAAATAGGTACTCATCCGGGTATTCGTCTGAACCTGATAAGCGCCCTTGCGGGCATTTTTCCATAAGACCACCATCCCTTCCTGAAACATATCCCGAATATCTTCTTGTCCTGCTCCCATTCGGCGAAGCTGCGCGGCGACTTTTGGATAACATTGTTGATACAGAAATTCTGTCGCGGCCCGACTGTTGGCCAATAAGCCTTCCAGTAATTCCTGGTCCGTAAAGGATGTTTTGTTTGCAAAAAGGATGGTGCTCATCATTCACTTCTTCAGATTGATCAATTCAAAGGGGTAACTTTTTTCCAGTATCCATTCAAGGAGGCGGGATCAAAACTGGGATCATTCGTTCCGTAATAATGCCCATATCCATCGGTATACCAGTGATCATATACCCCTTGCACAGAGATCTGATGACCATAATACCCATCATCAAAACTGGTAGTTTCTTTCAAATAATCATTGAATTTATCATTATTCGAATAATTTCCATTAGAGGTCCCTCCACTGCCTTGCCCTCCCCGGAGATAAGCATTAAATGAAGCATTGTTTCGTGACCGGGCGTCAGACAAGTCTCTCATATTTTGCTGAAACTGGTCAAATTGCTGTTGGCGCTGATTCATCATTTGCTGGGATTGGCTCACATATCGCTGACGCTTCTGTTGCAGGAGTCGGGTATATTGTGGGTTCTCTTGTTTGCTGGAAAAAATCTGCCGCGCTGTCTGCACAGTCTGCTGAAGTCGATGTTGGGGAGCGAGAATGATAACCGCAGTGAAAGAGCTGCTATTGCCAACATTGCTCACCAGTGCAATACAGAGTCCTTCAAAGGCTTGACCACTTCTATATCCGCTGACCGGGCATTCTATCGCCTGGATTCCCGAATTGCCGGACAATTGTGGAAACAGATAAGTGGCATACTGACTGGGCTGCCAATTGCCGGTTTGAAATTGCCCCAGCGGACTGAGCTGTTGCTGCATGGTGGCTGGCAATACTTGCTGAATGCTAGCACCTCCCTCTACCGGAGCGACATTTCTCACCACTTCTTTTTTGGGTCCGACAAAGTCAAATTTATAATAGTGGAAAAATTGAGAGAAATTCTGGAGGTCTGTTGCGATTTTGTAATCCGCTTGCCAACCGGCAGGCAAAGTATAGGTACCGGTATTCATCTTTGCACCTTCATCATAAATCGACACCTTGCGCTGGGAAAAAATAAATGAAGAAAGCATCATGACAGCTATGAATAATGAGATGGTTCTTGAAGAAAACATATGGATGAATTGTAAGATTAAGCTTGTTCTCTTCTGTATGGAATTCATCTAACAGATGTCATCATCTCATTGGGATCTTTTTTTATTTTTTTGCCAAAAAATCAACAAACCACTCATTATCAAAACAATAACAAACAAAAAAACATGCCTGTTTTTTTGAGAATGAGCTGAAGATAGCTCTTGATTGTCTCCCACGAATACCAAACTCCCCCAATAATAGGGATGAGCCAGCTCTCCTGAATATTGATCCAGATAGGCCAGTTTTGATTGTCGTAAAGCCTGACTGATGGAAGATTTTTTATCCAGCCGATCATAAAAATCCCGAATCAACCAATTGGTTTGCTGATCATCGATGCTCCACAAACTCATGATCAAAGATGGGCTTCCGGCATATTGAAAGGCATGTGCCAGAGACAAGACGCCTTCTCCTTCCTGATAGGTCCCAATCCCGGTTTGGCAGGCACTGAGCACGACCAGAGCCGCCGACAGTGTCATGCCATACAGCTCATGAGCAAAGAGATATCCTGTCTTTGCTTCTTCAGGATCAGGGTGAAGCGCAAGAAAACTGTTGAGCGGTGCCTGATCCTCAACTCTTGCATGCGTCGCAAAGTGAATCAATTGGGCATCTCTGGACTTGTCCAAAAACTGCGTTTTGGTCGCATCACTTTCCAGCAGAATCTTTCCCCAATTTTCCCGGTCAAATTCCCGAACCAACTCCAAAGACCAGGGCGTACTCAACCACTGCATAAAGACTGAATCCACAGTTTGGCCAGGAGATAAACTTGCCTGATAGTCTGCTTTCAAGTCTGCACTGAAACCCGGAGCGATGGCCAACTTGTTCCCACTTGCTGAGGCTTCCTCCTTTGCATGCCCAAGATGATTGGCATAATGGATGCGATGGCGGCGCAAGAGCCAGGGCAAGTCTGCAGGATCAGCCAGAGAGGAGGGTAATTCTGTCAACAAGAGTTCAAAATTGAGAAAATGTAGCATCCCATCTGGAAAAAGGACCAGTTGTTCGCCAAGGTCATCCTGAAAGGGGGCTAGTATTTGTTGGAATAAGTAAGCAGCCAGCGGGGCAATTTGTTCCATTCCACGTCTTTCGCCCAGAAGTTGGTTAAATACCTGAACAGAATCTTCCCAGGATCTATCTGGATAGATCTCATGGGTAGAGATCTTTGCACCATTGTCGATGATTGCCAAGAGAGAAGAATCCAGAACAAAATAGGCCAGGATTGTTTGCTTTTCCTGTATCAAGTCCGCTCTGACAGTTGGAAGATTGACTTCAGGTTTTTGATACAATAACTGGAAGTATGCTGGATAATGGGCTGCGATTTCCTTTTGCAGATCTTGCCATTCTTTTTGGACGGCAATTTCCTCATTCAGCAAATGTTGTTGTGCTTCCTCCTGCGCTTCTCCCTTCAAGCCCTGCAAAGCCCAAATCCTGCTGCGAAGCTCTTCAATTTGTTGTAGGATAGAATCTGGCACCCCTGCATGAGATAAAGCTGTCTGCCTTTGCACAGCCAATCTGATGGTAAAGGCCTTACTATGTTCCATGCATTCTAGCAGTAACTGACGATATAACTCAAGCTCTCCCTGTCCAGATCGATGAATGATCGTTGCAGCGGTTCCATAAATCTGCCGGATGGTTTTGGCCAGAGAAGATTGAGCTTGCCGGGATTGAAGGAGGGGGAGGATTCTGGGCAGAAATTCATTGAATTGTTGCAGGACTTTTTGGCTCCGCAGTAATTTTTCCGGATCAGGCAGTTCTGGATGATCCAACAGATAGGTCAAATGGAACAATATCATCTCAAACACTTCTGGTCTGATGGCCTGAATAGGTGCCTCCTCCGTCTCATCCCAGTGTGTCAAAGGCATCTCCCGATTTGTGATATTTGCCCACAGGATTCTTAAATAACGATCAGAACTATCTACCTCCCCGAGATCATGATAGGCTCTGGCCAACCATATCGCCATATCCCCCACATGATGGTAAGCCAATCCTTGTCGCCTCCAAAATGTCATCAGACAACGCTTCCAGATGCTAAGGGCCTCTTGCCTTTTCCCTAGTTTCAAAATTGTTGTGCCCAAACGATATTGGCTCTCTAATGTCAGGGGATGATCCTCTCCCAATTCTCGTTGCCGAATCTGAATACTCTTGCCGAAGAGACGTGAAGCGCCTGTCCATTCTTGTCTTTCTATTGCTACCAAGCCCAAATTATGATAACTGCGCGCAATCTCTTTTTGCATGCGAACCCCCATTTCTTCTTTTTGTCTCAAGCCCAGATGAAAGAAGGAATCAGCTCTGGCATGTTCTCTTGTTTGATAGGCATGGCTGCCAAGCATATCATAGAGATTGGCTCGCTCAAACCCTGGATCAGGCAAGAGGCTATCGCCCATGACAAGGCTCTTTTGCAAATAGCCTTCCACCTGATCAAACTCGCCCAACTCTATAAGCAGATATACCAGATTGATATAGGACTCAAGAAGCATCATGTCTCGACCAGCCTCTTCATTCAACTCGATTAACTGCATAAAGATCTCCCTGGCTTGGCGAGGCTTACCAGTGGCATTGTAGAGAATGGCCAGATTTTGAAGCAAGGTGGCAATGTGAGGATGAGAGGGGGGCAAATGCAATTGCAGAATTCGGACAGCCTCCTTCAAAAAGTTCCCGGCCCTGTCAAATTGATACATCTCATCGTAGAACAGGTAGAGGGAATTAGCGATATAAGCCAGATTGATATCGTCCTTTGGGAGATGTTGTTGAAAGCGCTCATAGGATTCCAACAACTGTTTTTCAGCTTCTACATTCCGATCCGAATACATGAATGCAAGGCCCAAAAATTGTTGGGAGTCCGCCATTTTGAGGGTGTCGGGTTTGGGACCTTCTGCCTCAATTGCGACAGCTTTCGATAAGGATTCAATCGCATCCTCAAGTTGATACTGTTCTAGTTCTACATATCCTTTGATGGCATATACTTGTCCCAGATACATGGTCGCATGTTGTTTCCATGGATCGCTCAACAGTTGAGCACACATTTGGAGACAAGCAGAATATTTCTGCGCTTGCATCAGGGTTTTGGCATAGAGGAGATGGTGGCGAAAAGCACTGTCCAGATTTCCTTGTTGTTGCCATTGGCGAGCCAATTCTTCATAGATTTCTCCAGCTTCTCCGAATCTTCCTTCCTTGATAAACAAGCTGTCTGCCAAGGCCCTTTCGTCCTTATTCTGCGCGAAGCTGCCGATAGACAGGAATAGCAGATAGCCCCAAAACAGGATCTGAACTTTCATAGCAGAAATTAGCAAAAAGCTGTTGTTTACAAAATGATACATCCAGGATGGGTGTATGTCAAATGTCCCATTGTCTTATTGGCTAGTGGGGTTGTAGGAGAACCGGGGCTTGTGGAAAAGGTTCGGGAACAAGGCAATCTCTTTGATTGGGAAATCTGACGTACACAATCTAGGATAATCGCCCCTGGATATATCCATCATAGGGTGTACGACAAATTGCAGATTTAGCCCTGGATAGTGGGGTTGTTTCTCATTGTAGAAGAAACGGGGAAAGTGCGGAAGAGGTCAGGAGTAGCAAAATCTGATTGGTTCTGCAATTTGTCGTACACTCGCCATCATTTATTAGAGACTGTTTGAACATCTGTCACTTATTTTTTGTATGTGTATTTTTGATGCTCAGAGATGATTATGATTGATTATGCCAATTATTCAGATATATTAATGATTATCACAAATTGTTTTGCAAAGGTATTTGGCGGTTTTTGCTGATCAGATGGTCTGGTGCATGGCGAAAAACGCCTACAAAATCAACGGTTGTCCCTTGGGCAAAAACATTCGTGATAATGTCTTTTGAAAAAAATAAGAGATTAAGGAATGTTTCAAGCGGAACTAAAAAGTAGAATAGGAGAGGATATATCAATTTTAGTAAGGGTAGATAATCATCCTTGGAATTATTTATGTGAGTGTGGAGATGCAAACAATTTGACTGTTAAGGAAATACAAAACTGCAAAGCCATTTTTATCAGTCATACCCACATAGATCATTTTGTGAATTTTGACTCCGTAATCAGACATCAAATAGGAATTCAAAGAAGAGTTATTATTTGCGGGCCAAAAGGAATTGCGGCTCAAGTTGGGTCAAGGATCAACAGTTATACATGGAACTTGATAAAAGAAGGAGCAATTCTCTATGAAATAAGGGAATATGTTTCTGAAGAGAAGCTTAACATCTATGAAATAGAGCCGCCGATATGGGAGATAAAAAAAATCAAAGAAATAGAGGGAAATATTCTCTACCAGGATAAGTCCTTTAAGGTAAGTGCTATTCTTTTAGATCATAAAATACCAAGCCTGGCCTACAAATTTAAGGCAGGAGATACCACAAAAATAAAGATTGCAGCAAGCGGATTGAAAGGAGGGAAATGGATCAAAGAATTAAAAGAAGCATTTGAAAAATGATGAAAAGAGCCGAATAATTACAATAGAGGATCAAACCTATACATCTGAATCTCTCTTTCATTTGCTACATATTCAAGAAGGAGATTCACTGGGAATCATCATGGATCATGCAGCAAGTGAGGACAACCACAACAAAATAAGGCATCATTTTTTCAATTGTAGGCAAGTTTTTATCGAGAGTTTTTATAAAGAAGAAGATAAAGAACAAGCGAGAATAAATGACCATAGCTATTCTACGATGTCCGCGAGAGTCATGAGAGTGTGTCGAGTAAGACATCCAATTCCTGTTCATTTTTCAAGAAAATACAATGAAGATGAAATCAAAGAATTAATCAGTGAATTTGATTCAGAAATGAGAAAGAAAACAGATGCTAAAAAAAGCTAGGAAGTCAATCGTGGCTATACGGACGTCCCTATGGCTTTGTATTTTCATTTGCTTACAGACAATCAGATCAATCCAGTGAACCCATGAAAAGAATAATACTTGCCTTTCTGATTTTGTCATTGGGCATCATACATCTGATCCTCTATCCTAATTCTCCAATTGTCAATCAGATGATAGGCTATCGTTTGTATCAGCTGGATAGGGAAGAACCCATACAATCTTTTAAGCGAGCGGATCAACTATCATTGGCTTATTTGGATTTATATGAGAATGGAGAATATGTTGAATCCGAGCAGATCATTTATTGGTGTGGAACAGGACTTGATGAAACAAAAGGCCCTTGGAACGAAATAGGAGAATATGAAATAGTCGATGGGATACTCCTTCTCTTTCCCAGGATAATACAAGAGCAAAGAAATCTTGATGTAGTCACAAATAGCTTGATCTTTCAGCGTAAATTTTCCATTCCCAGAAATAGGAAAAGGAAACTGATGCTTCTGCCAGATTCTTCCCGCTTATTGGAAAAGGAAACTGACTTTGTTTATCAAAACTTAACTCCTTCAAGGAGTCATTGATATTATTATTACACCGCAACCATCGTTTTTCGCCTAGTGTTTCATGAAAACTTCATACCTATGTGCCTCTCAACCAGCTGTGAAATGGTGAGAATTTAAACATAAGAACATGAGTGAATACCAATGCTATGATTTCTATTCAATCGACCGCGCCCTCAGCAAGGACGACATAGACATGATTCGGACCTATTCAAGCAGAGTACATCCTACATCAAGGCGTGCAACCTTTGTTTATCATTATAGTGATTTTCCCTATGATGAGGTAGAGGTTTTGAACGATTTTTTTGATGTGATGCTGTATATGGCCAATTGGGGAAGCCGTCGTTTCATGATGAAATTTCCTGCCCATCTCGTATCCTATGAAGCCCTGAAGGAATATGACATTGATGCAAGTGATGAGTACGATCAAGAAATAAGGGTCTTTAAAAAAGGAAAGAATATCCTGGTCGATATGTCTCTCTCATTTGAGGGAGGAGAATGGATAGATGCGGAAGGAGTCCTGGATGAGATGCTGCCAATAAGGAATCAGGTCTTACATGGAGACTATCGGGTTCTGTATCTGGGATGGTTGCATCTGGCCTCAGAACATCCTGACATACCAGAGGATCTTCGAGAGCCTCGCTTGCCTGCAAATTTGAACCAATTGGATTATTCCCTGGAGAGTTTTGTCAATTTTTGGGAAATAGATCAAGATCTCATCCAGGCAGCGAGTGAAAAAAGTGAGGAAGAAAAAATCATTTCTGATGATGTGCTCAAATCTCAAATTGTCCATTTGTCTACAGAGGAAAAACATCAATACCTGGAGGAGTTAATGGACAATGAGGTGGGGGCCAAGAACAAACTCAAGAAGCGTCTGAATGAATTGTATCAAGGCCCCCAAAAGGAGAATCAGCAGCAAGCTCGCCTCTTCAGTGAAATCATGGAAGGCATGGCAAAACAACATAAGGAGCGGATGGAAAGGGAACGCATAGCGGCGGAAAAAGCCCATCTCAGAAAAATGGAAAGAATAGGGGCGCAAGAGTCTAAGATGTGGGAAGAAGTTGGAGAAAATGCAGAATTAAAAACTGCCAAAGGCTATGAAAAAGCAACTGAGATCTTGAAGGAACTCAAAATGTATCATCATTTCAAAAAAAGTCAGGCTTCATTTGACCTCAAACTGGGGGGTATTTTGGACAAATACGGGAGATCCGTTGCCTTCAAAAGGAGGATGCGATCCAATGGGATTTTGTGACAATTTATGTTCCTTTAACATCGTCCAATCTCTTACTCCATTTATCATTTCCTCATGGCTGGCTCTTCCTTTTCCTACTCCTTCCTTTTCCTCATCTTTACTTGCCTGACATTTTGTTGTCAGCCATCTCAGCAGCAAAATACCTATGACATCGTCATCTACGGCGGCACATCAGCAGGAATCGCCGCTGCCATACAGGCCAAACGTATGAACAAATCTGTCATCCTTCTTGAACCTTCAGCTCGCATTGGGGGTCTGACCACTGGTGGACTAGGCCAGACAGACATCGGGAACAAACAAGTGGTCGGGGGCATTGCCCGCGAATTCTATGAAGGCATCCGTGCACATTATGGCAAAGCTGAAAACTGGACTTTTCAGACCAGCGAAGAATATCAGGATGGCGGCCAAACCCGAACGCAGGAGGGAGAATCGGCCATGTGGACTTTTGAGCCTTCAGCGGCCTTAAAGGTATATGAACAGTTCATCGAGGCGTACAAGATCGAAGTCCTCACGAACCAACAACTGGATCGCAAGTCTGGCATACAACAAGAAGAGGGTTCCATCACTTCTATTCGCATGTTATCTGGCGAAGTATATCATGGCAGAATCTATATCGATGCTACTTATGAAGGTGACCTGATGGCGGCGGCTGGTGTCTCTTATACCATCGGCAGAGAATCCAATGACACCTATCAGGAAAGCCTGAACGGAGTCCATACCAAACTCACCGACACCACCATGACAGGCTATCCCTCCCACAATCAAGTCAATCACAATTTTGTTGATGGGGTTGATCCTTATATGGAGAAAGGCAATCCGGGCAGTGGCTTGCTGCCATTCATTGATCCAAAGGGCCCCGGAGCATATGGAGCTGGAGACAAACGTATCCAGGCCTATTGCTTTCGCATGTGTCTGACTGATCATCCAGATAACCGCATTCCATTCGAAAAACCAGCTGCTTATGATGAGCAGCACTACGAATTGCTCCTCCGCAATTATGAAGCAGGCGAAACAGGATTTCCCTGGATCAATTCCAAGATGCCCAATCGCAAGACTGACACCAATAATCGGACTGGATTTTCGACAGACTTCATTGGGCAAAATTATGCCTATCCAGAAGCCAGCTATGAAGAACGAGAGCAAATCCGGGCGCAACATCGCCACTACCAACAAGGTCTGATGTGGACGCTGGCCTATCATCCTCGTATGCCGGACCATATTCGGGAAGAAGTCTCTCGCTGGGGAACCTGCAAGGATGAATTTACCAGAGAAGATGGTTGGCAGGAGCAACTCTATGTTCGGGAAGCCCGGCGTATGATCGGGACCTATGTGATGACACAGTACAATTGCGAAGGATTGACGGTAGCAGAAGATCCCATCGGCATGGGGGCTTATGGTATGGATTCACACAACACCCAGCGATATGTGAATGAAGCGGGTGTTGTCAAAAATGAAGGCAATGTAGAAGCCAGAGTACAAGCACCTTATCCCATCAGCTACCGATCAATCATCCCCAAACAGGAAGAATGTGGCAATCTGCTCGTTCCTGTTTGCCTGAGTGCTTCGCATATTGCATTTGGGTCTATTCGTATGGAGCCAGTCTTCATGGTCCTGGGACAGTCTGCTGCGACAGCGGCCAGTTTGGCCATTGATGGAGGGATTTCTGTTCAGGAGGTGGACTATCAGCAACTCAGACCTGTATTACTCAAAGGCAATCAGATCTTGGAGAATTAGATGATAGGTATGGGATAGTGAACGAATCACATGGCCTAGCAATGGCATGGATCATCTTCATTTAGAGACTGTTTTGGAATCTGTGCTGAGAATTTTTATCGTGTATTTTTTCCTCAGACAAGGCTCTTTTTTGTTCTCATAGTGGTGCTATGAGAACAAAAAAGCCGCCGGATGAGGAAAAAAGACGCATACAAAAAATAAGTGATCGATTTTCAAACAGTCTCTTAGTTTGACTTTGTCCAAAATGGGGATTCAAATTTCTTTACCATACACTATTACCAGTTTAGGCGAGCTGGCCCCCAAAATTCGGCAAACTGGGGTGGATTTGTGAGTTGGGCTTAGAATTTTGGCGGTTTTTACGCAACTTTTTGGCGGCAAAAAGTTGCAAAGAAATCTAAAAACAAAGGAAAATAAAAAATGTACGGTTGTGAATAAATTTTCAATGAGAATTAATCAACATCACCCAAAAACAGCGAAGTTCATTAATTCAAAAAGACGGTTTCCAGAGCATATGGGAGGATTTTTCTCCTATAAAAAATGGCTAAAGTCAAACCAAGAAAGGAAAGGGATGAGAGTGCGAGCTGTCACTATTCTTGTGGAATGACAGTGCCTTCTACTTTCTAATGACCATTTTTTTGACTTCTGACTGACCATTTACTGATAGTTGAAGGAAATAATATCCATTGGGTAAGTGAGGAAGAGAAATTGTATGATCTCGATCATATCTTCCAGACAAATCCTGCTCAACAAGGATCTTTCCAGCCACAGTGAATATCCTTATCTTACTCTTTCCAACAGGAACTTGACTCAGGGTAAAGAAGCCTGAATTGGGGTTGGGATATATATGGATAGGAATAGAACTTATTCGCCCTGCCTCTATTGGCGTCGTTACTATTGACTGCGGACCAACATCTTGAGGCGTCAACGGTGCAAATCGTACGGATTCCATACTATAATGATCCGCACCGACTGTACTTAGTGCTGGTCGGACTTGACCGTCAATATCTTCCAGAATGTCCAGGGATGCCATCCCTCTATCCAGTAAGGGACTGGAGGAAGTCGCTTGCCAGATCATGCCATCAAAGGCCAACATGGGGTCGAGAATGTTTGCCTCGCTGGTATCGAAACCGGAGCCATCACTTGTCAGTGTTGCATTTCCGGTAGGGAAAAAAATGTTATTGTACCACTTGATCTCATCCCCTTGGGTATTGCCATTCAGATAGCTAATCAGGCTATTTTCAGACCCCGTAATGAGATTATTGGAGATGAATATGTCCTTTAGACCTTTGCTGTAATCTCCATTTTTGTCATAGCCAATCTCTATTCCATGTGCATTGTTGACCAGTGTATTATAGGCAATGGTAATCCTTTCTGCGCGGAAATGTTTGCTGTAATTGGTACTGCTCCCTTCTATTGCATCTCCCTGGGTCAAAGCTATGGGAGCATCCCATACTGTTCCCTGAAGCCCTTCCATATAATTGTTGACAATCACATGATCCGTTCCATAAATTCGGATTCCACCAGTATAAAGGGTCTGCGTATTGCCATTGCTATGGCTAAAGGTTCCATTGGCTTTTCCATCTCCAAAAAAATAATTTCCTTCTACCCTGTTTCGATTTCCATGTCTCAAGGAAAGCGTCCCATAACTTTTGCGAAAGGTATTATGACGAATAAGATTGTCGCAGGATTTCACAGAGATGACTTCCGGGTCCCCATCACAGTCTTCAAATAAATTGAATTCTACAGTCGTATATCCACTTGCCTGGGACATTTCACTCCACCCAATCCGAATAGATTCCTGTTCATTGGCAGCTCTGGGAGAGTTATTCCTGAAATAGTTGTGATCTATGCGATCATATTGAGATTGCCGAATGTCCGTATCGTCCTCATTGTAGGTGCCGTCGATGGTGATATAGTGGCCAGGAGTGGCTTTATTTTGAAACGTATTGTAGTCAACGCGATTATGATGACTCAAATATTGAAAAGTATGATCATCCCATACGCCTCCAATATAGACCCATTTGATGGGTTCATTGGTCTCCAACTCAAAGACATTCCGGCTAATTCTGATATGGTGAGACCCCTCTAATTTGACCAAAGTATTCTCTCCCTGACCATCGATGATGAAGCCTTGTAAGATGATATGAGCAGCCTTTTTGAAGGTAAAGTGTGATTCGCCAGTAAGTGTTACTCCTCCAATTGTTTCTGCCCGAACGATGATGGGAGCTTCTTTCGTAGCCACAGCAGTAAAACTGGCTTCAAAATCATGATAGCTTCCATTGGGTACAATAAATTCATCACCAGGATTGGCAGCATTCACAGCATCTTGCAAGTCCTCGCCATCGGAAACATATACCTGCCCCAGGATCGGAAGGCCTGAGCCTATCAATAAATGGAATATAAGGAGGAGGTTGAAAGTCTTCATGATAGTTGGATAACAGCGTGAGAAAAAGGAGAAATCTCAGCAATCGAGATTTCCCCTTTATTATCATTAGCTATTCTAATGCCTGTTTCATGATCTCAAATGACAGGCTCATCATTTGTGCAACAAGATCTTCTTCATCACGGCCTGATTGTTGATTGTCACCCGAACAACATATACCCCATCAGCCTGAGAGGATAAATCAATCTGATGTCTGAGTTGGCTTACATTTTTCTGCGCTAGTCCAGCAATCAATTCTCCCCGAATCGTATAAACCGATATGCCTACTTCCGCGTTTTGGGACAAGCTCAGATCAAGCAGAGTCATGCCATTCGTTGGATTGGGCATGATGGTCAGATCAGTGATGTAGTCAAGGTGAGAAATGCTCACAGCATTGTCTACCATCACATCCACACTATCGATACAATCATTGGCATCGGTAATTGTCACCATATAGGTACCTGCCGCTAATCCAGATGAATCAGCTGAACCAGCCATGCCATCCCATACGTAGGCATAGGGAGGCGTTCCACCTGTAACCATCACAGAAGCAGATCCCAATCCGGCATTGGCAGTATCGGGAACACTTGTTGCGGATAGGACCAAAGCATCTGGTTCATCTACCATCACACTATCAAAGTAGGGACATCCATCCCCATCCGTAATGGTAACTGTATACAGACCAGCAGCCAAATCGCTGAGGTCTTCCGTGGTATCGGCCGTGTTCCACAAAAATGAAAAGGAGGGCACACCAGCCGTCACAGTGATATCGATGGCTCCATTTCTTTCGCCATTACAGCTCACTGAGGTAACCATGGCAGTGATCATGGTGGCAGGCGTATCCGCACATGTCGTGGTAAAGGTAAATGGTCCGACATATCCACTTGTTCCAATCGTTCCGCAATCCGCTTCCACATACAAATCATAGGATGTAGCAGCCGTCAGAGCAGTAGTAGAAACCATCATCATACTGGTACTGCCAGAGTCAACGGCCGTTGCATTCACGCTGTCTCCAGCAGGGACGACCCGCCAGTTGAAAGACATGGCACTGCTATCCCCACTCCAACTCAGATCAGCAGAGGATTGACCGATATTGGTGGCATTTAACGCTGTCGGCTCCTCACATACTGGTGTGGCGTAGACAAACTGAATATTAGCTCGCTCGTCTTTCAGGTCACTGATATTGGAAGAAGGCCCAGAACTGGAGGTTTTCTTCACCACCAGGAAATCAGGAGCGGTCGATTCCCAGCGCCATTTCAGAGATCCATCTCCAGAGAAGGCAGGGGTGCTTACCTGAGAGCAGTCCCAATCCACTGCAATTTCTATCGAGCCTCCTGTATAGACAAAGGGTGCCGCAAAGGCGAATGGCATCCATCCATTGGCACCAGGAAAATTATTGGTGGTATTGTATTCGTGATCGACAAGCAAATCCGAACCTGCGATCTGCGTGGACCAATCACCTGCCATGGCCGCTGTCGCAGAAGAATTTTTGACATAGACTTTCATGGTCGCATTGCCGTCCCCAATGACCACATTGGAGGAAGCCAATTCCCAGTTCAAATGTGTAATGGTCAGGCCATTGGTGATTCCGGCAGTGGCCAGTTCAGCAGCCGTGTATACATGGACAAATCTTGAGAAGATCGTCGATGAATTGGTGTCTGATCGTTGGAATGGCCCTCTGGTACTGGAAGAAGAGGAACCAAAGCCGATTTGAGCAGTCGTTTGTGAATCAGGCAAAGTCAAAAAGCCAAATGGTCCCGCAAAACCACTGGAGTCCATGCCACAATCTGTTTGCACATACAGATCATAAGGTGTCAACTCCATCAAATTACTGGCCATGGCCATGGTGCTTGCAGTGCTTCCTTCATCTACGGCTGTACCTCCTGAGCCCGCTCCCGCAGCAACCACTTTCCAGTTATAGGCTGTCGCTCCCATCGCTGCAGCCCAATTCAGATCAGCGGATGTTGTCGTGATATTGCTAGCATTGAGTGCAGTAGGTGGCGCACATGCACTGGAAGAATAGACAAACTGAATATTCGCCCGCTCATCCTTGAGGTCGGTGATATTGGTTGAAGGGGAGGAACTAGCGGTTCTCTTCACAACAAGGGTATCTGGTGCAGTAGATTCCCATCGGAATTTGATTGCGCCATTTCCATTGAAGGCTGGGGTGGATACTTGCGAGCAATCCCAATCCACAGCAATTTCGATTGCCCCTCCAGTATAGATGAACGGAGCAGAAAAAACGAAGGGCATCCATCCATTGGCTCCGGGGAAATTATTGGTGGTATTGTATACATGATCCACCAATAAGCTTGAACCAGCTATTTGATTCACCCAGGTGTCCGCTGCGGCCATAGTCGCGCTAGAGTTTTTGACATATACCTTTAGGGTGGCATCTCCACTTCCAATGATAGTATTGGAAGAAGCCAGTTCCCAATTCACCTGCGTAATTGCCGATCCACTGACAATCCCCGCACTTGCCAATTCAGCAGCCGTATATATCTGTACAAAGCGAGAAAATACAGTCGAAGAATTGGTATCCGCCCGCTGAAATGGCCCGCGAGTACTGGAAGAGGAGGAGCCCATTCCAATGGTAACAGTTGTCTGTGCATTGGCAATATCACCCAAAATGAGGGATAGACCAATCGCTAGAAAAGAAAGTAAACGTGTTAATCGCATGAGTCGGTAATTAATTTTAGTCCTATACATCGACCAATCAAACATGGTCAAATCTTGTTTTTGATAGAATTAGCTTTTGACCAAAAAATTAGAAATCAAACACTTACAACTCTTACTTTGAATAGGAATAGATTTGCAAATCTCCATTCCTTTGTGATTCCCATACCACAGTCTGGATGTCACAATCAAAAGGATGACATGTTGTTTATTCTTGTAATTGCCAGAACAGTCTATCTGGCAACTCTTCCGGAAGCGTCTCCTCCCACAAGTTTTTCCACTTCTTCTACCGTGACCAGATTGGCATCTCCAAAAATGGTATGCTTCAGACAGGAAGCTGCTACAGCAAAGTCCAGGGCTTTCTGGTCATCTCCCGGATATGTCAGCAAGCCATAAATCAATCCCCCCATAAAACTGTCTCCGCCTCCCACTCTGTCCACAATATGGGTGATCTGATAGGTCGGAGAAGTGAACAGGGTTTTGCCATCATACAAGACGCCTGACCAACTATTGTGAGAAGCACTGATAGATCCACGCAGGGTCGTAATCACTTTTTTTGCTCTGGGAAACATGGTCATGAGTTGCTTGAGGACGGATAAGTAGGCTTCTCCTGACACAGATCCTCCCTGTGTAACATCTACGGATTCGGGATGAAGTCCAAAATGTTTTTCCGCATCTTCCTCATTTCCCAGAATCACATCACATCCAGCTACCAAAGCAGGCATGATGTCTCCGGGTTCTTTGCCGTACTTCCACAGCTTCTTTCTATAATTGAGGTCTGTTGAAACCGTGACGCCAAGCCTATTTGCCGTCTGTATGGCCTCCAAACAAGCATCTGCTGCCCCTTGAGAAATAGCCGGTGTGATGCCTGTCCAGTGAAACCAATCAGCCTCTTTCAATACTTTTTCCCAATCAATCATGCCTGCTTCAATGTGAGACATGGAAGAATGAGCACGATCATACACAACCTTACTGCCTCTGGATACGGCTCCGGTCTCAAGGAAATAAATCCCCAGTCTTTCTCCCCCTTTGATCATGTACTGTGTCCCTACTCCTCTTTTCTTCATTTCCATCACGGCACATGCCCCAATGTCATTATCAGGTACGCGTGAGACGAATTCTGCGGAAATTCCATAATTGGCAAGACTTACCGCAACATTGCTTTCTCCTCCCCCATAAATGACCTCAAAGGAACTGGCTTGACTAAAGCGTTTCCAACCGGGAGGAGACAATCGGAGCATAATTTCACCAAAGCATACTACCTTCTTCATTTGTTTAAAGCTTTTGTTTGAAATGTCTATTTAGGAGAATGCTAAACCGCCATTGATATCGAAATTGGCTCCATTCACAAAAGAACTCTTGTCAGAAGCGAGATAGACCACCAGGTCTGCCACCTCTTGAGCACTACCTTCCCTCCTTACAGGCGTCTTGGCTGCAACCATTTTTCGAATGTCATCTTTGGTGAAATCATCATGAAATTTCGTCCCAATCAAGCCTGGACAAACTGCATTTACGCGAATGCCTTTCGGACCAAGCTCTTTTGCCATTGATCTAGTAAATGTGGTCACGGCTCCTTTGGAAGATGCATAGAGGGAAGATCCACTCCCTCCACCATCTCTGGCTGCCAGAGAAGACAGATTGATGACAGAGGCACCTTTCCCCATCAATGGCTCAAAGGCTTGCAGACAGAAAACGCTAGCTTTGAAGTTGACATTCATCACCAGCTCATAAAATGACTCATCCAGTTCTTGTAAGCTCCTGCGGGCAAACAGACCTCCTGCATTGTTGACAAGAATATCCATCTTCTCTCCGAATGCCTCAATCGCTCTTGCCTTCAATGTCTGAATATCTGCCATGTTGGACACATCCGCTTTCACAGCAATGGCTTCTCCTCCCAGAGATCTGATCTCCTCAAGTGTTTCATTCGCGCCGGACTCAGAATTGTAATAATTCACGACGACTTTGGCTCCCTCCTTTGCCAGACCAACAGATATTGCTCTTCCGATGTCCCTGGCTCCTCCGGTTACTACTGCTACCTTTCCGTTAAGTGTATGCATAATTTTCTCTAGATAAGTTGTATCATTATCTCATTTGCGACCTGACAATCAGGTCATGAAATGTAACATGCACATAGCAAGTGGGATGAATCAGATTCCCAGTGCCTGCCCTCCACCAATCTGAATGGTTTCTGCTGTGATGAAACAGGCATCTCTGCTAGCCAAAAAAGCAACCACTCCAGCAACATCTTTTGGCTGGCCCAATCTTCCCAGCATGATATTATTGGCCCATGAGGCAAACACTTCTGGTTTGGTAGATTTGATTTGTTGATGAAATGGTGTGTCAATTGTACCAGGAGATACAGCATTGACCCGAATGCCATATTCGGCCAAATCTTTTGCCAGAGCCCTCGTAATGGTATGGACACCTGCTTTGGATGTGCCGTAAATCCCAGCTCCAGGCCCTCCCGCATTCCATGCTGCATTTGAGGTGAAGTTGATGATGGTTGGACGATCTCCCTGTTTCAGGAAAGGAATTGCAGCCCTTGACGCGAAGAATACAGAATCCAGGTTCAATGCCATGACAGATCTGTAAAAGTCTGTTGTCATCTCTTCAAAGCGAGACCTTCCTCCTAATCCACCAGCATTGTTGACAAGCACATCTATCTTGCCATATTTTTCACCAATTTTGGTGAGGTTTGCGGTCACCTGTTCTTCTTGGGTAACATCAAATCCACAATACTCTGCATCGATTCCTTTTGCAATAAGACTTTCTACTTTTTTCGCTCCTTCTTCATGCTCGATGCCATTTAAGACGACAGTAAACCCATCTTTCCCTAGTCTTTTTGCTATTGCGAAGCCGATGCCACTGGTAGCGCCAGTTATGATAGCTAATCTGTTAGTACTCATGAATATTTATTTTTTAAATGGTTAAATCACGTTAATTTCTTTTGGAAGAGCTTCGACCGATGCTTTTCCTTCAGAACTCTAAGAAGTTTGCTAAACTCTTATCTTCTATGTTGGTTTTAGTGGCTCTATTTTGGGACATAAAATCCAAACACTTGCCATGGCAATCAAAGCCAGTGCTGCCCCGATCACAAAGGCGGGTGTATAATTCCCTCCAGAAGTCAACCAGGGAATGAGATAGGTCAATCCTGCTGCTGTCAACTTCGCTGACATTCCTGCAATTCCTGACAGTGTACCAACCGTTTTTTTACCAAATAGATCACTGGGCAATGTTTGAACATTTCCAATGGCTGTTTGAAAACCAAATAACACAACCGCCATAATCAGGACTGCAACAATGGGTCCTCCCGGATTTGACAAAGCCAACAGTGCTGGCAACATAATTCCGCATCCCAGCGTAATCACCAATTTACGTGTCTTATCTACTGTCCACCCTTTTTTGATACGATTCTGTGCCAGGAGGCCACCAAACCAGGCACCTAGCATTGCCCCCACATAAGGCACCCATCCGTTTTTGGCGATGGCCTGTATATCCATCTCATACACTTCCGACAAATAAATTGGAATCCACAACACAAATAACCACCAGATTGGATCAATAACTGCTGATGCGATAATCACGCCCCAACTTTCTTTATGGCCCAACATTTGGCTTGTTGTGGGATTATATTCTTCAGTATGTTCGTCCTCTACCTCCTTTTCCTGCTCCTGCTGTCCACTCAAAATATATTGTCGTTCCTCCTCCGTTAGCCAGGGATGAGATTTGGGGGGGGCTTTTACGATTATCATCCAGGGAAGGAGCCACAACAAACCCGTCAGTCCTACCACAATGAAGACAGCTTGCCAACTGAAATAAATCGTCAACAATCCAATGAGCGGAATAGCGACAATCCCACCAACCGCAGCTCCGGAGTTAAATAGCCCCTGTGCAAAGGCACGTTCGTTCGTGGGGAACCATTCGGCATTGCTTTTTGTGGCTCCGGGCCAGTTCCCGGCTTCTGCGACACCCAGGATGCCTCGAAACAGACTGAAACTCACTACCCCACGGGCAAAGGCATGAAGGGCAGTGGCAATAGACCAAACACCAATCGATAAAGCGAAGCCGATGCGGGTTCCCACCCAATCAAAGATTTTCCCAAAAATGGCTTGCCCAAAGGCATAGGAAAACACAAAAACGATGGAAATCCAGGCATAAAACTCTTTGCGCTCGTCGGGCGTATTTTCGGGAAAGAGATCGATGGACATATCTGGCCATAACACACCAAGTGCCTGTCTATCAATATAGTTGATGACCGTAGCCAGCGCTATCAACGCAATTATCCACCACCTGAGTCCTTTAATTTTTTTCATAATTCCAGGTATTAGCTAAGAAAATCTTCTCTGTGTGGGCTAAAAACATCGATGAGGACACCGGGTTTCAGGCATACACATCCATGCATGACATGAGGAGGAATGTAAAAAGCGTCTCCACCTTTCAGGATTTTCTTTTCTTCGCCTATGGTCATTTCAAATTCTCCATTCTCCACATAGGTCACCTGAGAATGATGATGTTCATGCAAGGCTCCAACCGCCCCAGTTTCAAATTGGACCTTCACCAACATGATTTTGTCATCATAACCCATGATTTGTCTGCGCATCCCGGGAGCCACTTCTTCCCATGGGATGTCCGATCCAAGAAGAAACTCTTTGCTAGGTGTAATTGAATTCATCATTTTGTTTAACGTTAGAGATTCATTGTTTGAGTAGGTGAAAGCCTCCCTGCCATGTGTATGACATTTGATCGATGGTCAGCTTATGCTTTATAGTTGGAGATGGATATCGATTCGCAAGGATCACTGTCCATGCTTTATCAGATTTGTCCTTAACTGAAATCGCTGTATATCGGTCATCATTATGAAGAAGATCCACGGATGCAATCCTGCTAAAAGGATAGGTCGGAATCTCCGAAACAGGATTATATGCTCCATGTGGCTCTATGACGGTAACAAATACGGGATCTTTTGCTTCTTTCTTTCGGATGATGAATCCGGGATCGTGCCGCAAATTGAAGGAAGGATCGCTGGCTCCTGTTCTGCCAAGGATCAACTCATCATTGGGACTCACCAGCATGCTCGCTGTGAAGAATTTTCCGCGGGAAAACCAGGTAATTTGGGCATGCTGATCTTTCGATCGGCCTACGGCTTCTTTCCAGATGTGCTGGTATCCATGCGCCTCTCCCAGTGGAAGCAAGCGATCCTCTTGAGTTGTATAGTCAAAACTGGTGGACAACAGATGTCCATGAAACCAGATCGGCAAATCGTACTGATGCGTGCCCCCTGATTGTGCCCGAATAATATCGATGACAATCGGTGGGTGAAGGGCATGCCTTTTCAGGAGAATCATGGTCCGATGCATGTCTGTTCCAGTATAGGCAGTTGTGTCTTTGGCGCTGACCAGTTGGAACATATCGTCCTGACTGCTGAAAAGAAATGGAACAGGTTGGTTGGCTTCTCCTTTTTTGATGTCTCCTTCATAATGGGAGGTTTCATCAATCACCAGCGTATTATGCGCGATGCTTTGCTTGGCCCATGATTTATTCTCAGGAAGATATCTTCCCCCTCCTTTTTGCTCAATATTGACCCATCGGGCAGCTCCATAGTCCTGAATAATTTCTCCTCCTTCGTCATATAGGGAGTAAGACAGTTTGTCAAAATGTCCGTGTCCCATGCCCTGTGCAGAATATTTCATCACAAGACATACTTCCTCCCCTTCGGATCTGGAGCTTCGCAAGATCCCGACCCCTCCTTTGTTTCCATCTGCTCCGTCAGTGAATGCAATAGACTTTTGATGAAATGGTTTGGCGATTCCCCTGGCCAAATCCCGCGCTGCGACAAAACCCGTTTCATCCAGCAAGACCTTCCCTTGTTTGTGAACAATCGACAACAGTCCTGGATCATTGCCCCCATAATAGTAAGCAATGTCAGCCGCCGTGATGACCTCCCTTGCCAACCAGGACATGCCTTTTTGCGCATCATTGATGGGAAAGAAGTGTCCTCTTGCATCTGCCTGGTATAGCAGTGCATATACTGCCTTCATCAATATGTCGTCCCGATAGTGAAAGATGTCCAGATCAGGGCGGTTATTCGCAAGTGCCTTGGAAAACAACAGAAAAGGAAAGATGGCATACCGCAGATAATAGGGCCCTTCTGTGAAATAGCCATCCGGGGAAAATGAGAAATCCAGTTGGGCAAGGAAACCAGCCGTATTTTGTCCTGGCTGTTTGATGAAGCCCTCGTCATTGTCTTTTTCTTCTGCTGAAATCCCATCATTTTCCAATCCATACAAGGCCCGATTGATCAATATGCTATCTCCCATGACCAAACCGATCATCCCGACAGCCGCATTGCCCCAGGTACTGTGGTTGTGAATACGATTAAAAAAGCGAGGATTCTCCAGGGAAAGGAAATCTGCAAAAGGTCTGAACAAGTCTTTCTCCAATAGGTCTCGCTCTGAAGGCTTGAGCCAATCATATACACAATCATATGCCTGACTGGAATAGACGAGCCAATTGGCATCATTGAGACATTGCCAGAATATTTTGCCGGTGGCATAAGATCTATGGGTGGGGTGAAGCTCCAGGCTTGGGTACAATTTTGCGTATTCCAGCAACATATCCCGGACGTAGACAGCATATTTCTCTTCCTCTGTTATTTGATACAGGTTGCCCGCCTTCTGCATGAGCGAATAATTCTGCTTGTGGCGCTCGTGGGTGTATCCCCCTGCCATATCTTTGGGGATGGGCACATCCATCCCATCTGCAATGGCTTGATCTACCTCCATTTGGACCATCTTCAGACGTTGGTCAAATAGGGGAGCGGTGCCAAGATTCTCCCTGATCTGCGAGATGCCTTCCTGCGTCAAAATCAATCTGGGGTGATCTTGAGCAGTAACAGAAAAACATCCGCAGATCCATGCCAGGAGGAACCCCAGATGGCATCTACGGATTGCTAGATTACTACTACTATTATACAAATTCTTCATTGTCTGATGGTTGCTGGTCCGTTCGCTGCTGTGCTATTTGAGATACCCGACATCTTTTCCATCGTGCCCTTTCCCCTTCAAGGGAGAGGCATCCTCTAGACTGAATCCCTCCTCAAATGAGACAGGGTGGCGGGATGTGTTGATTTCCTGATAGGCATCGTCATTGGATTCGATCGCAATGGACTGATCAAAATTGCAATGGGAAAAGGATACAACTGGTTCTCCTACGGCGAGAAACATCTCTACTTCTTCGCTATTTCGGAAAATACTATTCCTGATGTCGATCTCCTGCACGCCGTGTAAATGGATCGCTGATCCGGTCCTGTTGCGTTTGCCATCTCCAATATTGTCGAAGGTGCAATGGTCGATTGTCAACATGGGACCAAAGGTGCTCTCGTCTCTGCCACCGCGGTGAAGCGTGAGGGCTGCTCCTTCTATGTTCGAAAACAAGCAATTGTCAATGACAACATTCTCTGCATTGTAGATGCCAATATCATCTGTCTCTTTGTCGAGGCCCAGGACAATTCCTGTGATATTCTCAAATCTACTATTCCGCAGCACTACTGAATCAGCGAAGGTATTCTTGAAGACCTTGACAACATCGAAGCTGTGATTCACATCAAGATCTACAAAATCGCAATCCTCAATGAAGAGTTTGTAATTCCGATTCATAGAGTATCTACTGGTTCGGATGACTGCATTGCCTGGTTTGTCTCTGGATTCCGATCCAGAAATCAATACTCCATGTAAGGACAATGCGCCTCCGTTTTCGATATTGAACAGCGTGGTTTTTTGGAAAGTGATCCTGGGTTTGGGACTCACACCTGCTGCCACGACGAAGGACAGTGGATGATGTAGATCAATAGACTTGGTCATGATGTATTCTCCGGCTTCTTGCAGTTCAATGATATCTCCAGGATGAGAATTGGCGACTGCTGCGGCCAGGGTATTTTCTCCTGAATTAACCGGGATGACCGTTCCTGTATTGAATCGGATTTCTTCCTCTCTTCTTGGATACCAAGATACGCCAGTGTTTTCAGGGGTAGCTAATCCCTGGGTTTTCTTCATTCCAACCTCAAGGGCCGGATCAGTCGTAGGGATTTGGACGCCTTCCTGATTGGTCTCGAAGGCGACTTCCTGCTGAAAAAAACCTACCTTCTGAAATGGCTTCATCTGTGGGCTCAAAAGATTGTTGTCAAAACTGATTCCTGAGATGTCATCATAAATGGTGAAGAGGTTTTCTTTCTGTCGATGATAAAACAGATTGTTGGAAACCACAGTATTTATGGGGACTGCGCTACGCTCCTCATCACTTCCCGCACATAATTGGATATGATCGCAATCGATGAAGGTATTATTTGAAGCGCGAGAATCTTTTACCTGAAAATAGCGATTTGCAGGGGAATTTGGAACCCCGTTCATGATGACCAATGCACCACGAAAGCGATAACCTGTCAGCCCTTCACAGTAATTGTTGATGACTGTTTGCGTTTCATTAATGATTCTGATTCCGCCTGTATTGGATTCGCCATTGCCAAAGAAATAATTTTCTTCTACCAGGGTTTCATTTCCATGGCGCATGGTAAGTGTCCCTTGACATTCATAGAAGGTATTGTAGCGGTAGGTATTCTGACAAGCTTTATTGGAGATAATTTCATGCTCTCCATTGCATCGGTCGAAATAGTTGTACTCGACGATGGTATTGGAATTGGTGAGTGAATAATGGCTGGTGCCTACCCGAAGAGTTTCACCGCCATTCGATCCCAGGATCGGTCGATGCCCGAAATAGTTATGGTCAACCAGATTGTGATTTTCGCGGCTTTCTTCCGTATTCAGTCTGACGGCAAGTGTTACTCCTTGATTTCTCTTTCCGGTCAGATAGTTGTGATCAAAGCGGTTGTGCTTCCCGTAAATCCCTACCCAATAGTCGGATTCAAATCGCTCAGGATTGCTGTAATTATCAATCACGCATTCGGTTACGCGACAATGATTGGCCAAATGCTCTTTGTTTCTTCTGAAGGAGATGACTTCACTGGTCGGGGTATATCCATTTTTGAAGACCAGTCCCTCTACAATCAAGTGTGTCCCAGCAATTCTGATATTTGACTGTCCTTCCAGACTTACCTTTCCTTTTTCCTCCACTGAGAGGGTGATGGGTTGATCTTCTGTTCCTTCCCCTGTGAAGACCAGCTCTGTATCTTTCCAAACGCCATTGGCCAATATGATTTTGTCTCCTGCCTGTGCTTGCTTGACTGCCTGATTGAATTCAGCCACAGAGTGAACAAGTCCATCGGAGGAATTACAGCTTGAAACAGCCACAACACACAGAAGAGACAGAACCCTTAAGGGAAGTCCGAGTCTTGTTTTGATGGACAGGATATGAGCAATAGTGGTCATTGTTGGTAGTAGCTTAAATAGATTGAAGGATAGAAATCACACCGTTATAGGAAATGATACAGGCAAACATCATAGATAGCCCCATTCCCAGGTTCAAAAGCGTTCCTGCCCGATGTTTGCCCATCAAGCGATGATTGTTTGTCAGGATGATGATCCCAAGAATCACCAATGGCAACACAAATACATTGAAGATCTGCGTGAGAATTTGCGCTTTGATGGGATTGGCTCCGAGGATAGGGACTGTCAAACCAATGATGCTTGCCACAGCTGTAAGAACTTTGAACTGCCTTGATTGTGTATCCAATTTGCCAGCCTGAAAGTCGGCAATCAATAATGGGACAATCATCAGAATTGGAAAAATAGAGGATAATCCTGCTCCCAGGGTCCCGAGGAAGAAAATGGCAACTGCAAATCTTCCGGCTATGGGTTCGAGGGTATTCACCATATCTAGTACTTTGCTGATCACTTTTCCTTCATGATACATGGCTCCCATAGCCACGGCCATAATAGATCCGCTCACAACAAAAATCAGAATAGAAGCCCAAAGTGCATCTCTTTGCTGTGCTTTGGCATTGTCCATTGTCCATCCTTTCCCCTGGATAAACAAGGGGCGGGAAAGAAAGGTAGCTGCTGCCATGGTTGTTCCGACAAAGGCCACAACCAGTTGTTTGCCTCCTTCCACTTCTGGGATACTTGGGATCAGGCCATTGACGATTTCTCCAGGGGCAGGCAGGACAATGAAGAAAGACAATAGGAAAGACAAGCCCATTAATGAGACAAAAATCAACAATATTTTTTCGAAAATGGAGTAATTCCCCACCCATAGAAGGGTATACATACTGCCGATAATCAGAATCGCGATGATCAGGATCGTCCAGTATTCATTGTCTGCAAGAGAGGGAATGAATAAAACGAGCATTTCGAAAATGGAGTGAGCAGAAATTCCGAGGATTCCTATCAAAGAATTCCATTGTCCAAACCCGATGCCGATAATGATGAGAACCGCCATCAGGCTTCCCAGTTTGAGATGCTTTCTAAATCCATATAGCGCAGTCTCTCCCGTAACTAAGGTATACCTCCCATAGGCTTCCATCAATACCCATGAGAACAAACAACTCACCAATAAAACCCATAATAATTGCATCCCATACTGACTACCAGCTACTGCCATCGTTGTGACACTCCCTGTCCCAATCGTATATCCGATGGCAAAAATACCTGGTCCTATTCCCAGTGCCAGCAGATATAATTTTTTCAGTATGGAGGGAGATTGGGACATCAATGAGTAGAATTGGGTTAGTTGTGAAAAAAAGGGTGGCTACCTACTTGGTTGGGACTATTCTGGTGTTTGGAACTCTCCTAAGCAGATAGCCTTAAAACACCTTTTCAGCCTTGTTACTACTATTGTTTGAATGACAATTGATACATGTAGAACTACAAAATCGTTGAACTTGATTGAGGAACAGGGCCTTTCTCCTCAGGTGTCAGATCGTTTCCTCTTTTGATTCCTGTCGAAAAGCCCCCTTCCTCCTATGCACGCCATCATACAAATTGACTTTTGATCATTCAGCATGATTGGCTACTGTTTCCTTAAGAGACTGTTTGAAAATCTGTCACTCATTTTTTGTATGTGTCTTTTTTCCTCATTCTACAGCTTTTTTTGATCTCATAGCACCACTATGAGAGCAAAAAAGAGCCTTGTCTGAAAAAAAAATACACCCTAAAAATTCTCAGCACAGCTCTCAAAACAGCCTCTAAGCAATTGGTCTATTGCAATCAAATGTGAATAAGGGGATAAAGGAATTTACCCCCTTATTCTATCTATAGTCTAATACCCATCATTTTGTGTAATAACTCCAAGGCTTGCCAACACTTCAGAAATGGGAATGGGAAACACATGATATTTGCTATCAACCGTTTCTCCCATTTCTTCATTCACAGTCCCGGTTCTCACCAGATCGAACCATCTCTGGCCTTCAAAGGCCAACTCAAGTCTTCTTTCGTCCTGAATCGCTTGTCTGACCAGGGCCTGTGTATTCAGAACTGCAGGATCCAGCGGCTCCAATCCAGCTCTGGTTCGAATAGGATCCAATTGTGCAAGGGCTTCAGAAGAGGAGCCATTCTCATTCAATGTTTCTGCATACAACAGAATGACATCCGCCAACCTCAACTCTATCCAGTCGTGATCAGGTCCTCCTGATTGAGGGAATTTGGGAGAAGACATCGTTGCTGTATCTATGCTTACAGCCGCTCTTAAATCCGTAGAGTCACCTCCACTCGCCCAAAACGCATCAACCAAGTCTTGCTCTAATGGATTCAAAGATTTTGTATCCAATCCACCGGACCATGACCAAAACTCGGAAAAGCCATATTCGTCATTCACAGAGCTTGAGATTTGTGTGGCAAAGATGATTTCTGAATTCAAATCATTGTCTCCACCAAAAATATCTGCAAAATTTTCCTGCAAGCTAATCCCTGCACTCGCAGCACCATTTACAACAGCAGCCAGATGTGTAGAAGCACTGCCAAAGTCCCCCAATTGTACATAGACCTTCCCGAGCATTCCCTGAGCTGCTAATTTCGACGCTCGCCCATCCTCTATCTCAGTCCCTAAAGCCGATATAGCGTCTTCCAAATCAGGAATGATTACGTTGTTATACACATCAGCAGCCGGTTGTCTTGCCAAGTGGGCATTATCAGTTGTACTTGGGTTAGCAGTTAGATTCACTGTAACATCACCAAATACACGTACGAGTTTGAAATAAGACAGCGCTCTCAAAAATTTAGCCTCGCCAACTTCCGTTGGATTGCCGGAATTTTCGATCACATTGTTCGCACTTAGGATGGACTTGTATAAGGCCGTATAGAAAGGGCCAAAAAATTGATCTTCCATCGTCGTCAATTCCCGATCGAACTCATCAAATGAGGTGTATGGTGCTTCAAACATAAACGCATTGTCAGATCTGAAGTCACCCATCACTGCCATAGGTGTAGCAGATCCATGCTGATAGAAATATGCTGCATTCAAGACTCCCTCATAATCTGTTAATGAGCCTGAACTCGCAATATTTGGTGGGAATTGTTCCAAATCCTCGCATGCTGTGGCTGTAATCAACAGCAATGCTCCCAGTATGATATATATTGTTCTCATTATTTGATTGGTTAAGATAAAAAGTTAATTCTATGCCTTCTTCTTTGAAATTGAGGCTGGCAAATGTCGAATAATGAATGTCGAACTCAGAATTTTGAAGCGAGCGAGATGTTTTGCGCTTATTTCCTTCAACATTGGACATTCGCCATTCGACATTTTTTAGCCTGCTTTCCTTCTAGAAATAAGGGAGGTTAACTTGATATTAGTTAAAATTGACATTGACACCCAGCGTAAAGCTTCTGACAATAGGACTTGCACCTACTTGCACACCATAGGTTGTGGGGCCTAAGTAGCCACCATTGGTGATCTCTACCCCTTCTGGGTTAAAAGAGGTATAATTAGAGCCCATCATATACAACAAGTTGGTAGAGGCAACATAGATCCTTGCAGAACTCAGCCCAAGTTTGTTCACAAGATTATAGCCGATTGTCAGGTTTCTCAGCGCCACATAAGAGGCATCTTGAATCATGGCATCAGTCTGGTTTCTATTTCTTTCATAATGCTGTCCATTATGGTCAGCTTTGCCATCGCCGTCATCATCAAAACTAGAGCGCAATCTTCCTCCCCATTGTGATTGCCAGTACAGAGGATCTATATTGTATACCTCGCCTCCGTGAGATCCCTGAAGCTGGAAGGACAGGTCAAAATCTTTATATCTTACCTGGCTATTCAAGCCCCAATAGAAATCTGGTGTGTTCTGCCCAATTTTAACCAAATCACCCCCCTCTTCCACAGTTTTTGTCCGGTCAATGACGCCATCCCCATTTTGATCTACCACATAACTTTCGCCACTACTGATGCCATTGTTTCTCGTCGGATCGGCTACATATTTCATTTCAACCGGTCCGGTGGTTTCCAATCCCCACATTTCCCCAATTTGTCCCCCTACATAATTTCTAAATACAGGCCCTCTCCCAGACTGCCCGTAAATGGTTTGAGGCAATTCATTCAATCCCCCTAAATCAGTAATTTCAGAATTAACCGTAGCCAGGTTGGCATTGATCGTCCAGGTGAGATCTTCCTGGGACAAGATATGTGCTCCTAGTTCAAATTCTATCCCGGAACTTGTTACATCACCTGAGTTCAATGCAATGGAAGTGGTCCCCAATACTTCAGAAACGCTTTGATTAATGAGAATGTCTTCGATGAGAGAGGTGTAATAATCTACTCCCAGGGTAATTCGATCGTTGAGGAAACCTAAACTAAGCCCCCAATTGGTCTCTGTATTGGTCTGCCAGGTCAAATTTGGATTGGCAATATCAGAGGGAATGAGGAAGGAATTTCCTAAGACAGTGGCTTGCGGATTCAACAGACTCAATGAATTGTATGCTCCCAGGAAAGAAGTCGTTCCCAAAGACCCTCTGCTGAATCTTGGCTTCAAAGTGCTTAGGAATTCTGAATTGTAAAAGGATTCATTATGGATGTTCCATCCTGCAGAAACAGCTGGGAAGGTTTGGAATCTATTGTTTGCGCCAAATCTAGAATCCCCATCTCTTCTCACTGATACGGATAGCAAATACCGATTGTCAAAGGCATAGTTCACTCTGCCAAACACACTCTGTCTGGCAATCGTCTCATTTCTCTCAGAAACGGTGATATCTGCTGGATCTAGCAGCCCATAATTGAGCGGCTGACCAAATGGCAGATTCGTCCCACGCAAGGTGGTTCCTCTGATATAGAAATTTTGAAATTCGTATCCAGCGACTGCAGACACATCATGATTCCCGATTGTTTTTGCAAAATTCAAGGTAGTCTCACTCAATACTGAAGATCTTTTTACATCTATCTGATCCAGGTCAGATTGAGTTGAGCGTGCTCTGGAATCCGCTTCCAGTGTTTGCGAATAAAAGTCCCGGGTATCTCTTATATCTCCCCCCAACACAGTTTTCAGATTCAAGCCATCGACGATCTTGAGTTGCAGATACGTACTCACATTCGCGAAATAGGTTTTTTGCCAACGGTCTGCAGCGTCAAGTTTTGTTGCCGGACCTGCATCTCCAGACCCTCCAATGCCATTTCCGCTTCTTCCATAATGCCAGTCTTGTGCAGACATCCCAGGCTCCAGGGTATAAATACTGTTATTCCAGGGCGCATCACCTCCTCTGAATCCAGAGTTAAAGGAAGAGAGTCCCAATGCCTGTGCTTGAGCATCCAACTGTTGCACGAAGTTAATAGAGGCTTCTGTATGGTAAATCGGATGAACACTATACGCTCTCAAGAGATCCCTCATGTCATGAGCGACCAGATCTCTATCCCCCATGAATCCATTGATATTCAATCCCGTCTTGAGTCGATTCCCCACCTTGGCATCGATATTCATACGTCCGTTATATCTTTCAAAGCCTTGGGTAATGGCAATCCCCTGCGTATTGAGATAGCCAAGTGAGGCAAAATAATTGACATCTTCGTTGCCGCCGCTGATGCTCAAGTCGTGGTTCATGCTGTTTCCTTGTCGGAACAACCAATCTTCTACGCTCACGACATCGGGTGAATTTCTAAAGGCAGTTAAGCGATAGTTCAATAACGCTGGGTCCACTTCAGATACATCAAAGGTCCCATCGGCCATACCAGCATCTATCATGTCAGCCCATTCTCCAGATGTTAGAATTTGTTCATTGTCTCTTACATACTTACTAGAGGTGCTTATATAGGCATTGTAACTTACCTGAGCTTTGCCTGACTTTCCTTTTTTGGTTGTAACCAAAATGACCCCATTGGCTCCCCGAGAGCCGTATATGGCAGCTGAGGCAGCATCTTTCAATACTTCAATACTTTCGATATCATTGGGGTTCACAGTGGCCAAACTTCCTGAAATCGGATAGCCATCCACAACAATCAGTGGATTGGAGTCACCTGAAATAGAGGAAGCTGCTCTGATTTGAATTTTTGGGTCCGCACCTGGCTCCCCATCCTGGTTTTGGATCAAGACACCTGCCAACTTCCCTGCAAGTGCATCATCCACACGATTTGCCTGAATCGCTGCGACATCCCGGCCACCAACCTGTGCAATCGCACCTGTATTGTGTGATTTTTTTCGCACACCGTAGCCAACAACGACAACTTCATCCAGAGAGTTCGTATTATCGACTGCCAGAGAAATGTTGATCGTCGTCTGACCATTGACTGCAACTTCCTGGCTGAGGTATCCAAGATATGAAAATACCAATATGGCATCCTCTCCATTAACCTCGATTGAGTAGTTACCAGTGTCATCCGTAAATGTCCCTGTGGTGGTCCCTTTTACCTGTACTGTGGCGCCTGTCAAAGCGGCTCCATTGTCAGATGCGGTAACCTTTCCAGTGATGTTGGCATATTCGACTTCAATCGAAGTGGAATACCCGTTTTTTGTAAATCCTTGTGAAGTAATAGTCAAGCAAATCAGCATACTCAAGCCAATGAGTATGACATCTTTTGCTTGATAGAGTAGTCTAAGTTTCATAATTTCAAATGTTTTTGATAATGGATATGTCAAGAACAATAGTTCCCCAGTAGGTAAGAACGCTGTTCAATTGTTCTTTTTTACCTATCAGGAATTATAGAATTCTTGGAGCTGGCAATCTATATGATTGCTAGCTTCAATTGCTTATCAGAAGTATACATGCAGGTTGCGAGAAGTGAGATCGCTAGGCTTGCTCCATAGTAGTCGTAATATTTAGGGTTGTAGTTGAACTTATAGCTGATCAATGCTGGTCTGAACTTCTATCCAGTAGATCCTTCAAATGAAATTTCATTGCAGCAGCGGCTTTCTCCCCATCCCCCTCTCGGATATATTCCAAAATTGTCTCATGTTCCTCCAGGGCCAGCCTAAATCTTCCATCGCCACAAATATCCAACTCTCTTGAATAGCGAATCATATCTGGTACAATGATCATAGATAGAGATCTCAAGACCGGATTCTTACTCGCTTCCGCAATTCGTAAGTGGAACATCAGGTCTTCTTCGATTCCCTGGTCTTCTGCTTCGACCTTGAGTCGATATTCATTCAATGCCTGTGAAATCTGGATAATATCTTCATTCGTTCTTCTTTCTGCCGCTAAACGGGTTGCGTTGATTTCTAACATGATCCTCGTTTCTGCCAAAGAATAGAAATCAGGTGATTCTATTTGCAATACATTGGTGATCATGCCTTCGAGGGCCTTTACCCCTAATCCTGCAACAACAGTCCCACTTTGGGGAAGCGTCTTCAGAATCCCATAGAATTCTAATTTTTTCAACGCATCCCTGATATGTCCTCTTCCTACTCCAAACTTTTCAACCAATTTTCTCTCCGGTGGCAGCTTGTCCCCTGGCTTCAATTGACCAGATCGAATCAGATTTCTGATTTGATTGATGATCTTATCCGAGGGTTTTTCAAGCGCGATTTCCTGGAAAAAGGTTTCAAAGCCGTTGTGAGAAGAGTTAGCCATGTCAAAATCAAATTGGTAAACCAATCATTGGTAATTGGTTCACCAATTTAAGAATAAAAATGAAACCCCCAAAAAAAATGTCGGCAATTTTCTGAAAAAGAGATCAGTAGGTACTGATGGAGAGGAAATTCAGGCTTTTGTTATTGATTGCTTCATGCTGAAATCGGCAGGGTTCAGCATTTTACCTCCATTAAAAACGAATCTCTGTATCTGGCAGCCACTCTTTAATTTGCTGTTTGTTTGCGTCATCGAAAGCATTGCCTATTTAGTAGGTAGACACAATAAATTGTAGGATCTTGTTCCTCCTCCAGCCCCCTCCAATCTGCGATTGCAGGCTTGTGGGCTGATGTCTCCCGCTGGCGGGAGAGCGAGAGGGTGGAGCATGATTGTCAAATGTAAATGTGTCCTAATACTAACCCTTACTGGTAATAAAAAATAGAAAATCATTGGTCCGAATCATTCATTTGATGGTTATCCGTTTGCAGTCATTGGCTAGCAAGTGGTTACTGTCTTACAAGCTTATGGGTCAATTCAGTGTGCACACTGCCATCTTGACTCATGAATGTTATTTTCATTATATACATACCAGCTGTCAATTGAGCCAAATCAATCACCAATTCATTATGATTGATTCGATACTCCTTTGAGAAAGCATTTTTCCCATCTAAATGAAATATTTCTATGAACGAATGATAGATTCCCTCTGGTATGTTATTAAATATTAGGCTTCCATCTGTTGGGTTTGGAAATATCAGCAACTCACCTTCCTGAACACTAGTATCCTGGACACTACTATCCTGAACAACAACTTGCTCAGCAGCGTCCTGATGCAGCTCAATAGTCGCCGATTGTGTCCCTCCGGCAATTGTCAGTGATCCCGATCGTTTCACACTATCCTGGTTTCTATCAATCGTAACATTGAGTTGGGCATCCCCCGATCCGGATGGTAGATCAGTAGAGATCCACTCCTCATTGCTCGTCACTGTCCAATCGATATTGCTGGACACCTTAATTGATTTACTATCCCCTTCTTCTCCAATAAAAAGCTGTATTGCATTAGCAGCTACATAATCGATAGGATTATCAAATAAGTAGGACGGGCCTGTATTCATCTCAGTGGCATGCGGTTGAACATCGACGATTGATGAAAATTCAGAAGCACCAATCGCTCGCTCAGTGATGGATACCGGTCTTGATTCTTTCATTACATCAAGGAATAGCTCATTGTCATACTCCATGCCTGGATAAAGCGGAACCGCTGGATAGCCAGCATTCGCCGCAGCAAGAACAGGACTATTGGATTCTGGCTGGAAAAAGCCCTTGGTATTTTCATACAGAGCAGGGTCTGTATGTGACAATCCAGTTGATGGCGTATCAATCCCAAGGGTACCAAATGACAGGTTTGCAATCCATGTCTCATTTCCGGTATCTTCCTGAAATAATCTCTGTTTTGGATTGGCAAAAACATTATTAGCAATGAAAACATTGCTGGGCGGGTGATTTCCTGTACCTCCCAATCTTACTTCCTCTGAATGGATGATGGTATTATGATATATGTGAATGTCATTTAAGGGGTCTGCGGGGTCATTCATGAGGTAAATGACTCTTTTGTCTAGTCCTTCGAAGTAGTTGTTGTAAATGAAATGATGAGAGCCCTCTCGTATTCGAACGCCTCCCATATTATTGATAAAAAAATTACCGTACACGATTCCCTCATCCCCATGTCTGAGTACAAGCTCAGATACTGGGTTATTTTCAAAGGTGTTATATCGATATACGTTTTGCCTGGACTTATGCGAGATGATTTCACCATCTCCATTGCATCTTGTAAAGTAGCAATATTCTACGAGCGTACGACTATCCAAATGGCCTTGTGAACTGACGCCAATTCTGATGGGCTCTATCCCTTCGTCAAGACCTATCCCTTCAAAATTTTTGAAGGAACAATATTGGATCTTGTGATAGCCAGGTTCTTCGTCTACCAATATGGAGAGGATGTTCTGATCATCTAAGTTGAGGCGGTTTTCGAAGTTGCAATGGCGAATGCTTGTTCTTCGGGATTCTTCATACACTCTGAGATATTTGAAGCTGGTATAATTCTGAATATTCACATGCGTAATCAACACATCGCTTCCATAGACTCTTATTACATCTAAATTGCCAATTACCCCTCCCACGTACTGAATGCCTGAAAAGGTAACATCATCGCCATGTATGATCACTCTCGATGCTCCTTTAAACAAAACAGTGCCATATGGTTCTGCGGTTACGATGATTCCGTCTTTATTGATGTCCATTCGAGTATCGGCATAGACACCCGATTGCCATACGATTGTATCCCCTGCACTGGCCTGCTCTTGAGCCGTATGGAATTCTCCACCGGATGACACCTCATAGCGGCTTTGTGCACCAACAAGAACAGTAAGGAATAGAAAAGAAAACAGTAGAGGAAACTTCATAGTAGTTTCTGTAAGGAAGACGAGACGTTTTTCCAGACTCATTCCAACGCACAAACGTCTCACCTCAAAGGAAATATTGGCTGACTTGATATGTTTGCGCGTTGGGTAGAGCTAGGCAAAACATGTTAGTCTGTGTGCTGGCAACTTACCGTTTTATCAACTTCGTAACATGAGGCTGATCATTGCCTTCCAATTTTACCAAATACAAACCCGCTTGAAGCATACTGATATCTAGTGTTACTACCTGATCGATCTCTGCCTGGATAAGCCTTCTTCCGGATGTATCAAAAATGGATACGGTATCGTATTCTTCAGGAGCTTTTAGTGTTACATCAGATGTGGCAGGATTGGGAGATAGGAGGACTTCTGTAATTTCTTCTTCCTCTTCTTCCTCTTCTTCTTCATTCGTATATGTTCTCTCCCCTTCACCAAACACTCTCAGTTCGGTAAGACTTACCCATGAACCGGTATACAGATCTGCGCCAGATACGCTTATTCTTACAAACCTGGCTTCTACATTGTCTACCTCATTGATAATTGGTGCATTTGCAGTTCCTGGAATGTTATTGTTTGATCTGTCTACGATCGTTGTATAAGGGCCCTCTTCATTTGCAGCACCTTCAATAAGGAATTGATAAGCTCTATCTTCGTATGAGGAAACTTCTGTCTGAGTGATCTTTATGTCTCCTTGTAAATCAACAGTCGCTGACTGCGGATACTCCTTTACAGACCAACGTGTATTGGTATCATCATCTACAAGTTTAGCTTCATCATTATTACCATCAGGCGTAGCGCTTCCCACAACCGGCTGACCCAATGCCCAGTTAAATTCAGTAGAAGGAGTGAGGACCTGAATCATTTTCGAATCGATAAATCCCCCGTCATCTGTTGTTACCGTAACTGTAACAAGCCCCTCAGCAATCGCCGTCAATAAGCCGCCCTCACTAACCGTAGCAATGGCAGGGTCATCAGATTCAAACACCAAAGTTTGATTGGTCGCATTGGCAGGAGAAACGAATGCCTCCAGCTGAACGCTAGCGTTAACAGCAATGGGTCCGGTGACCTCCGCCAAGTCTACTCCGGTCACGTCTACCGGAACCTGAACCGTGATAAGGGTACTCACGGTCGTCTTTGATCCTCCTTCATCATCAGTAGCCCTGGCTGTTAATGTATAGCCGCCTTCAGCTACTTTTGTCCATGTCATTGAATAGGGAGCGATAGAATCTTCCCCAATCTTATTATTACCACCTTCAAAAAACTCAACCATTGTTACTGTCCCATCTGAATCTACCGCGTCAACGCTAATCGTGATGTCGCTGCCTGGCAAAAAATTTGTGCCAGATGAAGGAGCGGTTACACGAATAGTGGGAACATAGTTCTGTGGGGAGCCATCTGCTTCAAACAATTCATCAAAATGTATGGTCGCCTCCCCATTATCCTGAAGATAAGCACCTGCCTTCCAATAACTGGGAAAAGTCCAGAAAGAGACATCCATGTTCACCTTCTCTTCACCCTCATAATCAATGATCATATTTCCGTCCACCAATCGGATGGCACAAGTAAAATATCCTCCTGGGTCTTCACCAAGATCCACATGGGTGGTATTAGATCCTCCATCATCTGTTTTGATTGCTGCCCACACATGATTCGTAGGAAATTTTGCATTATGCTTATAAATTCTTAACAGAGGTTTATTCGGTCCGGGACCTGCATTGGCATCATCGTGAATTTGCATGACAGTCACTTGATCACAGCTCTGCGCTACAACATCGAGTCTTCCATGTAGCGATCGATTGGCTTGTGTAAGATCCCAATTCGTTTCATTTCGGAGCTCTGTTCGTTTGCTATCACCTGATTGATAGAACAGCATCTTATCACCATCAGCTACATAGAAATACTGCGGATGCGTATATCCATTATTTAGGGTAGAATTGTGAGCCAAAGTAGAACTATTAGGAGCCTGGAGCTTGCAGTCTGCCAGAAAAGCTTGAAACCTTGGTATGTCAGATGGGGCATCATAAGCGGATGGCGGAGTGGGAGCAAAGTGCCTAACATCTAATGCGAAGAAAGATACTTGGGCATATTCGCCCGGATTTCCAGCATTATTCTGATTATAGTTTCCTGCTTTGAAATACATCCAATCATCAGCAAAGCCACTATCCGTCATATCCACTACTTGAACAACATCATCCTTCCCCTCTCTCATGATGGTTACGGTTAGCGTATGGCCAATTGCCTTGATCTCGTAGCTAAAGATTTCCCCTAACGCAATTCCATCTTCTGGATCAGGTGCATTATCGCTTCTACTTCCAATCATCTCGTACCATTGTTCTGCGCTGGTAGTAGGTTCATGAGCAAAATAAATAGACCCCTTTGTGTTCCCCGGCAATTTGCGATAATAGATTCTACAAGGCTCGTCATCAGAGGCATGTATTTGCCCGACAATCGTGCGACCTACTTTAAAACTCGCATCAGAAGTCTCAGATACATGATCCACAGCTACAGTAGCGGTCATCACGCCATCTACGCCTCCAGCTGCTTGTTGATTGGCCAAGGTAGAAGAAGAAAAAACCCAATTATTTTTATTGATCCCTTGCGTGCCGATGCTGGTGTTTCCCCTACGGATCATCTCTCTTAGCTCGTTCCTTGGATAGGTGCTGCCACCCGTCTTCCCATCATTGGGACACCAAAATACCATGGCACCGCTAATCGAGTCTGTATAGAACTCCCCTTCCACTTCATAGCCATTTGTAAGAATGCTCTCCCCTTTTTCCTGTTGGTTTGGGCGGGTGAGTTTCCAATAAGAAAGATCAAAATTTCCACTTGGAGGAAGGCTTGGATCTAATTCTTGTGCCGGTGAAGAATCAACACATATATTCAATACTAACAGCAGCGATATACATCGAGCATAAAAAGGAGTAAAAGAAAACTCCATTTGTCTTACCCTTACAAACCGAGAGGCAAATGACAATTTCATAATTAAATTTTTTGAAATATCTAAGTAGATGGACACAATGACATTGAAAGACTTCTTTCCTCCCCCAACCCCCTCAAAAGGGGACAATCTACGATTGCGGGATCTGTGGGCTGATGTCTCCCGCTGGCGGGAGAGCGAGAGGGTGGAACATGATTTTCAAAGGTAAATATGTCCACCTACCTACTTATTAACGCTGAGTATGAATCCCCCAACTAGTACCCAGGATTTTGGGTCAAATTAGGATTGTTTGCAATTTCTAATGGTGGAATGGGTAGTAAGTAATCCCTGGATGGATCAAAGTTTTGTGTGCCTTGGAGCTCAGTTTCAAAACCATTGGGGCCGAACACCTCATTTCCCATTCTTCTTCTGACGATGTCGTACCATCTTTTCTGCTCAAAGGCAAGCTCTAATCTTCTTTCCTCTAGTACATCTTCCACAGTAGCTGATGAAATATCCGCAGGCATTGCACTTGGAGCGCCTGTCCCATCACCATTTCTAGCTCTTTCCCGAATCATATTCACATATTCAGCAGCTTCTGACGTATTACCCAGTTCAGCAGCAGCCTCAGCAGCAATTAACAGTACTTCAGCATACCGCATCAATTGATAATTGGAATGCGAATCTCGTCCGCTGGTATTGGCTTGTGGCAAATCACCCGCCATGGCTGTGTACTTAGAAATATGTGGCCGATTCGCATTTCGACCGTCTAAGCTAGAAAAATCAGCAAAAGGAATGACATTGCCATTGTTATCAACTGCCTCATTATCAAAACAGACTTCCTTCCTGTAGTCTCCATCATCCCAGCTATCATATACTGCTTGAGCGGGTACCATCACAGACCATCCACCTGAAGGGTAATAGGTTCCTTGACCAAAGAAACCCGTAAAGGCGGCTAGATAATCCCTAGATTCATCATTAATATTGGTTCCAACGAAGTCTATGACAAAAATGGGTTCTAAGGAAAAATCGGTATTCACTGCATGAAAGATATTGCGATAATCCGGCTCCAAGGCCAGGTCATATATTCCTGCTTTGGAGATGATGTCAGTCGCTTCATTGTAGGCCAATTGATACTCTCCTCTGGTGAGATACACACTCGCAAGGTAAGCACTAGCGGCTGCTTTAGCAGGAATAGCTCTATTATCTCGTGAGTCGAATAACCACTCCTTGGCAAATTCCAAATCGGCAATGATGCTTTCGTATATAGCATCAGCGGACGTTCTTGGTGCTATGGATGCTTCTGCGGTTGTAGTGGTCTCATTCAAATATGGAACATCTCCAAACAGTCTCACCAGATGGTAATATGCAAATGCTCTGATGAATCGTGCTCGAGCTGCTATCTCTTCCTCCACCCCAGGCGCTTGTTCTTCCAGAACCTCAAGTTCCCGAAGGGTCTCATTGGCACCTCTTACCACCTGATAAAGACGAGGCCAGAAACTTCTTTCAGGATTGGATATATTTAGAATCAGCGGATTACTAGCTGAAACCGTAAATTGATCGTGTTCAACTCTTTCAGGATTGGTAGAAGGATTTCCTATATCTACCATATCTGATCGCAACATCACTGTTAGGCCCAATGCTCTAGACATAAATGCTCTGGCATCCAAATGACCATAAGCACCTGCAACTGTCGTTTCGACGATTTCCAAATCTACAGATCGCTCATGCGGCTCCAATTGACTTAAGGCATCCTCTCCTAAATCCGAGCATCCCACAATTGATAGGGTAAATATGAACGCAAATAAAATTTTATATATGTTCATTTTGAGAAAATTTTATTGTTTGAGTGTTACTTAGAATAGTGTAACATAAGTTTCTCATGCTTCTTTATGACCCCCCTCAAGAGGTGGGACAGGCGAGAATCTTCCTGCTTTTCATTAGAAAAGGCCTTGCGGGAAATCCCCTTGGGAGGGGATGGGCCAGTGCGAAGGGATTCTCGAAAGTATCATAAAAAATTATTGTTACAGAGTACCTAGAATGATAAATTGAGACCAACAGTAATTGATCTTAGATTAGGATAATTACCAAAGTCATGTCCTACAATGATATTATCATCTCCTCTGTTTTCCCCTCCACTACCAAAGTAACTCACCTCAGGATCCAATCCAGAGTAATTCGTGAACGTCAGTATGTTTTGAGCACTAACAGACAGCTTGGCAGAACTGAATCTCACTTTTTGCAATATGTTAGTAGGTAAGCGATACCCTAAGGCGACATTCTTAAGTCGTAGATAACTTCCGTCTTCTACAAAACGAGAGGAACGCTCTCTTCCCCTGATGACTGCCCGAGGGATATCCGTATCAGTGTTCTCTGGTGTCCAGGAATTTAACACATCTGTTAAGCCATTGCTGTCACCATTATATAATTGAACAGCTGTCAGGTTAAAAATATCTCCTCCTACTGCTCCTTGAAAAAAGATATTTAGGTCAAAATTTTTGTAGGTAAAGGTATTAGAAGCACCAAAGGTGAAATCAGGATTTGGGTCACCGATAATCTGTCTGTCATTGTCATCAATCAGACCGTCAAAGTTGCCATCTTCATCTGCGACTTCAGCAAACAATGGTTCTCCTGGTATTGGGTTGCCATTTCCATCAAAAGATACCCCTTTCAAGGCTGTACCTGCAGGAATATCGCCCCCCTGATATACCCCTTGATATGCTAAGCCCCAAAATAGACCAAGGGCCTCCCCTTCGCGCAAAATATAGGTAGTCGCACCAGAAAAATAACCAGGAGCACCGCTACCGATAATTTCTGCTCCCCCGGATAACTCTACTACTTGATTTCTGTTTCTGGCAAAATTAAGATTCGTAGTCCATCGAAAATCACCACGATTGATGTTGGTTGAAGTTAAGGAAAGCTCAAGGCCATTATTATTAATAGAACCAACATTTCTTAGCACATCTAAATCAGTTGTGCCTAAGTAAAAGCTTGACGCTCTATCGATCGCTAACAGGTCTTCCGTGTCGATGTTGTAAAAGTCTGCGCTCAACGTGATTCTATCTTTGAATAAGCCAACATCCACGCCGATATTTGTCTGTATGGAGGTTTCCCACTTCAAATCCGGGTTTGCTTCACGAGCTAGCTCTACCCCAAAAGCCCCACCAACCACGGAAGGAGGCTGAACTCTAAAGGTAGCAAGCGATTCATAAGGCCCGATAGCTTGATTACCCGTCAGCCCATAACTGGCTCTTAGTTTGAGGGTAGATAGGGTGGGGTTATTGAGTAAAAAGTTCTCGTTTGACATCTTCCATCCAACTGCAACAGAAGGGAAAACTGCATATTTGTTATTTGCTGCAAAGTTTGATGCACCATCCCTACGAACGGTAGCGGTAAGCAAGTATTTGTTTGCCCAGTCAACATTCAGGCGCCCAAAGATCGACTCTATTTCAGATTCAGAGAAACGTGAATCAACGGTGCGTTGATCAATCTGACCGGCTTCCAGGTTATACCAGGAAAACACATCGGTCAATAAGTCTCTTGCACCGGCTTCAAGCCCTTCAGTCGTATTTTTTTGATAAGAATGACCTGCTGTGAGGGTTACATTCCCTGGCCCAATAGATGTGGTATAGGTGAGGTAATTTTCATTCAGCAAGCGTGTTCTTTTTACAGATTCTAAAAATGCGCCACCAGCTGAGAGCAGAAAGGTCTGTGGCTTAAAATATCCTTCCGTGCTGTTTTGCGTTCTGTACCCCAATGTCGTTTTGAAATTCAGACCTTTCAAGATTTCCAAATCAGCATACATATTCGTTCTTGAATTATCTGTTTTGGTTTCGTTCCTGATCTTAGTTGCCACAGCCCATGGATTCTCTATATCATCTCCTACCGTATTTTGAGAGAAATTTCCTGCCTCATTAAACCTTCCAACATCCGGTGCAAATCTAAAAGCCAAAGCGACCACATCATCTCCTCCTCCGTTCACAGAACCAATCGCATCTCTTCCCGTCGATTGAGTTGACACACCGTTTTGCTCACTTCGACTCGCAACACTGTTCATGCCAATTGTCAATCTATTCCCGATTGTTGCATCTACATTTGCTAAAAACTGAATCTTTTCGAAGTCAGAATTAACTACGATTCCTTCTTGGTTAAAAAAAGTGCCGGATAGATAGTAGTTGACATTGTCACTCCCTCCAGAAACTGACAACTGGTAGTTTTGAGTATGTCCAGTTCTATAAATCTCGTCTTGCCAGTCTGTATTTTCGCTTCCCTGAGCGTAAGGAGTATCTCCTGCATTCGCACGGATCATGTTTTGATATTGAGCAAATCCATTTGCATCTAGCAAGTCCAATCTATTTGTTGTTTGCTGAGAAGAAAAACTAGAATTAAACTCTAAGGTCGGTTTTCCAGTCTTCCCTTTCTTAGTCGTTACCAGGATGACGCCACCAGATCCTCTTGATCCATAGATTGCGGTGGCAGAAGCATCTTTCAATATTTCTATAGACTCAATGTCATTTTGTTGAGGAAAAGCCGCTCCAACAAACCCATCGACCACCACAAGTGGGTCACTGCTCGCATTCAGTGATGAACTCCCACGAACCCGAATAGAAATATCCGCACCAGGCTCACCCCCATTCTGTGTTTGAACCACCACGCCAGCCGCGCGACCTTGAAGTGCCTGGCCAGCATTCAATAATGGGAACGCTTGTATGTCTTCAGACTTTACAGAAGACACACTTCCTGTAACATCACTCTTTTGAACAGTTCCATAGCCGATGACGACAACTTCGTCCAATTCTTTTGCCTCTACTGCTAAGCTGATCGTAAGGCTGGTTTGTCCATTCACAGGAATGCTTTGCACTTCATACCCTACATATGAAATATTCAGCACGGCGTCGGAGGAAGCTTCTATACTAAAATTACCATCGTTATCGGTAGTAGTACCCATAGTAGTTCCCTGAACAGTAACTGTGACGCCAATTAACGCTTCACCATTTTCATTGGTGATTTTACCCTTGATGACCTCTTGTGCATGTGCACTTATGGTTCCCAAGCAAATGAATAGAACAAAGAGTCCTATCACCTTCCTGGCAGGTACAATAAAATTTTCTAGTAGATTATTCATTTATAGTCGTTTATAAAACAATCGATTCGAATGATGTCCAATCAATGTTATCCTTTTTAACATGCTCCCTCATTGACACAATCTTATTTAATTTCTTAAAAAAAAGAGGAACGCCTAAAAGACACTCCTCTTTTCGATTATGGACATGTATGTTCCATATTCATATATCTCAATAGGATAAGAGAAGCTTATTCATCTTCGCCTACTGTAGCTTCTGAACTATTTGTATGGTAAGGAGACTCAGTGTTAACATCAGGGTGTAAATCCTCACCTGCTACTCTTCCCTGGAAGTCATCACTGAAAACCATTGTTTCAGATCCTGAATCCGAAGAATAAACTACGATATCATCAACGTCATAAAACCCATCATTGGTGGATGAATTTGAATTGTATTTCCACTGGAAATTATGAGCACCATTGATCGTCGTTGCTAAATGTTCAGCAACCATAGTAGAATCGTTAGGGTCTCTGGTCGTGCTCTGTGCATCAGTGATTATCGTCTGACCACCTATCGCCACAGTGTAGGTTGGGGTATTGGCCCCATCAGCAGACCAACTTACCTCAACAGCCACCCATTCGTCAGCCACTCCCTCTGGGAAATTGGCAGCAGCAATAGTCGCATCGGAAGCCCCTTCACGGAATTCATGAGGTGCGTTGTCTTTTAATCTTACTTCTACAATAGAGTTTTTACCACTCGTTGAAGTACCTGTAACGTTGATAAAACCATCCTTAATATCCATATCTACTGGACCTGCAGCCACTCTGTAATTAAAAGTCACCCGGCCGGTTTGAATAGAATCAACGGCTAATCTAAGCTCACCTGTATCGTCATCTCTTGTGTCGGTAATGCGCGCATACCTGTTCTTAGGCGCTGTAACCTCAATCGTCTCGGTTGCTGTACCTTTTACACCATCGGAAGCAGTTACAGTCAATGTTACTTCGTAAGTACCCTCATCGGAAAAGGTGTGAGAAGGATTCTCTTCTGTAGAAGTCCCGTCTCCACCAAAGTCCCAGGAAGAATCGAACGTCCTATCAGTGATTCCATTTACAACAGAGTTATTTGTGAAACTATATGTCAAAGAATTTTCAGCATCAACCTGCGCTGAAAAATCTGCAACAACGGTAGAAGGATCAGGATCAGGTACTACAGGATCTTCCTTACAAGAGCTAACCACCCCAAGGGCCAAAAACAAGGACATCATGAGAATGACATTCCTATTTACTTTCGTTGATACATTTTTCATTTTGAGTAGTATTTTTCTAATTATTTAAGAATATGATTAGTTGTTACGGTTATTTTTTGAGGCTTTGTATAGGATGTTAACATCCGAACTGCATGCGAAACGTACTACCTCCATGCTCTTTTATGCGTTTACCCGCCGCCTCAGAATTTCCATCTCTTCTCCTGGATTCAACTGACCGGAGGGAATACGTTCTCTTATTTGCTGAATGATCTTATCTGAAGGGTTCTTGAGACTGATCTCTTTCAGGATAGAAGTAATACTGTTGGGTGTTGTGGAAGTCATAGTAAATTGGTGGACCAATAATTGGTGGACCAATTATTGGTTCACCAATTTATACTGAAGTGATTAAACTACCAAACTTTTTGTTTGTTTTTTTATTCTCATAGAATTAAATATCGCTGAAAGTAATATGATTGGAAGATAAATATGGAGTAAAAAGGAAAACCGTATTGTATACAATTGCCACTAGCTAGACCGTAGAATACAACGTAAAATCTATGTGTTAGTCAGGTACCGTTTGGCAGAATTCCATGGATTTTTGTCAAGACACTTTGGCAGAATCGGCCAAAGTGCAAGAGAAATCACTCTTTTTTGCAATATTTTGGATGGGAAGAGCCAAGCATATCAGTAATCCCAACAGGAGGAGATGAGGATTTCTTGCTTGAATGTGTAGTCTAAGTTTGACTTTGGCCAAAATGGGAATTCAAATTTCTTTCATACACTTTTATCAGTTTAGGCGAGCTGGCCCCCAAAATTCGGCAGCGCACCAGACCATCCGATTGGTAAACTGGGGTGGATTTGTGAGTTGGGCTTAGAATTTTGGCAGCGCACCGGACCATCCGATTGGCGGTTTTTACGCAACTTTTTGCCGCCAAAAAGTTGCAAAGAAATCTAAAAACAAAGGAAAATAAAAAGTGTACAGTTGTGAATAAATTTTCAATGAGAATTAATCAACATCACCTAAAAACAGCGAAGTTCATT
>JBCCGK010000087.1:0-51013 GCA_039029315.1 Bacteroidota bacterium | reverse complement strand
TTGGCATTTTCTGTAACTACCACATCGGCAGACGTGCCGGAACAGCCGTTGGCATCGGTTACCGTTACTGAATAGGTGCCTGCTGTGGCACTGATGGTTTGGGTCGTTTCGCCGCCGGGAGACCAGAGATAGCTGGTGAATCCAGATCCTGCGTCAAGAGTCGTACTTCCTGCACTTGCACAATAGGTCGTTGAGCCGCTGATCACAGGTATTGGATTGGCATTCTCTGTAACAATGACATCAGAGGAAGTGCCGGAGCAGCCATTGGCGTCGGTTACAGTTACAGAATAGGTGCCTGCTGTCGCGCTAATGGTTTGGGTCGTTTCCCCTCCGGGAGACCAGAGATAGCTGGCAAAACCAGATCCTGCGTCAAGCGTGGTGTTTGAGCCTTCGCAATAGTCGATTGCGCCAGTTACATTCGGTACAAGATCAGGAATGGAGCTTGTCCCAAAAGCAATTGTTGTGCTACATCCATTCCCATCTGTGACTGTTACCGTTCCAGCTCCACTGTTAAAAAAGACTGACTGAGTCGTTTCACCACCAGGAGACCAAAGATAACTCGCAAAGCCTGAACCAGCATCCAGCAACGTCCCTCCTTCGCTTGCACAGTAAGTAAGAGAGCCAGAAAAGTTTGGCTGCGGATTGGGGTTTTCTGTTACCACATGATTCGGAGAAGTCCCCTGTCCTCCCAGTCCATCCGTCACCGTCACGGTATAAGTCCCGGCCATTGCGCTGATGGTTTGGGTCGTTTCCCCTCCCGGTGACCAGAGATAGGAAGCAAATCCCGCCCCGGCATCCAGAATTACGCCTCCTGTGCCTGCACAATATTCCGTCAGCCCACTGATGGTTGGCGAAGGGGCAGGATTGGCAATAATGACTGGATAGGCGTTAGGAATAGGCATCACATTGTCATTATATACTTGTTCTGGATGCCCCTCGCTTGAACTGGATAAATAAAAAGTTCCAGATGGATCTGAGCCAGGACTATTGTCTGCAGTGATGGTCAGAATATGAATAGGGGTCTGCCCAACGAATGTACCCATCCCCAAAAAATCCAGCACATTTACATTGCCAAAACCTGTATGCGTAATCGGAATAGATGCATTTGAGGCCGCATTAAAAGTTGTAAATGACGGCAAGGCTATCCAGCTGAGTGTTGTCAGCGGGCTGACATCAAATGTGGTAATACTGGATTCCGTATTGTCATAGTATACATTCATCGTAAATGATGTCATATTCTCTGTTCCAGGAACAGAATTATAAGCGTACACCATAATCGTTGACGTATTCCCACTCGGTATGACCGTATAGGAAAAGCGAAGATTGCCTTGCGAGAAGCCCACTGAAAGGCTACACACCAGCAGCAAGCAGGAGAAGAAAGTTTTCATCTTGAGTTGTTATAAATATTGGAATGGGTATCTATGGTTATCCTTTTTTTATGATTCGCTCTTTCGTCGATTCTCCATTATGAAAAATCCACAGGAGATAGGTCGCTTCTGGTAGCCTCCCAATGTCAATCCGATTCACATTCTGGGATTCAAGCGGGCCTCTTTGCAAAATTTTTCCCTTCATATCGAACAGTTGGTAACTCACCCTAGCGTCTTCCAAGGCATCTATCACTCTGATATTCAGGATATCAGCAGTGGGATTGGGGTGAACAAGTACTGATTTGTCGGAGGAGAAATGGACTTCCCTCACCTCCGAATAGGTTTCCTCTCCATTCATGTCTATTTGGCGGAGTCGATAGGTATTTTTTCCGATCAGCGGAATCGAATCAACAAACCGATATTCTGATGGATGAGAGACGGTCCCCTCTCCCGGGACAAAGCCTATATATTCCCAATCAGGGATGCCCCCCTTGACAATGGATCGCTGGACTTCGAACCCTTCATTGTTGGATTCTGAAACAGTGGCCCAAGTCAACAAAGATTGATAGCCTTCCAAAGCTTCGGCTTCAAAAAGCAGCCATTCCACTGGCAAAGAGGTATTTCTTTCTACAATAACTGGAAACGCATTAGGGATAGGTCCCTTCTTGTCATTGTACACTTGCTCCATATGGCCCTCGAAAGAACTAGACAAATAAAATTCACCCGTAGGATCACTGCCAAGAGAATTGTCCGCCGTGATCGTCAATAAATGTATGGGTGTTTGCCCAACAAAGGTCCCTTGACGCAAAAAATCGAGGACATTGATATTCCCAAAACCTGTGTGGGCAATGGGAATAGCTGGATTGATCCGTTCATTTAGAATCGTGCTGGAGGGCAAGGAAGTCCATCCAAGGGCATTCGATGGTGAGACATCGTAGTTTGTGAGGAGAGATTCCGTATCGTCGTAGTAGACGTTCATGGTATAAGAGGTGATGTTCTCCGGAGAAGGCCCCGGATTGTCAACATACACCTTGATAATGGAAGTAGTTCCGCTGGTAGTCAGGGTGTAGGAAAAGTGAAGATTGCCCTGACCGAAACACGTGGACAAACTGTACAAGAGAAGGCAAATAGTGGAAAAAGGTTTCATCTGTTAATCACAGTATAGGAATGTAGGTATATCAATCAGCAGTGCATATTGATCTACCACAAAACTATCCGATCCCATTCTCTCTTAAGTGGATTATTGTTCCAAATAGTTGGATTATTGTTTCAGTCTTAAGAAAAATTTGCTTCCATACACTTTTTCACAAAGAGTTTTCTCAGCTAGCAATTGCTCCATTTGGACGGCACGGGAAATGGTCATATTGTCTGCCCACCCACAAATCCATGACCCCATCGAAACAAGTGGACATCCTGCGATTGTCTACTTGTCTCAATGGGGAAGTCAAGCCGCTTCTTCGAGCAAGCTAAATCTGGCCTCCTACAAACAGTCTCTCACTGAATCACTTCATTCTTCCTACAAAATCAAAATTCTCTACTGGTGCATCTTCAAAGAGGGCTTCCTTAACCAATCCGGCTACTTTCAATATGCGTGGCATATTGGACAGATTATTTTGGATCGCGATAACAATGTTTCTCTCTGGATAGATGACCAACAAGGATCTCGCTCCATTCATATTGCCAGCGTGATGATACATCCGATCCCCATTGGAATCCTCGCTGATTCGCCATGTCAAGCCAATGTGTGTATTCGAATGCGGCATCAGGATTTGTGGGCTAAAGAGAGAATCCAGAGTAGGTTGTGTGAAGAACCCTGGCCTCAAATGTGCCTCTCCCAACTTGACAAGATCCCTCACACATGAAAGCATACCGCCACCACCCCATTTATAGCTGGGATCATCGAAACGCGTCTGCTTCACCTTGTCATTCCGACCTATCTTGTAGAGAAGAGATCTATTTTGGTACAGGCTGTCTTTTTGATCCGGGAAGGTTCTGCGCATGTCCAGCGGATGGAGAATTTCTGTTTCGAGATAATCAAGAAAAGACTGCCCCGAAGCGGCTTCCACCACTCCTTGCAGTAAGACAAACCCAAATGTGGTATAGCGATAAGCTGTTCCGGGCGCATGAATCAGGTCATCGTCAATAAAGGTTTTCAATGCCTGATCTGTGTTGTCAAAATGCTTGCCGTTGCTGATGAAATCTTTGGCTTTGTAATGTCGAATGCCACCTAAATGCCCACACAAACGCTTGATGGTTACTCCTTTTCCTGCATGGGGATAGTCTTTGATATAGGTCTCGACTGTTGCATGAATATCCAGCTTCCCATCCTGATAGAGTTTGGCTATCGCTGTCATAGTTAGCAGTTTGGATACGCTGGCCAATCGAAAGAGGGTTTCGTCTGTTGCGGGAAGCTGCTGATCGATGTCTGCGAGGCCAAATCCCTGACTGAAGACCAATTGTTCATTGTGTGAAACAGCAACGCCCATGCCCGGAATCAATCGATTGGCACGCAAGGCATCCAGAGAGTGTGCCAATTGTTGGGTTCGATCATCAGTGGTTTGAGCCGGACTGATTTGCCCTATGCCAAGAGAAAGGAGAATGGCACAGATGGAAGAAATGAAGGTGGAGGGATAACTGATTTCCATAGATGAGTTGAGTTATGAATCAAACAAATAGAATTGGAGCTAGAGAAGATCTGCCAGATAGATCTCTGGTTTCTCTCTCAATATGCAGGAAAAAAAGGGTCCTTTCCCCACCAATCGTCCAAGTGGACATTGCCAATGGCAGACAATCATTTGCCAGTGATGAACTGTATTCATCCTGAGCAACTGTCTCTTGAGGATCAGCAACAGGAGATTGGTCGAGAAAAACAGGAATTCTTTCCTGGATTCCCTATTTTGGCTACAAAGCAACTCATATGAAAGATTGGCTTTGGTGGATCGATCACAAACTGGAAAATCAATGGATCAGACATCTGGTGTTTTGGTTGGTCATCTTCTTTATCTACTACACCTTCTATACTTTTGGCTTATATGAGTCATTTTTTGTATTTATCATCAATTTCCTCTCTCTTCTCCCTGCACAGATCATGGCGGCTTATCTGACCGTCTATGTGCTGATTCCCAAGCTGATTTTTCATAAAAAATATTTTCTTTTTTTCCTGTCTCTCCTCCTGAGTGGCTATGTGTTTCTGGTTTTGACTCGAATTCTTACTGTATACATGGTGGAAGTGATTCTGGAAAGAGGGTATCACCAAGACAGTATTATCGCCATCCTTATGGATATCAAACATTTGCTTGCGCGTTATCTGATGGTGGTGTATTTGCCTCCTGCCTTGATGGCGATACTGAGTATGTTGCGAAGTCGGGTAGAGGAAAAACGTCTCTTCGATGCCATGAGGATGGAAAAAACCACAGCCGAACTCAATTTTCTCAAAGCACAGATTCATCCTCATTTTCTCTTCAACACCCTCAACAACCTCTATGCCCTGACACTTCGAAAATCTGATGCGGCCCCGGAAGTTGTCCTGACCTTATCCTCTATGCTGGATTATATGCTGTATCAATGCAATGATCCAAGAGTTCCTATCAACAAGGAAATACAACTGATTGAGAATTATATCCAATTGGAACTGCTCAGATATGGCGAACGACTCGATTTGCGTTTTGACCATCAAGTGGATGATCCTCATAGCATGATTGCTCCGATGATCCTGCTTTCTTTTGTAGAGAATGCCTTTAAGCATGGCGCGAGTGGGGACATCCTTCAGCCAAAGGTATACCTCTCTCTCTCGGTCTATCAGAACCATCTTAGCTTTGAGGTCTTCAATACCAAAACAAAAATCGCACAGTCAGATGACAGGAATTTCAAACAGGGGATCGGGCAGAGCAATGTACAACGCCAATTGGATCTGGTATACAGCGGTTCCCATAGGCTAAACATAGAGGAAACTGCTGATACTTATAGCTGCCACTTAGACATCGATTTATGAGTGCTTCTGTTACTTGCCTAATCGTGGACGATGAACCGCTGGCACGAGACATCATCCAAAGTCATGTGGAACAATTTCCTCAATTGGAGGTGATTGCTTCCTGCCAGCATGCCTTGGAAGCCTTTGAGATATTGAAAAACAGATCCATCGATTTGATCTTTCTCGATATCCAGATGCCAGTTATGACAGGGATAGAATTTGTCAGAAACCTCCCACAGCCTCCTGCCATCATTTTTACTACAGCTTATCGGGATTATGCAGTAGAGAGTTACGAATTGGATGTCATCGATTATCTGTTGAAGCCCATTTCTTTCAGTCGTTTCTTTAAGGCTGTGAATAAATTTCTGGACACTCATCTGAGACCTCCTGCACCAGTTGAACAGAGTATTCCTCCCAAGCTTCCTGACCATCTTTTTCTCAATGTGAACAAAAAACACGTAAAGGTACGCTTTGCAGAGATTCAGTATGTAGAGAGTCTGAAGGACTATATCCGCATTCATCTGGAGGGAGGGACTGTGGTAACAAAAGAGCGCATTACGGTCTTTGCGCAGAAATTGCCGGAGTACTTTCTGCGCATCCACCGATCCTTCATTGTCAATACCCAAAAAATTTCTGCCTACACAGCTCAAGATGTGGAGATTGGGGCCAAAGAGATTCCCATTGGTGGGAGCTATCGGAGCACTGTCGCCCAAGTGCTCTCCAATCAAGCATGATTTCGGGAGTTAATACATCAGCAATATTTCGACACGGGTGCCGGTTGCCTGTCCATCATTCTGATATTTGTCGATAATCTTGAGTTGCATGTCAGTTTCCTGAAGCGTTTTGAGCAAGGTGAGGCGTTCCTGCACATTGCGAATACCAATGGAGTTGGGTTTGGATGTATGCGTATTTGCTGCTGCTTTTTCTCGCCCAATTCCATTGTCCTCGATGATACAGCACAGTCCTTCTTCCCCTTCTTCCACACTGATTCGCAGTTTATAGGCAGCCCCAGTTTCTCTGCTGAAGCCATGCCAGACCGCATTTTCCAAAAAAGGTTGAAGCAGAAAGGGGGGCACCTTGAAGAAATCAAGATCAGCAGGCGATTCCTCCCAACTCATTTCATAGGTGAACGAGTGCCCAAGCCTGAGCGATTCCAGATCAAGATATAATTTTCCGAGTTCCAACTCCTTGGAGAGCGGGATCTCAGGCAGGAGGGAGTAGTCCACTATGGATCGAATGAGTTTGGAAAAACGCACCAGATATGCGATGGCCTCTTCCTGGCGCTGCTCTTGAATCAATGCCTTGATGGAATTGAGGCAGTTGGCCACAAAATGTGGATTCATCTGTGCTTTGAGGGCCATCAATTCTGTCTGAAGCAAGGCCATTTTGTTCACTTCCAGATCGCTCCTTACTTTTTCTTTTTGACGTTCGTTCTCCTTCATTCGCAGTCCAAGGGTGAAAGAAAAACATAAAATTTCCATCAGGAATCCGATTCGCAGCGGCAGAAGTGGAAGAATAGACAGGAACGGGTATTGAAGCCCCAGATCGAACAAGCGCTTGATATAACTGATCCCAAAGGAGCTAGCAGCTCCCAATAACAAACACAGAGATCCGAAGAGAATATATTTGGCGAATGGGTAGGAAAGCCGACTATAAATGATTTGAAGAAACCAGATAGACCCGCCCACCTGAATCGCCCAGATCAACAAAAATGAACGATTGGCCAGGGCATACTGTCCACATGCCAGAAACAACAAATTGGCAGTCAACATGGCCGCAATAACCCACAAAAACCGCAAGATTTGTCGATAGGTGTGTGGCGCTTCTTCTTTCAGGTTCAGAATCTGTAGGACGAATCCTGCATAAAAGAACAACGGAACAACATCAATCAGCACATCCATATAGAGATTGACCATCCCGAAATGAACAAAGAGGATTCGAAACATGGCTGAATAGTCCAATGCCTTGACGAATTGCAAAGACATCATGAACAGATAGATCGAATAATACAGATATACCTTGTCCCGAAAACTGATAAACTGAATCAGGGTAAAACAGAAGAGGAAAATGGTTACTCCCACCACAAAGATAGAGGAAAACAACTCTACCCTAAGCTGCAGAAATTTCCTGCCGATCAAGTCAAAAACCAGGTCTCGATCCGTCAATTCAAGTCGGATCCTCCGACCTGTTTCCATAAAATCCTCTATCCGAGCCAAATAGGTTTGCTCTTCTCCAGCTGCCAGACTTATGGGGAGATAGGTGGGTCGGAATTTGCTGGCCCATCGGGCAAAGGGGACATAGAACCCATTTTCTATTTTTTGATCTCCCTTCCAACAACTGACTCGTTTATGTCTTCCTAAATACAAATTGACATGCACACTATCCGTCCTCTTATTCTGAAGGCGAAATGTCAACCAAACAGGCCTGTCATCTGCCATGATGTTCATCTCTTTGGTGAGCGGACGAAAGGATTGATGGCTTGCCTGCTCTATGGACAGGGCCTGATTGGATTCCTCTTGATAGTAGGTGGTATGTTCCCAAAGAAAAATTGTGTCAGGGGACTGCTCCAGAATGTGATAGGGCGTCTGGGTCTGTCCTTTCACATCAGAAAAGTATCCAGTGATAAACAGCAGGCTACTCAGGAGGAGAAACGCTTGTCTCTTCATTTTTTGCTTGTCTGTGCGTCCATCCATGCCAGAAATTCTTTTTTTCGATTCCGCGATACGATAAGTTTGGTTCCATCCTTCATCAGGACCAGATGATTGCCTTTGCCCTTGGACAGAAACCTGTCCAGATACTCCCGATTGATCAGGTGACTATAATGTATGCGAAAAAAATGCGAAGCCGGAAGCATTTCCTCTACCGTTTTCAGGCCCCTGGTCGTCAGGAATCGCTTTTCTCCTTTCTGATAAATATAGGTATAAGCTCCCTCAGCTATGCAATACATGATTCTCTGGTGTTCCATATACACAAATCCGTCGCTGATCGGAAAACTGATTTGAGTTGGTGTATTTGTATCGGTTTGTTTCAACTCGTCCAACAACTGACGCAAGACAGTATTGTCGGGTTTTTGTTGGTGTTTGATTGCTTTTTGCACAGCCCGTTGAAGTTCCTGCGGGCTAAATGGCTTGACCAAATAGTCTATGGCCGACACCTTGAAGGCTCTCAGCGCATGCTCTGAATGGGAAGTCACAAAAATGACAGCAAAGTCGATGTCTCCCAATATCTCCAGGATTCCGAATCCATCGGTTTCATATCCTTCCATGCTGATATCAAGAAATACGAGATCGGGTTGGTTTTGGCGAATCGCCTTCAGGGCCAAAAGAGGTGAGGTACAAGTATCCACTACCTGTACATCTTCCTGGCAGTAAGTGCGCAGGTCAGTTTGCAGGCTTTTCAAAGCCAAGGGTTCATCATCAATCAGGATTGCTCGAAGCATAGATTCAGGAATTGTTGGGATCAATATACAAAGATCTGCATGGCCTGCCGTAGATTGAGGCAACAATTCAGGATGTTTTACCGTTGAATTGATAGATGGTGTAAAATCAACAATAGATGGTTCCTTTTCCCTCATCGTTGGTTTTCTGTCCTGTCTTTGATGAAAATACCCCTTTGATGACGGGATTGACACCAACTACCAAGTCAATCGTCGATTATTTTTTGACCATTCGAATTTATTCTAGTTTCAAATCAACCAGCACAAAAGAGGTGTCCACGCCCAACCTTCGTCAGGCATAGTGAACTAAGCAAGTGGGAAAAGCAAATTTTTGCTTATCGACCTATGCAAGGCAACAGATACACTGGCGAAGGCTTTGGGCGGTGGAATGCAGAGCAACAGTTAGTTGGGGGATCTTGCCTCTCAAAGAACTGATTCGATTTGTCAAGTAATTCTTTCAATCATGGGATATGCGTCCAGTGACAACTCCCTGTCTATGGATTGCTCTCCCTTATCAATTGTTAAAATATCGACTGTATGAACAGATGTACCTGCTTATTCTTGTTGACATGTTTAACTCATGTCTTGTTTTCGCAAAAACCTGAACTGGTAAAAGATATCAATCCCACCGGAGGTGCGAATATTGAGTTTTTGACACCCTTCAAAGGGAAAGTCTATTTTTCTGCAGATGATGGCATTCACGGCAAAGAACTATGGACAAGTGATGGAACTGAGCAAGGAACTTATATGGTGAAGGATATTCATTCAAGTGGGAGTAGTGGGCCTATAGATCTCCTGGCTGTAGGTGATCATTTGTTCTTTGTAGCACATGATAATGAAGGGCATGGCTATGAACTATGGGTATCTGACGGAACCGAGACGGGGACAGTCTTGGTGAAAGATATCCGACCTGGAACTCCCCATTCAGATGTCCAATCTTTGACTCAATTTGGGGATCGGATAATCTTTGCTGCAAATAATGGTGTTGACGGAAATGAGATTTGGATTTCAGATGGAACAGATCCAGGGACATTTTTACTTAAAAATATTGCTCCAGGAGCCAGCAGTTCTTCTCCACATTACATGAGTCTGGTTAATGGAAAAATATATTTTCAGGCTGATCATCCAGATTTTGGCACTGAATTATGGATAAGTGATGGCACGGCTTCAGGGACTCAGCTACTCAAGGATATTTATCCCGGAGCGGCATCTTCCGACCTTTCAAATTTTCATTCACATTATCACCAAATCGATGGGATCTTTTATTTTAGTGCAAGAGATAAAACACATGGATATGAATTGTGGAAAACTGATGGAACCACTGTAGGTACACAATTAATTAAGGATATCAGACCCGGAGATCTAGGGAGTGGTCCTGTCCATTTAAGAGATTTCAACGGCAACCTTTATTTTAATGGAACTGGACCTAACGGAATAGAAGTATATGTAAGTGATGGGACTTCATCAGGTACACAACTGTTAAAAGATATTCAAAGTGGAGGGCATTCAAGTCCTTCTGGTTTCTTCGGATATATGGGGTTTCTATATTTTTGGGCACATCAAAGTGGAACAGGTAGAGAATTATGGCGTACTGACGGGACAACAGCTGGAACGTCATTATTTAAAGACTTTAACCCTGGAACACTAAATGGAATATCGGAGAATAATAATCTGGATTACTTCATTCGATACAAAAATCTCATGTATTTCCTGGCAGAAGATGGTTCGAATGGAACTGAACTATGGGTATTTGACGAGTTAGGTGATAGTTTATACAAGATCATGCCAGATATCGCACCAAATAGCGATCCAGTGAAGTTTGGCAGTGCTTTTCGAGGCTTTGCCAAGGCCAACGGTCTTTTATACTTCAGTGCCAACTACACCACGGATGGCCTAGAACTTTACAAGGTAAAAGATACCACAATGGTTACGTCTGTAGAGCCTCAACTATTGAGGGATCAGATTCAGCTTTTCCCAAATCCGGTATTTGAGCAAAAGTTCACAGTTCAATACACCACACGACGCTCTTGTGATATCCAACTATCTGTTATAGATCAGACAGGACGGACAATTGTGCAAATCTCTCCACAATTCAAAGCCCCAGGCACACATGAAGTGTTGGTTCAGCTCCCTGCCAGCATCCCTACCGGAATCTATTGGTTAAGCATTCAGGCAAATGGTAAAAATCATGGTCTACCATTACTTGTCAGATAAATATTTGACGAAGGAATGAAGGAGTGGCACACACCCAATCCCTCGATCTTTCTGCTTTGGCAAGCCGATACAATTTGCTGCGGCTCTCCACTACAGACAGGCAGATCATTCATACCATAAGATTTGCCAAGCGGAACGAAGCACATACAAAGCAATTCATGGAGAGAGGAGTTATGCTCCTCAATCACGAACTGCCGCCAGCTTGCTGGTGGCAGTTCGTGGGTGACAGGAAATTACTGACATAGAACAGAGTCAGAGGGGTGGGAAAGAAGGAAAAAGAGAAAAGGCCAACAGACCAATCATACGCTCCCTACTGGAACCTTGCCATCACTCACATATAGGCTTCAAACGATGCTGATAGGGCACAGGCGATGAATCAATCCCAGCCGTCATGGGTAGTTCTAACCAGAATTCTCCTCCTCGCTTCCCATCGCTATACACCGAGATTTCGCCATCGTGCATCTCTACCAATGCTTTAACAAGTGCCAATCCAATCCGACTTTGCACCTCCATACGCTTTCCCTTCCAGCCTCCTTCATAGAAGCGATCAAAGAGATAGGGGAGACATTCTTTGGGAATCCTTTGGCCAGAATCTTTCACGCCAATATGCACACGATGGGCAATCATTTGAAGTTTCACAGAGATCGATCCTTTTCTGGGACTGCAGGAGAGCGCATAAGAAAGGAGATTGAATAACACGCGTTCCAGTTTTTGCGGATCAATATTCACCAAAAGAGAATCCAGTTGATAAGAAAAATGGAGATGCTGTTCCTTCCCTGCTGCCAATGGTTCAAAGGAACGTTTGATTTCTTCCAGAAAGGAGACCAAATCAATGATGCAGCAGTCAAGTGATACATTACCCGATTCATATCTGGACAATTCAATTACTTGCTGGACCTGATCCCATAGGCGGTAGTCAGCTCGACCTGTATCCACCATTCTCCCAACAGGATTCAGTTCCCCCTCGCCCGCCTTCCTCCGCTGATTTGCGGGAAAGGATGCGTGAAATATTCGGACCATATCTGAAGTAAAACGAGCGGTTAGCTGATCAAATTCCTTGAGATATTGTTCTCGTTTCTGAGCAAGCAGATCGGCTGCCGCCCGTTTATGTGCATCCAATTGGTGTCGATAGTATCCAACCAACAAACCCAATACCCCAATCAGTGTCACACACAAGAGCGAAAAAAGGAATGGGAGGTCTCCCTCCTGAACAACTTTCGATTCGGTTGAATCGGGCTTGGTCAGGGCTTGATGCGTAGAATCAGCATGCTGAGCCCTGATCTCAGGCAATAGGTGCATTCCTCCCAACCATAGGAGGCAAAGAAACATTGAAAAGATTCTCATAGGTGCAGTATTTCGCCAACAAATTGACAAATTCAGCCAGAGATCATGAGACAAATTCAGCCAATTGTTGCAAGAAATACATTACTAGAATATTTTATCTATTACAAATGTTCTCACCATCATACTATTAAGCCTTCAATCCAGCGCAATTGTGTTTCAAATTTCCTCTCAATATGTCAGGATGAATCCCTGTTACGTGTGGCAGCCCTTTGCCACAAGGTCCGACAGAAAGAATACTCAAGTCTTCCTCGAAAACATCTCTTCCTACATGAATTGCAGATACGGATGACAGGTGAAGAATGCAAAATATGACAGTCCGCAGTATAATAGTTTCCCTTGTGCTTCCAAACTTGTGTAAATTCCTGTTACTTCTTACTGTTTTGAAGAATCCAACCCACATTTGCTATGCGACAGCCATCTTTCCTTTTCTTCCTCCTACTCCTCCCACTTTGTCTTTCTGCCCAGGACTGGGATTGGCTACATGTCTTTGGTAGCTTTGAAGACGATTTCATCACCGAAATGGCGGTAGATCCACAAGGCAATGTCTACCATACAGGCTTGGTCAAAGACAGTTCTTTCATTGATAGTATTCCTGTAGTCCATCAGGGCGATGCAGATATCTATATCGCCAGACTGAACAAAGATGGTGTAACCGACTGGATTACATCTGCTGGCGGAAAAGCCTTTGATCGGGGAGATGCCATTGTCCTGGATCAGGCAGGGAATCTCTACGTAGGAGGCTTCTTTTCTGACAGTATGTTATGGGAAGGTCAATGGTATGTTGCCAATGGGCCATCAGATAGTTTTATCGCCAAATACAGCCCTGAAGGACAACTGTACTGGATCAAAACATTCGGCGGAAGCAGTTTTGACGTGTGTTATGGATTAGAACTGGACATCGATGGCTATCTATATATGGCTGGACACTTTTGGGGGGACTGGCAGATGGATAGCCTAAGCCTTTCCAATGGAAGTACAGATCAGGAAGCCGTGGTCGCCAAGCTCGATACGGCAGGAACTGTGATATGGGCCACGTCTATGGGCGGGAGCAAAAATGATCGAGCCTATGATTTGGCAATCAATGCTGTTGGGGAGGTCTATGTGACAGGGTATTTTTCGGACACAGTCACGATTGGCAGTGACAGCCTGTTCGGCCAAGGCAGTTTTGATACGTTCATTGCCAAACTGGATTCGAATGGAAGCCCTCTTTGGGCAAGAGCTGGGACAGGTGCCAACAGTGTGTCGCCGGGAAGGATCGAACTGGATGCAGCAGACAATCCCTATATCTGTGGATATTATCGGGACACCACCCACTTTGGGTCCATCGAGCTTCCATTTGGTGGAGGCTCGGATGGGTATTTGGTCAAATACAGTCCGCAAGGAGCTCTCCAATGGGCCAGAACATTGAGCGGGCCTGGGAATGAATATCTGTGGGATATTGAGTTTGCCCAATCTGGCTTCCTTTTTCTTTCGGGGGATGTTGGCCATCTGGCCCGTTGGGATACCATTGAGTTCACAGGACAGCAGGACAGAGATGTATTTCTTGGGGCTGTGGATGAATCGGGCAATCTGTTTTGGCGAGAAACTCAAGGGGATCAGGCTGATGATTCAGGGTTTGGAATAGAATGGGTCGACAATCATCTGTATCTCTCGGGGAGTTTTCAGCTTAGAAGTCGATTCGGAGGGTCTTCGGCCATCGCTTCTGGCGGATTTGATGGCCATATTGCCAGGCGGAACTATCCCATTGTTACAAACTCAATCGATCCCAGACTTCCGGGCCCCAACCTTAATATCTATCCCAATCCGGGAAATGGCCTGATCTGGCTAAGAGTAGATCCGCCATTGATTCGTAAAGGGGCTATCAGCATCTATCATGTCAACGGAGCCTTGGTGGAGACCTATCCCCTGGCATCTGGACAACAAAATCTGCAACTTGATCTGACAATTCCGGCAGGTGTCTATTTCATCCAGCTAAAAGAACATGGCAAACCCGCCACGGTCAAAAGATACGTACATCTATCAAGATAAGAGACAGACCGGATTCATCCTTTTATTCACACATATGATTATCAAACTCGCAGAGGGAAGCCTCAAAACCAAATACGGAGAATTTCGTGAAGCCCTCTTCTATGATGGCCAATCTGAAAGCATCGCCATGAGCATGGGCAATCTCGAAGGGGCGGAAGAGGTGTTGTGCAGGGTTCATTCTTCCTGTATATTTGGTCACTATTTCAATAGCATTGAGTGCGACTGCCAGGAACAACTGGACATCTCACAACAGTTGGTCCAACAAGCTGGCAGAGGCATCCTCATCCTGCTGGATCAGGAAGGCAAGGGCAACGGCCATTTTGCCCTGCTGAACAGTGTACGATACAAACGAGAAGGGGTCAAACAGGCAGATGCCTATGAGGCAGTCGGCTTCAAGCGGGATGCGAGGGACTTTCGCGCTGCGGCCAAGATTCTGAAGGAGTTGGGGGTTGGTTCCATCAGAATGTTGACCAATAATCCCTCAAAAATTGACAGTTTGCAGCAATTTGGGATAACAGTAGCAGGAACACAAGAGATCAAACGATAAGGGGTTCTCCCTTTGACCAATACTTTTTTTTCATTTACCCTCAATAAGCAATCAATCACATGGACAAACAAACATCCAACAGCAGAAGACAGTTCCTCAAAGGCTCTGCCATCCTTGGTGCAGGAATTGGATTGACTTCGCTATCCCAGCCAGGCATGGCACAGGTTTTCACCCCAGCTGAAGAACAGAGTATGTATCTGATGGGACCACAGGAAGGCTATTCTCTTCATATTGGCACCCTGCTCTCGACCATGACTATGATGCGCGCCTGGGTGGTCAGATCTGTGCGTGGTCTGACAGTCGAGCAACTCGATTATCAGATCGATGAGAAGTCCAATTCGATTGGTGCGATGCTGCTCCATCTGGCCGCCACAGAGAAGTACTATCAGTTGAATACCTTTGATGGCATGGCCTGGGGAACATGGAGCGATGACATCAAAGAAGAATGGGGGGCCGCCATGGCTTTGGGCAAAAGCGCCAGAAAAAAAATCAAAGGCCATGATCTCAATTTTTACCTGAACAAACTGGAAGAGGTCCGGGAAGTCAGCAAACAGGAATTTGCCAAAAGAGATGATGCCTGGATCATGGAGTCAGAACCCTTCTTTGATAACCAACCCACCAATAACTATTGCAAGTGGTTTCATGTCTGCGAACATGAATCCAACCACAATGGTCAAATCAAGTTTATCAAAAAGCGGTTGCCAGAATAAGGGGACTGGCTTGATCGCAGGTCCTAACGCCCACGATTACAAATCTCATTGTACGGACAGATTCGGCATTGTTGCTCATCGTCTGTCTGTACAAAATCCTTTCGGAGCAATCCAGCAATCAGAGAGGAGAGGCCCTTCGAGAAGGCGGCCAACTCTTCTTCATGTACAGCTTTTCCTTCTTGCAGGTAGTGAATTCCTCCGCTGAGTTGGCGGGCGGTGTAGAATCCAACCTGGGTTTTTACCCCTGGATGTTGTCGGTCATACAGCCATGCGTAGAGGTATCCCTGAAAAGCCGCTTTCAGTTTGGGTTTGTCAAAACAGTCTGAAACAGTCTTGGCAGACAGGTCGATCTTACCGGTCTTGTAATCAATGATGCGAACGAGATCCTTCTCTGGAATATAATCCACTCGATCAAAGGCGCCATTGATAAGATACGGTTCTCCTTGAATGTCCAAAGCGGTAAGAAAACTCTCCTGATCCTCCAGACTTCGAATCACAAAAGGATCTCCCTCGGCATCTGCCTGGAGAATGCGCTCACACAGATCTTTGATGACGCCTCGCAAGAGATAATTTTTCCCCCTCAACTCAGTTCCCCAAGCCAATTCGTTTTTGCGAAATGCCTTCTTCAGGGCCGCATCCAACTTCGCATGAAGCGGGTCGATACGCGCTTTGGTCATGAGTTGCCCAAGGAGGGGTTCATACAGAAACTCCATCGTCTCATGTAAGACACTCCCAAAGGTATTGGCTTCCATGCTCTCTTCGACCTGCTGAGGCTCCCGGATGTTGGCAACATAGTGGTAATAAAAACGCAGTGGACAGGCCAGATAAGTGGTCATGGCCGTCGCAGACAAGTATCTTCCAGATCCCTCCTTGTGGAATCGCTGACGAAGACTGGCCTGAATCTCCTCCGACATGCTCACATGGATCTCAGGTCGCTTGGCATAGGGAGCCGGAGTAGAGACCATGCGATGATGCGCTTGTAGATTCGGATGATCTCGAAAAAAATGCTCAATTTGACGGATAAAACGGCTTTGTTCTTTTGCGCCTCCCCCATCACTCACTTCTTGATTATAGATCAGGTGGATTTCTTTGGATCGCTGCACCAATCGGTAGAAGTGGTAGGCATAGATGGCGTCCTTCTCTTCATAAGTTGGCAAGCCGAATCCTTTGCGCAGATTGTATGGGAGGAAACTATTACCTGTACTGGTATCCGGGAGACTCCCTTCATTCGCCCCCAAAATATACACCCGATCAAAGTCCAACACCCGTGTCTCCAAAAATCCCATGATCTGTACGCCTATCAGCGGTTCACCTTCGAAGGGAATCCGAACTTTCTGCATACTTTCTCGCACCAATCTCGTAAATCCCTGCAAACTCAAGGATGGTTGATACCTTTCCAGCACCTCGCGCAATTCCTGAAACCATCGATAGAAATGGTAAATATATTCGGATTCCAGACGCGCCTGTCGCTTCTGTGCATCTTCCAGCAATCGAGTCAGCACACCTTCACAATAATCAATCAGTGGAGCGAGATTTTTGATGGTCTGGGTAGGATCAGGACGAGGAGGAGAAAAAATGTGAGTCAGGAGCGGAGACAATTTCTTTTTCGCCATAAATGTCTGGCCAACGAATAAGAGATTCTTGCGATGAATCTCCTTTTGAATCTGCAAACTCAGTTGAGGATGATGGGCCTTGATATAGGGATTGTTGAGGATGTCTTCTACCTCCACATGTGCAAAAATCAGTTCGCCATTGGCATCGATCCGCAAAGAGTTGAGTAATCGCATCAAGGTCAATAACAAGGAATAAATCTGCGTTTGCCGCAGACGGAATCCCATCGTGATATTGAGCTGTGTCAGGTCATCAGGCAGGGCGTACAACACAGGGAACAGCAGTTGTTCATCCGCCAACACAATGGCACAACGCTGGAATTCTTCTGGCGGTACAGGAGATTCTGTGAGCAAATTGCCTAGATATTGTGCCTGCGCCACATGCAGAGGCGCACCTGTGAGTTCGATTTGTTTGGGGCTGGCAGCCATGTCATGCACAATCAGTCGGCTGTCCATGTCTTTCCAGGCATAATGATATCCCTTGATGAATTTTCCGGGTTCTTCTCCAGCGATATGCCCTCGTTTTTTTTGTCCGGGAAGTCGGTCGCCTGGTGGGGTAAAATATGCCCGATCGACATCCCAATAAACGATTCCCTGTTCCGTAGACAACAAATGTTTCATCATTCGTTCTTCTGCGGTGGACAGGGCATTGAATCCAATAAAGATCGTCTTCGGATAAGGCAAGGTCATCTCTCCTGCCTCCAGCTCATCTACCAACTGCCGATACGCCATCCCGTCATAAGCCATGTGTCGCTCCTTCAGACTGGCACGAAAACCGGAATAGATGTCAAAAAGCACTTCCCAAATCCGCAAGAACTTTTGCTGCATCTCTGTTGGCTCCACTTCTCGGCCTCGCAAGGTTCGCCAAAAACTCTTGATAAGTTCCCGGTTTTCTTCTGGAATGGAGAAAAAAGCTTCTATCTCTTTGAGGTCATGGACATTGGTAAATAATTGCTGCGCATCCACCATGTATTTGTCCAACTCATCAAAATCTTTCACCAGCATTTCCCCCCATGAATAGAAGGCCTCAAATGATTCGAAAAAATCGGGCTTGGCCGCTCGCATCCGGTCCATATACACCTGATACAAATCGAAGACCAGTGGAAGAATATCTGGAAACTGTTCCCCAGACAGCTCTCTGACAAAGTCCTGGATAGAAATAATTCGCGGAGCCCAAATGGTTGACTGATAGACCTTGGCCAGCGCATGTTTGAGAAACAATACTGCCCGGCGCGAAGGAACAATCAGGCACAATTCAGAGATACCATCACCAAATTCTTCTTTGAGTTCCAGAATAATCTGCTCCAGAAAGGACATGTGAGCAAGTTAGGGAATTTGGTGGAAAATCGAGGAATCAGGCCAAAATGATCCATTTGGGAGTTGCAAAGTTGTAATTTAATTTGTGTTACTCTGTAAAAAAGAACATTTTTAGGAATGTAAGTATTCCCACAATCAGAAACACTAGCAATCCTCCTATTTACTTATACTAACACTTCTGAACTCAGTACTCTCCACTCAGTACTATTTTCTAACTCCTCTTACTATGGCTGTATATAATCTGAGTATCAACGGAAAATCCCATCAGGTGGATGTCGCTGATGACACCCCTCTGTTGTGGGTAATACGCGATCATGTCAATTTGGTCGGAACCAAATTTGGCTGTGGCATTGCCCAGTGCGGGGCATGTACCATACATGTAGACGGAAAAGCTACACGGTCTTGTGTGACCCCTGTTTCTTCTGCCAAGGATAAAAAAATTACAACGATCGAAGGACTGTCCGAAAACGGTGATCACCCTGTACAGAAAGCCTGGATCGAACACGATGTTCCCCAGTGTGGATATTGTCAGGCTGGGCAGATCATGAGTGCGGCAGCCTTGCTCAAGGAGAAGCCCAATCCTACAGACAAAGATATCGAGTCGGCGATGAATGGAAATATCTGTCGCTGTGGCACCTATATCCGAATCAAAGCTGCCATCAAAACTGCAGCAGAAAAATCCTGATACCCATCGTGTAACAGCTAACAATTTAATTCCTCATGACTCTCATTAAAACAACATATAACAGAAGATCTTTCCTCAAGGCCTCCACACTGGCCGGAGGGGGAATGGTTCTTGGATTCAGCTGGATGGCTTCCTGCAAACCGACTCCAGCACAGATCAAAGAAATGCCCAAGGAATGGTTTGATATCAATGCCTTCCTGAAAATAGGCGACAATGGCATGGTGACCATTATGTCTCCCAATCCTGAAATCGGACAAAATGTCAAAACGGCTATGCCCATGATCGTGGCCGAAGAGTTGGATGTAGACTGGAAAGATGTCATCGTAGAACAGGCAGATCTGGATACCGGCAAATACAATCGGCAGATCGCTGGAGGTAGCCAATCTATCCGACAAGGCTGGGAGGGCCTCCGCATGGCGGGTGCCACTGCCAGGGCCATGTTGCTGGAAGCTGCCGCAGCACAATTACAGGTGCCTGTCACGGAACTAAGCACGAGTGCCGGAACCATCACGCACAGCAGTGGAAAATCTCTCGGATACGGAGAGGTAGCCTCAGCCGCTGCGACCTTGAGCGTACCTGAAGAGGTTGCGCTCAAAGATCCCAAGGACTTCACCATCATTGGCACCAGTCAGAAAAATGTTGATGGGCCCAAGATCGTAACTGGCCAACCACTCTTTGGCATGGATATCCAGCGAGAAGGCATGCTGATCGCAATGGTAGAGCATCCCCCTGCTTTCGGCATGACGCTCAAATCCTTTGATGGCAGTGCAGCCAAAGCCATGCCTGGAATCAAGGATGTCTTCTCTATCACTACCATTCCTGAAGGAATCGAAAAACAGTGGTCTGACACCAATGCCTTCAACGACATTGTCGTTGTTCTCGGTAATACAACCTGGGAAGTGATGCAGGCCAAAAAAGCTCTTAAGGTAGAATGGAAGAGCACAAGCAAACTCGAAAGTAGCGCAGATCATGAAGCCGCTCTGACTGATTTGCTATCCAAGGCAACGAAACAGGCAGGTCGAAAAGATGGAGATCCTGATGCTGCATTTGCCAAGGCAGCCAGCGTGATCGAACGCACATTCAGTGCGCCCTTCCTTCCTCACAATACCATGGAGCCGATGAATTTTTTCGCCCATGTAACAGCTGACAAAGCCGAATTGGAAGGGCCGATTCAGACACCTGAATCCTTGCGCACAACAGTTGCTGCGGTTCTGGGTATGCCAGAGGAGAAAGTAACCGTGATGATGACGCGCATGGGAGGAGGGTTTGGCCGTCGCTTGTATGGACACTTCGGTGTAGAAGCTGCTGCCATTTCCAAAAAAGCCAATGCGCCTATAAAACTCGTCTATACCCGCGAAGACGACATGACACAAGGAACCTATCGACCCGCATATAAAGTCACCTACAAGGCTGGACTGGATGAGGACAACAATTTGATCGCATGGCAGGTGCGGGGTGCTGGCGCGCATGGAGGACCAGTCTTCGCCAATCGATTCCCTGCGGGAACACTAGACAATTTTATGGCGGAGAATCATCGATTGGATTCCAATATCTCGACTGGTGCATGGCGGGCACCACGATCCAATTTCATTGCTTGTGCAGAGCAATCCTTCATGGATGAGGTAGCAGAAGCTGCTGGCAAGGACCCCATTGACTTCCGTTTGGCACTCTTTGATCGCGCCATCAAAGATCCTGTCGGAACCAAGAATGATTATGATCCTGAACGCTATGCAGGTGTTCTCAAGCTGGTGAAAGAAAAATCAGGCTGGGGCAAGGACATGCCAGGTGTACATCGAGGAGTTTCTGCCTACTACTGCCATAACTCTTATGTTGCCCAGGTTGTCGACATGGTTGTGGAGAACAATAAGCCACGGGTACAAAAAGTGTGGTGTGCAGTGGATTGTGGTATCGTGATCAATCCAGGAAGTGCCCTCAATCAGATTGAAGGAGGAATAGTGGATGGAATTGGACATGCGATGTACAGTGGACTGACCTTCACCAATGGCAAACCTCAGCAAAACAATTTCAATAGCTATCGATTGATTCGTCATGCTGAAGCACCGCCTGAAATCGAGACCTTCTTTGTCGACAATGGCATCAATCCTACTGGATTAGGAGAGCCTTCTCTACCACCGATTGCCGCAGCAGTCGCCAATGCGATTTACAAAGCAACTGGTGAGCGCCTCTACGATCAGCCCTTCTCCCAGAAAAAAGAAGTGTTGGCCAGAGCGTAATCAATTGACGATAAGATTCTACAGCCTTCCAACAGTCTGCACCTGTTGGAAGGCATTTTTTTATCTCCCTTTGCAGAATGGGATAAGGTCCTGAGAAGAGGCTTCAAACGCAGACATCCATCAAGACTCCATCAGATTCAAAATCGTCTCCTCCACATATTCGCCAAATGTACGTACCGTCGGTCGCTCAAAAATCGTCGTCAGGGCAAGCTCCAGACCAAACAGTTCATTCACCCTGGCCATAAGCCGAATTGCGGCCAGAGAATTTCCCCCCAATGCCAAAAAATCATCCAAAATGCTGAGTTGATTCAGATGCAGGACTTCTTCCCAAATGGGCAACAGCATTTCTTCGATTTCAGTTTCTGGAGCGACATATTCAGAGGATGTGCTCTGAGGAGTAAGCATGGAAGATTTCAGGCTCTGGCGATCTACTTTCCCATTAGGAGTAAGCGGAATGGCTGATATAGGAGAAAAAACAGTCGGGATCATATAAGGAGGCAAATGCGCAGCCAAATAGTCCCGCAAAACTGTAGAATCAGGATTGGAAGCCGCGACAAACCAAGCGGTAAGTTGTGCTTCTCTTGGTCCAGAAAAACGAGGGGTATACCCGATTTCTTTCATGATTTGCTCCACCTCCGTTTCGTCAATCTGTTCATTGATCTCTTCCAGGGTTTCCTCTCGTGTCTTGTGTCCGATGCGCACATCCCAACTATACGGAAAGGCATAGTTGTGATATCCCCGTTCACGCTTGTGGATATAGATCCCCAACTGATTGATCAAACAATTGGTGGAGCGACCTGTATCGGTCGGCCGCTGCCAGGGAAGACGCTGATCAAGATACCTCATCATCTCCTCTAACGAGACATCACAGTAGCGATAGAAATCTATGAATTGAACCTTTTCAAATACCGCATCGTCGTCAAACATGGAAACATCCAGGTGTTTGGAGACAGCATCCTCTACCCTATGATAAGCACGACGAGCATCCAAGATGGTTTGATCGATGGTAGACACATTTACCTCTTCTCCCCGGAACAATTCCTCTGTCAATCGGGTCTCAAAGAATTGGCCACGAGACAAGCCAGTAACGATACACGGAATGCCTTTATCCAAGGCCAGTCTTGTACTGAGGGTATAGAGGGTTTTGAAACAGCCATTGCAGACATTGCTGAATCGCTGCAAGCTATCTACAAAAATGGCATTCATGGCAGATGTGCTCCCAAATATATGGTCAACCCCGAGTGCTGAGACAACCTGGCGGACATTGGTTTTGGCCTGTTCGGAGATATACCCATTGTCAAGGGTATAGGCCAACACCCGAGCACCCATTTCCACCAATCTCGCAAGGGCATAGCTGCTGTCCTTCCCCCCACTGAGCAACATGATGCAATCGTAGTCAGCTTCGGATTTTCTCTGCTGCTGGAGAAGGTGTTTCAACTCTGTTTCCGACCGAAAATACCGGGCAGCTTTCTCTTGATAGGTATTGAAAGAATGGCATAAATGACACACCCCTTGTTCATCAAAATGCGCATCAGGATAATTGAAAGGCAACCCGCATTGCGTACAAGCGTGTTCAGTCTCAACATAAGCGGGGGAAGTCTGTTGAGCAACATCCACAACTACAGATTCTATGGCGGGATGCTGGGTCAAGATGGCTTCAATTTCTCCCAATTCTATCCGAATCCCGCCAAACTTGAGCTGTTGATCTTTTCGCCCCAAATATTCCATCACCCCTTCTGCTGACAGACGTGCGATATCTCCCGTTTGATACATTCGACTCCCGCGAGCAAAAGGAGTATCCACAAATTGTTCCTCTGTCAACTCTTTGTGATTCAGGTATCCTTTCGCCAATCCCACTCCACTGATGTACAGATTGCCCGCCACGCCTTTGGGAACAGGGTTCAAATGATTGTCCAGAACATAGGCTTGAAGATTGGCGATGGGCCGACCAATCGGAACAGAGCGAGCTGTATGAGAGCCAGACTCATATTGATGAACTATGCATCCGACAGTCGCCTCGGTGGGACCATACTCATTGTAGATGCGCAACTTCCCTTCGAAGGCAGCATGCATCCTTTCTGCCAAATGTGTCTGAAAATCCTCTCCGCCAACAATCATGCACTGCAAGCGTGAGTCCTGCCAATCCATCCTGTCGACCAGAGCAAAATGGGAAGGGGTGAGTTTGATAGCCGTGACTTGATTGTCTTGAAGGACATTGAAAATGCTTAAATCCGGGCCTTGTTCTGGTTCTTCATACACCACCACTGAGCCGCCTGAGATGAGCGGAACGAAGAGAGAGGTGACTGTCAGGTCAAAGCCGATCATCGTGAAGAATGGAAACCGCAGTGCTGTTTGTTCTGTATAAGTATCGGCAGCCCATTGGACATAATTGGTGAGGCTATGATGAGAAATCATCACTCCTTTGGGTTGACCTGTCGAGCCAGAGGTATACATCACATAGGCCAGGCTATCTCCAGGAATCTGCTCTGAAGGATGATAGGGCTCTTCTTCCATGATGACTTCCCACTCCGAATCCATGCAGAGGATGATGTCTCCAAAATTTTTCAAAGGATCGACGAGTCCTTCCTGACTAATCACACAAGCAACCTCTGCATCCTTAAGAACAGTTATTACGCGTTCAGGAGGATGATTAGCAGGGATAGGCACATAGGCTCCTCCTACTTTCCAGACTGCAAGAACCGAAATCAGAAAGTTTGGATGTCTCTTTTGATACAAGCCTACCACACTCCCATCTCCAACATCCAGCCGGCTTAGGCGAGCTGCCAGACGACTGGCAGCATCATTCAAGGCTTCATACGTCCAGTCGGTTTCTCGATCCGAGACAGCGATCAGATTGGGGGTCAAGGAACATTGTCTCTGAAACAAGTCTAATACAGATGCGACGGCAAAATCTTTGTAGGTTTGGTTGAAATCTATGAGGATTTTCTGTTTCTCTTCCTCAGTACAGAAATCAAGGGTATGAATGTCTTGTGTTGGGTCCTCCAACATAGCGTCCAGGATCGCGAGAATATGTTGTGGAATCGCAGAACGCATGTCCGCATCAAAAACGGCACAATTCAGGTCAAAGAGTAGTTGAAAGGAGCCACTGTTATTCAGATCACACACATGCATACGAACATGATGACCGGGATCAGCATGTCCGGGATGTAGCCATTCGGTATGAACAGGAATATTTCCAAAGGGAGAGAAACGCGTTGAGATAAAGTTGAGAACAGCATGAAAACTACGCCCTAACTCTGGGCTGACCATACCTGCTTGTGTATGTCGAAACAAATCAGCACTGACCTGGCGGACTGTTCGAAATACATCCAGGAAACTATCTTTCTCCCCAACTTCCAGAACCAACGGAAGCACCTCCACCAGCATACCAGCTGTTTGTCTGGCATTCTGGGTTCGCCTGCTGTGAACAGGAACTCCAAAGGAAAGTCGTTGTTGGCCACTTACCCGATGGAGCCAGGCGGCATATACGGTAGCCAGAATCTGGAAAACTGACAGATCTTGTGTAAAGGAACGAAAAGGAGTTATCTGGGCTAAATGTTTCAGGGAATGGCTCCTTCTTTCTCCCAGCTCTATTTTGCGTCTCACAGTAGCACTCTCCTTATGCTGATTTTCTTGTCCATAGAGGACAGGAGGGGAAGCAGACAATTGGCCTAAAGTCTGGGTCAAAAACTCCCTGGATTGTTCCGAAATCTGCCCTCTGGAGGAGACCTCTTGCTCTACATAGGTTTGGAAGAGCGGAAAGGAGACAGCTGCATGGGCATGTTTCCCCTCATAATTCTCTGCCAATCGCTCAAACACCAGTGCTATCGACCCAATATCCAGTATCAAATGGTGTGGGTTGAGGTACCAGATCCATTGTTGCTCGTTCAGGCGGAAAAGGGCGGCCTCCCAGGCACAATGTTCCAGGTCTAGTGGATGCTGAACCCGATCCTTGATCCACTGTTCTGCTGCTGATCGTGGATCTTCCTCTTCCTCAAAGTCTATGCGGATCATCGCGGCAGGCATCTCAGGGAGGATTCGCTGGCATGGAAAATTCCCATCTTTGACAAAGATGCTTCGCAATACGTCTGTCTGTCGAACCGTCAATTCCCAGGCCGTTTGGAATCTGTCGGGGTCCAATGATCCCTGAATATCAAAACGCATGGCCATATTGTACAGGGGAACATCTGGCAGCATCTCCTGGCCAGCCCACAAAAGTAGTTGGCTATTGGTTAATGGAAGGGTAGACATAGAGAATTGTTTCCGGTATACTCACAAATCAGCTTGCCACCTTCCGCTCCTGGATATAGGTGCAAATGACTTCAATGCTTTGAAAATGTTCGATGGTCATGTCCTCTGGTGGGACTGTAAGAGCGTAAACTTCTTCAATATGGGCAATGAGATTCATCATCCCCAAAGAGTCAATCATTCCACCTCCCAACAAGTCATCATCCAACTCAAGTTGGGTGCCGGCAGGGGTATTGAGCAGATTCTCTTGCACGTAATTTCTTAAGGCTTCTTCCATTGTTCTTATTCTTATGTTGATTCTTGAGTCATTGATACTTGTTCTGCAAGGACAGGATAATTGATTTTTCCACTGGTGGTATAGGGCAAAGTCTGGAGAATATGGATTTGTTCAGGAACCGCATATGAGGGGACATATTGGGACATATGATTCAGCAAAGACGCCTCATTGACCTTATCCCCTACCTTCATAATTACTGCCCCTTCTATATGCAGGCTATCTTCCTTGCGAATCGCTACAATGGCAGCTTCTTCCACTGCCTCATGGGCCACCAACACAGCTTCAATCTCGTCTAATTCCACTCGATAGGATTTTAGTTTGACTTGTCTGTCTTTTCTCCCCAAAAACATCAAGTCTCCCTTTTCATTTATTCTCACCAAATCTCCAGTCCGATAAAAAGTCTCTTGATAGCCAGGATGTGGTTCTTCTATATAAAATCCTTGCTGCGTAAGATGTGGCTGATTCCAGTAAGCCGTCATCATCGTGGAGGTTCTCACGAGTAATTCACCCGTTTCATCAGGCCGGACAGGCTGATCATGTTCATCCAGAATACGCATCTCTGTATTGGCGCAAAGTGTCCCCAAAGGAATTGATTCTTCTTCTGATGGAGGAGCAGGAAGGTGATAATAGGTACATTGGTTGATTTCTGCCGGCCCATAAACATTGGAAAATCTGGCATGAGGCCACAACTCCATCAGTGCCTTCAAATGCTTGACAGGGAAGGGTTCTCCTCCAAACAACACCCATCTCAAGGAAGACAGATCGCGCTGATCCAAAACGCCACGTGTCAACAAGCGAATCAGGGCCAGGGGCACTGAATACCAAATACTCAACGCCTCTTTCTCGATCAGCTGTGACAAGCTCGCTGGCAAAATGATATATGCATCCGGGATGATTACGGAGGTCGCCCCAACCAATGGCGCTGTAAAATATCCGAAGGTAGAGATATCAAAATGTAAAGGGGCGTGGGTTCCTATGAGATCCTCTTCATGAACCTCATAAAGATCTGCCGACATCCGCGCATACCTGAGCCCACTAAAATGAGAGTGCATGATTCCTTTGGGTTGGCCAGTCGAACCGGAGGTATACATGATATAGGCGAGATCCTTCTCTACCATGCGAATGGGATGAGACAACTCAGGCATGGCCCAGATGTCTTGCCAATCTATACAGGGAACTTCCCAATCAGCCATGAGTCCAAGGATGTACCGCAATGGAGGGGTGTGTTGGAGCAATCGTGCCAGTTTTTTTCTTTGTGCAGACTGGCTGATCAGGTATTGAATCCCACAATCCTGTATGAGGAAAAGGGTTCGCTTGTCTGGCGCAGTGGGATCAAGCGGGACAAAAATGGCTCCTGCCCGCAGGATTCCATAGACTCCAATTACGGACTCTAATGAACGATTCGTATAGATCCCCACACGATCTCCTTTTTTGACTCCCAATTCTATTAGTAATCTTGCCAGTTGCCCACTTTTCTTATGCATCTCTGAATAGCTCACCGCATGTTTGCCAGATTTGAAGGCAAGCTTGTCCGGAAATTTTGCGGCGGAGACATCGAGGCTTTGATGAAGGAGATACAGCTGAGTAGACATGATGAGAAAAGGATGAGTGAAGATGTAGGAGGGGAAAAAATTGTATCACAAGCCTAACAACTTGGCAATGATGTTGCGTTGAATGTCCGAGGTGCCAGCATATAGGATGCCTCCAACTGCATCTCGGAGATTTCTTTCGACCTCAAAATCAGTCAGATATCCGTTCCCTCCATGAATCCTGACTGCATCCAGGCTGGAACTCACAAAACTCTCACCAAGGGAAAGTTTGAGCATCGCCGCCTCCATAGGAGCAGATTTTCCCTGTTTTTTCAGCCATGCCAGCTTGTACAGAAGTAGACGAGCAGCCTCAATCCGAAGCTTCATATCTGCGATCCGATTGGAGACAGACTGAAACTTGCCAATCTGCTGCCCAAACTGTTTTCGTTCTCTGGCATATGAAATGGACTCTTCCAGTTGCCGGCTCATCGCCCCTAGCTTGGCTGCCATGATGCAACATCTGTCATACTCCAGAGAATGGTTGGAAATACTGAAGCCAGCCCCTTCTTTCCCCAATCGATTCTCTTCCGGGACAAAACAATTTGTCAATCGAATTTCGCCCAAAGGCACTGTTCGCAAGCCCATCTTTTGCCTGACAGGTCCTGCTGTATAGCCTTGCATGCTTTTTTCTATCAAAAATGCCGTAACCCCCCATTTGCCTACCTTGGGATTGCTGTTGGCAAAACAAACAGCCATATCTGCGATAGGAGCAAGCGTTACCAGACGTTTTTCTCCATTCAGCACATAACCTCCTTCTACCTTTTCGGCTGTCATCTTCATATTGAAGACATCAGAGCCGGATTCTATTTCTGTCAAGGCATGCGCACCAATCCAGCTCCCATTGGTGAGGGAGGGGAGATATTTTTGCTTTTGGGCTTCTGTACCAAAATTGACAATCGATGCCTGTACGGCCCACATTTGGGCATTTAGGGCTATTCCCAATCCATTGTCTTTGCAGCCATATCCAAAGCCTTCCATCGCAAGGACAGAACGGAGAATATCCACTTCTTCATGACTGCCTCCATATTGTGCAGGAGCTGCCATCCCTTGTATACCCATATCCGCACACTTTTGCCAGAGATCTCGAGGAAAGATGCCCTGATGATCCCTTTTGATGATATCATCTGTCAGTTCTTCCTGCGCAAACGCAATGATTTTGTCCCTGTGTGTCAGGTATTCTTTAGGCCAGGAAAACTCCATGTGTATCTGTGGTTAATGAGTGATAAGGATTTTTTGCGTCCTTGGGGTTCGTTTCTATTTCTATTCGCTGTCCCAACCCCAATTCCATTGCATAGTCTACGAAAATCTCCAACACGATCTGATCTTCGAGCGGCCAACCTGTAGAATCAAATACACTGAGGCCTTCAGGCAAGGAAGAATATTGGCCCTGTTGTTGAATCAACTGAACCCAGTCAGGGCCGATTTCTTCTGGTTTCAATTGTTGACATTCTCCTTCTTTTATAGCCTGCATCAAGAAGTCGGGGCAAACCACACTGCGTCGCAGCAACTCCAACGGCAGCTCGATTTTTCCGGGAAAATCAGATCCCACAGCATTGATATGAAGATGCGGCTGCGGTTCAATGTCATGAAACAATGGGCCTGCACCGACGTCAATAGAGGTTGCGGTACAGAGGATATCAGCTTCTCGAACAATGTCTTCAATCGTTGCGCCCTTCATGCTCGCCTCCAAATGGAACATCTTCGTTCTTGCCTCAAAGGATTTTTGAGTTGTAGAATCTGTATCAAAATAAAGGATCTGTTTGAATGAAAACATCCTAGACAAGGCATGAAGCTGAGTAACAGCCTGTGCACCACACCCAATTAATCCCAAGGTTTCGCTATCGGGAAGAGCCATGTATTTGCTGGCAACCGCAGAAGAGGCTCCCGTACGAAGGGCTGTAAGCAATACTCCATCAACCAGAGCTGATAGATGCCCGGTTTGGGGATCATATGCTGAAATGGTAGACAAGATGGTAGGGAGAGAATACAGATCTGGATTCTCTGGATGGTAGCCAACAACTTTGATCACAATTTGATTTTCTAATTGGTGGATTGGCATCCATTCGATCAAGCCCTGCCGGGGGTGATGATAGTGAAATCCCGCGCGTATCGGGATTTGGTTCTTTGCAGGATCAAAGGATTGGATGGCGTGATGTAGCTTGTCAATCAAGACATCCATCACATGATGTAATCCATGATGTCGAATGATTTGTTCTATGTCGCTGCTTCGAAGAACAAGTGTTGAGAGGTTAGGCATAGCCACTGCATTCTAAAATATGTATGTGTCAGATAAAATATCACATGCGGTATGTCCGAAATTAAATTCGTTTTTTGTAATTTTTGTTGTTGCGGAAATTTTTTATTTTAATGTATTTTATTCATACTTTGCAGGAAGTAATTAAAATTTTATTCTATGCCCTTCCGCTTACTTTTCGCCACCCCATTCCTTCTTTTGTTGACAAACTATTCATTGGCTCATAATGTTGGCCAGAGTTACATCTACCTTCGTATATACGAGAAATCTATGCAAGGCAGATTTGAGTTGAACCTATCTGAGGTAAATTCTTTGCTGGGAACCTCCCTAAAAGAGGGGGGGACTGCACATGCATCAGCAGAAGATCTCGAACCTTATCTCACTCGCATTCAGAGACATCTGTCAGAGAATGTATCATTTTCCATCGATTCCAAAGTACAAAAAATTTCTTTTACAAAATCTGACATTTTGCATGTCGGAGCCCGGACTGGCAGCTTCTGGTTGCTAGATTTTTCTTTCGATGAAGTTGCAGATATCCCCGAGACTATGGAGGTTCGATCGAATATCTTTTTTGATCAAGACCCAGTTCATCAGACCTGGTTGATGATTGAATACAACTGGAAGGCCGGGATTCATAAGAATGAAGCCATTCCTTCTCTGATTTTTACCCCAAGCAGCCAGGAACAACGCTTATCTCTCACCGGATCTTCGATGATGAAGGGCTTTATCGCCATGATCTATCAAGGGATGAAGCACATCTGGATTGGGTTAGATCATATTCTCTTTCTGTTGGCTTTGCTGCTTCCGGCTGTCATAAGTCGATTCAGGAAAGATAATGAACATCAGTTCTCTCGGCACCTTCCCACTGGAAGTAAGCTCAGCAAGATTTCTCCCAAATTTCTGGAATGGGGTCCTTGGGATAAATTCAGACCTGCCTTTATCAATGTCCTCAAGGTGGTCACCTTTTTTACCCTTGCCCATACCATCACCTTGAGTCTGGCTGCGTTGAACATTGTTGTATTGCCAGGACGACTGGTTGAGTCCATCATTGCTTTTTCGATTGCGCTGGCGGCCTTTCACAACATTCGCCCCATCTTTCAGAATGAGTGGCTGATTGTCTTTGGGTTTGGACTGTTCCATGGATTCGGATTTGCCAGTGTCCTGGGAGACATTGGTCTAAGCGGAGAGTATCTGGTATTGTCCCTATTGGGATTCAATATTGGGGTTGAGATTGGACAAATTGTGATTATCTGCCTCATATTTCCTCCCTTATTCATGATTCGGCGGTCCAGGCTATTCCCACATATTTTTGTATTCGGCTCTATCTTCCTCATCCTGCTGTCTCTCTACTGGTTCCTGGGACGGGCCATTGGTTTTGACGTATTCGGAGAAGATCTTATAGTCGATATTTACCTTTGGATCAAGGGCCTCATCTCCCCAACTTCTACCATAAGCTAGCTTTACTTTATTTTCTTTGCCCATGTCTACATCCGACAAGTCTTCCAGCAAACATGCCAAACTGGCACAGTGGCTCGCCCGAGCCAAAGAAAAACGAAAGCAGAATGCAATTCTTCCCCTGGAAACAGGAGCCTCTGCTCCCCTTTCCTATGGGCAACAGCGGCTCTGGCTTCTACAGCATTTGTTTTCGGCCAATCCCTTTTACAATTATGCTGACATGCTGATTCTTGAGGGGGAACTGGATATGGACAGGCTGCAGCAGGCTTTCCAGCAGATTGTCAGAAGGCACCGCATATTTCGAATTGGTTTTCAGACCGAGGATGGGAAAATGATTCAGCGACACATGTCAGAAGAATTTCCTTTCATAGAAGTTCATGACTTGAGCAATCTGCCGGAAGAAGTAAGCGCACAGCAAACACAGAAAATTGCTATTGAGGCCGCTCGTCAGCCATTCGACCTCAGCTCTGGGCGCTTGACCAAGCTGCTGGTGATTCATCAGCATGCTGAAGCGCATGTTCTCGTTTTGATCATGCACCATATCATCACCGACAATGCTTCTTTTGAGATATTTGTAAAGGAACTGGGGATCTTCTATCGTGCCAAACCAGCCGAAATCGACACCTTACCAGATGCGAAGATCCAATATCCTGATTTTGCGCAGTGGCAACAGCAAGGTCCCGTCCCATCCAAACAGCTGAGTTATTGGAAACAAAAACTATCCGGGGATCTCGCTATTCTTGACTTACCAACGGATCGTCCAAGGCCCACTATTCGATCATTTAGGGGAGAATATGTGAGTGTTCCGATCCCAAACAAGCTTCAGCATGCGCTCAAGGCGCTGGCCCAACAACTGAATACCACCCTCTTCGTTTTGCTCCTGAGTGCGTTTAAGGTGCTGCTCTATCGCTATGCCCATCAGCGAGACATCCTGGTCGGTGTTCCCATTTCCAATCGCGATCAGGTAGCCCTGGAGTCAATGATTGGCTTCTTCAATGAGACACAGGTTCTTCGATCTGGGGTTGATCCAACGCAATCATTTGAAGGATTTGTCCAACAGGTAAAAACCACCGTATTAGAGGCCTTTGATCACAAACAGCTTCCGTTTGAGTTATTGGTCAAGGAGTTGAACCCAGAGCGAGAATTGAGTCATAATCCTCTGTTTCAGGTAATGTTTCTATACAAGGAAGCGCCAAAGGCAGGCCAATTGGATGACTCCCTGTCCTATCGTCATGCAACGCTGGATATCGGAGTTTCCAAATTTGATCTGACGCTTGCCATCATGGAGGAACATAATCAATTGAGTTCGATCATTGAATATGCGACGGATCTCTTTGATGCCGCCACGATAGAGCGAATGCAGCAGAATTTTCTCTGTCTCCTCACCGATGCAGTGGCACATCCACAGAAATCAATCCAGCAACTAGACATTCTGAGTGAATCAGATCGCATCTCTCTGCTTGACCGATGGAATCCTCCTATCCAGCCACTATCTGAAGCGAATCACATTCATGTCCTCATCGAACAACAGGCCCACCTTCGTCCCCAAGCCATTGCGCTCAAGTGGGAAGGCGGGTCCATGAGCTATGAGAGCATGAATCAACAGGCGCAATTGATTGCCAATCATCTGATACAGCAAACGGACAGCAGCTACGAGTTGATCGGGATTTGTGGAGAGGCAGGCCCAGAGATCATCCTTGGCATTTTGGGCATCCTGAAGGCAGGGAAGGCTTATCTACCTCTCGATCCAGACTATCCTGCGAATCGCATTCAGTGGATGTTGGAAGATGCAGGTGTATCGCTTGTTTTGACAGGCCAAGGCAGTAGGGATCTATCTTTGTCAAAGATCAAGACCGTAGAGATTGCCGCCCTCGTTTCTGGTCCAAAGCAACCGCCACTGTTCCCAAATCAGTCCTCATCGCTTGCTTATGTGATCTATACCTCTGGCAGCAGCGGACGTCCCAAGGGTGTCCCAATTTCTCACAGCAACCTTCTACACTCCACCCGTGCCCGATCGACTTATTATCGGAACACACCTGCGGCATTTCTCCTTCTCTCTTCTTTTTCTTTTGACAGTTCGGTTGCCGGGATTTACTGGACCTTGTGCGGCGGGGGCACACTTGTCCTCACAAAGCGGAGAATAGAACAAGATATCGCTCGTCTTTCCAGCCTGATTCAACAGCAACAAATCAGTCACACACTTCTGCTTCCCTCTCTGTATGGTATGCTTCTCCGCCATGCCGATCCTACAGAATTAGCCTCTCTGAAGACTGTAATTGTTGCTGGCGAAAGCTGCTCGAATCAGGTCATCAAGGATCATTTTGCTATTCTTCCAGAGGTTCTGTTGTACAATGAATATGGCCCAACTGAGGCAACTGTCTGGGCAACAGTTCATCAGATTCAGGAGGAAGATGCACGAACTCGGGTACCGATTGGACAGCCCATCCCTCGCATGCATGTATATCTGCTGGATGATTCCCTTCAGGCAGTACCCATTGGAGCCAGTGGAGAACTCTTCATTGGAGGAGAAGGTATTGCTTCAGGCTATCTACATCGGCCTCAATTATCGGAAAATAGATTCCTCAAACATCCAATTCATCCCACGTCACCGTATGTATTGTACCGGACTGGAGATATGGCTAGATTCCGGTCAGATGGGGTGCTGGAATTTTTGGGAAGAAAAGATGAACAGATCAAGCTCAGGGGATACAGGATTGAGCTGAATGAGATTGAAGAAGTCTTGCGGAGACAGCCTGGGATTCAGGAGGTTGCTGTCCTGATGAGTGAGCCAGAAAACACATCTGAATCTTTGGATGTAGATTCCTTGACGCTTGCCACTGCCCTGCTTGAGCTGGGGGACGAAGTCTCCCACCACTTACTGGACTCTATAGAATCACTATCAGAAAAAGAAGTACAATTGTTACTCAAAAATATTCACAGCTAGGTTTGATTTTGGCCATTTTGAAAACAGAATAATCCTTCATTCCAGCCTGCGATTGGCTTTTTGAAATAAATGAACTTCACCATTTTTGGGTGATATTGATACATTCTAATGGAAAAATGGAAGGGAAGGTCTTGATAGGAGGTTTGGATTCCCATTTTGGCCAAAGTCAAACCAAGGAATACGAGAAAAATAATGCTCAGATTTTGTGCAGAGGTTTTTTGCTGAGGCAAGGCTAACATAGAGAATATGATCGAGCCTTTTTACAAGGCAGCACCAATGAAACAGGTCAAGCAAAATCGAACGTTTAATTTTTGAAGGTTAAGTAAGTGGACACATTTGTATTTGGCGATCATCTTCCATCCTCTCGCTCTCCCGCCAACGGGAGACATCAGCCCACAGGGCCAGGAATCAACGATTTCCCTCTTTGGAGGGGGTTGGAGGAGGAACAAGATCCTACAATTTAATTGTGTCCCCTTACTTACTACACACACAATTTTTTGACTTAGAGACATACATTTTTCATTGTTCAGGACATGACAAAGCGGTTCAGAAGGACACCGGAGGTGGAAATATCCCTCCTTATCAAGGAAGAATCCTTCATCCGACCACCAAGAGAAGTTCAGCGAAATGCCTTGCTGAATCGGGCCATCAAAGAGTTTGTGCTTGATCTCGAAGCTATGAATATGCTGGCAGAAAGATTCGTTGCTGGCGATACCCAGCAAGCATTCGCAGATCGTACACAAACCAGCCTTTCGGATGAAGAAATCATGGAAGATTGGCAATTTCCCGTGATGGAGGCCATGGCTGATATTGTAAGTGAAACAAGCGGGGACGTATTGGAAGTCGGTTTTGGTCGAGGCATATCTTCTACCATGATTCAGGAATTGGGGGTTCGCTCACATACCATCATAGAGTGCAATGATTCTGTGGTGGAGCGCTTTCATGAATGGAAACAGCTGCTATTCGAAGAGGTTGATTCCATCCACCTTGTTCATGGATTGTGGCAAGACAGTATGGAAGATCTTGGACAATTCGACGGGATTTTTTTTCATACCTATCCGCTCAATGAAGAAGAATATCTCTCCTATGTGCATGAGAGTGTAACCTTTGCCGAACATTTCTTTGAGATCGCAGCACAGCACCTCAAAGCAGGAGGGGTTTTCACCTATTTTTCCAATGAAATAGATTCGCTCAGCAGGGCCCACCAACGCCTTCTCTTCCAACACTTTTCTTCATTCTCTGCACATCTTGTGCCTGTTCAGGTTCCTGACAATGTCAAGGATACCTGGTGGGCAGACTCTATTGTAATCATCAAAGCGACCAAGTAATATGCAATCATTTCAAAGCAGAATTGAGCGTCTGAGCCAATCACACTTACAGTTGTTAGCCTACAAATTACACGCTCTTTTACCAACAAAAGCAACCCATGCTTCCATTGTCGCTTGCGTGGTAGGAGATGACTCTCTGGATCTAAATTCACTCAAACGTGCCCTACAACAGGAATTGCCAGACTATATGGTGCCAGCTACCCTGCTACAGGCTGATGCGCTCCCTCTCTTACCCAATGGCAAACTGGATCGCCAACAACTTCTGAGTCTACAGGCACACAAATCTGAAGATCTGGCATTTGCGGCCCCCAGAAATCCAACGGAACAGACATTGGCTGATATTTGGGCGACAGTTCTGGGGGTGGATCTGATCAGTGTGCACGACAATTTTTTTGAAATTGGGGGAGATTCGATTCTCAGCATCCAGATTATCGCACAGGCGCGAAAGGCAGGATTGTCGTTTTCACCTAATCAATTATTTGAACACCAAACAATTGCCGCCCTAGCAGAGTTCATTCATTCCCACCCTTCCGCCCACCCTCAACAACCATCTCTTGAAGCAAACCAGCTTCCATCAGGCTTTGAAGAATCTGGATTGAGTCAGGAAGACCTTGACACCCTGCTTGGAACCATCGGATAGCTTCCCGTATCACTTTGCGATCATCCACATGCCTCAACCCAAAATAGAATCCATCATTCCGCTTACCTTTCTGCAAAATGCGCTTCTCCTCCACACCCTGCAATCCGAGGAAGACAGAGGATTTCTGCATATGCAACTGACCCTTCTTGGGCCACTGAATGAAGCATTGTTGATCGACTCCTGGAAACAAGGCATCCAGCATCATGCAGTGATGCGCACGTCGATTCATTGGGAGAACATCAGCAAATCTGTGCAGATAGTCCATCCACATGCAGATCTTCCCTGGCAGATGTATGACTGGCGTTCCCTATCTGAAGAAGAATTTAGTCAACAATTCGATGAGTTTCTGGATTCAGATCGTCAGACTGAGCTGCCTTTAAGCAAAGCCCCCATTTCGCGCTTTAGCCTCATTCGAAAATCCGAGAGAGAACATCGGCTTGTCTGGACCTGCCATCATATCCTGCTAGATGGCTGGGGAGCCTTGATCATTCTTCAGGACGTGTTTGCCTATTATGATGGCTTAATCCATCAAACCCCCACTCATTTGCCCACTCCGCCTTCCTATCAGGCTTACGTGCAGTGGAAAAAACAACAAGATCATCAGCAGGCCAGAATATTTTGGGAAAGTCAACTGGCCGATTTCCAGAACCCTACCCTCTTTCAGAACCTGCCCCTTCCCCCCCAGCAACAAACCGGGCAGGGCTTTGAAGATATCATGTTGTATCTCTCAGAAGAGATCAGCCATCACACTGTCGAACTAGCCAAACAACTTGGTGTTTCTCGCAACATCCTTATCAAGGGGATCTGGGCACTTGTCCTGGGGGTATTCTTCCGACGAGAGGATGTATTGTTCGGCATGACGATCTCAGGACGATCTGGCGACTTTCCTGGCCTTGAGCTGATGGCGGATCAGTTTATGAACTTCATTCCGATACGCATCCGAATCGACCAGACCATCTCGTTCAGGGAATGGCTCCAGGGGATACAGAACAATCAAATCGAGTTGAATCGCTATGAACACATAGATGTCAATCAAATCCTTTCCTGGGCCCAATGGCCAGGGCATGTCCCTATGTTTGATAGCCTTTTGGTGTTTCAGGGATGGCCCTGGGAAACGCTGGAAAGCGGTGGATTGCTCGTCGAAAACCTCAAGGGTGGTACGACCTCCATTCACCCGCTGAATGTCAAGGTGCGGCAAACGAGAGGACTTGAGTGCCAATTTCATTATGATAGCAGCCAGATTTCTCCCAGCGTCATTCACAAATTGGGGGAACTTCTGGAACGTGCGCTTGGCAGCCTCAATGCCAAGCGGATTCCCTCTATTGCGAGCATCCAAAAGGAAATGCTACTTGTGCCGCCCCTGGAATTGTCCCAGCCAACTCCCAACCCAAATGGACATACTTCTCGCCCAAAGTCCCCTGCCCATTCCCAACAAGTGTTCATGCCCGCCAACACCATATTGGAATCACAACTTCTGGAAATTTGGCAAACACTATTTGGACAAGAAAGTATTGGGGTAAACGATGACTTCTTCGGTCTGGGAGGTACTTCCCTGATGGCTGTGGAGTTATTTGCCAGAATTGATACCCATCTGGGCAAATCCCTGCCTCCTGTCAGCCTACTTAAACATTCCACCATCCAGCGACTTGCTAATCTTATTGAAGGGAAAAAATCGACAGATCAAGATTGGTCTTCCCTGATTGCTGTCCAACCCAAAGGAAGCAAACCTCCATTTTTCGCTATACATGGAGTGGGGGGAAATATTTTCACCTATCGGGAACTGTCAAAAGAGCTGGGAGAAGACCAACCCTTTTATGGCTTGCAGGCAATGGGAATGGATGGAAAAACCAAGCCTCTGACCAATATGAAAGATCTGGCTGCTTACTATATCAGTCAGATTCAAAAGGTGCAGCCACAAGGCCCCTATTTGCTTGGCGGCATCTCCTTTGGCGGATATTTGGCATTTGAAATGAGCAAACAACTCCTGGCTCAAGGACATGAGGTTCCCATTTTGGCCATGTTTGATACCCTCGCTGATCCCAATCATGATTCAATTTTGGCCAAAAGATTGGCTTGGAAATACCGCTGGCTGGAACGTCTGGACCTCCACATTGGGCATTTGTTGATGGTGGGTTATCGTCAAAAATTACGCTATCTGTGGCAAAAACTGAAAGAACGCTTGCAGGATCGATTGACCCCCTCCCAGGATACAGAGCGAGATCCTGCTACAGGTCTCAGGACCAACAACAAGACGTTCATCGTCAATCATCATGTTGCCAGGAAGTACGAATTGACACCTTTGGATGGAAAAATCACTCTTTTTCTCGCCCAAAAAAGCTATATGAGATTCTATCAGGATTTGCGGCTCAACTGGCATAAGTATGCGAAGAAAGGGCTCGAAATTCATATTGTTCCTGGCAATCATACCTCTATTATGATGCAACCCCATGTCAAAACGCTTGCGGCAGAATTGGCCTCCTGCATAGATCGGATAGATGCATAAGCGACTCTTCATCCCCGATCCTGACATTGAGTTGTGGCAGGCAGATCTGGACATTTCTTCGTCGGAGGAAGTGAAGGCAAGTCAATACCTGTCGATAGATGAGAGGGAGCGAGCCAATCGCTTTCAATTCTCCAAAGACAGAAAACATTTCATCGCAGCGCGGGCATTCCTTCGTCAGCTATTGGGGGAGTATTTGGATGTGTCTCCTTCAAACCTCACATTTGGCTACAGCGGGTATGGAAAACCGTATATACCTGGCCATGAGACACTTGCATTTAATCTTTCTCATAGTGGAGGGAAAGCCATTTGTGGTATCAGATCGACTGGGATGATAGGCGTAGATCTTGAAAAAACAGATCGAAAGATTGACCTGGAGTTAATTGTCAGGCATTTTTTTGCTGCGAAAGAAATCGAAGCCCTATTCAAGCTTCCGGAAAGTGAGCGAGTGAGAGGTTTTTTTCGCTGCTGGACACGCAAGGAAGCTTTTATCAAAGCCAAGGGAGATGGTCTATCCCTGGCCCTGGACCAATTTGAGGTGTCGCTGGATTCTGAAGGATCTGCTGAATTGCTTGCTACTCATTATCACCCCTCAGATGTTGGTCAATGGCGGATGAAGTCGTTTTCCTTAGGGAAACACTATGTCGGAGCCGTAGTGGTAAGCAAATGAATCCTTGAATCTCTTACGATCAAGCCCATTCCCCATTTACCCAAAATTCATATCAGAAAAAGGCCCAAACTGTCTGAAAGACTGTTTGGGAATCTGTGCTTAGAATTTTCATGGTGTATTTTTTTCTCAGACAAGTCTCTTAACTGCAATCGATTGCAGATGATTGGAGAAGGATTTTTCACCAGTATGAAATATATTATTAATACTATTTGCTAGTCAAGTATTTACTAGAATATCTCAACTTTCTATTATGATTACTACTTACGCGAATGGGTTAAGGGTAGGGTTCTTTTGGATACTCTGTCTTTTATTAATTCCCAACATTTTTGCCCAAAACATCTCTGGAACAGTCTCCAGTGCAGATGGAGAGGCCTTGCAGGGAGCAACAATTACTGTTCAAGGTTCCACTGTGGGTACCCTCTCAGACGCCTCCGGGAAATATGAACTGGAATTACCAAATGGGGCTACTACCCTGGTAGTTTCCTATGTCGGCTATCAAACCCAAAGGCTTGCCATTAACAATCGATCTACCGTCAATGTTTCGATGGTGGAAGAAGTCACCTCCCTTGATGAGGTGGTTGTGGTTGGATATGGAACGGTAAAAAAGAGCGACTTGACAGGATCTATTTCTTCTATGAAGGAAGATGATTTCAATCAAGGCGCCAATATCTCTGTAGACCAATTGATCATCGGACGTGCAGCAGGAGTCCAGGTAACACAGACCAGTTCTGAACCGGGTGGAGGGCTTTCCATTCGAGTAAGAGGGGCTAACTCCATTACTGCTGGAAATGAGCCACTCTATGTCATCGATGGACTACCAGTCGATAACAGTAACCTCATCGCAGGCGGGGGCGGCGCAGGCGTAGGGAATACCATACGATCCCGAAACCCACTTAATTCCCTCAACCCGGCGGATATTGAGTCGATTGAAATCCTGAAAGATGCTTCAGCTACCGCCATCTATGGAGCCAGAGGAGCGAACGGGGTAGTCATGATTACCACCAAGAAAGGGACTGTTGGCCGAACAAGCGTAAACTATGATGCTTACTACGGACATCAACTGGAGCCGGAGCGACTAGATATTCTCTCTACAGATGAGTATATCGAGATCATGAATGATATTGCCCGGCAGGAAATTGGCGTCGATCCACTTTTCAGTGGGGCAGACATCAGCAGAATTGGGGCAGGGGTTGATTGGCAAGATGAGATCTTCCAGGCTGCCCCCATGCAGAATCACAATCTATCCGTATCTGGCGGGAATGCGGCTACTTCTTACTACGCTTCTTTCAACTATTTTGACCAGGAAGGTATTCTGAGAGAAACGGGCGTAAGACGTTTTGGAGGTCGTCTGAATCTTGCACATGAGGTTGGTAAGTTCAAGATCAATGTCAACATGAATACATCGGTCAATTTTGATGACTTCGCTTTGGATAACAGTGCGACCAATGAGGGTTCCGGGCCCATTTATTCTGCCATTTTGTATGATCCTACTGAGCCTATTTTTGATGCGAATGGCAATGGTGGCTTCAATCATTCTACTGAGCTGACTGTGAATAATCCAGTGAGTTTGGTGGACGGGATTGATGCAAAGGGTCAGACCAATAGAACCTTCGGGAATGTAACACTCGATTATGAAATCATTGATGGATTAAGTGCCAAATTGAACCTAGGATCTGATCGTCAGTTTGTGCGAAGGGACCTGTACAATACGCGCTCTACCTTCCGGGGATCTTCTTCTGGTGGAATTGCCAACATTCGTACCCTCGAAAGAACCAACTATCTGGCTGAGTATACCATGAATTATTCCAGGGATTTTAATGAAAGCAATTCGATGGTCGTCTTGGGGGGGATTACCTATCAGGATTTCCAAAACCGGACCTTCGATGCCACGATTCAGGGATTTCCTTCCGATGCCACTGGAACAGACAATCTTGGTCTGGGAGATACAGGGGCTGATGATGTCAGTAGTAACCGTCAAGGCAACACCCTGCTTTCTTATCTAGGACGAGTCAACTTTACTTTGGCAAACAAATTCCTGATTACGGCTTCGGTTCGTGCAGATGGTTCTTCCAGATTTGGTGCGAACAACAAATATGGCGTCTTTCCCTCCTTCGCGTTTGCCTGGAAACTCGATGAAGAGAATTTCCTACCTGAAGATGTGGATTTGAAGCTCCGCGCCAGTTGGGGCCAAACAGGAAACCAGGAGATTGGGAACTTTGCTTCTTTGTCTACCTTCACAACTGGTGGAGATGCGATTCTGAACAACAGTATCTTCTCTGGCACACAACCTTCCCGGATTGCCAATCCTGACTTAAGATGGGAAACCACTACCCAAACCAATATTGGTTTTGATTATGGATTCCTTGGGGGACGAATCAATGGTACCCTTGATCTATTCCTCAAGCAGACGACAGATCTTCTGCTCAGCCTACCACTTCCAGCTTCTTCTGGTTTTGGATCGATTCTGACCAATGCAGGAGCGATGGAGAACCGAGGGATTGAATTCTTGATGAACACCACCAATATCAATTCTGGGGACTTCCTGTGGACGACCTCTTTCAATATTTCTGCAATCAGCAATCAGGCAACTGACCTTGGCGGCCTGGATGATATTCGTACAGGTGGACTCGCCAATGTGGGCAACAGTGTTGTAATCCAACCAGGATCCCCCATCTTTTCTTATTTTGGCTATGAGATCACCGGAATCTTCCAGACCCAGGAAGAAGTGGATGGCTCGGCACAACCCAGTTCACAACCTGGCTATCCGATCTTTAAGGATCAGAACAATGATGGAGCCATTACCCCAGATGATCAGGTTATTTTGGGAAAACCCTTCCCGGATTTCACACTTGGACTTGGTAACAATATCTCCTTCAAAGGATTTACGCTTGATTTCTTCATCCAGGCAGTACAAGGGATTGAGACGGTCAACGTTCAGGCAATTGAGAGCATGTATCCAGCCAACTTCCGACGGAACAAATTCCGCAAGCAATTCCTGGACCGATGGACACCTGACAATCCGAATGCTACCTTCCCTTCAGGAGTAAAGCCTTCTGCTTACGGCGGTGGAAAAGTGAACAGCCTGACCATAGAAGATGCTTCTTTCATTCGCCTGCGAACGATTACGCTGAGTTATGACTTTGCCACGCAGAATTCCAAGGTGTTCAATAATGCAAGAATCTATGTCACGGGCCAAAACCTGCTTACGATAGATGATTATATTGGATGGGACCCCGAAGCCAGCCTTCGTGGTACCGGAAATCTTCGTGCTGACCAAAATTCCTATCCATTAACCAGGACATTGATCTTTGGTGTCAATCTTGGATTTTAGGGCAAAATTTTTCAATTTAATTTAAATCACTGACTCATACATTTCAATTTTCAAAACAATCGAAATGAAACAATATAATATCAAAATATTCATGGTTATCTTCCTGGCGGTTTTTGCTGTCCAATGTGAAAGCGTGCTGGAAGAGACCGTCTTCTCAGAACTTGCCCCTGGCAACTTTCTAAAAACAGAAGAAGGCATCAATTCCCTTCTGTTCAATGCCTATTCGAATGTTCAAGTGCATGGAATTCCTGCTTTCATTGCCATCAACGCCTCTGAAATGCCAGCCGGAAGAACCTGGAATCGAGGTGGAAGTATTGAAACACGTTTGACTCCTTTGACCGATTATACCTGGGATTCAAATCATAATGACCTCAACGGAATCTGGACCCGCCAACATCGGGCAATTCGAGATGTGAATCTCCTGCTTGACAATCTGGATCCAGAATTATTTTCTCCAGACCTCATTGCCTCCATAACTGCTCAATGCAAGTTCATCCGGGCAAAGGCCATGATGCGGATTTATGATTTCTTCGGTCCTGGTCCTTTGTTCATCTCTTCTGAGAATGAGGAATTGAAAAAACCCAAGGCCTCCGAAGCGGAATATGTTGGTCAGATCATCACGGATATGACGGATGCGATGAATGCCTTGCCTGTCGAAGCAGAGCAATATGGCCGTGCCACCAAAGGAGCCGCTGCTGGTTTGCTGTGCAAATTCTATCTCAATCAGAAAGACTGGACCAATGCAGCCTCTATGGCAAAAACCGTCATGGACCTTGGTGTTTATGGCTTGTTCCCCGATTATCTTGAAGCCTTTGCCATTGATAATGAAGGAAATGAAGAAATGGTGTATGTTCATCCTCACTTCCGAGAATCAGGTGGTGGATCCAACCGAATCAATGCCTTGACTTTCCCGACTGATTATCCAAGAGAATCCAATCAGGGAGTATGGGCTGCAAGGACTTATTTCTTTGACTCCTTTGTGGACTCTTATCATCCAGATGATACCCGAAAAGAAATGGTTGTCCAGTATTACATCAGCAGTTCTTCTGGTGATACTGTTTGGGGCTATGGCAATGATCAATCTATTCCAATCAAATATCAGTGGGACCCTGAAGCACTAAACACATCTACGGACAGTGACTTCCCAGAAGTGCGCTATGCTGATATTTTGCTATCAAGAGCTGAGGCCCTCAATGAAATGAATGGCCCTTCTCAGGAAGCCATTGATCTGATCAACCTGGTCCGAGATCGGGCAGGCGTACCCCAGTTTAACCTGGGAGATTATGGGAGCAAGGAAGCTCTTCGTGATGCGATCCTTCAGGAAAGAGCATGGGAATTCGCCTATGAGGGCAAAAGTCGTCAGGATCAGATTCGTCATGGCGTCATGATTTCACGTGCCCAGGCCAGAGGGAAAAATGCACAGAATCATCATGTGAAATATGCCATTCCACAACAAGAGATCGATGCGAATCCGAATATTCAACAGAATGAAGGATATTAATTGGCTATCCACGACACTGCACGATGGATGAATCGATTCCATCACATACACATTCTACTGTCAGGCATTCTTGCCTGGCAGGTTTTTTTTGTAAGCCCTCTTTGGAGCCAAAATCTGGTCCCAAATCCACAATTTGATTCGTTCATCTTATGTCCCGCCATCCGTGGCGAGATTGGCGCTGCAGTTCCCTGGTATTCTCCCAATACCAAAACGACAGACTTTGCACATGAATGTTCTCCAAATGGTTTCACCAGCATTCCGGCCAATAATTGGGGTACTGAATATCCAGCAGCAGGGAAGGGATATGCAGGCATTCGCACATGGATTGATCCAATTATTGTAGATGGAGAAGGGAACTATCGTGAATACCTTGCAGTAGGATTGACAGACAGTCTGAAAAAAGGCGAGAGCTACTTCGTGAGTTTCAAAGTCAGCGTGGGGGACAGTGCTCGCTATGTGTCGGACGATATTGGACTCTTTTTCTCTCCTGACAGCATTCCCGCTCTAGATGTGCTTCCTTATACCGCTCATGTCTCTAATCCAGATGGACAAATCATCTATACCACAAATGGATGGCACAGGATATCCGGGCAATATGTGGCACAAGGAGGTGAACAGCATTTGGTCATTGGTTGCTTTTTGGGGGATGATGAGATCACCCTGGCACCGCGCACCATCGAGTTTGGGACAGAAACCACTTATTTTTATATCGATGAAGTCATTGTAGAACCTTGTGGGCCCAAATTTCCTGAACAAATTCTTCTCACACCGGATACCTCCCTTTGTCCGGGAACATCCATGACGCTCGAAGCCAAAGAGATTCGAGCTGCTGAATATGAATGGGAAAATGAAAGCTGGGATCTAGTTCGTACCATTTCCCAAGCCGGAACATATATCCTCCGAACAGAGATCGACGAATGTTATCGCCTGGATACTGTATCTATTTCTTCAGCTCCAAGCCCATTGTTTGATTTAGGCGTGGATAGCACGCTGTGCCCAGGAGATCAACTTCAACTCATGGTCAAGGATTCTGTTGATCAGATTCGCTGGAATGATGGCTCCTCTGATTCGACCTTGTTCATCCAGCATCCTGGAAGTTATTTTGCTACCGCCACCCTGGGTCAATGTAGATTCTCAGACACGATCTCCATCACCTATGAAGCTCCCTATCAGTCCGTGCTTCCTTTCGACACCCTGATTTGTGAGGGAGAATCTCTGAATCTTAGTTCAAGTAGGCAAGAGGCTGGACATGTGTGGCAGGATTTGAGCAGTCATCCTGTCTATCAAGTGAAGGAAGCGGGCAGCTATTGGGTAGATGTTCAAGGCCAATGTTACTCCAGAAGAGAGCATTTTACCATCAGCACAGAGGATTGTAGCTGCCTCAATTTTGTCCCCAATGTCTTTAGTCCAAATGGAGATGGTCTGAATGATCATTTTCTTCCTAAACTCACACCAGGGATTCAGGACTACTCTCTACGCATCGTAGACAGATGGGGCCGTCAGCTCTACCAAAGTCTGTCTTCAGATGAAGGATGGGATGGAACCTACCAAAGGAAACGCCTTCCTTCGGGTGTCTATTTCTGGATCATGGAGTATATCTGTTGGGATCAGTCCCAATTCATTCGGGAGGTTCAGAAAGGATATGTCAGTTTGTTGTACTAATTCTGCTATTCTTCTTGTCCCAAGACAAGCATGCGATCCCCATTTCTCGCCCATAAATAATACCTCCCCTGCGAAGTCTGAACAGATTCTATCTTGCGAATTTGCCCACGGATTGGGGAATTATGGAGGGAAAACACAGTCATTTCTCCCTGCTGACCAATGGATAGAATGTGCCCAAAATCAGCATCATATCGCCCCATTTCCACATTACAATCATAAAAATTACCTCCAAGCAGCACTTCTTTCTTCCCATCCTCATTCACATCCACCAAATGAGCAGCCTCCAGCGTAGAGAATTGCAGCGGATCAGGGAGGGGATGCAGGACAAACGCGCCCTCCGCTGTTTGCTCGAAATAAGCACTAGCCAGGTAATTGGCTTCCAGGATTTCGGCTGTAGATAAATTCTGGCGACCAAAGATTTCCTGTACAGTTGCCGTGGCCATATCCGAAGCATAGAGGTATTTCTTTTTGAGTGCTGGCAATTGCTTGAGCAGCTCATCATGGGTGTGGAATAAGTATTCCCTCCCCTCCAGATAATAGGTCAAAATCTGATCTGCCTGACCATTGAAGTCATAATCTTTGATATACATGCGAAGGGGTTGCTCCAGACTTGCCTTCAGGCGGGTGTTTTTGCCCAGATTGCCAGCCAGAAGGTCCATATCTCCATCCTGATCGTAATCATATGGCAAAACGAACTTCCACCAGCCCTTGTGATCAGAGATACTGCTCTTTTCAAATCGATCTCCCTGATTCCGAAACAGCATGATCTGATCCCATTCCATGGCCAAAAGCAAATCCTGATCTCCATCTCCATCCATATCTGCCCAGGCTCCATCCTGAACCAGACCTATCTCTTCCAGTTCCGGTGCCAAGGCAGGCGTGACCAATGTGAATCTTCCATCTCCGCGATTTTGGTACAAGCAGGAAGTTGGTGCCAATCCATAAGCAGCAGGAATAGCTCTTGCACCAATGAAGACATCCATGAATCCGTCTCCATTGAAGTCGGCTGGCAAGATGCAGGAAGCTGTCATGTTCGCCTCTGGAAACAGGTCTTGTCGTTCGAACATTCCCTGGCCATCATTGAGATACACCCTTTGTTGTCGGCCCTCTTTGTTGCCAAAAAATTCATTGCCGCCTGCCGCTAACAGAAGATCCAGATCCTCATCATTGTCAATATCAATCAAAGCAGCATCTACTTCCTCAAATTCAGCATCTTCAGCAAAAAGAGCCTGTTCTGACCGCCGAAAGCTGCCATCTCCTTCCTGAAAAAACAAGCCAGCTGTACCACCTCTTGCAGAGCCAATGAAGACATCCTCCCGCCCATCTCCATTGATGTCCCCAACAGCAAGCGCAGGGCCTTCTGAGGAGACCATGTGGGGCATCAGGCTTTCCCGATTGAATTCTATGAATGAATTTTCCTTATGTGCATACTGAATGCCAATATCTTCCGTAATCTCTCGAAGACTTGTCATCTGTTCAGCTTCGCTATTTTGATCTTCAACAGCCACCGCTGGCAAACCGGATTTCCACTTCACTTCATGATGTTGGTTAAATGCAAGATTGTCCAGCACCTCTGCTGTCTGATCTGGCCAAATAAGCAGAATCTGCTCGATCGTGGAGATATCTCCAAGACCAATGTGCAAGCCGGGAGCAACACTAGAGAGATAGCCTCGGGTCAAATAATGTTCATAGACCAATTGTTCTTCGGCTTTTTTCACGATGACCTTGGTCCCAATCCCCAATACATTGGACGGGGGGCCATGAAAACTCAGGTGAAGGAAGGCCTTGGTAGAGTCGTTGTTTGTGTCAGTCAGATTCTCGTAGAGATAAGGGGAATCGTCGATATTGTTTGTCACAATGTCCAAGTCTCCGTCATTGTCCAAATCAGCATATACAGCTCCATTGGAATAGCTCGTCCGGGCATCCAGTATGCTCTGTTCGATGTCTGCAAAGGTCAAATCTCCCTGATTCAAAAAAAATTTATTTGACAATTTGACCTGGGGCATGCGTTCGATAGTTTCCCGGAAAGAGGCTTCGGATGTTGAGGGATTTCCTCCTGGGCCTTCGTCATAACTTCCTCCCAGCTTGAAGTTGACATAGTCGATGTCATTCATTCGCCTTGGAATGCCATTGCTCACAAACAGATCTTTATCGCCATCGTGATTCATATCGAGGAACAAAGGGGCCCAAGACCAATCTGTGGCATGAACGCCTGCAAATAGTCCGATTTCACTGAAACTGCCGTTTCCGTTGTTCAACTGGAGATTGTTTCTGGTGTATTGATAGTGAAATCCATGTCTAAGTTTGAGTTGATAGACATCAAAGCCATCTTCTCCCAAGGAGGTTTTCAAAATGAAAGGATCTTCAGGCAGCATATCCAGTGAGTAGATCTCACTCCATCCGTCATTGTTGATATCAGCCATGTCCACTCCCATTGAAAACCGACTGGTATGCATCATCTGGGCTTGAACCGATTCTCGAAAAGTCCCGTCTTGTTGATTGATATAGAGGTAATCATTTTCCTGAAAATCATTGGTTATGTAGAGGTCTGGCCACCCATCAAGATTAACATCACCAACAACGACACCCAAACCAAATCCCAAAGCTGTGCTCAGAATTCCCGACTCCATGGTAACATCCGTAAACTGTATCTGGCCGTTCTCAGAATCATTGCGGAGTAGGCGGTCCCCAGATCGTTCATCTTTTTCGGGGACCCGGTATCTTCCGCGCGAGATTCCGGATTGGTGGACAGAATGGTTCAATTGAAACATATCCAAATCTCCATCGAGATCATAATCCAGAAAGGCCGCTTGTTGTGAAAGACCAGAAAACGCCAGACCATAGGCTTCTGCCATATCTACGTATACTGGAATTCCATCCTTGATTTCCTGGCACACATACAGTTGATTGCTGCCTTCCATAGGTGGGAAATTGCCCAATTGGGCAACAAAGATGTCCAGAAGACCATCATTGTTGATGTCGACCACACAGGTTCCGGTCGTCCATCCTGCTTGCCCGTGCATCCGGGCCTCTTCTGTGGCATTGGTGAACTGGAAGTTTCCCTGATTCAGGAAGAGTTGGTTTTCATTTTGATTACTGGTAAAATAAAGGTCCACCCATCCATCCTGATTGAAATCACCAGCTGCCAGTCCTCCACCATTGAAGAAATTCAAATAGGTGAATACATTGAATTCTGTGTCAAGTTCCAGTCGATTCACAACATCCAATCCTGTACGCTCCTGTGTCAATAATCGAAATTGAGGAGGGAATGGCTGTTCGGCTTCAGCGGAACAGCTTATCAGAAAAATCATGGCCATCCAAAGCAGCCAAACATGAGCAGATTTCTGCATAGTCGTAGCGTAGTATCATTCTGCTCGAGCAGAAATTCTTAGCAGCATGGCAGAGGTGAGATAGTAGTTCCGAGTGATTGCTGTATGGGTATTCATGCCCAGGGCTGTCAAGGCAGCTGCTTTGAGCAATTTTGGTTTAGGATTAGCAGGGGCAAGTCGAATGGCATAATCACATAGCTGTGCGGTCCATTGATAGTCCTTCTGCTTGAGGGCCTTTGCTGCTTTTTTGATCAATTTGGATGTCCCTCCAACGAGTTGGGCCATGCGGAGGGCTTCCTCCTTTGGTGGCAAAGGAACCAAACTGGTAGCATTGCCATCAAACCATCCCAGATATCCATTGTGGATGGAGCGAACAGAATGGTCAATCCGACCATAGTATTCACGAAGATAATCGAGCTTGGCAAAACGCTCTGGTAATTGGACATATTCGACCAGATCATCTGGACCTAGTCCTTTTCCGATGCCCTCCACAGTTTTGTCGAATACAAATTGTACGGCATCTCTATAATTCGTGAGTGCCGATTTCACTTCTTCCTTTCCGACAAAAGGACGAGTGTGGCCAGGAATCACTGCATCAGCGTCCTTTTCAATCATGCTTGAAAGACTTTGTACCCAAGCTTGCACATCCCGATAGGCGGTGCCCCGAATGGCATATAAATTGGGCCAGGATCGATAGAAATTATCCCCAGAGCATAACACCTTCTCTTCAGGGAGCCATACATAGAGTTGGTCATCCGTTTCGCCTGGAGCTGCATATAATTCGACTTTCACCCCATCGATCTCCAATTTTTTGCTGCTTCCTTCAAAGGTATGCGTGGGAACGATACCCGCATCAAAATTTGTCCTTGCCGGACCAGCTGCACCAGCTTTGGGGGGCTTCATGGGCTTCCCATCAGGGGTCGGATAGACTGCGATCGCAATCCCATTATTGATTCTCAATTCCGGGGGAAGCAAAAATCCTCCTTGTGAAAAGGGGCGCTTCCGATTTACAAGGCCTGCATGGGCGGCGACTTGGGTTTCGTGCCCATAATTTCCTCTGGCCCAGATCTGAACATCATCTTCTCCCTTGAATACAGAAGCTCCGCGTGTATGATCTCCATGTCCATGTGTAAAGATGATTGCCTTGACCGGTTTGTTGGTGATTTTGCGAAATTCTGCCCACACTTCTTTGACCAGCCTTGGGATCATGCCTGTATCAATGATGAGGAGGCTATCCTTCCCGATCACCATCGTGATATTGGACACATCAAAGCCTACTGCAGTATACACCTTGTCACTGATCTGAATGATTTCTTTCTCAATGTATTTATTCTGCTCTTTTAGGAGGCGAGTTGCTTCAGTATCCTGTGCCAGAACCGGTACACCCAAAAAAATCAGAAAGAAACTAAGTAGTAGTTGCTGTTGCTGAAAAAAGTTCATTTGCCTGATTAGTAGAAGAGTAGTTGAATAAGTTGTAGATAAAACTACATTCCATCCACATGAAATCCAATTGGTTCAAGATCCCTTAGAGACTGTTTGAAAATCTGTCACTTATTTTTTGTATGCGTCTTTTTTCTTCATTCTGCGGCTTTTTTTGTTCTCATAGCACCACTATGAGAACAAAAAAGAGCCTTGCCTGAGAAAAAAATACACGATGAAAATTCTCAGCACAGATTCCTAAACAGTCTCTTAGTTTGACTTTGGCCAAAATGGAAATTCAAATTTCTTTACCGTACACTTTTACCAGCTTAGGCGAGCTGGCCCCCAAAATTCGGTGAACTGGGGCGGCTTAGAGGAGTTGGGCTTAGAATTTTGGCGGTTTT
>JBCCGK010000086.1:0-51125 GCA_039029315.1 Bacteroidota bacterium | reverse complement strand
GCGCTATCTGCACAAGCGACCAGTGCCACGTCTGTTACATAGATCTCCACAGCTGTATTGTTGGCATAGGACCCATAGGAATACGATCCAGCGCCAAGGCTTCCAACTGGAGCTGTTCCCTGATTATCAGAAATTTCAAAAGAAAATCCAGGGCCAGAAAATTCAACGATAACAGAAAAAGTAGAATCTGTCAGGCATTGTGCATATATGGTGTCAATATTCACATTACATGGTGGGGGAGGAGGGGTGCAATCGGTGGTGATTGGCCCAGTTGTATCCCCACATGCAGGAATCAGAATATCATTGACATAAATGCTTACTGAGGCATTGTTGGCATAAGAACCAAAAGTATAAGTGCCGGGTGGAATTCCTGCTAAAGGAATACTTCCCTGGTTATCTGACAATTCATATGCGATGCCAGAACCAGAAAAACTCACCACTGTCTCAAAGGTGCTGTCATCGATGCACTGAGTATACAGCGTATCAATTACTACATCGCAAACCGGGGTATCACATTGCATATCAATATTCAAGTCCCCAATCCCGGAATAAGAGCCAGAGTAAAAAAACCAGCCCCCTAACCCAAATGTATTGTTTCGGGCATTCCCTCCAATTCCCAACTGAAAACCATAAGTAAGGTCAGTTGGTCTGTGGGTAATTTGAAGTGTGTCGCCATCAAAAAATCCTCCAGGTACACCTGTCATCACACTTCTGGTGCTGTCGAGTTCCCAAAATACCCAGTCAGCAACATTGGCATTGATGACTGATTGGGGAACAATGTCAGCTTTAACCTGGCCGCCCATGGCAGACCAGGTTGGAAAATCAACAGGACGGTAAAGCCAAAATTCAAAATCCCATTGGCGGTTACCTTGGGCAGTATTGATAACACGTCCTGTAAGTTGAAGCGTGCTATCACTATAAGCCCGAACAGTTCCACCTTGGGCATCAAGTATATATTTAAAGTTACCAGGAAAAATGTCCAACCAGATGGTATGGGGGTTAGCCCCCTGGTAATCATCAAATGAACATTCGTACACTAGAAATGGTTGAGCCTGGACCCCTTGCAGCATCCCAAGCACTATTCCACAGGTCAGCAGGGTTTTAATGTAAGAAAAATAAAAATGTAGACAGTTAAAAAGCATCCTAATCCTCCGTTAAAAAAAATACTGAGAACGACTGTTTTTCTGGATATCAAGTGTTTGTTTGTAAAAGACACGCTATGACAATAAATTCGTATTCGATCAAAATAGTCCAATTCCTAGTTCTTTTTCTTCATGTAAAAAATACATAGCCAAGCTGAAGATCAGTATCATACTGAGTCAACCAAAAAACGAGAAAGGACTTGAAGAGGGCGCTAGTTTGAAAATATGAATCTGTTAAAAGAATAAGTATAAATCAGATTGCAGAACTAGCCTAGGAACAAAAGTAATAACTATTTCAGAATATCGCAATTTTTTTAATGAATGAACAATCCGCCTGAAATCAGGACTGGATGAAAATAAATAAAAGGCGATGATTGGGTGTTTTGCTCCCTGGAATATGCAAATACTATACCTAAATTGATACAAATAGCAAATGGTCAAAACTCTTTCACGCGAGGGACTCGTAATTCCCTCAGTTTCTGCTCAATGACCTGCTGGGTTTGCTTTTGACGTACAATTTTGGGAGGAGCTACCCTGTCCAAACAATCCTCCAAAGGGCATCTTTCGCATGTTTCATTGACTATTTGCACTGGTATATCAGGACTTTCAATAAATTGAATTTGGTCTTTTGCTTGATCATCAATTTGAATGCCAATTGTGATACTGGCAAATGTATTGGGGGCAAGTTGACTCCGGCGAGCGATCGAAATTGACAGGTACTGATTGGGAGTCCCATAGTAGTGAGATCGTTGGGCCATGATATAATACAGTTCCTCCGCTCCCAAAGAAATCCGATGTTTCAATTCCTTTAAGGCTTTGATCGAACTCCACCTTCTGCAATAATGCTCATTGAGGTCGTTGCGGTGGGGATTGTGTTGCCGGGATAAATGTAACTCCTTCGCCAAATGATATGCTGGCTTCCCATCTTCGATCGATTCATTGACTCGCAGAAAATATGCCTGATCTAGTCCGAACTCCTTTGGAAGGATATTGCTGAGTCTATAAAGAAAGGTCTCAGGGGTGGAATAGAACCCATTCATTAAGGCCAGAAAAGCGTTTGGATTCCAGTTGGCTTGAGCAAAGAAGCCCGCAAGTTCCTTTGTTAATAGATTTCGGTTGAGCAAGAGGGCTGCTGAAAAATAGGTTGCCCGGAAATTATTCAGTACTTCTTCAAAAGACCTGACTTTGAAGAGGGTAGAAGTATAAGGTCGGTCTTTGATTTTCAAATAATTGAACGCAATCTCTTTCCCCATAATAAAGGCTTGCTGTCCTTCTGACAGGGAGTCGTTGATATAAAGAAGATGCTTGTCCGGAAGATAGACTGATCGAAAGCGTTCCAATTCGGGAAACTGCCGGAGAGAATGACGGTCAAGGGTATATCGATAGCAATCAAACAGAATATCAAGGAGCGGTTCTGGAGTAATAGGCGGATGGATATCCAGATCGAACTCTTGCACAAATTGTTCTACTGCTAGCTCAATTTCTTCAAAATAATTGTCATGCATTTCCTGAAACGCCCGGAGCGCAGCAAAATAATAGTTTTCCTTTCTGATCTCATGATTTCTAGCTATGGCAAGGATGGAACTGATAAAGGCATTGATTTTGGTTGGTGCAGTAGAAATAAGCTCTAACAATCTTCCAGTGTCTAGCCCAAACATCTCCAAAGGAAGCGCATCCAGAATCCCCGAATTCAACAAATCGGCTATCGGCCCCAATTTCTTGGACAGTTTGACAGAAACCAGATGGTCATATCCTACCTCCAATGCCTGGGCCAAATCAATAATCTTATCAGTTTTTGGGTATTTTTTCCCTTTTTCGATTTCGTTGAGATAAGAGATTGAAAGTCCAGAAACTGCGGACAGAGAAGAAAGGGACAGACCCTTTTCCTGGCGTAGTTGCCGGAGTTTTAATCCAAAGATCAGACGAATGTGCTTTTTGTTTAAAGCCATAGGTAATTAGGGATAAGCATTTTGCGAATATAATTAATTTAGCGAAAATTCGCTTGTTTTTTTAATATCCACTCTATACCTTTGTCTTAAGCCAGTTGTAAGGGAGGAACTTCCCTTCAAAAATGAAAAAGATTACAACTTACATAGGCGTATGTTTATTTTCTGATAGGCCCCGCGCATTTTGCCGGGGCTTTTTTAGAATTTGAGAAAAAATGAAAGATTTTTTTGAAAAGTTTTGTAAAAATTTGCTTGAAATTAAATAATCTTCAATTTTTGTTGGATAAATCAATCAAATCTCTCAACACCATATTCGCTCATTTTCTTTTTTACCCTCCCTCCAAAATTTTGTGTTATGAGTAACAGAGTATTTGTATTTGATACCACCCTCCGAGATGGAGAGCAAGTGCCTGGGTGTCAATTGAACACAATTGAAAAAATAGAAATTGCGAAAGAACTGGAACTCCTCGGGGTTGATATCATCGAGGCTGGATTTCCTATCTCTAGTCCAGGTGACTTCAAATCTGTAGTTGCAGTGTCCCGTGCAGTCACCGAACCTGTGATATGTGGACTGACAAGGGCAGTTCAGAAAGATATTGAAGTTGCAGCAGATTCCTTAAAGTTCGCTAAGCGAAAGCGTATTCACACCGGAATAGGGAGTTCTGATATTCATATTTATAATAAACTCAAGTCTACTCCAGAGAAAATCCTGGAAAGAGCAATAGATGCAACCAGATACGCCAAAAAGTTTGTAGAAGATGTGGAATTCTATTGCGAGGACGCTGGAAGGGCAAATCTCGAATATTTGGCAAAAATGGTTGAAGCTGTGATCAAAGCAGGAGCGACTGTAGTGAATATCCCTGATACAACTGGCTATTGTCTGCCAGACCAATATGGGGAGAAAATCCGCTATCTGATGGAGAATGTGCCCAATGTTCACAAAGCTGTGATCTCGGTCCATTGCCATAATGACCTCGGGATGGCTACAGCGAATACCATAGCGGGTTTAGCCAATGGCGCTCGCCAAATGGAAGTAACTGTCAACGGCATCGGAGAACGAGCTGGAAATACTTCTCTGGAAGAAACAGCTATGATCATGAGGAGTCATTATGATACGTTGGGATTGGAAACCAATATCAACATAAAAAAGATCTATCCCATGAGTCGCATGGTCACACGACTGATGAGAATGCCAGTGCAACCCAATAAAGCCATTGTTGGACGAAATGCCTTCGCACATTCATCGGGAATTCATCAAGATGGCGTGCTGAAAAGTCGAGAAAACTATGAAATCATAGATCCACATGATGTCGGAATCCCCGAATCAGCCATAATTCTCACTGCCCGAAGTGGGAAAGCGGCCTTGAATCATCGTCTGGATCGTTTGGGAATCAGCTTAAATAGAGAGGAATTGGCAGCCATCTATGAACAATTTCTCACCATGGCAGATGCGCGCAAACAAATCAATGATGATGATTTGTTGGAACTGATCGGGAAAAAAGTCGGTGAGCGAATATTGGAAATAGAATCTCTGGATGTTACCTGTGGAAGCGAAGGGTCTGCAAAGGCCTTCATTCAGATTAATAAGAATGGCAAAATGTACTACAATGAATCAGAAGGGAATGGTCCAGTAGATGCGTGCATCAAAGCCATTGATGCCATCATGCAACTGCCAGTGAAGTTGGAAGAGTATTTGGTCCAGGCTATCACAGGCGGAAGTGATGATGTGGCCAATGTACACATCCAGATATCGATGGATGGTATATTCTTTTATGGAACAGGCTCCGATACAGATACAGTATACGCCACCGCAAAAGCATATCTGGATGCACTGAACAAAGTCTAAGATGAATGTCTTGCGACATTCTCCACATATATTTTGTAACTCTAGACGATCACATGGGAAAAACTTTATTCGACAAAATTTGGGATCAGCACATCGTAGCCAAAACAGAAGGAGGACCTGATGTGCTATATATTGATCGACACTTTATCCATGAAGTAACAAGTCCACAAGCTTTTGCTGGTCTTAGAAGACGTGGAATTCCTGTCCGCCGACCTGCCCAAACTATTGCAACAGCAGATCATAATGTTCCGACTGAAAATCAACATCTCCCAATTCGGGATCCATTATCCAGATTACAGGTAGATACATTGATTAAAAACTGTGAGGAAAATGGAATTAAGCTGTATGGGTTAGGACATCCTGCTCAGGGAATCGTTCATGTGATCGGGCCAGAAATGGGAATTACCCAACCCGGAATGACCATCGTCTGTGGAGACAGTCATACCTCGACACATGGCGCTTTTGGCTCCGTAGCCTTTGGAATTGGAACCAGTGAGGTTGAGCAGGTTCTGTCGACACAGTGTGTGCTCAAGGAGAAGCCGAAAAAGATGAGAATCAGTGTTGATGGTCAATTAGGAAAGGGAGTCTTTTCCAAAGACATCATTCTATACATCATTTCTCAGATTTCAACCTCTGGTGGGACTGGATACTTTGTTGAGTATGCTGGAAGTGCTATTGAGGCGCTCTCGATGGAGTCTCGAATGACAGTCTGCAATATGAGCATTGAGATGGGGGCGAGAGGCGGAATGATAGCGCCTGATGAAAAAACATTTGACTATGTGAAGGGACGTGAGTTTGCGCCGAAAGGAGAAGCGTTTGAATCCGCGCTGAAATCCTGGCGGAGCTTAACGACAGATGCAGATGCGGAATTTGATAGGGAACTGAGCTTTTCGGCATCAGATATTGAGCCGATGATCACCTATGGCACCAACCCAGGACAAGGAATCAAGCTTTCACAAAACATACCTTTGCTGGATATGGCTGCAGATGAAAGCGAAAGAAGAGCCTTGAAGCATTCTTTGACATATATGGACCTAAGGGCTGGAACTCCCCTGTTGGGGAAGGAAATAGATTATGTATTTATTGGAAGCTGTACCAATTCTCGCATTGAGGATTTAAGATTGGTGGCTGATTTTGTCAAAGGAAAAAAGAAAGCGCCAAATGTACAGGTGATGGTAGTGCCGGGTTCGGCCCAGGTAAGAAAACAGGCACAGGAAGAGGGCATCGACAGGATTTTGGCGGAAGCTGGATTTGTCCTGAGAGGTGCTGGCTGTAGTGCATGTTTGGGAATGAATGAAGACAAGGTTCCAAAAGGAAAATATTGTGTATCGACTTCCAACCGTAACTTTGAAGGAAGACAAGGGCCTGGTGCCAGAACCTTTCTTGCCAGCCCATTGACTGCGGCAGCGACTGCCATTCATGGACGAATCACAGACGCTAGAGAATTCCTTTAATTGTATTGTTGTTAACCTAGTGACCTATTCAACGAGCTTATTTTTATGTCAAAATTTGATACCCTTACCTCAAGCTGTGTTCCTGTAAGGGGAGAACACATCGATACAGATCAGATCATCCCGGCCAGATTTCTCAAGGCAACAACAAGAGAGGGATTTGGAGATAATCTATTTCGTGATTGGCGATATGATAGTGACAATACCCCCAAGGAAGGATTTGTGCTCAATGATCCAACCTATAAAGGGGAGATTCTCGTTGCCGGAAAAAATTTCGGTTGCGGATCGAGTCGGGAACATGCTGCCTGGGCAATTGCAGATTATGGATTTCGGGTGGTTGTGTCGAGTTTCTTCGCAGATATTTTCAAGGCAAATGCCCTCAACAATATGCTGCTTCCTGTTCAAATTTCTCAAGCGTTTTTGAATCGAATCTTTGAGACCATCGAACAAGATGCCCAAACTACATTGACTGTTGATATTGAAGCACAGACCATATCTCTGGACAGTAGTGGAGAGACAGAATCCTTTGACATCAGCACTTACAAAAAATCCTGTTTGATGAATGGCTATAACGATATCGACTATATGTTGAGCCTTTCTGACAAAATTGATGCTTACGAAGCCGCATAGCAAATAAGATTATGAAGAAAAATATAGCTGTACTCTCTGGTGATGGCATTGGACCAGAAATCATTGCAGAAGCCATCAAAGTATTGGAGGCAATAGGGATTCGATTTGGACATAGTTTTACCTATGATCATGCCTTGGTTGGTGCAATCGCCATCGATGAAACAGGAGACCCATTTCCATCAGAGACTCTGAAAGTTTGCCTGGGGGCTGATGCAGTATTGTTTGGAGCTATAGGGGATCCTCGTTTTGACAATGATCCCAAAGCCAAGGTAAGACCTGAGCAGGGCCTCCTCAGAATGAGACAATCCCTGGGCCTGTATGCCAATATCCGACCTGTCAAAGCTTACGATAATCTGATCAGCGCCTCACCATTGCGACCAGATATTGTGAAAGGTGTTGACTTTGTGGTCATGCGCGAGCTGATTGGTGGAATTTACTTTGGAGAACCCCGTGGACGGAGTGAACAAGGAGACAAAGCCTTTGATACCATGGTTTATGACAAAGAAGGAATTCTGCGAATTACCCAAAAGGCTTTTGAGTACGCATATCAAAGGAGAAAGAAATTGACATTGGTGGATAAAGCCAACGTTCTCGCCTCTTCTCGCCTGTGGAGGGAAGTGGTTACAGAATATGCAGCTGGGCATCCTGACATTGAGTTTGACACCATGTTTGTGGACAATGCTGCCATGCAACTGATCAGAAATCCTGGCTACTTCGATGTGATTTTGACGGGAAATATGTTTGGGGATATCCTCAGTGATGAAGGATCTGTCATCACTGGATCTCTTGGCACGCTTCCTTCAGCCTCCATTGGAGAAAAAACATCTGTGTATGAACCCATTCATGGATCTTACCCTCAAGCGGCCGGACAGAATCGTGCCAATCCCATTGCGACTATTCTTTCAGCTGCAATGATGTTGGAATACGAATTTGGGATGAGCGAGGAAGGGGCTGCCATCAGGCTTGCAGTTGAGCAGTCCATTGAAGAAGGCAAAACCACAGAAGACCTCAATGGTGGGAACTGCTCCACTACTGAAGTAGGAAGTTATATTGCATCCAACATTCAGGAGACGGCCGCTGTGAGTTGATCGGGCCCCCTGAATGATAAGAATAACACATCTATTCTATCTTTATTTTGTCCAATAAGGCACTGTTTGCTTTCTGTTTAGCAGTGCTTTATTGGTTTTTTTGTGAACAATCATACTTGATTTATTCTCTCTCCCCTGAAAAGGGGATACTCAAAATCCATTGATAGAGGGATTGAAAAGTCTCCTGCATTCTCCGACCTTTGACTCAAGCACTTTACAACAAATAAGATGTTGGGTTGTGTAGAAATATAAATCTATCTTTTCTCCTATTCACCTTGGCTAGATTGATGGATGGTTTTCTATAAGAGATAATGGACTTTTGCTCTGATTTGGAACATAGTTCCTTGCGCTAACCCCTATGGACTTTTAGGCGAAAATGTGTGTCAGAATCAGAGACATCTGGTTATGAATAAAATGTTTTTTTTTGTAACCGATTGATTCTCTGAGTCACCGGAGGCCGTTCCCTTTTGGGCGGCTTTCTTAGATTGCAAATTCTGTTAGAAATCACATATTGTTTATCCCAAACCAGACAGAAGGTGCAGATATGCATATTAGAATTACAGGAATTTTGAATTTTTTATATTATACGTAATTTCTAATTTTCCAAAAAGTTAATTAATTGCCAACTTGATGGAAAACTCATTTTATTTTAAGCCGCATTTGTACCTTTCTGTAGATGCCTTTGAGAACTATTCACTAGATGTGATTATCCCGTTAGATTCTGGTTATAATGTGTTTGGAAGTCCAGTACAGGAGGGAGATAATTGGTATATTACGATAGTTGAAGATACTGGATCAAAAGGAGGATTCTACCAGACAGAAATCAATCTTGGAAGCCAACCACCAACTGAAGATACAGTAAGTGTTTCTACCAAAAACAATTCAGGATTTCAGCTGGGAACATTTACCGTTCACTATATAGACGCTGAACCGGCGAATTCTTCCAGATCAAGAAGTATTGCTGCCTAACCCTTATGATATGATAAGAGAAAAAAATTGGAAACTATGGTTAAGCCTACTGTTGGGCTTAACCATGGCTTTTGGTAGTTTTTCTCAACAAAAAACCACTGAACTCACAGATCAGTATTCGAATATTGACCAGGATGGTCTGGAGCTATTACTCGATTCTGCCGAGAATAATCTGATGCCGGCCCCGGATTCTGCATTATATCTGGCAAAAGAAGGAATGCAACGATCATTTGAGGGGCGAGACACAGCCTCATTTTCACGGAGCCTGGAATTGATTTTGAGATCTTATGAGCAGCTAGAAGAATTTGATTCTGCGATTTACTTTTTTGAGGTAAACAGGGATCTTTATTCTGTGTTTCCCAAACATCTAGCAAGTGCTCCTGCCTATTTTTATCAAGGGAAAATGTATCGGAGGAAGGGGGATCAGTTGAGGGCATTAAGACTCTATGAATTTGGGATAGAGGAAGCTCGAAATCATGTCCCCAGCAACATCCTGGGAAAATTATACAATGGTGTTGGACTGATATACTCTTCTATTGGGGATTCTCTTGGTGCAGAAAATTATTTCAGTCAATCTCTCTCCATGCGGGAGCGTACATTCGATTCATTAGGAATTGCTGCAACACTGGTCAATATTGGCAATTTGTCCGCCAAAAGAAGAGATTTTTCCAGGGCCTTGAAGCATTATAGGCAGGCCATAGAGGTCTATTCAGCAATAGAAGAAAGAGAAGGAATTGCCAATGCTGCGATTAATTTGGCGAATAGTTATTTCCATCTGGAACAGTTTGATAAGGTAGATTCTATCTATGAATCAAGTGCGAAGATGCTTGATCAGATAGGGAATACCTATTCATTGGCATCACTGAATCAAAATTTTGGATCTTTGTATGCTTCCAGAGGAAATTTCATCAAGGCGGAACAATATTATTCAACAGCAATTTCTCAACTCGAAGGCATCAACCAACCTGACTTAAGCAAGGAAATTCACCTGAATCTGGGTCAGGTATACGAATTACAACACCTTCACCAACAAGCCAACGAACATTACCGTTCGCATATATTTATTCAGGACACCCTTCATCGCAACCTTCAAAAAACTGCTTCTTTGGCTCGCCAACTCCAAAGAAGGAACCTTCAGTTTCAGCTAGAAAAAGAAAAAGCTCTTGCCCAATCTGCCCAAATGGAACTAGCCAATCGTAACCTTACAATCGGAATCATCTTAGGAATCTTTGTATTATTGACTGGATTTGGATGGTTCTTCTTTAGAATCCGGAACCGACAAAAAAGGCGCGCCTTTGAGGATAAGGTTGACCGTTTGATTCAGGAACAGGAACAACACATGTTCGGTGCTGTCATTCGCGGCCAGGAACAAGTCTATTCCCAAATTGCCCAGGAACTTCATGACAATATCGGTATGCTACTGTCAGCGACCAATCTGCATTTTAGCAATTTGGAAGAAAAACTGGATACCCAACTGGAGTCATTTCAACAAGCCAAATCTACCTTGCTCAAAGCAGTCAAGGAAGTACGGAGTTTGTCCAGAGATATGCTTTCTGGTACGCTGCATCATTTGGGCCTGGTGGATGCCTTGGAAGAACTGTTAGAGGTTGTTCGTCAGACGGGTCAGTATAAGGTTACATTTGAGACAGATGGATTGGCCCTTGTAGACATCCCCCCAACCATCTCTCACAGCCTTTATCGGTGCGTTCAGGAATTGATCAGCAATGTCATTCGGCATGCCCACGCCAGCGAGATTTCACTGGCAATCCATTGTGAGGAAGAATGGTTGATACTAGCCTTTGAAGACAATGGAATTGGATTCGATCCATCACAGAGGGGAGGGGGGATGGGAATCAAAAGTCTGGTGGCCCGTGCCAAGGACATGAATGGTACTTTCCAGATCAACAGTACATTCGGACAAGGAACGAAAATTTCTATCTCTCTCCCTGTTCCAGGCTCTAGAAGTGAATGGATGTCTGACAATTCACAGCAAGAGACCGAATAATCTCCTTTTCAAAACTTGTCGTATCCCCCGAAAGGGGGAGAATGAAATCCTCCATTCATGGGATTGGAGAGATCCCTTATATCTCCGACCTTTGAAACATCAACAAAACAATAAGAGTTGATGGATTCTGAAAACGGCAAAACGATTCTATTTTTTTAGATCAATTAGACAAAAACAGTTGATGAATTCACTAGAATAAACATCCCAAAGGCATCATTTCTTCGGATCTAGGGGACCGAAAGAGACATGTTACTACCCCTCCAAACCAAGGCTGATACTGTCCACTGTTGAAGGAGATAGAAGGCAATGACATGGTTTCCTAACCACCCATTTTATTGTTCTGATTCTCTGGGTCAATGAAGGCCGCCACCTTGGTGGCTTTCTTTTTCCTCCAACAATCAAAAATTATCAAGATATTCAAAGAAAATTTGAGTGTCTGACAACTGATAGTCTTTGCGTAGTATGGGTTCCTTGTATGAGAAACCGCTATGAGAAAGATTCCACACAATCAAGTAAGTTGTTGGACATCAGTCTATTTTCTCCCAGGTCTATTTTAGCTTAACAGTGAGTTTATTGGGTTAATATTGAACATGCATATATTCTTTTCCTGTAAATTAGGGCTTGTCTTCCTGTTGGAGGCGGCCCTATGCTGTTTTTGTTTTTCTCAATCCAATGAGAAAATTGACTCCTTGCATCTGGCATTAGAAGCTACAGAGGCACCAGCTTCTGAGGTTCTTCTTTTGATCCAATTGTCCCAAGAAGTTCTGATTACTTCTCAAGATTCTGCCTTCCAATATGCGCAACGTGCCCGACAAAAATCATCTGCTCTTCAGGATTCAAGCCTGATTGCCGCTAGTTTGTTGGGGTTGAGTCGAGTCTATGTTGTGAGGGGACAATTAGACTCCGCATCCAGTCTCCTGAATCAGACCCAAGCATATGCCCTTAAGCAAGAAGATTTGGGCTTACTTGCCAGGACGATCGTATTTCAAACAGAATTGGCGATCAAGGCCGGAAGGTCGGAAAGTGCACTGAAATACACATCATTAGGGATTGAAAACCTGGCAGGGACAGAACATGCGGTTGCGCTAGGGACACTTCATGAATATAAAGGCACGGTGTATAGACAGATGGGAGATACGGCCAATGCCAGACTCAGTTATCTTGAGTCCATGTCTATTCGCAATCAGCTGAATAACCATCGGGCAATAGGCAATACCCTGAACCAATTGGGAATTTTATCTTCTATCAAAAGACAGATGAATACCTCCCTGACCTATTTTCAACAGGCCCTTTCGCACTATGAAAAGGCAGGCGATGTTGACGGAATTATCCATACCTATGGGAATATTGGTAAGGTGTATTTTGAAATGGGAGAGTTGGGCCTGGCCAAACCATATTTGCTAAAGACAGCGGAGTTGATGGAAACAAAAAATGATTACAAAAATCTGGTCGTGATGTTTAATAATCTGGGATCTCTTCACGGAAGATTGAAAAGATTGGAAGAAGCAGAAGAATATTATAAAGAAGGCTTGAAGTACCAGGCGCAAAACAAGGATGCTAATGTTGGTGTCTCCCTTCATAAAAATTATGGATTTCTATTAACAGAACGCCAAAAGTATAATGAGGCAGTCATACAATTTGGATTAGGGCTGAAATTACAGGATTCCATCATAAGCAATCTTCAGAAGGGAATTGCTCTTTCTCGCCAACTCGAAGCCCAAAAGCACAATGCAGAACTGGAAAAGGAAAAATTATTGTCTCAAAAGATCCAGATGGAATTATTGAATCGGAATCTTATTTTAGGAATCCTTGCCGGAATTTTTTGTCTCATTGCTGTCTTGGTTTGGTATGTGGCACGAGTAAATACAAAGGCCAAAAAACGTGCATTGGAAGAACATCTGAATCGGATGATACAAGAACAGGAACAGGGAATGTTTGAAGCCATGATTGTTGGGCAGGAAAGGGCCTATTCAATCATTGCGAAAGAACTGCATGACAATATTGGAATGCTATTGTCAACCACAAACCTTCACTTTAGTTCCCTGGAGGAGAAGTTAGGTGCACAATCCGTATCTCTTCATGAGGCGAAGTCGACCCTGATGAAAGCCCTTAAAGAGGTTCGGTTTTTGTCCAAAAACATGTTGTCAGGTACCTTGCATCACATTGGATTTTTGGAATCGATCAAAGAGTTATTTTCCATCGTTAATGCGATCGGTTTGTATCAGATAGATCTACAGACCTCGGGATTGGAACATGCAGAAATCCCACCAAGTGTTGCGCATAGTATGTTTCGTTGCATTCAGGAACTTGTCAGTAATGTAATCAAGCATGCCGAGGCAGATCGAATTAGTTTGAATATATCCTATGAAGCACAAGATTTGAGAATTGTATTCAGAGACAATGGAATTGGATTTTCCAAAGATATTGGAGTCATGAAGGAAGGAGTTGGTCTGGCTAGTATAGAAACACGGATAGAAGAATTAAAGGGAGTCTATCAAGTAGACACTTCTTCCGGGCAAGGAACTTCATATGTCATTTCGATTCCCTTGCCTTCCTCCCAAAGCGAATGGTTATCCAATACCCCCTAATAATTGGCAATCATGATAGAGGTATTATTAGTCGAAGATCAACCCATTTATCGAACCGGATTGAGAGGAGCATTAACGATGGACCCTCAGATCCAAGTCATTGGAGAAGCTTCTAACGGATTAGAGGCTGTGAAAAAATTAGAATCACAATCTGTAGACATTGTCCTGCTGGACGTGAACATGCCGGTGCAAGGAGGCCTGAAAACTGTCCCACAAATTCAGGAGAAATGGCCAAACACAGGAATCATCATGCTCACGGTCTATGATGAGGCCAAACTCATTCAAAAATTTTTGGATATGGATGTAGACGGCTATCTTCTGAAGGAGGCAGAAGGGCGGGATATCCGAGAGGCCATCAAGATGGTGGCTTCGGGTGGGACCTATTATGGAGCTGAGGTGATGAAAATAATGAGTCGTTATCTTCGGGAGCAAATGCGTAATCCCTTGCCTGAAGTCCATCTCACCCAGCGCGAGAGAGAAGTTCTACAATTAATCATAGAAGAACACACTGCGCCCGAAATTGCCAATGCCTTGTTTATTTCTCTTGAAACTGTAAGTTCACATCGAAAAAATATCCGGGAAAAGCTCAAGGTACGTAACACTGCCGGGATCGTGAGGGAGGCTTTGCGGATGGGCTTGGCTGATGTCAACAACCCGAAGGCATAGGGAAGAGCCTATTTCTGAGGTGTTTCTTGTGCCCAATGTGTATGCAAAAAAGTCCCGGCTTGTCGAAGAGAATCATTCGCTTCGGGCACAAAGAACCAGAACAATTGCCACACATGTTGGACCTGATGAAACATGTCGATGGATACTTCACCTCCTTGTTCCTGTACACGCTTTGCTAGCCGTTTGGCATCGTCAGTCAAGACCTCTTCTGTGCTTGCATGAATGAGGAGGGGAGCTAGATTGCCGAGTTCTCCAAAAATAGGAGAGACAAAGGGATGGTCTAAAGAAGTTTGGTCAGCATAGGCAAATGCCCAATCCCGGATTTTGGAAGCTCGAACGATTGGGTCTTTGGGCTGATAGCGCTTAGCTGATTCACTCGCAAAACTTAGGTCCACCCAGGGTGAAAAACACACACAAGCCAAAGGAAGAGGAACCTCCATCTGCTGAAGCATCAACTGCAGAGACATACATAGACCCCCACCAGCCGAATCTCCTGCCAACAACACCTGATAGCCTTGAGCCAACAACCAGTGATAGGCGATAGAAGCATCTTCCAGGGCCGCTGGGAAAGGATGCTCAGGGGCCAAACGATAATCAATGATCAAGGTTTTCAATCCACTGGTCTGGGCAAGTCGTCCTGCCATCCCTCGATGAGTAGCAGGAGAACCGACGGCATATCCGCCTCCATGAAGATAGAGAAGAACACATGTATCAGAGGGAGTAGCTGGAACAAGCCATTCTGCTGACATATGGCCAATTCGGAGCTGTTTGCCACGGACGCCCCATGGCAACCTCAGGACACCCGCAAGGAAATCCAGTCTTGGGCGAAGGACGGGAATATGCCGTCTTTCAAGATCGACGAATCGCTGTAGTTGCCACGTACATGCATGCAGAATCTGATGTGAAATGCTAGGCATAATCTGTCCTTTATCTTGGTCAACATACTCATTTGTTACGAAAATTGAAAGGAGAAGATCTGTACTCTTGGTTCTTGATGGCAGATGAATTACCTTTAATGGTTATTGATATCACTATACCTAAACAAATTAATTATGGCAAAAAGACTTTTACTTTGCTGTGCCCTGATTCTCAGTATGAGCCAACTCTTTTCTCAGAGCAATGTTCTGAGAGACCGGGTTTTGCTGGAGATTTTTACGGGAACTTGGTGTCCTTTCTGTCCTGGTGCCGCCCTGGGAGCTGATGATCTGATTCACAATGGACAAGATGTTGCAGTAATTGAATGGCATTGGGATGATGTGTATCAAACACCTGAAGCGGTAACCAGATTAAACCAGTACAGTGTTACTGCTTTTCCAACCCAAGTATTTGATGGGACGAATAATTATGGAGGGGGAGACCCAGTAGTGAGTAGCTATCCATCTTATCTTGTGCATTATAATTCTGCAATTAATGTGCTTACTCCTATAGATTTGACTACTTCAGTTGCTTTCGAAAATGGACAGTATACGGTAGAGGCAATCGCAAATCAGGTAGCATCTACTCCCGGAGGAGCAACGCCAACATTATATCTTGTGGTTACAGAATCACACATTCAGGATAGCTGGCAAGGCATGAGTGAGGTAAATTTTGCACAACGGACCATATTGCCAAGTATCTCCGGCACACCATTGAACCTCGGTGTCGGAATGCAGGATACAGTGAGTTTTACCTTCCAGCCAGATCCAGAATGGAATTTGTTGCACACAGAATTTGTCTTCTTTATTCAGGACCCTGTATCCAAAGTCATGTTCAATGCAGGGATTAAGCCTGCCAAAATGAATGATGTATCTGTTAATGATTTTGCTTCAGATCTCAATGATTTTCGATGCCCAAGCAAAGCCTTTAAACCAGAAATCAATCTCAAAAATGAAGGCGCAGAAACCCTCACTAGCCTTACAATTCTATATAGTGTCAACAACCAAAATCCTCAGTTGTACAACTGGACAGGTACGTTGGAGTATGATGAGACAGAGGTAGTCGAAATTCCTGCTGAGATGTTCAATCTCAACAACGGAGTGAATGTGGTCAATATTGAATTGCTCAGTCCGAATGGTAAAGCTGATCAGGTAGCAGGAAACAACATCCTGGATGGCAACTGGATTGTCTTCCCCTACGAATCTGGCGAATTTGAATTGGAAATCCGACCAGACTTTTTTGGCGGGCATATCACCTGGGAAGTGAAAGATCCCACAGGCGCAGTCATTGAATCGGGTGGGCCCTACACCCACACGGACACAAGCTTGATCCTAGAATCATTCGACCTTGGAGCAGATCCTGGTTGTCATGATTTTCGGATGTATGATTCGGGAGGCAATGGCCTAACATCCATATTTCCTGGTTATTTCAAGTTGAAGGACCCAGATGGAAATCCAATCTATGAATCTTTGGATGGAGATTTTGGCTCCGAAACTGGCGGGACATTTGAAGTTACCTATCCAACAGCCCTTGACGAACTGGAAGCAGGAGTTGTGTCTGTCTTTCCGAATCCCACTTCTGATCGATTCACTGTCAATCTCTCAGATTTTGCTGGCAAGCAGGTGCGGATGGAAGTATATCAAATGAATGGCGCAAGACTATCAGCTATTGAAACCCTCGAAGGAAGGCATGAGTTTGACCTGGCTGATCATCCGGCAGGAGTTTATCTCTTGAAGGTGATGACAGAGGAAGGACATCATTTGCAAAAGATTTCCAAGAGATAAGCGCATATATTTCCAGGCTTGATTTTTCCAACTCACTCCTGGATCTATAGACGAAAAGGTGCAAGGAATTTATTTTCCTTGCACCTTTTCTAATTGATATTTCCCGAGACAAAATTTTGCGGCACGGTAATTGTTTTTTCAGAGGCAGAAGTAGTTTGTCATGAAACAAGGGATGAGAATACTAGCGTTCGTGCTCCTGATTATCGGATTGCTCCGTGTTCTGCCAGCTCAAGATCTGAGTTTGGTTCCTGTCCAGCTACAAGATATTCAAGGACAAGAAGTAACAGCCACTGTTTTAGAGAAAAAACAGAACAATTGGAAATTTTCTTCCAAATCTGTTTTTGCCTATGATCATCTTGGACAACTCCAAAGAGAAGATCATTATGCTGAAAGAGATCAAATGTCTGTATCAATTGTGTGGCTGTATGATACCCTGGGCAGTCCTTTTGTTCAGAGGATTACCCATCCTAAGCTTGACAAGACTACCGAAATTCGTTGGACGAGGGAATATAAGGATGGTCTTCTTCTTAAAGAGACCAACAATCAGACCACATTGGAACGGTCATTTAGGTACAATGCAAAAAGAAAAGTTGTAGAAATTCGAAGTTGTATAAACAAAAGTACAATAGTGTCAATCGAGCGATATGCTTATGACGCAAAAGGACAAGTGGTTCGGGAAGAAATGCGATCTCCACTATTAAGTAGATTGAAGGTATATCGTTACGATGGAGTGGGCAATTGCATTTTTACCAAATTGACAACAACTTATCAGGTTGAAGACAAATCTCCTCAAACCACTTCCTATGCCTATACTTACAATGAGAAAAGGCAAAAAATCTCTCAGCAAGAACTGAATCCTAAAGGAAAAGTGATCAGTTCTACAACGTTTTTTTATGACCAGGCTGGTCGCTTATCTAAGGAAGATGGACCTGAAAAAAATAAAGCCTGGATCAGGGATGACCTGGGGCGAGTGGTACAGGAATTGCGTTGGACTGATAAGGAATTGAGTGAAAAAACTATTTATACTTACCAAACAACACCCAAATCAACTGTAGCAGCCAGAAAGGCAAATCCTTAGGCTGACTTATACCAAAACCAGGATTAGGGTAATCCATTACATCCTCTTTCATTTTCCTTGAGCAATCAACAAGGAGTATTCTGTTGACATGACTGCCTGGCTACGCAGGCATACCCATAATAAATTTAGGTTAGATGTAGGTTCTACGAGGGCAAAGAGCGAGAGTTCTTTGCCTTTCTGTTTGAATGGACCACCTGCCCGTATTCTGAACTAAGGGGTCGGGAAAGGATTGCACAGATCACCTCACGGTTTGGGATATTTATTCAATTGATTGATTCCCAGTGATTCATTTTTGTATTTTTCGGAAGGATAGTAGTGTCCTCATTGAAATGAGGAGTAAATCCATTATCCTGACCTATTGGAGTCTTGGATATCCTCGATTAATTTCTCTTATTTCAAAAAATATTCTCCTAAATTCAATTGATATGACACGAGTTTTTCTATTTCTGCTAGTCGGATTGATGAGTTTGTCATGCTTCGGGCAGTCTGGTTGGGTAGACCTCTTTAACGGAAAGAACCTCAAAGGGTGGAAGCAACTCAATGGTAAAGCCAAATATGAGGTGGTTGATGATATGATTGTGGGAACATCGATTTATGATACGCCCAATAGTTTTTTGACAACCAAAGACATGTATTCTGACTTTATTCTTGAGTTGGAGCTCAAGGTCGACTCTCCCCTGAACTCTGGTGTGCAATTCCGGAGCAATAGTATCAAGGAATATCGAAATGGAAGAGTTCATGGATATCAGATGGAGATTGATCCGAGTGACAGGAAGTGGAGTGGGGGAGTTTACGATGAAGGGAGAAGAGGTTGGTTGTACAATTTGTCCCGCAATCCCAACGGCCAGAATGCGTTCAGAAATGGTGAATGGAATACCTATCGGATTGAAGCGATTGGGGCCAGCATTCGCACATTTGTAAATGGCGTTCCTTGTGCCAACCTGGTTGATGATTATACATCTGAAGGGTTCATTGCGCTACAGGTACATGGGATTGGAAAAGATGAAAGCAAGTTTGGAAAACAGGTTCGATGGAAAAATATCCGCATCAAAACCACAGATCTGGAAGCTTCCAGAATGCCCTATGGGGATGATATCCAGGAGATCAATTATGTCCCCAATCACTTGACAGACAGGCAGAAATCAGAAGGCTGGAGTTTGTTGTGGGATGGAAAGACGACCAATGGCTGGAAAGGATTTCGGCTGGATGGATTTCCCGAAAAGGGATGGGAAATCAAGGATGGTGTTTTGTCCGTTCTGGCTTCTGACGGAGGTGAATCCAGAAATGGAGGGGATATCGTCACCAAAGAATTATATGGGAATTTTGAGCTAGAATTGGATTTTATGATCACAGAAGGGGCCAATAGCGGAATCAAATATTATGTATCCCCCTTTTTGAACAAAGAAGGACAGGGGTCGGCCATAGGATGTGAATTCCAAATCCTGGATGACAAAAAACATCCAGATGCAAAAAAAGGTATCAGTGGAAATCGAACAATTGCTTCCTTATACGATCTGATCACTGCAAGCAATTTGTCAGAAGGAACAAACAGAAAGCGATTTAGTGGTGTTGGAAGTTGGAATCGCGCTCGAATCGTCAGCAAGGACGGCCATGTGGAGCATTGGCTCAACAACAACAAGATGGTGGAATACGAACGTGGAACCCAGATGTGGAGAGCTCTGGTTGCCTACAGCAAATACAAGAACTGGCCAAACTTTGGCGAAGCAGAAAAAGGACATATTCTCCTTCAGGATCATGGGGACAAGGTGTCTTTCAGAAGCATCAAGATTCGAGTTCTGGACTAGGAATCTGTTGGACGTTGTTTGCTGTCAAATTTTGATATTCAGATAGTGGCGAATCCAATTTGAATGTAACCACTTGTGTTTTTCTAACCTGTATCATCATGAATCAGTCTCGACGAGAATTTATCAAAACCACCGGTCTTGCCTCAGCAGGACTGGCCATGAGTGCTCGGACTTATGGGCGAATCCTGGGCGCAAACGATCGGGTACGCGTAGGCGTGGTAGGCTTTTCCAACCGATTCAAAGGGTCCTTGAGCAAAGCTTTCATGAAGCATGCAGAGGAGATGAATTTTGAATTTGTTGCAGTGTCGGATATCTGGAATCGACGAAGAGAAGAAGGAGCAGCCCACTTGAAATCACTGTCTGGAGCAGAGGTTTTTCAAGCAAGAAACAATCAAGAATTATACGAAAAGGGAGACCTGGATGCGGTTATCATCAGCACTGCTGATTTTCAACACGCCCTTCATTGTGTCCAGGCTGTCAGGGCTGGGTGTGATGCCTATGTCGAAAAACCCTTTGCTGAATCCATGGCGGATGCCAGAGCAGGCTTGAAGGCAGTAAAGGAAACAGGCAAAATTGTTCAAATCGGCTCACAAAGAAGGAGTGGGAGGAATTACTGGGCTGCATATGAATACATCCAAAAAGGTAAATTTGGGGACATCACCATGGTCGAAATGACCTGGAATGTTAACCAGCCCGGAAGATGGCGGCTGCCAGATTTGGTCAAGAGCATTCGGAAGGAGGATACTGATTGGGACCGATTCCTGATGAATCGTCCGAGGGTTCCCTGGGATCCCAGAAAATATTGCGAGTACAGATTGTTTTGGCCGTATTCCTCCGGAATTCCTGGGCAGTGGATGTCCCACCAGATTGATACAGTGCATTGGTTCAGTGGACTGAACCATCCACGTAGTGTCAGCGCCAATGGAGGGATATATATGTGGAAAGATGGCAGAAGCAATTTTGATACCATGACGGCTGTCTTTGATTACGGTCCATCAGATGATCCTTCCACAGGATTTCAGGTTCTCTATTCCTCTCGCTTTCACAATTCTGCTGGCGGAACAAAAGAAATCTATTACTCGAACGGAGGAGAATTAAATCTAAAAACCAACAAGGTTACCCCTAATGGTGGACTGGTAGAACGTCATGCGTCCAAGATGGGAATGAAGCCAAACCGGCTGTCAGAATTCTCCCTAACAGATATGGAAATCAAAACATCCACTGCCGCCAATACCGGAGCCGATAACAGTACCTCGAATCATATGCGGAATTGGATGGATTGTGTCAGAAGCCGCAAGCAACCCAATGCCCCCGTGGAGGCTGGTTACAATCATGCCATTGCCAACATTATGACCACCGCTGCCCTGCGAACCGGCAAGCGAACTACATTTGATGAGCAAAGCCAGGAGGTGTTGGCAGACGGCAAAGTGTTCCGATATTGATCTGATCACTTTCCTGAGAGTCGCTCTTATTTTCGAATTAAGAGTTTGCCTCTATACTGCTCCTCTTTTGTGAGGAGCCGAACGATATATTGACCAGATGGAACATGAAGAAGAGGGATGATTGACTGACCAGTGCGAACATTGGTAGAATAGATTAGTTGTCCATCCAGGCTGAACAGTTGAAGCTCTGCAGGCTGCCCTATTGGCAAACTTCCAGAAAGCGAAACCTGGTTCTGGGCGGGATTGGGATAAAGCTGAAGAGATTTCGCAGGCAAAGGTTTCTCAATTCCAACCAAGGGTACAGCTCGAACGGAATCGCGATAACTGATGCTGGTTTGTACTTCTCCAATAGAATCCAGGACAGAGGTGTTCACCTGAAGGATGGGAAGACCTTCTCCCTGAGCCAGCCATTTATACTCTCTGCTAAGCGGGCGTTCCAGGCCCACATGTATGGTATCCAATGAAATGGAGTCCTGTCCAGTCAGGCTAGATACGACACGTATGGCATCGAATGTTCCATAAGGAGTTTGTATGCTGCCCCACCCATCTACAACTGTAGACCGAGTTTGCTCCTGACGAATGAAGACGAGGCCAGGAATAGATAACTCTACAAGCGAAGAGGTAATCGTGGTATCATTTCCATATGCGAGCGGAAAGGTATAGACTGTATCGGTAGGGTCATTGGCGAGTGGGACAGGAATTCCATTGAGAAATCCTCCAAAACCCATATTTTCAAAGCCGGAACTACTGGATTTGAAATACTGAAACCCTTCTCCCAGGCCAAACCCGGCAATCGAATCAGGAGTGGGAATCAGCCGGACCAAATTTGATCCCAGAAAGAAAAAAGACAGGGTAAATGGAGTCGATGATGGCGCAACGAAAATGTCTCTTTGTTGAACAATGGCTTCGAGAGAACGAAAATCCCAATTGCTATTGGGACCTGTTTGATCCAGGTCCACCTGAGTCAGAGAATCTGGGAAACTGCTGTACAATGAATCCCCAATTTGAGGCATATCTGCCTGTTGGATAGTAATCTGGGCTGACAAAGAAAAGCTGATAATGACTCCCAGAAAGGCTAAAAACAAAGATTTGATCATAATGTGTTGACAGGATGGTAATAAAAAGTAAAAAAGTTCAAGAATGTGTAAAAAATATATCTGTTTGATTTAATTATTGTTAAAATTTTATGGCTGTGAATAAGAATATTCGTATCTTGTTGGTTCGTTTCTTTTATAATTTGTTTCAAATATACACACTACACAAACCTACTGCCTCTAATCTATGAGATTAGTTGATCCGAAACTTCCATTTAAGGTGGTGTATGCCATCTATCACCATGAATACCTTGGTTATCTGCTTTCTGCACACTATGTGCAATCGCTGCCTAACGATGAATTGAGTCTCGTTCACCAAAGAGCTTATCCTGATAATATGGATGAGTTTGCAACTGGTTTAAGGAAAAATGATAGACAATTGATTCAGATGGCTAGCGCCATCATTCCCAGAGAGATTGTAAAAAGATTTGGTGGAAATCCTCGGAAGGATGTCGAGTTTTTTATGACAAAATTTGAAGGGGAGTTAAAAAAACTTGCCATCAATTATGTGAATCGCGAAATGGGGAAAATCCTTCCTCATCTGATGGGGGAAACCATATACATCATGGGTAAAGACTCTTACCCTGCCCACAAAAAGATCAATGTCTTGTCGGAAAAAGCCTCCATTCTGTTTCATTTCAGACGGAATGAAACATTTACCAGATACTATCCGACCATCAAACTCCGAGGAGAAAAAATTGCCTTCCAGTTCAAGGGCGCACAGTTGATTTCTCTTGATCCTGCTTGGCTGCTCCTGAACGATGAGCTATTTTGTTTTTATGGGGAGATTGAAGGCAAAAAAATACAGCCCTTCCTCAAGAAGTATAATATCGAAATTCCCAGAGCAAAGGAAGATTTGTACTATGAGAAATTCATCAGTCAAATCGTAGAAAAATATCAGGTGTATGCCAAAGGATTCATGATATATGATATTCGGAGCAAGCCAGTGTTTCAATTGCGAGTAAGGGAACATGATCGAAAAAGTTTCTCCTTCATCAGAGAAGTAGACTATGATGGATTTGTTATTCCTTTGAATGCTCCCGGACGCAGGAAAGCCATGCTGAGTAAAGATGGGGAGGAATTTATATTTCATCGAATATTTCGGGATTGTGATGAAGAGGAAAAAGTCGTAGCCCAACTCCAGGCATTGGCGCCCAATCCCAACAGCCTGACTCCCTGGGAATATGTGGACAAGGACAAAGGATTGAAGTGGTTGTCTGACCATACCAGCATATTGCGTGAAATGGGGATTGATATTATTCAGGACGGAACCGCGGGAGCACTTCTGCTTGACAGGCCAGAAATTGTGATGTCTACCAAGGAAGAAGGTGATTGGTTTGATATTCAGGCAGTCGTACAGATTGGGCCGTTCGAAATACCATTCCTGAAATTCCGAAATCATATCCTCCATCAGAAGAGGGAATATGAATTGCCGGATGGGACAATTGCAATTTTGCCAGAAAACTGGTTCTCTGATTATCTGCATTTGATGGAAGTCTCAGAAGTGCGGAATGAGAATTCTTTCAGTATCAAGAAATATCAGGCACCACTATTGAACCTTCCTTCTCAGACGAATGGCAAAACAGATTTGCTTCAGGTTTTTCAGAATTTGGATGAAATTCCTGTGGTTGATCCACCGCAGAAATTGAAGGCGAAACTGAGAAACTATCAGCAAGCTGGGGTGAACTGGCTTCACTTTATGAAGGAGAATGGGATGGGAGCGATTCTGGCTGATGATATGGGACTAGGGAAAACACTTCAAACCTTAACCCTCTTACAGAAAGAAAAAGAGACCAGTACAGAAAGACCAACTCCTTCTCTGATTGTCATGCCTACCTCTCTTCTCCAAAACTGGAGCAACGAGGCAAAAAAATTCACACCCGATCTTCGAATCCATATACACGCAGGTGTAAACCGCACCAAAAGTGGAGAAAAATTCGATGGTCATGATTTGATTCTTACCACCTATGGAATTGTTAGGCAAGACATTCGTTTCCTCAAAGCATTTCCTTTCCACTATGTGATCCTGGACGAAAGCCAGATGATCAAGAACCCTGAGTCCAAAACGGCCAAGGCAGTGCGGAAACTAATCTCCAGGTATAGACTTTCTCTGACTGGAACCCCGATTGAAAATACTGTGATGGACCTATGGTCTCAAATGTCTTTTTTAAACCCAGGCTTATTGGGGAATGAGGCGTTCTTCAAGCGGTTTTATGTCACACCGATTGAGAAGGAGAAAGATGCGAAGAAGTCGGCCAAGCTTCGAAGAATCATTTACCCATTCATTCTGAGAAGACGAAAACAAAAGGTGGAAAAAGATCTCCCCCCCAAAATTGAGAAACTTCACTATTGTGGGATGACAGAAGTACAGCAGAATTTATATGATGAAACCAAAAATACCTATCGGAATTATTTGTTGGAATTGATCTCTCAAGGAGCCTGGAAAAAAAATAAGCTGAATATTCTTACTGGTTTGCAAAAGCTCCGTCAGATTGCCATTCATCCCAAAATGGTTGAACCCGAATCTTATGAGTTAAGTCAGTCAGGAAAATATAAAGAGGTCCGTCGATTGCTCCGACAAATTATTTCAAAAAAGCGCTCCAAAGTTCTCATTTTCTCTCAGTTCGTTAAGATGCTTCACTTGTTGAGGGACGATCTGACCGAAGATGGCATCTCTTTTTGTTATCTGGATGGAAGTACTCGAGACAGGCAGGCACAAGTAGACCAATTTCAGACCAACAAGGAAATTAAAGTCTTTTTGATTAGTCTGAAAGCGGGCGGGGTAGGCTTGAATCTCACCGCTGCAGATTATGTATTTATTCTGGATCCCTGGTGGAATCCTGCCGTAGAGAATCAAGCCATCGACAGATCTCACAGAATTGGTCAGGATCGGACTGTTTTCTATTATAAATTCATTACTCAGGATAGTATTGAGGAAAAAATTCTGGGCTTGCAGAAGCGCAAAGAACAATTATCAGATGACATCATAACAGTAGAAGAAGATTTCTATAAATCATTGGAAGCTGTAGATTTAGAGGATTTGTTCAACTAAAGAGACTGTTTTGAGCGTGCATTTGACATGGCTATCAGTCCATGCTCCTGCTGGATAATCTGGATGTGATCCAAGTATTACAAGCCTGAAGGAAAAAAGGTCATAGCAACACCAAGTAAGGACGCGCTAGAAGTTTCTGCATCAAAGGGCAATTGTATGTCAGCCTGGATTCTCAAAGCTTTCATCCAAAAAGGAATATCTGTCTTACCAAGACATAGAGATATTCACTTCTGGTTGCAAAGGAATATCTGGAAAAGTCTGATGATACAACCAGACTTCCTCAAGGATCGATTGTCTCATTGCGAGAAACATATGTCTGCCTGGCATCTGAAACATTCAGATACACTTCCAACAAGTGTCTTGGAGATTGGGACAGGCTGGTATCCTGTGGTGCCCATGGGACTGCTGTTGTCTGGCCTGGACTCATTGACAACTATAGACCCATATCCGCATTTACGGAAGGATCTCATCCTGGAAATTTGGACCCATCTTCATCGCTGTTATCAAGATGGATCACTTGAAACATTGTTGCCTGGCTTGGATTGGGAGAGAGGGCGAGCCCTATTGGAACAGCCTCCATCTCCTGAGTCGAATGTGGACGCATTGCTCGAACAGTGGGGAATGACCTATATGGTCGAGGATGCTCGCCAGATGTCGATAGAGACCAATAGCATTGATCTAATCATTTCGAACAACACATTTGAGCACATTCCTCAAAGAATATTGGAAGATATTGTGCCGGAATTGAAGCGGATACTGAGACCCGAAGGGATCATGAGTCATTATATCGATATGGCAGATCATTACTCCTATGTTGATACAAAGATTTCTCCCTATCACTTTCTGCAATTTACAGAGCAGCAATGGGGATGGATTGAAAACAAGTTACAGTCTCAAAACAGAATGAGGGTTTCTCAATATCGAAGCCTCTTCCAGAACAGTGGATTCGATGTGCTGAAGGAAGAGAATGAATCAGATGATGTTTCCATTCTTGATCATCTGCGTCTAAAAGTCCCTTTTCAGAACATGTCCAAAGGTGAGCTTGGTGTTACCTACTCGCACATGATTTGCCAACATCAATAGAGAGGAGGACTACTGGATATCACTTTTCTCCAAACCCTTCTCACAATTAGGCCAAGTCCAATGCTGGAGATTAAGAAAAGAATGATGGATAAGTAGACAGAGTTTTCTGTGGAAGAAGACTTAAGAAGAGAAAGGAATTCTGAGGCTTGAGATCCAATAAATAAGGCGAACAAACTGCGTGGCAACATACCGACCATTGTTCCGGCAAGGTAGGTTGGCAACGGGATTGGCACTTGTGCCAATAGAAGATTGCTCATTGCAAAAGGAAGAACCGGAGAAAGTCTGGCAAATACCAACATGCGAAAAGGACGGTGATGAAGTGCCTCGATGAGGGTATGGTATTTTGCTTGCTGAAACCACCGAGCCCTGGAGTACCGTTTGAGCAATAAGTGCCCAACTTGTCGTCCGATAAGAGCAGCAATCGGATAACTCAACAAGATGCCTAACAATCCTTTCCATCCAAAGAAATACCCGCTGACCAAAGCCACAAAAGTTGTCGGTGTCAGTGCGCATGCCATCGTAAGAGAGACCACGAAAAAAAACAACAGCATATCAGGCCACCCGGACAGGTCTCCAATATGATGATAGAAAAGAAGCCCCAAACCAGAAGAAATCAGCACTGGAAGGATGGCAGTCAAAAGAATCCACAGGAGATAGGATAGATTGCCTCGCCCTGCGGAGGAAGCATCATTGCTCAACTTAATAAGGAAGCTAATCTTGATTTTCTTGAACTGCTGCGACTGCTGGGATGATCGAGCAGAGATTCAGGAAGAGTCAAATAGACCGTAGTCCCTTCTCCAGGATGGGAGTCAATCCAAATTTTCCCTTTGTGCTGCTCAACAATTTTTTTGCAGATGGACAATCCGATACCCGTTCCCTTGTATTGAGACTTTTTGTTATGAAGTCGGAGAAATAGGCCAAATATCTTGTCCTTATATTCCTCTTCCATTCCAATCCCATTGTCTTTGATTGAGAAGAGATATTCTTTCTCCCGTTTTTGGGCTTTGACCTCAATAATTGGGGTATCCTTGCTCCGAAACTTTATAGAATTATCTATCAGATGTCGGAATAATTGCACCATTTGTTTTCGGTTGGCAGTAATGGTAGGGAGATTCTGAATAGAAATTCTAGCTCCCTGAGAGACTTTTTCCCGATTGATGGACTCGATGATTTCAGCAATGACTTCATTGATATTGACTTCGTGATATTCCTTCTGGAAAATCCCAACAACAGAATAAGCCATCAAGTCTGCAAGAAGGGCATCCATTTGTTCAACTCCTTTGGTGATAAAGTCTATGAATTCATTGGCATCTTTGTCGAGCTTATCGTAATATCTCCTTTGCAAGAGCGTGGCAAAACTACCAATGCACCTTAACGGTTCCCGAAGATCATGAGAGGCGACATGTGCAAATTGTCTAAGATCTTCATTGGAACTGGCCAAACGTTCATTTTGCAGCCTGATTTCCTCATTCTTGAGGGCCAGGATATTGTTGATCTTACTCAAACTCTGGTTTCGTTGGTAGACTGTATAGAGCAAGAACAACAAAAGAATCAGAGCCATTAATCCTCCGAATAAATACAATTGCCTCCGGGAAGCTTGTTTTTCTTTTTGAAGATCTGCAATGGTTTCATTTTTCTCTTGCAAATCATATTTATGCTCAACCTCAGCCAATTGGGAGATCCTCTGTTCATTTAAAAGGGAATCTTTAAAATGAACAAATTGTTTCAAATATTGATAGGCCATATCCATTTGGCCCAATTGAGAGTAGGCATCAGCCCTTGCGCGATAGATATCTCTGAGCAAGGATGGAGCATGCAATGCCAAGGCTGTCGGTTCAATTTCATTCAGAACTGCAATGGCATTGTGCGGTCTTGCTTTGTGAAGATGTATTTCAGCAATTTGAACAGAAAAACTCACGCATTCTCTTCGCAATTCCAGCGCATTGAACAATAAAACGGCATGCTTGAGATAGTCTAGTGCTTTGTCGTAGTCTTTCTGCACAAGTGCGATATTTCCGGTCAAAGCTTCTGAGTAGGCCAACCCATAACTATGATTGAGAGAATCAGCCAGAGCCTCTGATCGCTGGATGTAATACAGGGCAGTATCCAAAAACCCAATTTCCAGATAGGAGGCCCCAATAGAGGCAATACAGGTATACAGATCATAGGCACTTCTTCTGGCTCGAATCGAATCCTCTCGGGACATTTCTGCCAGATCAAGGTCTTCATAATACCTGAGAGATCGTTTAAAATTGTTGAGGGCCGAGGTATATTGTTTTTGAGCCCAATACAATGCACCCATATTTCGATGACCCAGGGCCAGAATGGTTGTATCCTTGATATTTTCTGCAATCTCCAGGGCTTCCAATTGGTAATCGAGTGCCAGATTATATGCCCCTAGATTGTTGTAAACTTCCGAAATTCGGGAAAGATTGGTTGCTCTGTCCATGTCAGAAGCCACCCCTTTGCTCATTTCATCCGCGCGTAACAGATAGGTCAGAGATTGTTCATAATCATCATTTGGAAAGTAATAGATGAACCCAATCTGATGTAGAAAATGGAATTGCTTATGCGGCTGATTTTGGATTTCTGCCAACTCCAGTCCCTTGAGATACCAGGTAAGGGCATCGTCAAATTTGTTTCTGTCAAAATGATAGCGACCTAGTTCTTCATAGGTCTCCATCAATTCAGGGATCCGATTTTCCTCGATGAGGATCGCAACTTTTTGATTTAGACTATCCAAATTAGACCCACACAACAGGACCGGCAAAAGACTTGCAAGCAAAGAGAGAATGACTGCTGTGTAGAAGTTCTTTTTCATATGATCAAATATAACACAAAAAGCTGATTGAAAATATGTGATCAATCACGAAAGCCAAAAATTTTGCTTCAACTGGCAGATAAGATGTTTGAAAAAGTAGGTTCTAAACATAGACTGGCAATAGCTCAGGGCAAATCATACAGGAATTGTAAAGGAAATCTTACTCCCACTCATTGGATCATAGGTTTTCCATAACTTGCCTCCATGATGTCCAATAATTGCATGACAGATACCGAATCCAATTTCGTGTATCACATCTGCAGAAGTCGCCTGATTGCTGTGGATATCGATCTGTACCGCTCCATCTACAGCCTGACTTTGAATAAAAATTTCGGTATCCTTATTTCCCTTGGCAGGAATGGTTTCTTGTAATAAATGTCGAAACAACAGACTCATATGATGTGGATGAGCTTGAATGGAAGGGAGATCCTGCACTCTGATTTGTGTAGCCTGTGGATGAAGACTCGCAGGCAACTGAGAAATAGCTTGTCCAATTGTGGTTGCGAGATCCACTTCCTGTTTTTGATCAGGAGATTGCCCCAAAGCTGAATATACTGATACATCAGCAAACCAGGATTCGATGGTATTTAGCTTTTCCTGAAGTTCCCAATCTTCCTGATCGGTAGCCTTCAAGGCAATAAACGCCTGTATGGTTTCAAAGGGCTGATGAATTCTTTGAGAGGTAAGCGCAATCAATTCTGACAAACCGCGGTGATTGCCAGCAAGCAATTCATGCCGTTCTTGAAGTGCTGATGTGTCAGTAGAGAGGGTCTGAACGATTTCTTGTGCATTCCTGGACATTCGAATGAAGACGATTCCCAGGACTGCCAGGGCCAGCAAGGAACCCATCAGCAACCAGGAATACACCTGGGTTTGATTTTGTTGTCTGATTTTTTCGGCTTGAGAAGCTTCCACCTGTTGCTGGTGAACTTCAAATTCGCTTTCAGCCCCCATGGTCTGAAAAATGATGGCCTCTGTTTCGATGCTGTCTCGATACCGGAGATGATGCTGGAGATAGGCATATGCCTGTTCGAGATCGCCCATCATCTCGTAGATCCGCGAAATTTCTCCATAGGCTTCTTTCGCAATTCTTGGAGATCCAATGTTTTGGGCTATTTGCAATATTTCCTGAAGCGTATCAAGGGCCTGTTGAAAAGAACCACGCTGTGCATATACTTCAGCCAATCCAAAAGAAAATTCAGCCGCTTCCGCTTTTACCCCCAAATCTCTTAACAAAAGAAGAGAATTCTGTAAATGATGCTCTGCAACATCAAATTGGTTTTCTCGAAGAAAAATGAGTCCAAGTGTTCCGGTGGAGAAGGCAGTCCCGTAATGAATATCGTTCTTTTCTGCAAGAGATTTCGCTTCTGTACAATAGGAGAATGCTTCATCCAGCTTTTTTTGCTCAAGTTCAGCGGAGGAAAGAGTGGCTAGGACTGACCATAGATTTAATGGATAGTCAAGCTTCCGATATATACTCAATGCTTGTAGAAGATATTTTTCTCCTTCAGGATATCTGTGTGTCTGTAGGTAGATCGCTCCCAGGGAAGTGTATGCCTGCGCCATTCCCACAGAATCACCAGCAAGTTCACTGAGATCCCTGGCTTGAAACTGATGGAATAGAGCTTGTTTGTGATTGTTGAGGTGAAGATAAACTTGAGCAATTTGTGAAAGATTTTGTGCCTGCTTTTTTTGCTCAATAATGGATATGCCTAACTTTCTGGCTTGCAGCAAATAATTCAACGACTGCTTATACTCATCTTTCCAAAAATAAATGACACCAATATGATTGAGGATGTCAAATTGTTTTTTGGGGAATTTAAGGATCTTAACAAGCTGAAGTGCCTGATGAAAATGTTCCAGAGCCAGTTCGTGTTCATAGCGATCCTTGTAGGCTTGTCCGAGTTCGCTATGAACCTTCACAAGTTCTTCGACATTTTGTTTTTGTGTGTATTGTTTAAGAGCTAGCTGGAGACTATCGATGGTATCTCCCCAACATGGATGAGACAGGCAATAGATTAGTACACAGAAGCTGATGAATTTTTTCATGGACACCAAACGCAGGTGCGGATATCAAGTGATACTCAAGGATTCGTTTACGGCCGTATTCATTCATGTCCTTATATTTCTTAACGAAAAACCTAGCCAAAAATGATAAGTGAGGATTTTTTATGTGGAGTTGTAAGAAATTTGTGTGTTTTCTCTCAAAAAGGCTGATCCGATAAGAGACTGTTTTGAAATTTGTACTGAGAATTTTTATGATGTATTTTTTTCTCAGACAAGGCTCTTTTTTGCTCTCATAGTGATCAAGACCTCACCTGCCATTTTTCAATTCAGTAAGTGGGCATATTTTCATATGCTTATTCTATTCCTCCCTCAGTCCGCCAAAGGGAGAAATCCATGATTCCTGGCCTTGTGGGCTGCTGTCTCCCACTGGCGGGAGAACGAGAGGGTGGAAGATGATTGCCAAATATACATGTGTCCACTTACTTAGATTAGAATGAATCAACTACCTATTAGGAAAGGAGAATCAATCTGTATGGACCGCAAATCATTCTTGAGAAGACATTGTCCATTCGAAGAGTAAATAGAATGAGGCAAAAGAATATCCTTTCTCCCAAAGACTTATGGGTTACCAATTCAGGACTGGGAATCTGATTCAGTAGAGATCAGTCGCTGATAATCTTCCTCAGTATCTACATCTAACATCCCCTTTGGGAATGGGAGAGAATGTACCAGTGGCTGATGCTGAATGAGTAATTTTTTCGCCCCCGTTTGACCCGATAAATGAGAAAGCTGGGAGAAATACGCTGAAGAAAAACAGGCTGGAACGCCAAGCTGTCCACCATAGCTTGACGCTACAATGGGGTGATGCTTTTCCTTGTGACTCCTGGCAAGATCGATCAGATGGTCTGCCGATAATTGAGGTTGGTCACACAACATCAGAAGCACGCCAACCGACATTTGTGGAACCTGTTGCATACCTGTTGAAATAGACCCTCCCATTCCAGCCTCCCAGCCATGATTCATGACGATCTTGACCGACAGTCTATTGATGTCTTTTTGGATCTGATTGGCTCTACTTCCCACGACAACGATGACTTCTCCTGTCTTGGCTAACAAAGCAGTATCTACCGCATGTCGCAGGAGACTTTTGCCTTGATAAGGTAGCAGTTGTTTCGGTCTCCCAAGTCTGGAAGAATTTCCCGCGGCCAGAATAATAATGGGAATGTCCATGTAAGATATTCGGAAGGTTACACCAAAATTCGTCTGTCTCTTGCTACAACCATCCAGCGATCCGTCACTTCTCCAGCCTCAACAATATTACCTTCCTGATAGAGGGCAACCGTCGGACATACATGGTAGGGAATTCCATACCAGATATCTCCAACCTGATGGGCAGTGGCATCTGCTACTTCAACCACAAGATGTTCTTCGCTTTGGCCAAGATAGGCAAGGACTTTGGCATTGAGGAACCTGACCCGATTTTGGATGGGATTTTCTGCCCCTACAGCTTTATGTCCAAGATCGAGACACAATCTGTTGCCCCCGGGTTTGCTGATGATACGAGTCAGGAGGATCGCTGCAGGCAGAAAAGGCAACTCTGCGCATATCTCTCCATATCCCACATCCCAAAAGACATAAGTACCTGGGCTCAAATCTACATCATTCCTCATGGCGTGAACGGGAAAGGTAGGAGACCCCCCGACAATGATATTGGGCACCTGTACGCCTTGTGAAATGAGCTGATCCTTGAATTCAAGGACAGCCGCAAAAGCATCATCCACTTTTGATTTGCGATTTGCGAATTCAGATTGGCGAAAATGTCCATCGTAAACGTGAATCCCATTTACTTGAATACCAGGTGATTGGTCGGCCATGAGATATAAATTGATGGCTCTCTCTGATATATCAATTCCTGTGCGGCCCATGCCATTGTTCAGATCCAGCCAGACGTGAAGATGCTTTTTGGCTTCCTGACAAGCGTGGGAAATGCGTTTCAAGCTCGCTTCATCATCCACCAATGTGCCAAATGTTACATGAGGATAATTCCCTGCAAGTTTGAGCAGTCGATACAGTTTCGGTCCGACAGCTTGATAGGCCAGCAGAACATCCTGAGCCCCTGAAGAGGCCAGCATTTCTGCCTCGGATATGGTAGAACACTTAAACTTGTGAATGCCATATTTGAGATGCAGCTTGGCAACCTCAGCCATTTTATGTGTTTTGACATGCGGTCTAAGTCTGTCCGCATGTCCTGCTATTGCCACCAATTGCCTGATGTTTTCATCTACTCGATCAGGGTAAATCAACAGAGCTGGAGAATCGACAGCATCAGGAGTGCGGAGTGCATACCAGGGGGTAGGAGAATTGGGCATGGGAGCGGGGGTTATTCAGGTGTTAGTTCAAAAATCGCTTCAATTTCTACGGCTAAATTGATCGGCAGCATCATGCCAACAGCACTTCTGGCCCCAACGCCTAGTTCTGGTCCCCAGAGTTCCCGCATCAGTTCGCTAAAGCCATTTATGACTTGAGGTTGTTGCTGGAATTCATGGGTAGAGTTTACCATTCCCAAGGTTTTTACGAGGCGATGGACTCTATCCAAATTTCCAAGCTTCGCCTTCATGCTTGCCAACATAGATAGACCTGTAGCAACCGCAGCTTCTTTGGCTTGTTCGAGGTCCAAATCCTTTCCTACAATTCCTTTGGTGAAGGTCCCATCTGACAAAAAAGGACCATGCCCGGAAGCATATAAGTGAACACCTGAAATGACCACGGCTTGATAGATGCCTCCCGCGGGTGGAGGAGGGGGCAGGTGAAGCCCCATAGCGGATAACTTTGCTTCAATTTGCGACATAAAATTGATTCATTCTGTTCAGAAATTGATGACAAATTACGTTGAGAAACTGACTTGGGGAAATTGGTTTTTTAATGCTGTTTGAATGGATTTCAGGGGCAATCCTTTCCCCCTTTCGCGCAAATGATTGCCCGATAATTTGGGGAATTAGAGCCTGTACATTTAAAGAACTGGCTTATAAAAAAAGGATGTTGCACCCTTTGTGGGTAGAATAATTTAGAGGGACATACTTAATCCTTTTTCAATGTGTAATTTAGTAGTTTGGTTCATACTAGCTCCCCTGTAAATCCCTGAATTGGGATTTACAGAAGGGAGATATTTCGTACACCTATTTTGCTTACCTATATTTTTTGCTAACATGGATCTAGAATTAAATGGAAAAGTAATGCTTGTGACCGGAGGAGAAGGAGGGATTGGAGAAGCAATTGTAAAAGGAATTGCTGCTGAAAATGGAATCCCAATTATCGTCGGTCGTGCCCAAAAGAATGGTGAATATCTTCAGAAGTGTTTGAGGAATAAAGGCCATGATTGCCTTTTCATCCAAACCGAACTAACAGAATTGGCCCAATGCCAAAGGGCGGTAGACATCACCTTGGAACACTATGGAAAAATCGATGTACTAATCAACAATGCAGGCTTCAATGACAAGGTCGGATTGGAGGAAGGCAATGTGACCGATTTTGTCCATTCTCTGGAATCTAATCTGGTTCACTATTTTAATATGGCAAAACTTGCCTTGCCAGCATTGAAACAGTCGAAAGGCAACATTATCAACATTAGTTCCAAAACAGCTCTTACAGGTCAGGGCGGAACTTCTGGTTATGTGGCTTCCAAATCTGCCCAATTGGGTTTAACTCGCGAATGGGCTGTCGAATTGCTGAAATATGATATTCGCGTCAATGCTGTCATTCCTGCCGAAGTCTTAACTCCACACTATGAAAAGTGGATTTCGAGTTTTAATAATTCACAGGAAAGAATGCAAGAAATCCTTCAAAATATTCCTTTTCAAAACAGAATGACAAAGAGATCTGAAATTGCGGATATGGTCCTCTTTCTGTCTTCCAATAGATCCTCCCATGTAACGGGACAATTCGTACATGTAGATGGAGGATATGTCCATTTGGACAGATCCATCCATTCATTAAATGCGCCTCCAAAATCAGAAGTAGTGCCTACAAAGTAGACCCACGAATAATGAGTTTGGTCGCAAGTTTGATCGTTTGATAGGTTGGAGCCTGATCGGTTCCATCCTTGTTCAGCTGATCAAGCATAAGTTTGGTTGCTAACTTCCCCATTTCAAATGCAGGCTGACGTACAGTCGTAAGGCCAGGTTCCGTTAGAGAGCTTGGGAAAGAATCACTAAATCCAACGATCGATAAATCTTGAGGGATAGATAGGCCTTTTGCCTTTGCAATCTTCATGACATCAAAGGCGATGTAATCATTGAAGCAGAAAATCGCGTCGGGGGGATCTTTGCGATTCAACAAAGCATTGGTCAGGCTGACGGTCTGATCCTGGTCAAGTTTTACATGTTGGATCAAATCTTCATGAACAGAAATGCCAGCAGCCTTATGTGCTTCTAAATATCCATTGAGGCGGTCCTGGCTATTGGAAAGAAAATTTGGGGCAGCCAGATGTGCGATGCGCCTACATCCTTTTTCGATGAGATAGGAAACGGCATCTTTGGCACCCTGAACATCGTCACATACTACTCTGGATGCTGGGAAATCTTGAGCAAATCGGTCAAAAAACACAACGGGAATGTCTTTGCGTAAGAAAGACATATATCGATCGAAATCTTTGGTCTCCTGAGATGGACAAAACAATAAGCCATCCACTCGACTGAAAAGCAGGGTGCCAGAAGTCGCATTCTCGCGTTCTACAGATTCGTGAGATTGGCAAATGACAAGATTATATCCGGAATGCATGGCTACATCTTCCATGCCGCTGATGGCAGTCGAAAAAAAGTCATGTGCAATTTCTGGAACCAGAACTCCTAAGACATAAGTTTTACTCTCCCGAAGCCTTTTTGCAGATGGATTTGGTTGATACTCAAGTTTCTCAGCCAAAGCTCGGACACGGTTGCGAGTTTCTTCGCTAATTCTGTGTCTGCCATTCAGAGCCCTGGAAACGGTTGAGGGAGATAAATCAAGACGCTTGGCTAATTCCAGAAGTGTAACCTGCTTCTTTTTCATAACAAGGTAGTAGTTTGTAGTTCTTTACTATTATTTTCAAATCATATGTGAACTATGAATATACATGAAAATTTTGACAACAAACTACACAATTATTCAAAATTCTTGAATTCCAAGCGGGAAAAGACTATGCTTCAGGACTTCATTTGCCTGCTTCATATGACTGATTTCATGATGAAGAATGATTTTGCAACAATCTTTGAGGTTAAAAGTTACCAGACCATTGCGGGGGGAAGTAATGACCGTAGATTCATGGGGAACCCTATCTGTTTTTTCTAACAGTTCCCGAAGAACCAACTGATGATCCAAAAATTCCTGAATGATATGCTTCCCGATTCGTTCTTCTGATGGCAAATAGGTTTCAGGTGCACGAAGCTTGTTTAATCTGCTATTTGGGCGAGAGGATCGTACCAGCCATGCACCCCAAACATCAGAGATGACAGGGAGTTTTTCGCGTTTTTTACTTTTTTTTGTGCCATTACCGATCTGGACCAGCGTTGGAAAGTATGCCTTATTGGCCAGAATCATATGATCAATACACTGAGCAATACTCCATTGTTTAGGATTCGGTTTCCAGTTCAGTTGGTCTTCTGTCAGGGAACCAAAGGTGTGTTCAAATCTTTCGGCGAGCGTTTGGAGCTCATCCAATAGGTTGGTTAGATAAATATTTTCCATGGAACTAAAGATTGGGATTGTTGGTTCCAGCTAATTTCCTGAATTAAGAAAACTGACTCAATCTCTTTTGTGTGAGATTGAGTCAATTGGTACATGACTAGACAATATTGGACCCTAAACAGTCCGAGATGTTTCAAAAATCGAATTGAAAACTGAGGACTGGAATAAACCCACTGTTATGGTTTCTGAAATTGAGCTTGTTCTCTACCGCATTGTAACTCACACTCCGATTATTGCGTCTGTCCGTGATATTCTGGATATCAAGTGAAACCCGAAAGGCCGTGCGATTCAGGCTTCTTCGGTAAGCAATGCGTGTATCAATTCGATTGTAAGGTCCAACCTGTAGGGACCAGGCGTTATCCAGATCCGGCACAAATCTGCCTTCTGCAGCAGAACGGTCCCAATCTGGAGGGGTATATCGGAATCCGCCATTATACAAAACCCGAAAGCCTGCTTGGAGAACACCACCTTTTTTGAAAGTAAATTCTTTTCCCAACGTTACACTGGACACATATTCCGTTGCAAATCTGGTATTGAATGTCCTGCCGTCAGGCATTTCGTACATGGATTCAAAACGAGAAGCTGTCAGGAGAAAAAAGAGTTGATTCGAGAAGAACTTTTCCAGAATCAAGTCTATACCATAGTTGGTTCCTTTGCCGCCACTGCTAAGCTCAAATTGGGAAATTCCACTTTGGTTATTCAGGAACCACCAGGTTGAGGTATTGCTTGGGTCAAGTCTGACGGGAACATTAAACAGACGCTGAAAATATACATCTGCCCCGATGCGAAGATTTTTTGCGAAAGTGAAATTATACCCAAGCACCAGATGATGGGATCTAATCATTTTCATGTTAAAGTTGGGCATACTTGTCGAGATGTTCCCATCTGATGCGGTATCATTTTTTACATAGAAATAAGTCCCTAGAGGAAGATGTTGTCCATGGAGCCCATAAGCAAAACTCAAGGCTTGACGTTTGTTGATTCGATACTTGGCTGAAATTCTTGGTTCAATCGAACTGGTTTTGTTCAGTGCCAGGAGCAATACATGAGCACCGGCATTCAAGGTAAGCCTTTCTGTCGCACGATGACTTAGCTGGGCATATGCCTGAAAAACCTGTGTATTTCCTTGCCCATCGACGGAGATTCGATCGATCTCATCTCTAATGCTTGTCAGCCTTCTGGGTGTATGTTTTCTAAAAAAAGTGAAAAAACTATGGCTGGCATGAATCCCTGTTTTGATTCGGGTTCTAGCGTTGAATTTTCTGGAATATGTCAGCGAACCTACCAGACGACGATCCTGATATTGTTCTGTGTTATAGGTGGAGCGGATGTCCTTCAGATCCAGGGTGTCGAAATTTCGCGTGATGTTGCTGAGCAATCCCGCAACAGATATTTTCAAATATGACTTTTCATCCAGCAATTTGGTATGAGTCAGACCCACAGCTGCCATGTCGCTGTCTCGTAGTCTGTCTTCCCAGTGGTTTGTGATACCAGGATCTCTTTCATCAGGATTCACCACAGGGCGATAATGTTCCTGACTAAGGCCACCCATTCCCCAAACGGTGGTGAAATTTTTCCCATCCTTCCCATCGAATGCAAGATTGAATGACAAATCCTGAAAATCATTGTCAACCCTTTCTCCAACAAGATTAAATCCAAATTGATTGAGGATACTCAAGGTCGAGTATCGGTAATTCACCAGATAGGAAGAACGGCCTTTTTGGATAGGACCTTCTGTAGAAAAATCCAGACCAAGAAGGCCAATTTTGATTCGATTTTCTCGAAGATCTTTGTTTCCTGCCCGAAATCTTACGTCGAAAGCACCAGACAATCCATTTCCATACTCGGCAGCGAATCCTCCGGTAGAGAAGTCAGATCTGTCCAGCAATTGTGCACTGAAGACAGTCAATCCACCTCCCGAACTTCCTTCTTTGGCAAAGTGATTGGGATTGGGAATATAAACATCTTCTAATCTCCACAAGACCCCAAAAGAAGAGTTTCCGCGTATGATGATATCATTCTCTGCATCATCTCCACCTTGCTGTACCCCTGGAAAGGCCAGGGCCATCCGACTGGGATCATTGACTGCTGCTGGTATGCGGTCAGTATCATCAGAATTGAAAGATCGCGTACTGACGACCGACAACTCATTGACAGCTTGTGTCGGGAATTCTGTTGCTGATATGACGACTTCATCGGTAGTACTTTCTCCTATTTCCTCTATTAGCTGAATTTCCAGATAGCGTTCCTTGGCTGATGTCAAAACAATATTATCCGAGACATAACTGCTAAATCCCGGATATCGACATTTGATTGTTTGCCTGCCAAGCGGGACATCTATCAGGCGAAAATTTCCTTGATTGTCAGCAATACTTCCAATTCTGGGATCTGTTCCGTCCACATACACGACAGCGCCTACCAGAGGTTGGTGGGTATCATTGTCAATAACTTTGCCTTTGATGACCTGGGTTTTGTTTTGTGCCAAGCCATCGATTGAGCAAGTGAATACACAAAGAAAAATGAGTACTTGAAGAGGGAGAAAGGTTCTTTTTTTCATTCGAGCAAATATGTAGTAGTAAGATTTTGTGGAAAAGATACTGAATTTTTCTCTTGCTGATACAGATAATTAGGGTGTCTTAACCAAAACCCTTCCAATTTTGCTGGATGATTCAGCACGCATGTTCAACTAATGTGCACGAACAACCATTCTTGAATTCAAATGCGACAAACAAGCCGTAAACTGTTACAAATTTGATTTAAAGACGCAACCTCCTATTCTGGATTCTGTCTTTCGGTCAAAAGGCGCGTTCTTTCTGTCTGCCTCCTAAACTTGAGTTAATAAAACCCCAGTACTTATGCGTAGAACGCTCTACATTACACTGATCTGTCTCACGACCTTTGGATGGACCCTGGCACTTGGTCAACCCGAAACCATTTTGAATGAGTTAGGGAAAAGCCTGAATGAAGGAGGACAGCAAATCAGTGACCTGATTGACCACTACTCTAAAGCTCTCCGCTACGATTCCAGGAATGGCGCCTATTACAACAATCGGGCGGCAGCCTATTTTCAGAAAGGGCAATATCGAAAGTCGATTCAGGATTACACACAAGCCATCTATTATACGCCTGCCTCAAAAAGAAGCCGACTCGCACGGATGCACTACAAAAGAGGACTGTGCAAATATATTCTTCAGGAACATCATGAAGCCTTGAACGACTTCACCAAAGCCATCGCATATCGTCCTGATGTCACAGACTCTTATTATTTCAGAGGGAAGGTTCTCATGACTGAGATGAATAAGCGATCTGCTGGTGAGAGAGATTTGCGAAAAGTGATTCAACTCAGTGGCCCATCCTCCGTTCAATTGGCCTTCTCACACTATTTACTTGGCAATACGAGAGAATCAGCCACCGTTGTCAAAAAACTGCTGGCCTCAACTTCCATCAGAGACAAAGACGCCTATATACAATTGCACTATAATCTTGCTGGATTGCACGGGATGATCGGCAATGATAAAGAATCTGTTTATTATCTGGAGAAAGCATTGAGGAACGGATATGTTGATTTTGAATGGTTGGTGAGAGATCCAAACTTTCAGCATGTGGCAGCTTATTCTGGTTTTCAATCTCTGCTTCAATCATATTCAGCGGCCTACCTTCTGGGAGGAAGCAGCAAACCGATTGCCTATAATAGCAAGAACTGTAATTGTCCCAAGCGGCCATCTCATAATCCGCGAGACGAGCAGAAGCCTCGTCAAAATGAAGTACCTACAAGACCTCGTGATTATAGCAGTACTCCCCATCAACGACCCTTTGCACCAGCAGACTTGAAAGGCTTCAACTTGTCTTTTGAAGATCCTGGCGACAACAACCGGATTGATGTGGAGGAAACCAGTTATATCTCTTTTGTCCTGATGAACCAGGGGCGTGGAGATGCCAAGGACGTTAGAGTTCGGTTGGTCGAGGAGCAAGGAATTCAAGGACTCGAATTTGGACTGGAACAAAAAGTTGGAACAGTTTTGAGTGGCGCACAAAAAGAGGTCAGAATTCCGATCAAAGGATCAAGATATCTGCAAAGCGGTGAGGCAGATTTCAAATTGGAAATCGTTGAGCAAAATGGATTTGATGCAGCGCCCTTGCATATCCGAATTCCTACCCTTGCTTTCCAGCCTCCCCAATTAGAGATTGTTGATTATCAATTTGCCTCAGAATTAGGGGGGAAAATGAGACAGGGAATGCCCATTACCTTGAGAATGGCTGTTCAAAATACAGGTCAAGGCACAGCTGAGGATGTAGACGTCTTGATGAGACTACCCGAAAACGTTTTCTCTGCGAGCGAAAAAGAGTTTCATATCGGCTCGCTACAAGCGGGAGAAAGTAAAATCATTGATTTCGAATTCTTTACCAACCGTCGATATTCTCTTGATCAGGTTCCAGTGTTGGCCGAGATAAAGGAAAAATACGGAGATGGAAATGGATCAAAGACCATGACAATTCGAATCAATCAGCACCTTGAAGTTACAGACCGTGTCGTGATCACAGCAAAGTCCGAACCTGCAAGAGATATTCAGGATATTCAGCTGACCTCGGACGTAGACCGAAATCTTCCTCGCTCCTATACGCAAAACAAGAATGCTATTGCAGTCATTATTGGAAATAGAGACTATGAAAATTCAGATGTACCTCCAGTTGATTTTGCCTTGCAGGATGCAGCCAGCATGAAGAAATATCTGATTGAAGTATTTGGCTATGATGAAAACAACATCCTCTTCCTTCCCAATGCAACACAGGCAGATTTCAATGGCGTATTTGGAAGCAAGGAGGACCATAAAGCCAGATTATTCAATCTGATAAAGGCAGGAGAATCTGATATATTCGTTTATTATAGTGGTCATGGAGCGCCCGATTTGCAAACAGAAGAGGCCTATTTCGTGCCGACTGATTGTGATCCTTCCCTGGTCAAATTCAATGGATATGCCATCAACACTTTTTATGAAAATCTAGGCAAGATGCCCTATCGTTCTCTAACAGTGGTCATAGATGCCTGTTTCAGTGGGACTTCCGACAGAGGAACCCTGATGCCAAATGCATCACTGGTTCGAATCAAATCCGGGAACAATGTACTCAAAGATCCTAAGGCCAAAATCTTCACTTCGGCCTCCGGAACCCAGATTGCTTCCTGGTATCCAGATCAGTCTCACTCGCTCTTTACTTACTATTTCCTGAAAGGAATTCAAGGAGATGCGAATACAAATCGGGATCGACAACTGACCCTTGAAGAAATGAGAGGGTATCTCGAACAGGAAGTCCCCTATATGGCTCGAAGACTCAAAAACAGAGTGCAGACGCCAGAAGTATATGGGGCAAGCCAACAAGTACTCATTAATTATTAAACAAGGATAAATATTCGACTAAAATTACAACAGACTTTCAAACCATTATTGAGCTATGAACATGAAGAAATCAATCACAATTGCATTCGCTTTTTTCCTCGCACTGGCTTTTGCAGCGCCTGTCCAAGGTCAACTCAGTTTGAGAAAGAAAGATGAGGTAAAGCCTAAAAAAGAGAGAAAACTAGCGGAAAAAGATGAGAAAGATCAAATCAAATCCATCAAAACCCGCGCTGTCAAGGAAGCCAGAAAAGAGGCCAAAAAGATCAAAAAACAAGATTTTGTGACCTTTCCTGGAAGCCTTCCAATGGAAAAACAGCTCCAGTTTGTATGGATGAAGCAGTATGCTGAAAACAATGATGGATCTCCCAAGTATATCTTTGCTGATGGAAATGGCGTAGGAAAAATCCAGACTGCTGCTGAAATGCAGGCAATGGAAGCTGCCAAGCTTCAACTGGCTGGACAAATCTCCAATGAAGTGAATCAGATCATTGAAGCCAAAATCGCCAATGACCAGATTGACCGTGAGACAGGAAACTCTCTCAGTAAATTCGTTGCTGGTTCCAAAAACTACATCATCCAACACCTGGGATATGTTCGTCCTGGATTCAAGGTATACAGAAATGTTGGAAAGAGAGACCTCGAAGTATTCGTCAAGCTGTATTACAGTGCTGAAGAAGCCTTTGCTGCTGCTGAAAAAGCCTTGCAACTTAAGGCACAGCGTGAGCTTGAAGACGAAGCTGATGAGCTGATCGATGAGATCAACGCTTTATTTAAAAATAAATAAATAAGACTTGATTTGATCACAAGGAAAATTGAGAGTGGACGGTGAAAGTTTGGTATCCCATTCTCAATTTTCCTTTTCTAATCTCACCCAATTATCATGAAAATCCCGTATTTATCTTTGTTTATTCTTTTCCTATTCTGTGGAGTTTCTGTGTTTGCTCAAAAACTCAAAAAATCCTCAGGAGAATATCAACTCAATCTCACAGATTCTGACTACTCAGAACAAGAAGCCTGTCAGGTCTGTAAAGAGATGGCCATGATTGAAGCCATTGAGAAGGCTTTTGGAAGGGTTGTGATTCAGGGAAACTCTACCAGTATCAAGAATACCAATACCGGCGAAGAAGTGGAGAGTTCGCAAATCTTCAATATGATTGCCGAGACCTATGTCAATGGCGAATGGATTAGAACCATTAATGAATCTTGTAGCAGATTTACCGATCAGGGAAAATTCTGGGTCAAATGTGAAGTGAAAGGTCAAGTACAAGAACTCCAGAAGCCCAAAATAGATCTTCAAGTCAAAGCCCTTGACTGTGAAAATGCCAGATGCGAAACCACAGAATTTCAGGATTCTGAATCCTTTTATCTGTATCTCAAAAGCCCTGTAGATGGATATGTGACCATTTATTTGTCTGATCCCGGCACTGCCCAACGCTTACTGCCCTATAGCAATATGCCCAAAGGCCAGTTAAATGCCGTTCCCATAGAGGCTGATGAAGAATACATCTTTTTTAGTCAGGCCAAAGATGGTCTGAACCTGAGAGGCTTTGTAGACGAATACGAATTGTTTGCCGCCTCAGAGGTCGATCACAACCGCATTTTTGTCATCTTTAGTTCAGAACCATTGGTCAAGCCATCCTTATATAGAGATGATACTTCCTCCAAGTATGAAGTCCCGATGCAGTTGGAAACCAGAGCGTTTCAGAGATGGCTCGCAGAACAACGACAATTCAATCAAAGCATGCAAATTGCTCGCCTCGATATTACCATTCGACAGTAATCTTGCTTGACGAATTGCGAAATACTATGTTCTGGAATGAAATTGAATTGAATAATCCGAACTATGTAGTTTGGGTGTCGTATAGATAACTATCCATTTCACACAGCACTGCCGATCGTAGAAATCTACATTTTCAGCTCGTCTCCTATCAACAAAAAAGTAATGAAAAAGATTCTTTTGGTCATCGGACTCAGTCTGATCTGGGGCCCCCTTACTTACGCCCAAACCACTTGGGAAAAAGCCCTGGAAGAAATGGAACAACGGATTGAGAGGAAGAAGCAGGATCAACAGGATCGTCTGGATCTCCGGTTTTCTAATCAAATGAGAAGACTATGGATTCAAATGGCGTTGGAAAAATCACCAGACGCTCCCGGAATGCCTGATCCTGATAATCCAACCATTTTTGATCCAAGTAGTAGCTTGTTCCCTTTGGATCAGGAGATTACAGTTTTGCCTCCTTTGAGGAATGAACCCGAACAAAGAGAAGATCACACTGTCAGCAGAATGCCCAGGCAGGAACTGGCACCAGTACCAGATGACATTCGGGAAGACATGAGCCGAAAATTGACCCGCCAGGTCCAGGCGGATTATTTTGGAAGCTATATGGACCTCCGTTATGATGCCAAGATGGAGTTCAGCCTTGGATCGAGAATAACCGAGGACAGGATTGCAGATTTATGGGAAAATCTGGAGAAAACAGATCATGAACTCCTGCTCTACCAACTGGTACGAAAATCCAGAACGATGAACCTGAACGATTGGGGATTCTGTCAATTGCTGAATACCCTGGCCAAGGAGATTTATCCAAGGGACAAAAATGCTCGTGTGATGTTCTGCTGGTTTTTCTTATCCAAAGCAGGATATATTTCTACGGTAAGTTATGACAATTCAAATTTGTATTTGATGCTTCCAAGCAAGCAGGTATTGTATGGCAAGACCTATATGAATGGAAAGCAACACAAACTATATGCAATCGATCTGGATGGGGAGTCTCTGGAATTGAATCGGTCCAAAGTATTCAAACAAAAGTATCCTGAGGCGAATCGAGTGTTGGACTTTCGTATTGATCGGGCACCTAGTTTTAGCCGGCAAGCGATTCGAAAAAATCTGTCATTCAGCTATTATGGCGAAAGATATACTATCCCTGTCGAACTCAACCGAAATGTCATCGAGTTTTATCAGACTTATCCGTTTGTAGATCTTGAGATCTATCTAGGAGCTCCATTGTCTGAAGAGGCCAGGAAAAGCCTTGTGCCCCCCCTGCGCGAAATCATGAACCAAATTGAACCTAGAGATGGAAGAAGCCGTGAAGCTGAAAACGTGAATTTTCTTTTACGATTCTCCCAAACGGCTTTGGCATACAAATCTGACAGAGATCAGTTTGGAGGAGAAAAGTACCTATTCGCAGATGAAACCCTCTACTATCCGTATAGCGATTGCGAAGATCGGTCAGTTCTCTTTGCCTATCTCGTCAAGGAAATCCTCGGATATGAAGTTGTAGGATTATTGTATCCAGGCCATGCAGCAACAGCCGTTCGGATTCCTGGACCAGCCAAGGGAGACTTTATTACCCATAATGGCAAACGCTACTATGTATGCGATCCGACCTATATCAATGCTTCCTATGGAATGTCCTTGCCAGATGTGAGAGGCCAGATGGCAAGAGTGATCAAGTTTTAGTTGATATCCCCTAAATAAATAGCTCCCTCTGGAGAAGATTTCTGTAAGACAGATTTGAGGATTTGTGGATAGAGTGGGTAGTCATCCAGAGAATCCAGAGGGAGCCATACTACTCCAATCTGACGACTATCCGGCTCGACGCCAGGACGAAGGCCTGTATGAGATACCAGCTCACATTGAAACATCAGTTCCATTTGGTGAAATTGGTCCCCTTCTTTGGCGAATTCATGGTTCTGGGAGATATAATCTCTTACATAAACGAGTGGCCCAACTGAGACTTGAGCAGAGATTTCTTCCTGACATTCCCGCACAAGTGCCGCCGTGAGCGTTTCTCCATTGTTCTGTCCCCCTCCTGGAAGTCCATAATATTCTTGCCCCAGATCGGTTCGGTAATGATTGACCAGCAGTTGGCCATCCTTGATAATGATGGCTTTGACCGAAATTCGGACTTTTTTCATAAATGTAGGTGTAATGTTGTGGATGTGGTACATCCACCGATGTGAGAGTCAAAGATACTCTCTACGCAAAAAAGACGAACAGGTTGGGCAGATCTCCAGAAAAATGATCTGAGAGACTGTTTTGAAATCTGTCACTTATTTTTTGTAGGCATCTTTTTTCCTCATCCGGCGGCTTTTTTTGTTCCCATAGCACCACTATGAGAACAAAAAAGAGCCTTGTCTGAGAAAAAAATACCCCCTAAAAATTATCAGCACAGATTCCAAAGCAGCCTCTGAGGCGATACTTTTTTATTTGAATCGGCAAATGAATTGAAAACAACTGGTTTGTCGATTACTTTTATCCCTATGAATCATGCACCATCATCTCATTGGCAGCAGGCAATTAGCCGATCAACCCAGGACTTTCTAGATGCATTTTCTCATTTGTCAGTGCAAGATCTGAATTGGAAGGCTACTCCCGACCAATGGAGTGTTGGACAAGTGATTGATCATCTCATTACTACCAACAAGCAGTATTTTCCACTTTTTGACCAAATCCTTGCAGGAAAATACAAGCCGCGTTTTTATGAGCAGTTGCCCTTGCTTCCACGATTGTTTGGCAAACTGATCTTACATTCTGTACAGCCGGAGACTCAGCGGAAAACCCCCACTGTTCCAGTATTTGAACCCTCAATCAGTGAGATTCCAGCTACGATTTTGGAGAATTTTCGACTAGAACAGAATCGACTACAAGACTATATTGGACAATTGCTGGATGTGCCAATTCATTCCATCATTATTACCTCTCCAGCGAATCAAATTGTGATTTATTCACTGAAATATGCCCTGGACATTATCACTGCACATGAACAACGGCACTTTCTTCAAGCAGAAAGAATCTTAGAGCAATATCAGGCTTTTTCACAAAACTAGCGCTTCAAATTTTCGTAAATCAATAAGGGCAAAAGGTCAAACATAGAATGGGCTTGCACAATTCTTGATGTGAGGACTGTGAACATTCTTTAATTCTGAACCTGATATGAACGCGACTGTTTTGAAATCTTGCTCATTCCTGCTGTTATCCTTGACATTGTTTTGTTCAACTTCCTGTACAGATGACCCTGAGATTCTTCCTAGTCCGGCACTTGCGGAAAATCTTTTGCAGCCTGATCGAATGCTTGAGGCGGTCAATACCTGGCGGGTGAATGGATGTACCTGCGGAAATGAACAAATGCCTCCGGTAGAACCTGTGAGTTGGAATGAAGAGCTGGAAGGTGCAGCCCTCCGTCATAGCAAAGACATGGCCGAAAAAAATTACTTTTCTCATACAGGGAGTGATGGCTCCACCCATTCTCAAAGAATAGCCGATACTGGATATGCAGCAATTAACTCTGGTGAAAATATTGCTGCGGGCACCAATTTCACAGATGAAGAACAACTGGTTCAACTATGGATTGATAGTCCAGGGCATTGCAAAAACATCATGAATGCTAGCTTCAAGGAAATGGGTGTCGCTCAGGTAAAAAATGAATCCTCGGATTATATCCATTATTGGACCCAGATTTTTGGTTCATCGAATTAATCAACTGAGTCCCAATGATTGCCAGAGATAAAAAGTTCTGTACGCCTGCCAACTGGTCCACTCCTTTGTAAGCTCTCTCACCTCAACCATATTCGGTTTGTGGTCTAAGTGATAGTGAAGGCGAAGAGCCTGATGTAGTCCGGCATCCTCGATTGGGAAGCTCTCTTTGAAACCGAGGCATCGCATCAGCACATAATTGGCGCTCCAATTGCCGATGCCTTTGAAGCTGATGAGTTGTTGTCTTGCTTCTTGATACCCGGATTGGTGAAGAGATTTTTTTGTCAAGGCCCCTTCCAGGATGGCTTCAGCGATGATTTTGAGATAGCGAATTTTTTGTCGAGAACATTTCAACTCCCGAAGCCGTTCATCGGATGCTTGAAAAATAGCAGATGGCTTGGGGAAGAGATGATAACTGTGTCCTTCATAATTCAGGGATGTCCCATATTCTAGGACCAGGTTTTGCTTGATTTGATAGGCAAATGCCAAATTGATCTGCTGGCCAATGATGGCCCAACAAATGGATTCAAATAAATCCGGGACTTTGATCAACCGTAACCCATGAAGGGGAGGGAGGATGGCGTTGAACACTGGATCGTCAGAAACGCTTTGATAAAATTCTTCCAGTTCAGTGTCCAAATCAAACCACTCTCTCACATACCTTTCTATGTAAGTCTGTATTGAAGGAGAGGGGGCATGATTGAGGGGGGCGATGGTAAGATTTTCGTCTTCTAGTAGAATTCGGATCAAGACCAATTTTTGTCCGATTGACAATAACTTGTAGACAGAGGAGCTGTCTACACGATGTAAAATTTCCTTGTCTGACCTTCCAAGGTAGTCCAAACAGGCAGCAGCTCGAAATGGCTTTGGGAGAGATAAACTCACCATTTTGGGTAGGGATTGTGTTCGGGAGGTTCTGGTTTGATCAAGAGTTTGGCCATCAGGTATTCATCCACAAAGCGATCATCGATCTGATAGGAATCTCGTTTGGTTCCTTCGATTTGATACCCCATCTTTCTATACAGGCCAATGCCGGGTTTGTTTTCGGCAGCTACCAACAGCTCCAGCCTGCGGAATTTTTGTTTCCAGGCCCATTTTTCGCCTTCCTCGAATAGCCATTTTCCGATTCCCTGCCGATGATAAGATTCGAGTACACCTACCGCTACCAGACCAGAATGATGATTCCGCCGATATCCCCCGCCATAGATACCGAGCCAACCAACCAATTGATCTCGATCCTCTACCACAAAAATGATCTGATTGTCTCGTGCCAGAATATCCTGAATATCTTCTTTTTGTTCACGAATACTTGTTGTCCTTTCATTCGGTTCCAGCAGCGCAAAAGGGGATTCCCGTTCTATCTGCTCTAATAAGCGAAGAAAAGGTTCTGCATCAGTTTCGTGGATTTTTCTTAGATTCATTCCTTTCTGTAGAAATCAGCTTCGAAATTACGAAAAGTTAAGGTGTAAAAAAGAATGTTGAAGGGATTGAAGCAAAATCATCTGTAAATTGCAGGTATAACGTATACTGGATATGAAATCACCCACCTTGTTTTTTGGACTACTACTGCTCATAATGGGAACCTGTGTATCCCTCTACGCACAGGACAATTCGAGCCTTCCTCCCAGGGTGAAAAATATCACAGTCCTGGACCCATTGAAGTACCCATCCAAAGCGATTCGAAAGGGCATTAAGGGACTGGTCAAGGTAGAAATAGAAGTGGATGATGCTGGCAAATATGTCGCCCATAATATCGTAGAGTCAGCTCATGATATGCTGGCTCAGGAGGTTGAGCCATTCATCCCACAATTGATGTTTCATCCTGCCGAAAAAGAAGGAGAAGCTGTGAAAGGTTTGGCCATATTAAGCCTCAGATTTAGCATTCAACGAAAAGTCCCACCAAAAACTGAAATTACGATTCGGTTTTTGGACCCTGATTTGGGCGGCTAGGTAGGAACATTACTTGATCACTCTGGGAAAGCTATTGACATCCCAATCGATCACCAATCCTTTGGCAATCCCGTCTGCCACCTTCTTGCCATACAATAGTTCGCACAGGTACAAGGCTGGCTCAAAGGACCTTGCGCCTCCTGCTCCCGTAATGGCTTGTCCATCGTGGACAAAGATGGCATCCTGATAGACCTCAAGATGTGGGAACATTGCTTTGTATTGCTTGATATCAGCTGGAAAAGTGGTGGATGCAAGACCATTGAGAAGAGTGGTGGAGGCGAGAACAAATGCGCCATCACACAAAGACATGATGTATCGAGCTGATTTGCCAGTCTTGAGGACCCACCGGATCATTTCTCCATCAGCCAAATCAGTGCTCATATGGCCTTCTGCACTTGGCACCACCAACACATCGATGGGAGGAACGCTATCCAAATAACCATAGTCGGGGATGATGTGCAAGCCTTCGAAGGTTGTGACAGGTTCTGTGGTTTTGGCCACGGTGAAAACCCGCATCCATGGATCTGTATGATACACCGTATGCTGAAAGACATCCATGGGGGCAGTCAATTCAGTATTGTATACGCCATCCATGATCAAGAATCCTACATTCCAGACCTCACTTGGTGCATCTACTATGAGGAGAAATATCTCCTGATCGTTTAAGATCTGCTGGAATCAGCATACGTGCATTAAAAGGTCCTGTCTACCTCGTTCTAGTGGATTTACACCGATCAGTGGGAACAAACTGGCTTCGCTGCCACAAAAGCAATAGTAAACGTAATGAATAGCAATCTGCTCGTTACCCATTCGAGTTCGCGTGTGATGGCGGTAATAGTGATAACGCGTCGCTCCGGATTGATGTATGACGGAGTCCGCAGCAGTGGGAGCGCACTCATTCCCATTGACCAGCAGGTACCTGGAGAATGGTTAGATTAGCACTAAGAAGAACCCAACAACACCTGTAACACTTACCATCTGCCGCAGTAGTAGATGCTTGAGTCGTCTATGATCACAGTGTAGGCTGCCTGATACTTGATTCGTAGTGAGCTGTCATCTGCTAGCTTGGTGTACTCCAGGGACTACGTGGAAACGTAATAAAAGTTCATTAGCAGTGCAAGTGATAGCTTATTATGGCTTCCTGGAATGCTCTACTGCAGAAGTTTTATGCTTCTT
>JBCCGK010000085.1:0-51227 GCA_039029315.1 Bacteroidota bacterium | reverse complement strand
TGAACTTCGCTGTTTTTGGGTGATGTTGATTAATTCTCATTGAAAATTTATTCACAACTGTACACTTTTTATTTTCCTTTGTTTTTAGATTTCTTTGCAACTTTTTGGCGGCAAAAAGTTGCGTAAAAACCGCCAAAATTCTAAGCCCAACTCCTCTAAGCCGCCCCAGTTCACCGAATTTTGGGGGCCAGCTCGCCTAAACTGATAAAAGTGTATGGTAAAGAAATTTGAATTCCCATTTTGGCCAAAGTCAAACTAAGACATTCTCACATATACTGAATCCGCTCGATCAATGCTGGACGATATGCCTTGGAAATAGGAATTTGTTGCTTGTCCACCCGCAGATATACCGTACCGACCTCTTCCAGTTTCTGCAAGTTGATCAGATAAGAGCGATGTACACGGATAAATTCTTCTGCATGTGCCAGTTTTTCAGACAAGGACTTTAGGGTGATGGAGAGCAAAAAGGATTGAGAATGCGTATGAATACGAGAATAATTGCTTTCTGCCTCAGCATAGAGAATGTCATCCAGTGGAATTTTCTTCATCACATCCTTGACCCGAATGAAAATACGATCTTTCAGAAAGTAAGACTGAGGTGATGCTGATTGCTGCAAGTCCGGTACCTGCATAGGAGCCGAGACCTGAGCATTCCCCTGAACAGAAGCTTCCATATTACTGACTGCAAGTTCCACAGCACGTTCCAAATCACCCGGATCGAATGGTTTGACCAAAAAGGCCTGTGGATGTGTCTGTTTGGCACGATCGAAAGTCTGCTTGTCAGAATTGGCAGTCAGAAAAATGATGGGGATGTTGTAGTGGTTCTGAATATTCTCTGCGGTCGTGATCCCATCCCAATTTCCTCGAAGATTGATGTCCAGCAAGACCAGATCGGGGATTTCTGATGAGATGCTCTCAAAGGCCCGCTCCCCTTTTGGAAAAATCCCTGTGACCTCATATCCACATCTTTGTAGTGCATCAGCAATGTCCGCAGCGACGATCATTTCATCTTCAACAACCAGGATTTTGACAGCATCCATGTGAGTGGGGATCTTCAAATGTCAGGGATAATCAAGAAAATCCCAATCTATCTATTATCTCAGCAAACTCCCAATCCGATCAGGTGTTTTTTGTGTGAATGTAAATTCCATATTGTGTATTGATGGCTAAACATTTATGGATCAGTCCACTTCAACGATCACAATCTGCCTCGATGAAATCAGGGATATGTGAGCAGACGCCAATGATAGACCATTCCTTACTGTCGGACCAACGCCATCTGATTGAGACCCTCCCCACTGGTTTCCTGAAAGACTAGTGTGTTGTTGTCAATCACATGGATGATATAGTTCTTTGTGAAGAATTCTGATTCGCTGATAAAGGTCCATTCAGCAGAATTCTGTAGGGGAGGAGAAGGGGTTCGCAAGTAAGCCAAATACTTCTCCCCGGATACAAAGAGATGTTCTATTTGAACATTGAGCAAGACACCATTGAGGATGAGATCCACTTCAACAGGAATGTGAGAGTCTGAGTCCAGATCGAGATTGAGGATTGAGAAATCCGGGATCTTTAACAGCCCCACATCCGTCAGCACAGTATCCTGTTCGAGGATATTGCCAAAGTGATTGATCGAAGAATCAGGCGACATGACCATTTCAAAGATTTGCCATTCACCTGGAAGAAGTTTTTCTATCCTGTCTTGTAAGACTTCCTCTTCGTTCCTACAAGAAGCAAGAGAAACAAATAGAAGGAAAGTGAGGAAGGGAGAACAGAAGGGGCGAAAGTGTTTCATGTGAGAGTTTTCCTGAAGATACTGCATCCGTCTCTCAATTAGAAATACAAATTGAGGGAGGCAATAGGAAAGAAATCCTGGATAGTACGGCAGATTTCCCTATCAACATTGCGTCCTTGGGCGGCTGCAATAATGCTATTTTGAATACATGAACTTCGTCATTTTAGGGTGATGTTGATTCATTCTAGCTAAGTGGACACATGCATATTTGGTCATCATCTTCCACCCTCTCGCTCTCCCGCCAGCGGGAGACATCAGCCCACAAGGCCAGAAATCAACGATTTTCCCCTTTGGAGGCATGGGGGAGGAATAGAATAAGCATAGGTAAATATGTCCATCTACTTCATTGAAAAATAGCAGGGGAGGTCTTGATAAGAGATTGAGAGTCCCATGTTGGCCAAAGTCAAACAGTCTCTTAGGGCTGATTTTTTTTGACAAAGCTTTTTGACCCACCTTTGGACTTACTCTCTTTGTTCACCACCTGATACATAATGGTAGCGGAATATGTCTTGATTCCCGGATAGAGATCCTCAATGAGTGCGTGAATTTGATCACATTCCTGTGCCAGACCAGATTCATCCTGTATAGAGAGATTTGTCTGATAGCTGATTTGGGGGAGATGACCATTAGGCGAAAACTGTGGACCAACTGAAAGAAGCTCCGGTTTGGAAGCAATCTGCTCCAACTCAAGTGGGAGTTGATAGCTGCTCTTGATCTGATCCAGGACGCGTTGCTCAAATTGAGACATCTCAGCATCAAGTCGATATTGGAACAGTTTCCCACCCGGTTGGCGAAGATCTCTGACCAATAACATATCTAAATAGGCATTGAGGAGATGATCTGCCTGTAATTCTGTCTTGCTTTGCTCAAAATAGTGCAGGGCGTCTCTGCCAAAGTAATCTTTGTAGCCCATCTGAAAATTATCCATTTTCCATGTCCCTCCTTCTTTCACATAGGTACAGATTGCCAGCAAGCTTGAACTTTTTTGCTGAAATACAACCAGAGAGAAATATTGCTCTAAGGTCTGATTGTCTGGCTGGAGAAAATATGTATGGGAAGGTCCGGCCAAATACGGCTGCTGAATTAGGGCATTGGGTTGAACCCAATAGTCATCCAGTGGTTCAAATGCCACATCCGGGATCAAGCCTTGAAAATTGTTGATGGCAGCTTCTATGCTCATCAGGCGCTTGCGGAAAGAGGTGGAAAATCTTTGTTCCAGAAATTCAAGCTGATTGGTACGCATCGCCTGAAACATGCTTGTATTGAGTTGCTTTACTGCATCACGCAATCCCTGGGGGATTTGTTCATTGATCAAAACAGGCGTTCGATCTGGACGACAAGCCCCCAATAACAAAAAAATAGAAAGAAAAAAATAAATTCGTCTCATGTTTAACTCTCAGTCGGTTTGTTCAGCCGAACACGAAAATACTTCCAAAGCATTGCGTGAAATTCAGCTTCGCCAGATAGAATGCTTTCTTCGACGGTTTCCTCCTGGCTTATTTTGAGCACATTCCCGCTTAGCGTGATTCTGCCCTTTTCTGTAGGCAAACTTATCAATCTTTTTTGAGTAAAATGTGAATTGGGATCAGTTTGGTGATAGGAACACATACTCGCGTACTCCTGGTAGGCTCTGCCGATGTTTTGAAAGGTGTATTCAGGGACAAATTCTCCCTTGATCTCTTTCTGAACGATCAGAAAGTCATTCTCTTCTGTGATGCGAAATCTGCCTCGGACATCTTCTTGAATCAGACCTGTTTCCAACTTCAAGGGACCCTGCGCAAACTCTCCAAAGCCTACATCTGTCAGATATTCCTCTCCCTCCAACTCTGCCACGATGGCCAAATGGTCATAGGGATGTCCATAAAGTCCTGAGCCTGGATTATAGACCTGAGCGGCAATCCTTTTTACCTGAAAACCCAGAAAAGACAGTAGTTCAACAAACAGGCCATTTAATTCGTAACAAAACCCGCCTCGATGGTTCGCTACAACTTTGGTGAAAATTCTATCCAAATCCAGCAAAATGGGCGTTCCGGAATGAATGTCCAGATTCTCAAAGGGAATGTGGTACAAATGGGCTCGCTGAAGGTGGGAAAGAACTTCCAGACATGGATCAAGTGGACCCGTATAGGAAATACGTTGCAGATAGCGGGCGAATTCCATAGATCATTCTTGTTTTGTTAAGATATACAGAAGTTGATCTTTTTGTTCAAAAAAGTCCCCATTGTCCACTCTTTTCAACGAATATATGTTGAGCACATCAGGCAAAATGTCAATTCCAAATAATTGACGAACTGATTCATTTTTTAAAAAAATGGCATCTCCATCAATACCTGCTGCTATAAAATCTGTCAACAACTCATATCCATCGAAAGGATCGAAACCTATCAACTCTCCATTTTGTTTCACCTGAATGAATCTCTCAGGCTGGCTACCGTCTGCTGTTTGAAGCCCATACTTACCTTCCAGCAAAGAGTGAGAATGAAAACTGACCGCAGAATTAGCAGCCTCACCTTCCAGAACATCCATCATTATCTTAACATAGGGAGTATAGCTAGCCGGCTCCTGACCCGGAATCAGTTCAATGGCTCGAAGAAAGGTATCCTGATTTTCCCCTATCAAATCAAAGTGATAAAGAGTCTTACTCATATAATTGGCATATGCCTCTGAAGTAAAGTAAGCTGCTCTATCAGTAGGATGAATGTAGAAACTTCCTCCTTCGTGATTTCCATAACTCACCCCAAGCCAAATAGAGTCCGATTGAGTAGTTTCCTGCCTAACACTGATTTCAGAAAGACCCGAATGGAGGTTCTGCAACTGATAAGGTGTTTTCTTATCCAGAATCCCTTCATAATATTCCTGTTTGATCCAATGCCCATTCATTGCCTTGCGCAAGACTTTCCGGTGAGGAGTCTGTTCCTCCAATCGAAGGATGAGTTGTATGTTTTGCTTGTCTTGAGTTGTCAGCAAGTTGTCCACATTTTCCAGAGAAGGACGATACCAGTTTTGTTTGGAATAATGTGCCTGAAGATCCTCTGAACGAAACATATATCCATGTCTGGCAAAAATGTCATTTCTCTTGATCCGTAGTTCCTGTTCTGATAACCCAGAGAGCTCATCTTCGGTATAAAGACGAGCTGTTGGCGGATTGCTCGGACAGGCAAGCAGGAATGGAAGCAGAAGGAGATATAGGCGAGACATACAGGAATATGTAGGAGTAAATAGAGACTGTGACAAGAGGATACGAGACATGAAGATCAGAAATATACCTCTATTCGTCAAGCCAACCTTATGTTCGCGTGAGTCTTGTTTTTTGATGTGTGGTCATGCTCCCTGTGCCAGCCAGGTCTCATAACTCACAATCCCCAATTCGGGCTTAGGCTCACCATTCATGAAGGAGATGAACTCCAAGACATGCTGATCAGGATCATCGAAATAGATCGCAATTGCTGGCATCCAGGCAAATACCATCGGTTCGCGGCTCCCATTTTTGAGGAAGTTATAGGGGGACAATTCTCGTTGTTCCAGATAAGCTGTGGCATGCTGGATAATATCCTGTTGATCACAGCGAAAGGCAAAATGCTGCTGTATGATCTTTTCTGCTGGACTTTCCCACAGACCCAACATGGCTTTTCCCCTTTCCCCAATCCAATAAAAGGCGATTCTTCTGTCTTGGTCAATGCTGGCAAAAGGAAGTCCGAGGGTATTGCCATAGAAGTCCATGGATCGTTCCAGAGAGGAGACATTGATATGTGTTTCGAACAGGCCTTTGATCATATCATTCAATATTGTTGAACAACAATATCTCAAAAGAAACACAAAAACGGAAAGCCGCCTGTTTCCTTTGCGACTTTCCGCCTTTGCGTTCATTTAGATCAATTTCTTATCTTAACATCTGGATTTCGTTACAGTGATGGCACATTGTTTTCCTTTGGAGCAGTAACATCTCAGCTCTTTTCTGGGCTGCACCTTTCCGTCTCCATTTTTATCGAGCCAATACAGTTTCCCTTCACAAGATAAGGTATAGCAGATGCCATCTCTTTTGAGGGTAATGGGATGGCTGGTACTTTTGGCCTCAGCTGGGATGTTCATCTCCTCCGCTTCGCTATAGGGAATGGAGAGCAAATCTCTTTTGCCTTTGTTGATAGAATAGATACTGTCTTCAAAACTGGCGATGGAGAATTCAATGCTTCCTCCACGAATGAAGGTTTGATCTCTGTGTTGGAAATCGATTGGCTGATTGATATCAACTTTTCCCTGGGCTTGTAAAGTGAGGGCCAGAGATGAGATGAAATAGAAAAAAGAAATTAGTTGGGCGATGTGTTTGGATTGCATGTTTTTGGTTTGGTGGTGAAAAAGATGTGTTTGAGTATTGGTTCAACATGCAAGAAAAAAGGTAACATGGCAAATGAAACTAACAGGTCTATTCCTCCGGGAGAAGGCAGGTTATTTGCCCTGGGTACAGATCCGGGCGGAGCGTGTCAACTTACAATTTCAGTGAAGGCATGAATCAGGGAGTCATGTTGAGATATTTGCCAGTTGGTTGCCTCCTATCCAACCATGTCTGAATCTTCTGCACAACCATAGGATAGTCTTTGGCCACATTGAGCTGTTCATTGGCCTGATTCTGATAGGCCATGTTGAAAAGGAGCATCGGAGAACCATCCGCAGGAATCACGGCCTTAAAATTGTGGTAGCGAATGAACTGTTTCCATTGTGGTTCTGCTGGTAGGAAGGACATGAGTCTCTTCTTTGCTTCAGAATATAATGAGTCGTTCACCAGATTGACAAACTGGTTGGGATCTTCCGCTAAGTGATAAAGCTCATCTGACCCATCAAAATAGTGGATGTATTGCCAATTTCGGGTCGTAATGCTGTGATTGCCTCTACCAGAAGTTGTGACAGTGTATGCTGACCAGGATTGTTGAGGATTCGCAACAAGGGGGATCAAGCTATTTCCTTCCCATTGTGGGAGGTGTGGAATGTTTGCCATGTCTGCAAGACTGGGCGCAAGGTCGATCAGATTGACCATCGCCTTGGTCGCGCTATGTGCTTGGAATCCTGTCGGGAAATGAGTTGTTGGGGGAATGATCAGAAGAGGAATACGTGTGGAGCGAAACCAGGGAGTCGCTTTTCCCCAATGAAATTTTTCGCCCAGATGCCAGCCATGATCCGACCAGAGAACAATCCAGGTATTATCAGCATATGGACTCTTGCGCAGGGCGGCCATCAGTTTTCCTACCAAATGATCCACAAAAGAAATGGAAGCCAGATAGGAGGAGACCGCATGTTCCCACTCTCCATATTGTTCCACGCTGCTGTGCAATCCCGATGTGCCAGCTAGCAGGGCTTGCTCTTTTCCTGATCGTGGAACGTCCGCAAGGTCATGTTCTATTCTAGGAGGGAGCTGCACACTGTCTAGCGGATAGAGATCATGGAAGCGTTTGGGATTGTAGAGGGGTTGATGAGGACGGGAAAACCCCAAGGCCAGGAAAAATGGCTGATCATAGGATCGTTTGAGTTTCTCTATGGCCCAGCCAGTGTTTTGTGCATCAGAAAACAGGCTATCGGGCAGATCTACTGCACCCCAGTCAAAGGTATGACTCTTGTTCCAGTAGCGATCGGCCGGGATGCCATTCAGAGGCAGCCGAAAGCTTTTCTCAGCTATTTGAACTTCATGAAAAGGTGTTTGGTGAGCCAACTGGAGATCCGCACTGCTGAAAGGGGATGCTGATCCACCTTTGCCGCCGTATTCATCGAAGGCTTCTTCTGGCATTTTGCTTGGGCTGGAATGGAAGATCTTGCCGACACCCATGACATAATATCCTTGATTGCGAAAGTGTTCTGGCAAGCTGGTCAGATGTGGCAGTTCTTTGCGATAATTGATCTGATTGGTATAAATTCCTGTCGTACTGGGCCATTGGCCACTCATGATCGCTGTCCGGGAAGGGCCACAAATAGGGGCAGGACAATGTGCATGTACAAAGCTGATGCCTTCGCTGGCCATGGCATCCATATGAGGAGTCTGAACCTGAGGATGAGTATGCAGGAAGCCCACCCAATCGTTCATGTCATCGATGGCAATGAAGAGGATATTGGGATGAGATTGCGTGATGCCCGGATGACTATTTCCCAACAGAAGTAGAAGAAAAGAACATAGAGGGTAGAAAAACTTATTCACAGCCATGGAATTTGGGAGTATATATCATGAAATGGAATCTGAAGTTTGTTCCAAACAGTTTTTGAGATCCAACAGTCGATGCCGAACATTTGTCTTCAACCTCCATCTGATGAACCAGCCAAACAGATAAAAAGGGAATCGAAGGCTAAATGAATAAAGAAAGATTACCTCTGTTTGATCCTCCCCCATATGATGAAAATTCCAGGACCCAAGGAAGCTGCGGAACATATAGGGTCCTTTGGTCATATTGATTGCTACGACTTTGGGACGCCGGAAAGAGACATATTCGGTTACCATGCCCAGTCCATTTTTGGCTTCACAATAGGATTTGATTCCAAGTCCCGCCTCTGTGGCCCCTTCGATCAAGATAGCTTTTTGGAGAAATGTATCCCAGGACAGGCGATTTTGATAGTCCTGGGTATAGTCAAATACCTCTTCTTGTTTCTTCTGAATGCGAATTTTCTCTGAGAATTTGATAGAGGTCATGGTTCCGAATTACGCTTGATCGATCTGAGCAAATAGCGTTGAAAAGCCTTCAGAATGAGCTTGACTGGCAGGATGAACAGCCAATACAGACGTCTGTCTATGCTAAACGTAGTCTGTAGCGTCAACCGTATGGCTTGTTTGTGCATGGAGTCGAGCCGATAGGCTCCACCTGGAATTTGGAATACCCCATCCGCCAGATCGAAGAGGTAGCAGACCCGAAACCCCTTCTCTGGATTGAAGGAAAAGCTATAGCCTGTCATCGGCTCCCATCTCAAAATTTCCTGCATAAACCGTTTGCCTGAGTCAAAATAGGCAATACGTTGGCCACCCTTCCCCTCAGAAATCACATCTGCCTTGAGGGGTTTGGGGATATCCAGCAGTTTGAATAAGATCGGGTCAGAAAATTCTTCTATTTTGACATCAGTGATATTGTCCCAGATCTCAGAAGCACTGGCTTGAATCAGAATGGATGATTCCATCGACTGCTGGATATGAGCTTGCTTCATTTGGTCTTGTGAGCTGTGAGAAAATCCAGGACCATATATTCTGCGTCTACATATTTCCCTTCTACCTTGAGGTCTTTTTTGACGATTCCCTGACTGACAAATCCCAACTTTGCATAAAAGTCAGCCGCAGATGTCTTGGCATGCAGAACCCATAAATGAACTTGTTCCAGCCCTTGCAGGGTTTTTGCTTTGGTCAGGACTTCCTGCATGAGTTGATGCCCAATCCCCTGGTTTCGATAGACAGGATCGACATACATGGCATGAATCATCGATTTGTGGCGTCCTTTGGAGCGCCGGTCTCTCCGGAACTTGACGAAGCCAGCCAATTGGCCAGCCGAATCAAAAGCTCCAAGGACAAACCACTCCGGCGGATCGCCTACGATGTTCAATTCCTGGGCAAAGAGGTCTATATGTTTTACCACCTCATCTTCATAGCTTTCGCTAAAGGCAAAAGGGGCCTCCTGATAACTTTTCAGTCTCAGGGCTTGAAATCCAGCCGCATCCGTTGGCGTCAATAGTCTAAGGGTGATAGGCATCTGTCGTGGCAGGATTGGTGAAATTAGGAAGAGGATTTCAGTTGTCGCTTCAGGATTTTACCTGTTGCACTTTTGGGCAATTCCTCCTCCAGAATCTCAACGATTCTTGGATATTTGAAGGCAGCCATGCGTTCCTTACAAAATGTCCTGATTTCATCCTCCGAGCAGGAACTTCCAGCCTTGAGGTAAAGGACGGCCTTGACTTCCTCTCCCAGATCGTCATGCGGAACACCGATGACTGCACACTCTTGAACAGCAGGATGTTCGTAGAGAATTTCTTCGATTTGGCGGGGATAGACATTGAATCCTCCTCGTATGATCATCTCTTTTTTGCGATCTACCAGGAAGAGATATCCTTCCTCATCCAGATATCCAATGTCTCCTGTGTTCAGCCAGCCATTTCGAAAGGAGGAAGCATTGGCTTCTGGGCGGTTAAAGTAGCCATTCATCATGCCGGGACCTCTACAGACCACTTCTCCCAATTCTCCTTGAGGAAGCGGCTGTCCTTCGGTATCCACAATTTTGATTTCATTTCCCCACATCGGTTTGCCCGCAGAGCCAATTTTGGCTTCTACCTGATCTACAGCGTTGGTTGATACCCCTGATCCTGTCTCGGTCATGCCATAACCTTCTTCGATAATCACTCCAGTGGCTGCTTCCCAGGCTTCAGCTAGTTCAACAGGAAGTGGAGCGCCTCCACACCCACAAAAAAACAAACTACTCAAATCTCGATTCTTGAAATCTGGATGGTAATACAGGCGATTGTACATGGTCGGGACGCCATTGAAATCCGTAACCTTGTCTCGCTCAATTACTTGCAGGACTTTGCCAGGTTCATATCGGGGGAGCAGAGTGATTGTGCCACCCAGACTGATCGTCGCACACAACACATTGAACAGCCCATAGACATGAAAAAAAGGCAAATGAGCAATGCCAATAATCTCTCTTTCTTCTTTTTTGCCTCTGCCAGAAAGGGGAGCATAAGCGCTTTGGTAGAAAATGCTGAAATGACTCAGGACGGCTCCCTTGGGAACGCCTGTTGTGCCACTGGTATACAAAATGACGGCTGGATCATCTGCTCCCGTAAACTGCATGTCGAGACTACCCCTGGCCGCAGCCATGACCTTCTGAAAATCAATCAGATTTGTATCTGAGGGAGAGATATTCCTCTCTTTCCTTCTGATCACAATTAGTTGTTCGCAGCTGTCCACAGCCTGATGGCTTTTCAGGGCTTCTTCCAGAAAGTCCTCCCAGACAACCAAAATCTTTGATTTGCTGTCCTTCAGTCGAAAACTGATTTCGCGTTCTTTGTAGAGCACATTCACTGGAACACTCACAGCTCCAATATGGCCAATTCCAAAAAAGCAGATCGGAAACTCTGGAAGATTTGGGATCATGAGCATGACGCGATCCCCTTTATTCACTCCCAATTGTGCTAATGCTGAGGCAAAGGTGCGCGATGCCTGGTCAAGCTGCTGGTAGCTCACATGAATATGATCCAGAATGATGGCTGTTTTTTGTGGATCGCGTCGAGCACTTTCCTGAAGCAGCATGGCAATATTGAAACTCATGTGTAGGTCGTATTAGTAGATCAATTCCTGGATAATAGGTAGAAGGCTGTTTATTCGAATAGAAGTCGTCTATAGTTTTTTGATTTTTGGTCTCCTTCGCCACTCCCCAAAGGAACTCTTGGACTTCCTGCGTGTGATAAACAGTTGCACACATACTGTCAATCAGTTCGATACATACATAAGTCTGTGGCAAATATGCCTAAAACTCACTTGGTCTGAGCTTACTTGCGCCCTCTTACCTCATTGAGTTTCATGGTCATGGAAACTGCTTCAGACTGAACCCATGCAGTATATTCTTCTATGGCCTGAAGTCGAAGTTCATCATCGAGATAGCCTTCTTCCACCATTTGTGTTGAGCTCGCCACTTTGGACCAAATCCCTACTTTGAACAAAAAGTCCTTGCGGGATCGATCGTAATACTCATCAGAATTGAGAACTTCAATGGAATGAAAACCAGCTTCCTCCATCATACCTGACAGTTCCTCTGCGATGCGATTGTGCATTCCGGCATCTGCGCGCCATTTGAGGAAAATATCGTAAAACTCCTGCATGCTTTTGGGAGGATCAGGGGTCCATTCCAGATCAGCATGGTTGTAATCGAGGATGGATACCTGGCCGGTAGGGCTGAGCATCTCTCGCATCTTGACAAGTGCATCTACAGGATTGCTTAGCCATTGCAGGACACGCGCTGAGACAATGAGATCAAATTGTATATCAGAATGATAGGCAAAGAAATCCTGGTGTAGCAGCTCCAGATTGTTGACTGCTCCATAACTCTGCCGACCACTTGCAATAAATTTTTCGGTATTGTCAATCCCAATCACTCTTCCTGTTGGGCCCACGATTTGTGCAATGTCTTTGCTGATGGCTCCTGTTCCGCAGCCAACATCCAGAATTCTCATGCCCTTGGTGAGAAGGGAAGACAGGTTGCGATAATCTACTGCCAATGATCGATTGTCGAAGATGTGGGTAGCAGATTGGCCATCTCTCTCTATGGGTTTATTGTGGTTCATAATGCTCGTTAGGAACTTATTGGTCTTGTTTTCGACCCTGAATGATGATATAGGCTGCAGCTCCCATGGTCAAGAATAAGCCAATGGGGGCCAGGAAAAAATAGTTTGCCGATTGATTTTTGGCTGTTAGTCCGATCTGGATCATTAGAATAATTATCCCCAAAATGGCGATGGCTAATGCAATTTTTTTATTCATTGTTGGTGTAGTGAATAGTTCGTGAGCAATATACTTCAGCTTTGGAGGCTAATTCAAGCAATCTCTATTTCGTGGAAACGATTTTATGGACGATGACATATTTTCCCATTCTGCTTTGCTGCTGATCCTGCTCATCGCATATATCCCACGCGCCATCTCGAAATTCCACTTCTACTGTGAGCGTTTTGATCAGACCATCTATTTTCGCCAGTTCTTGTTCCAGTTCTTCTCGACTGACAGCACTTTCACAAAATTTGATAAAATAATCCTGGATGGACCGTTGGATATATAATTCTTTCCGATCAATTGCTTGTCCATTTTTTTTTACAAATCTCTTTTCAACGATTGGAGCAGAAATAACATAGGTCTGATCACCTGTTTTCTGGTCTGGGGTTTTGTTTCTTTTCATGTGAGTATGAGTTTGACTGATACAAGAAAACTGGCTGACAAACAATATGGCAAAAAGAAAGGAATTGCATCCTATCCAGTTGTGCAAAGCTTCTCGGTTATAAGATTGTTTCATCATCAAAGAATCACGAGTTGTCTGATCTCTTTCAGGGCGTCCGACTGAATATGGAGAAAGTATGATCCGGGAGCAAGTCCTTCTGTTTCAATTCTGAGTGGATCTCCTATTTCAAAGGTCTGTTGTGTGAGATGTTTTCCCGTTTGGTCCATGAGTTGAACAGATATCTGTTTTGCCCGAAATTCGGTGGGGAGTTGCAGGGTGAGTAATTCTCCTGCCTTGACCGGATTGGGAAACATGCGGAGAATTCTTTTCTCAACAGTTCCCAGGTCATTCACTACATCTCCTGTCCAGTTGTAGGCACCAATATTGGGCGGAGAAGAATCTGAGACAGGATTGCCAAAAATGCTATGCGTAACTGTGCTTCTACCATTGAGTTGATAGCTGAACTCCCTGTCATTGATATGTACATAACTCAATCTGAAAAAATATCGACCTGCCTCTGAGACAGTGACATCCTGAGATTCGAGACTGTTGGCCATGCCATTGTCCACATCCCTGACCATTTGTCCCTCTGAGGCCGCGTCACAATTCACAATGTTCGCAGTTCCAGAGAGGAGTGCTACTTCTGCCTCCAGGGATAGATGTATCTGAGAGTAGAGCGACAATGAATGCAGAAGAAAGCAGATACCCAAAATGAGTGTTCTATGTGATTGATTCAGTGTCGTCTTCAATTGTTCAGAATTTATGAGGGATTACAGATTTAGTTCTTGAAGAAGTCTTTGTAATTCAATAGTAGATTGATGGGTCAAGTGTCCAAATTTCATGCTTTTGACATGGGGCCAGTCAGGAATAGGCTTAATGACCGTTTGCCTGGCTCCAATCATGAAAGAGCTGACTAATTTGTCATCATCCCAAAATTCGACTTCAATTTCTTTGCTGAAGGTGGTCTCTGCCCAATCGAAGTTCAGGGGATCGTTGATCAAAGACAGCAGGGTGGATATGTGGGCTTTTGAAAGCTGTCGAGTTGGACCAAATGGGATGACCTTCATTCGAACCCTGTCAAAGCTTTTTGCTGGATACAATTGATCGGGTCGTTGCCACTGTTTGTTGATATCTGAGACCAGCATATCTGTAGATTCCACATAGAATGTCCTAGAGCTCCACGCCCCATCTGAATCAGGTCCAATCAATAAGGTGTCAGCATAAAGAGAATCGATGAACTCCTGTTGCGAATACTTGTCCCAATAGCTTGGGTAGGCGTGGACATAATCTGGGCTGTTGGGAATCGATTGACAAGCAGTAATCACAATAAGCTGAAGGAGATGATGAATGTTCATGAAAAGAGGTGTAGATGAGAGTTCAGTTGGGATCATTGCAGCTACGAATATACTGGAATTCATGAGACTCCTCAGTGGCCATTGTCGGTATCCTTTTACTACGATTCAATTCTGGGATCCAGCTCGATTACTGCCATTCTCCCAGCATCAGATCAAACACAAATGCCATCCCTCTTCAAATCGGGAAGCAGAGAAGCCTCTCAAAGACCTTTGATAATTACACAATCTCTTTCAACTCTCATTGGTGATGCCGTAATTTGTACTTCAATTCAATTTACTTGATATGATAGTTCGATTGATTCTTTGTGTATTGGTTGTTTTTTTGGGAGCCTGTGGCGGAGCTGAAGAACAGCAAAACGGCAATACCTCCTCTTCTGTTGCTAGCTCGCCTGCACCAAAGGCAGAATTGCCACAGGACAAGGATTATGAAATTTCCTTGACAATCCCCAATGCAGGTGTTGACACAATTTTTCTGGCCTATTATCTGGGAGCCAAGCAGTACTTGAAAGATACCGCCTTCAATGTCAATGGAACTTATACCTTCAAGGGCGATTCTGCTTTGCCTGGAGGCCTGTATTTGGCAGTCATTCCTCCCAACAATCGGTATTTTGATTTTGTGGTCAATCGCGACCAACACTTTTCTATCAGTGCTGATACCTCTGATTTTGCCGGGTCAATACAGATCTCTGGTTCTGAAGAAAATGAATTGTTTTATGATCACATTCGATTTCTGAATACACAGCGAGAACAGGCCACAGCCCTTCAGGAAAAAATGCAAGGTCTGGAAGAGGGAAGTCCTGAGCGTACAGCGATTGAAGAAGAATTGAAAGCTTTGAATGGAGCTGTCATGCAGGAGAGAAAAGATCTTCGAGCCAACTACTCGCATATGTTGACCCCCAAGATTCTGACGGGTTCTGATGCTCCTGAAATTCCAGAAGCGCCTGAGGGAGCAGCTGATGATTTTGCCTATCAATATTACAAAGCTCACTTTTTTGACCATGTAAGTGTGGATGATGGGCGACTGACAAGAACCCCTATCATGGAGCAGAAGGTAGAAGAATATCTGGAAAAACTAGTGGTCCAGCATCCCGATTCTCTGATCAAGGAAGTGGATTTCATCATTACAACCTCTATGAAAGATGATGAAGCATTCAAGTATTATACCTCCTATCTGCTCAACAAATACGCCGAAAAAGCCAACAAAATCATGGGGATGGACGGAGTCTATCTTCACATTGTCGAGAAATACTATGCTACCAATCATGCCTGGTGGGTAGATCCAGAAGCTTTGGAGGAAATTATTGCCAAAGCAGAAAAACTGAGTCCAATCATCATTGGTCGTCCTGGTCAGGATTTTACTGTGCCTGATGTCAATGGGGTCAACCAGAGTGTGTTTGCTGTGGAGGCTGATTTGCTCATCCTGTATTTTTGGGATTATGATTGCGGTCGATGTAAAAAGGTGACACCTCAATTGGCAGAGTTGTTCCCCAAATACAAGGACAAAGGAGTGGAATTGTTTACTGTCAGTATCAATGGATCCGATGAGGACTGGAAGGCAAAACTCAAAGAATATGGCCTGGATAAGTCAGGAGGAATACATACTGCTGACCCGTATCGTCGATCAGGCTTTGATCAAAAATACAACATCAATAGTACACCCAAAATCTTCATCCTTGACAAGGACAAGATTATCCGGTATAAGTGGATTGGGATAGATCAGCTGGCCGAAATTCTGGATCGGGAATTGGAGAAAAAGGAAAGCTAATCAGAGGGGGGCTTGCTAGCGCTCGCCTATCCAGAACAATTTCCTGAATTATTTTCCCAGGATTGCTCGGCATTGATCCACTTGCTCAAAGCCACCTGCATCGTAGCGAACAGTAAAATCGAGGGTGACTGTACTTCCATTTGAAAAGGTACCCGTTCCTTCAAAGGTATAGACGATATCTCCACAGTCTATCTGTTGTTCTTCTATCGTGATCGCATTGGATGAACTGATTGCTTCCAGTTGGATGTTGCCAGTGGGACAGTCATAATCTCCCAGGTGGTGAATCAGAAATCTATTGCTCTCTCCAAGGATTTGTTCGAGGGACACAGTATGATTCTCACTGGTCGTGAAGCAACCTTCATAGGTGATGTTATAGGTTCCAAAATACTGTTGCAAATCAAAAGATTCACAAAAATTGCCCTGAAATCCTTCTGGACACTCACATTCTCCATCCATACAGATTCCGCCGTTTTCGCAACTGACTTCCTCACACGGATCTTTTTTGCATCCGGTGGACAAGATCAGACTATAGACAAGAATCAGGAGGAGGGATCGACCCATGACAACTTCTTTGAAAAATAACATCATACTTTTTGCTTGTTTGCCTGTATCAACGAGAATGGGTTCACACAGGATGGCAAGATCTGAAAAGAAAGGCAAAAGAACGATCCCATGTCAGATTCTCATCAATATTCTTACCCAATCCTCTCTACCGTACTTTTCCAGTTTAGGGGAGTTGGCTCCCCAAAATTCGGCAGCGCACCAGACCAAGCGATCAGCGGTTTTATACAGCTATTTGTCGTACGGCATCGCCAAAAAGTTGCAAAAGAACATAAAACAAAGGATTAGCAAAAGTGCACGCTAGTGAAACCCGATCTCCATAAAAATGATGAGGCAAAGAAAAAAATGCTGAATTCGGTGACATATCTTGCGGGTAATGAGCTTTTTGTGAGAAAAAGTTTTGTACTTCCTTTGATTCTGCTAAATTTGCGACTCAGTTTCAACAAACTATCGTCGAGCAAGACATTCAACGTTCCACAACTTGTAAAATATATCCAACGTGACAAAGGCAGAAGTTATCTTTGAGATTTCTCAAAGAACCGGTATAGACAAAGCAGATGTTGCAGCATCAGTAGAAGGATTCTTTTCTGTAGTTAAATCAGCGTTAGCCTCAGGAAATAATGTTTACATTAGAGGTTTTGGTAGCTTTATTGTGAAGCACAGAAAAGAAAAAGTAGGCAGGATTATATCCAAAAACGAGTCTATTGTCATACCAGCACATAATGTTCCGAGCTTTAAACCTGCAAAGGTCTTTATTGATAAAGTAAAGAATTCCAATAAGTAAGGGTTTCGTAATTGAGCTAATTGATCAATGAGCGATTCTACAACACCTTCGCCAACATCTAAAGGTTCTAGGCTGCGGTTAGGAATGATTGGGGTAGGGGTAGTTGTTTTTTTGCTGCTGTTCTTTGCTGATAAGACAAATCTGAACAATCCCGACAAGATGTCTCAGGTTTCCAGTGGGGTAAAGACTAATCCAAGCAACTCGCAAAGTTCTTCTCTACCCCCTCTGGCACCAGATCAGCAATTTGATCAGTGGAAATCCCAGCTGAATGAGGCTTCTGAAGAGGCGAAAAAAGTCCTGCTGGATTCTATGGTTACTTCATTAGTTGAGAGAAAGCGCTATGGTCATGCCGCGGAATATGTAGAGCAGCTGCTAGAGTTGGACCGTTCTTTGGACATACAATTGTTGGCTGGAAAAATGAACCAAAAAGCCACTGAACTGAAGCATGTCGGACAGGACAGTGTTCTTTTTCGGAAGTTTTCTAATCGAGCAATTACCTATTTGACTTCCGTTACGACTGCTAAACCTGATAACGAAGAGGGCTTGTTGTACCTTGGATTGGCATTGGCGCAATCCCGACAGCCGCAGAATATGATGCAGGGAATCCTCAACATCCGAAAAGTGCTGGAAATCAATCCGGACAATGTGGATGCAGGATTTCGCTTAGGCCTGTTCTCTTTGCAGACCAATCAATTGGACAAGGCAGAACAAAGATTTTCGCATATCTTGTCTGTTGACCCAGCGCACCATCCGAGTCGATTTCAGTTAGCTGTAACACGAATCCAACAACAGAGACCTGAAGAAGCCAAAGAACTCTTTAATCAAGTGATTCAGGAAAGTTCAGATGCTGCGCTCAAATTGGAAGCAAGAGAGTTATTATTATCATTGAATTCAAAATAAATATCAGTCATTATGCCGTGTGGTAGGAAAAGAAAAAGACATAAAATCGCTACACATAAGCGAAAAAAGCGTCTGAGAAAAAATCGACATAAGAAAAAGAAATAATCCTGTTTGGGATTATGAAGCAATAGAGATGCGCTCCTGAGGGACTGAAAAAATCAGTCCTTCTTTCCATTATTCACATAAATTGTTGAGAGTGAATGAGTTAGTCGTAAGTAAAAGTGAAGATGGGCTTAGGATTGGCATTCTCCAGGATAAGAAGATTGTAGAACTCCATCACGAAAAGCTTTCTGAAGAGTTCTCTGTAGGCGATCTGTTTTTAGGAAAGGTAAGGAAAATAGTTCCGGGCTTAAACGCCGCCTTTGTTGATGTGGGACATCCTCGGGATGCTTTCTTACACTATTTCGACCTGGGGCCACAAATTCGCTCCCTGTTGAAATTCGTGAAGGCTGCCAAAAGCAACCGAGGAGGGAAACCATCCCTTCTGGAAAATATTCAGCCCCTCCCAGACATCAACAAACATGGTAAGATGTCAGAGGTTCTCAAATCAAATCAGGACGTTCTCGTTCAGGTTGTCAAAGAACCGATTTCTACCAAAGGCCCCCGGCTATCCAGCGAGATTTCCCTTCCAGGTCAGTACATTGTACTGGTTCCATTCGCCAAGACAGTCTCCGTATCTAAGAAGATCCGATCCTCAGATGAACGTCGGCGCTTACGAGTGCTGGCTGAAAGCCTATGTCCCAAAAATTTTGGGATGATCGTCCGAACCGCAGCCGAGGGGAAGGATGCAGCGACCTTGAACAAAGACATCGCAGACATCCTGGAGAAGTGGAACAAGATGGCTCAGGCCCTTCCACGGTCCAGACCTCCTGAAAAAGTCCTCAGCGAACACACCCGAACCACCAGTATCCTTCGAGATATGTTGAGTCAGGGGTTTGATGCCATCTATACGGATGACAAAGCCTCATACCATGACATACAGGGATATCTGAAGGAGCGGCAACCAGATTTTCTCAAAGGTCTGAAGCTGCACAAAGGAAAATTGCCCTTGTTTCAGTCCCTTGGATTGGAAAAACAAATCAAAGCTTCCTTTGGTAAAGTCGCTTCCATGGCCAATGGTGCTTATCTGGTGATTGAGCATACTGAAGCTATGCACGTCATTGATGTGAATAGCGGAAGCAAAAACCTCAGCAATCAGACGCTGGAAGAAACAGCCCTGAAAGTCAATATTGAGGCAGCGACAGAGATTGCCAGACAACTTCGGTTGAGAGATATGGGTGGAATTATTGTGATCGATTTTATTGACTTGAAAAAAGCTGAAAATCGAAAGATTCTCAATGATCATTTCCGTAAGGTGATGAAGCAAGATCGGGCGAAACATTCGATCCTGCCTATGAGCAAGTTTGGCTTGGTACAGGTAACCCGACAGCGAGTCCGACCACAGATCAACATTGAGACTTCAGAGGTGTGCCCCAGTTGTAATGGAAGTGGAAAAATTCATGCTTCCATCCTGATAGGTGATGAAATCACCAATAATCTTGATTTTCTACTCCGACAGAACAAAGAGAAGAAACTGACAATTGTTGTCAATCCTTATGTTGCAGCATTCTTGAAACGAGGATTTTTGAAGAGCATACAATTCAGTTGGTTCCATTCTTATTGGGTTTGGATTCGGATCAAGGAAGATCACGCCTCGCCTTTTACGACTGTGAAGTATTACAACAGTCGCAATGAGGAAATCAAGTTTTGATAGAATAGATTCTGGCTCTGCTTGAGTGCTGATCGAACAAACATTTCCTGGTCTTCCATCATCCTTTTGCAAAGGAAGGTATACCAATCATGAGAAGCCGTATTTCTCTCCATGTTTGAGTAAATGCCTTTTTTGAGGCGTTAGCTGCTCAAATTCGACTGCCCAATAATGCGGATAATCCCTTATCTTTGGATTGTACCTAACATATGGCTATGCAATATGTTGATCCAAAAGTAGATATCGCTTTTAAAAAGATATTCGGAGATAAGAACAATAACCATATTCTAATCAGTTTTCTGAATGCTGTCATGGATAAGGACATCGTATCTGTCACCATTCTTAACCCCTATCAGCTGCCTAAACTTCCAGAATTAAAGTATACCATTTTGGATGTAAAAGCAGAGGACAGCAAAGGCGAAGAATATATTGTAGAGATGCAAACAAATCCTTATGTCTGGTTCGACAAGCGTGCCCTGGATTATATCTCGAGAGCATATGCCAGCCAACTGGAGAGTGGGAGTGATTATAAAGACCATAAACCAGTATATTTCATAGGAGTCTTGAATTTTGATTATTTCAAATCTCAAGAGTATTTATCTCGGCACTTCATCCTCAATCTAGAAACCTATAAACAGGAAATCACCGATTTTGAGCTGTATTTTTTGGAACTGACAAAGTTCACCAAAGAGTTGCACGAGTTGGAGGGAATCTTGGACAAGTGGACCTACTTTCTGAAGAAACTACAACACCTGGCCGTCCTGCCTAAAGAACTGGCTTCGGTACCAGCAATTGTGGATGCTGCGGCCTCAGCTCAACAATCTACCTGGACCAAAGATGAGTTGGATGCTTACTACAAACTACTGAGAGAAGAGGCAAAAGAACTCAATTTGATCAAAGAACTTGAGATCAAGGATCAGGAACTCCAAACCAAGGATCAGGAACTCCAAATCAAGGATCAAGAACTCCAAATCAAAGACCAGGAACTCCAAACCAAGGACGAGGAATTAAGACATACCATTCAGCGAGCTGTAAAGCAACTACATATGGTAGACCTGTCCCCGGACCAAATTGCCAACTCCCTGGGAATATCGACCGAAGAAGTGAGCAGAATTCTGGCATCCTTAGATTAACTCTGGCAAATGATACTTGATATGCCGCAAAACTATTCATTCTCAGCTACAGACCGCCAGCGAAAAATGTATATATCCGGGATCTCTGGAAAACGTCCAGAAATTCCTACGGATCTGAACGAGTTGGAAGCTGCAGCCCAATCTGCAATGAGTCCACAGGCTTTTGCCTATATAGCAGGAGGAGCTGGGATCGGAAAAACGATTGAAAACAATCGCTCAGCATTCGATCAGTGGCGCATTGTCCCAAGAATGCTCAGGGATGTGTCTCATCGAGATACTTCTGTCGAACTTTTTGGACGAAAATTAGCTGTCCCTGTGCTACTGTCCCCCGTTGGAGTTCTGGATATGGCACATGCGGAGGCTGATATAGCAGTTGCCAAAGCCGCCTCAACCTTGAGCATCCCAATGATTTTTTCCAATCAGGCATCTCGGTCTATGGAGTCCTGTGCCGCTGTTATGGGAGATGGCCCTCGTTGGTTTCAACTCTATTGGAGCAAGTCGAACGAGCTTGTTGCTTCTCTGGTTCATCGAGCTGAAGCTTCGGGATGTGAAGCAATCGTTGTAACCCTGGATACCACCTTGCTAGGATGGAGGATTCAGGATTTGGACCAGGGATATTTGCCCTTTTTGAGAGGGAAGGGAATCGCACAATATACCAGCGATCCCGTATTTCAGAGACTTCTGGATGAACCTGAAACAGAAGAAGCGCCAAAACCAGAGCAAATCAATCTTGCTACCATTCAGACGCTGATTGAACAGGTGTCCAATTATCCCGGAAATTTCTGGCAAACCTTTCGTTCCAAACGATCCATGGCAGCAGTTAGAACCTTTGTCAGCATCTATTCCAGACCCTCCCTGACCTGGGAGAATCTTGCCTTTCTGAAAGAGCAAACCTCTCTTCCTATCGTGCTCAAAGGAATCCTGCACCCGGATGATGCGCGAAAAGCCCTTGATTATGGCATGGATGGAATCATTGTTTCCAATCACGGAGGAAGACAGGTGGATGGAGCGATCGGTACACTGGATGCTTTGCCTGGTATCGTAGAAGCTGTCAATAGCAAAATTCCCGTATTGATGGATAGTGGAGTCAGGGGGGGAGCGGATGTTTTTAAGGCATTGGCATTGGGGGCTAAGGCCGTCTGCATTGGGAGGCCATTTGTCTATGGATTGGCTCTGGGGGGAGAAACAGGTGTATCAGAAGTTATTCGCAATCTTTGGGCCGATTTTGAGTTAACAATGGGACTATCAGGCTGTAAGAACATTGATGAAATAAATCGGAATATGCTCACACCAGCCTAAATTCACTGTTGTGAGAATCAAACATCCAAGTACAAAAAGCGTATATTTGCTGGACCCTTTATCAAACCCTATGCGCATCCCTTCTTTATTGACCGCTTCTTCTCCTGTCTTCGTAGGCTGCTTATTAGGCCTTCTTTTTCTTGGAATAGCTTGTGATGATGGCCCTCCTCCCTCTGATCCTGCTCAAGAAGGGAAGGAGACAACTGTTCGCTCTGACAGTAGCTTGAAAAGCAGTGAGGTGCCAGATTCCACCACGCGTAGGCAGACAAGTAGAGGGCTGGATCCTACCACGGCAAGAATGTCGACCTTTTCCCTCAAAGACTATATGCCAAAACTGTATGGGCTGGTAGAAGCAGATGCCGCGATGACATCAGAACTGGAAACCTATGCGCAAAAAATTATCATCAGGGAAGCACTGGAGTCCGAAGATGATTTGATCCAATTATTCGAAGAGCGGGAGACAGGCATTATCCCACACCTGATTCCCTTCTTTGAGAACATGGATAATGAACAGTTTTATCAAGAAATGAATGTTTTTGAGGCAGAACTAAATCAAATAGGACTGACATTCCAGACTGCGGAAGGAATGTTTATTGGGTTGGGAGCAGCCTCTGTCCTGGAATCAGATATTGAACGACTAGCTTCTGAACCATATAGACTGTATCTGGCTTTCCAGAATGCCAATGCTGAAGCCAGCCAGGGAGAATATCCCTTTGCAGATATGAAACCCTTTCAAGAGATGATTGTGTTGGGAGAACAAATCAATGCACTCGCGCCGAATCCCTATATCGACAAGATCAAAATGGACTATGAAATGGCGCTCCTCTCTTTTACAGATGTACATTTGGTGAGAGATGCCAGTGCGAGGGAGGAAGAAGGAGGTACGCCTATGGTGGGAGGAGTCCATACTGAGCATTATCCTTTTTTGACAGAAACTGAAACACTTACTACTTTTTCTGAAACCAAATCTCAATCTGCTTATGGTGAAGTGATGAGGAAACTAGCCGAAAATATGTCTGAGATTTCTAACAAGCCAGAAAATGTATATGTTATTGTAACAGAATGGGCTGATGACATAGAGATGGCTCAAAGTCGTGTCGTTTCCCATCTTGCAGACGGAAAAGATATTCCGCATTACCTTCGTATCCGAAGAGGAGATGGAACCGACAAATATGCTGTAGCTTATCGATTTTATGAGGATGACACCAAAGCAGAAGCTGCACTCGAAAAAATCCTTCCTACCTTTCCCAATGCCAAGCTGGTATTTTGTAGTGTAAGAAATCAAGAATTGTATCAGTTGGGACCTAGCGCAGATTGATCTATCTTCGCCGGATGCAACGGAAAATATTACTCACTGGTAGCAATGGGCTTTTGGGCCAGAAGATCGTTTCATTGCTGACAGAAAGATCCCATATTCAACTTTTGGCTACTTCACGGGGGATTAATCGCCACCCGCTACGAAAAGGCTATGCCTATCAGTCACTGGATCTCACCGCGCCTGAAGCTGTCGAACATGTGTTCGAGACCTTTGTTCCTACAGATGTTATTCACACGGCTGCCATGACCCAGGTAGATGCCTGTGAAGACAATCGGGAAGCCTGTGATGCCATTAATGTCCACGCAGTCGAAACGCTTTGTAGAATGTGCAAGAAGCATGGAAGCAGGCTTGTGCATTTGTCTACTGATTTTGTGTTTGATGGGACCGCAGGGCCATATCGGGAGGAGGATTCTCCCAATCCGTTGAGCTATTATGGACTGTCAAAACTAAAAGCAGAGCAGATCATCCAGGAAAGTCAGGTCAATCATGCCATTTTGCGGACGATTTTGCTGTATGGGATCACCCCAGCTATGTCTCGATCCAATATCGTCTTATGGGTCAAAAGTTCGCTGGAAGCAGAAAAAGAAATTCGGGTTGTTCATGATCAGGTCAGGAGTCCAACCCTGGCAGAAGATCTTGCCACAGCTTGTGTCTCAGCTGTAATGAAAGAGGCAGAGGGAGTATATCACGTCTCAGGTGGAGAAATTATGTCTGTCGTTGAGATTGCGCGGAAGGTAGCTGATTTTTGGAAGCTGGATCAATCCCTCATCACGGAAATAGACAGTTCTACACTGAAACAAAAAGCCAGACGCCCACCTGTTACTGGCTTCATTCTCCTGAAAGCTCAAACAGAACTTGCCTACAAACCCCATAGCTTCGAACAGGGATTGGCTGTCTTGAATCGTCAAATGCAGGAGAGCTGGAACGGGGAATAGGAATTAGCTAGATGCCAACAGCTCTTCGATCGCCTGTTCAAACCGTTGAAAATTGAAGACCGCTAATTGCCTCTCCATTTTTGCTTGAATGTCCGCCAGACAAAGATTTCCTATTGACCCTTCATGGGTGTGTGCGACCTCTCTGGAAGGATGGAATTTCCCCTCAGCGATTTGCTGACCAATTTTCTTATAAGCTTCCCTAAAAGGGAGTCCATTCAATACCTCCCTGTTGACAGCTTCTACGCTGAACAGATAGATGTACCTGGGATCATCCAGAACAGAGGGAGAGATGATAATCCGCTCTAACATATGTTGAGTAATGCGAATGCAGGATTTGGTGTCCTCTATTGCAGGAAGAAGAGATTCCTTGACCAATTGGAGATCTCGATGATAGCCTGAAGGAAGATTAGAAATGATCTGAGAAATCTCTCCCGGCAACGCCTGTAGCCGGTTGCTGCGAGCGCGCACCAACTCGAATACATCCGGATTCTTTTTGTGTGGCATAATGCTAGACCCAGTAGTCAACTCATCAGGAAAGGTCAGGAAGCCAAAATTCTGACTCATGTACAAACAGATGTCTGAAGCCAGCTTATTCAGACTTGAAGCAATAGAGGAAAGTGCAAATGCAAGAAGCTTTTCGGTCTTTCCGCGTCCCATTTGAGCATATACCACATTGTAGCTGAGGGTTGAGAATCCCAACAATTTGGTCGTCATGCTTCTGTTAAGCGGGAAGGAAGATCCATAACCTGCGGCAGATCCCAATGGATTTTGATCCGCGACCTTCCAAGCCGCCTGAAGCATAATCACATCATCAATCAGGCTTTCGGCATAGGCCCCAAACCACAAGCCAAAGGAGGAAGGCATGGCAACCTGGAAATGTGTATATCCCGGTAGCAAAATATCTTTATATCGTTCACTCAACTCAAGCAGTGTCTGAAACAAGGGACGAATCAATTCCACCAATTCCTGAATACTGTGCAAAAAGTACAGCTTCAGATCAACCAGTACCTGATCGTTTCTGGATCTGCCACTATGGACTTTTTTTCCGACTTCCCCCAAGCGCTCAGTTAGCAGTTGTTCTACTTGAGAATGCACATCTTCTACACCAATCGGAATCTCAAAACGACCTTCCAGAGCCTCTCGATAAATAGAGGTCAACTCCTGTTTAAGAAGTGAAAGTTCATCTGCTTCAAGCAATCCCACAGATTCCAGCATGGTGATATGGGCCATTGTGCCCAATACATCCCAGGGAGCAAGGAACAGATCCAGTTCACGGTCTTTTCCAACTGTGAAGGTTTCGATCTCTTGCTCTATTTTGTATCCTTTGTCCCATAATTTCATAGCTGCAAAGGGATTAATTTCTCCTCAATATTCCAAACAAACGCATTGTCAAAATTCTCCCGCCTCCCCACCCCTGTACCCGCTGAAAAACCAAGAGGCAGATACAGGAGGGTTCCTATATCTGCCTATTCAGTTGATTGATTAAGGATGAAGTTCGGTAAAACTTCTCAATCAATGACGGTAATCACAAAGAGTAAGGACTAGTTGAAAGAACTTGGACAAAAAGTAAGAGCAAAAGCCGCAGGCCTTCTATGATGCTTGCATCTGGTCGATGGCCTGATACAAATGTGCATGAATTTTTTCATTTGGCAATTACGAAAATCGGTATTATTTAACGTATCGTCAATCTTGGAAAAACGGAATTTATGATGTTTTGGCTAGACTTTGGAACTTTCACCAAAGGGATTTGCATTGATTTCTCATGATTCCTTACCTATATTTCAAAAAATCCAAACAAACTCTCATGATCCCCCGATCCCTTTTAGTCCTTTTTTTTCTCTTTCTACTTGCTTGTTCCTCCACCCAAAAAGCCCAAACAAGCTCTACCACTCCTGTGAGCAGTTCCCCAATTGGTCCTCCACCAGCGGTCTTGGTCCAATTGCCGGGAGATACGATGTCGCGCCCCATCGAACTGAGCAGCTTGTCCGTAGATGTGCAAGTAGTAGGAACACTTGCCACAACCACTATGGAGATGACCTTCTTCAATCCTCATTCCAGAGTATTGGAAGGGCAGCTGTATGTTCCTCTGGGAGCAGGGCAGAGTGTTTCGCGTTTTGCTTTGGAGATAGAGGGACAAATGCGGGAAGGGGTAGTGGTCGAAAAAGACAAAGGCAGGCAAGTATTTGAAGGGATTGTCAGAAAAAATATCGATCCCGGTTTGTTAGAATGGAGCAAAGGAAATGTGTTCAAAGCCAGGATATTTCCGATTCCTGCAGAAGGGAGCAAAAGGATACTGATTGCCTATGAGCAGGAATTGCCTTACAGAGAAGAAGGTCTTCAGTATTTGTTGCCACTAGCTTTTGAGGATAAGGTTAAGCAATTTGATTTACGGATAGAGGTCGTCAAACAAATCCAGGCCCCGATCCCCAATGAAAATGAACTGAACAATCTTCAATTCAATGCATGGCGGGACTCCTGGTTGGCCGAAAAGCACCTCAGTGATTACCTCCCTAATCAACAGATTGGTCTGTTGGTTCCGCATCCAGCCAACAATCAGCGAATATTTGTTGAAGAAACAGGACCTGACGCTTCCTGGTTCTATGCTCATATTCCTGTTGAGACGATTGAGCGTGAGAAAGTCAAGCCACAGCGAATTCTGTTGCTATGGGATATGTCCAACTCTTCCCAGCGTCGCGACTTCAGCAAGGAACAGGACATTCTGTCTGCTTACCTTCAATGGATAGGTCAGGGGGAAGTCCAGTTGGTAGGCTTTCATGTGGACACACAAGACCTGGGGCGCTTTCCTGTTGTTGGGGGAAAGGCTGAGGCATTGATGCAGGAGATCCAATCACTCCAATACGACGGAGGGACACAACTGGGACAATTGGATATGAGGAACTATACATGTGATGAAGTCCTATTGCTGTCTGATGGGTTGTCGACAGTGGGAAAATCAGAGATAAGCATCGGTACACGGCCTATTTATGTATTGAATTCATCTCCGGAAGCAGATATCAGCTATCTTCAATATGTGGCAGAGGTGAGTGGAGGACAATTCATACAACTTCGGGACCTGACGAGAGATGAAGCCTTGCAACGGCTTCGAACACAGGCGTTTCAATTTCTGTCAGCGGAAGTGGTTACTGGGACAATTTCTGAAATGTTTCCTTCCCTTCCACAACAGCTTGATCAATCCTTTGCTATCGCAGGAAAAATGGATTCGGATGAGGCCGTCATACAGCTCAACTTTGGCATTGGATCAGCGGTGTTGTATCGAGAGCAGGTATCGATCAGAAAGCAGGAACATTTGGGAGGCGGAGGGAAAGTCCCCAGAATCTGGGCGCAAAAAAAGCTAGCCGAACTCGATCGAAGATTTGAGCAGAATGAAGCAGAAATTACCCGAATTGGAAAGGAATTCTCAATCGTCACCCGCAACACCTCTTTGATTGTGCTGGATCGCATAGAGGATTATGTAGAGAATAACATTATTCCCCCGCCAGAACTTCGCGCAGAATATGATGTCCTGGTCAGGCAAAGAGATGACAAACAGCGATTTGAATTGATGAGTCAACTGGATCTGGTCGCAGAGGCCTTTGCCCAGCGGAAGGCATGGTGGGAGAGAGAGTTCGAAATCCCAGAAGGAACATTCAAGCCAGATCCTCTAAAAAAAGAAGCCTTGGAGGAAAGGATGGAGGCAGCCCCCGGAGACAGCGATATCGATGGATTTGCAGATGATGAATTAGGCTCTTCATTCTCTTCCTTCTCTATGGATGCACTCAGCCTGGAAGAAGAGGAAGACAAGCCTGTAAAACCATCCCCTACCGGGAGCACGGGGGCCATCAGCCTGAAAGCCTGGAATCCGCAAACACCATACTTGAAGACCATTTCGGCTGTGCCAGCAGCGGTGCATTCCTCAACCTACTTTACTCTCAAAGCAAAACATGGAGATTCCCCTTCTTTCTATTTAGACATGGCTGATTTTTTTCGACAAAAAGAAGATAGCCTTGAAGCCCTGCGGATCTTGTCAAATATTGCAGAACTGGAATTGGACAATCATGAATTGTTCAGAATCCTTGGACATCGATTGCTTCAGCTTGGCCAAACCGAGATGGCGATTGATATCTTTCTGAAAGTAGTTGAATTGCGGGAGGAAGAACCCCAATCTTACAGAGATCTTGGACATGCCTATGCCCGCAATGCTGACTATCAAGAAGCCATTGAATATTTGAATGTAGTCGTGGAGAGGAAATGGGATGATCGCTTCAAGGATGTAGGGGTGATTGCTGCTCATGAAATCAATGCCATCCTTGGGCAGTGTGAATGTCGTGCTGAACTCGATCTGGGATTCATGGATGATCGACTTTTTGCAGATATGCCTACGGATCTGCGGGTGGTTCTCAATTGGGATAGCGATGGCGTAGACATGGATTTATGGGTAACAGATCCCAGAGGAGAAAAATGTTATTTCCAACATAAACGGACAGCGATAGGCGGCTATATTTCTGATGACTTGACAGGCGGATATGGCCCTGAAGAATTCTGGATTCGGAACGCAATGCCAGGAACTTACAAAATTGAGGTTAACTATTACGGAAGCAATCGGCTGCGCCTGAGTGGCCCAACGACCATTCAAACAGAATTAATCCTGAATTATGGCCAGGCCAAACAAACGCGAAAAGAAATCACTGTCAGATTGGGGAGCGAAAGCGAGGTGATTGAGGTAGGAGAATTTGTCTTTGAATAAAGAAGATGTAGGCTGACTCTCACGCTTTCTGTATGGAAAAAATCAGCCGCTATCTGGAATAGATTCCTTTGTCAGGATCGTGACTCTTTTGGAAGAGGAAATTTTGTACATTTGAGACTTGAACGAATTCGTTTCTCATGAGAATTGACTTAGACGCTATTGCTAATCATCTGACCAGATTGGGGATTGGAAGCCTGCTTACCCTACTGCTTATTCCGCTGCATGCCCAGGATCTTCAATTGGGGAATATCAGCGGAAGCTTCCAATCAGATGTACAATATTTATTTCCGGATTCGATCATCGGAGCCGATGAAATAGATGAAAAGGTGCTATCCAACAGTTATCTCCAACTGACCTACCAAAAGGGGAATTTCAGCGCCGGAGTACGTTATGAGGCCTATTTGAATCCTCTACTCGGATTTGACCAACGCTACAAAGGACAAGGGATTGCGTATCGATTTGCTGATTATTCCTCTGAGAAACTCGACCTCACGGTTGGGAATTTCTACGAACAATTTGGCAATGGAATCATATTCAGAGCCTATCAGGAATGGACGCTTGGGATTGACAACTCGATCGATGGAATTCGGGTGCGTATGCGACCCAAAAAGGGAATTGTTCTGAAAGGATTGATCGGAAAGCAGCGAAAATTCTGGGAAAAGAGTAGCAGCATTCTGCGCGGAGGAGATGCCGAAATCTACCTCAACGATGCCTTCGGAGGGATGAAGGAATCCAAGACACGGATCACACTCGGCGGAAGCATTATGAGCAAATATGAAGAGGACCAGGACACCCGTCTCCAACTCCCTGAGAATGTTTCTACCTTCTCTGGTCGTGCCAGAGTCAGTCGGGGGGGCTTCAATCTGGATACGGAATACGCCTACAAAATCAATGATCCCTTTCAGTTGAACAAATATGTCTACAATCCCGGTAGTGCACTCTATGTCAATGCTGTGTATTCCCAGAAAGGCTTTGGTGCCACTGCGAGTTTTAAGCGGATAGACAATATGGACTTTCGTTCAGAGCGCACAGTGACCCTACAGGAATTGTCTCTGAGTTTTTTGCCTGCACTCTCGCGTTTGCATACCTATCGTTTGCCAACCTTGTACCCATATGCTACCCAACTCAATGGAGAGGTTGGGATACAAGGAACGTTGATTTATACCATTCCACGAAAGACCAAGCTTGGGGGAAAATATGGTACACAGATCTATTTGAACTACTCTCGAATTCATGGGCTGGATACGGTTTTTACAGAACCAGACTTTCGATATGAGAGTTCCTTCTTTGGAGATCCTGCCAACCTCTATTTTCAAGACATGAATATTGAGATCAACAGGAAGTGGAATCGAAAGCTAAGAACCATTTTGACATACATTTACCTGCGCTATAATAAGGACATTGTAGAACTGGGAAGTCCGACTGCTGGATATGGGATCGTCGATGCTCATGCAACTGTATTCGAAGCGCAGTATAAGTTGAAACGAAAAGTCGCATTGCGAGGAGAAATTCAACATATGTATACCAAGCAAGATTTGGGGAGTTGGGTAATGGGCCTACTGGAATTGTCTGTTTCTCCTCATTGGTACATCACCGTTTTTGATGAATACAATTATGGCAACGCCGATCCTGATCGTCGCGTTCATTATTACAACTTTTCTGTAGCTTATGCCTTTGAAGCTCATCGCTTTGCCCTTACCTATAGTCGTCAGAGGCGAGGATTGTTGTGTGTGGGAGGGATTTGTCGAGAAGTCCCGGCATCCAATGGATTTGGGTTGAGCATCACCAGTACGTTTTAGTCTATTTTGAAAACATTAATCTGCCGATATCATGCAATCATTGTCCTCTTTTCGATCCCTCTTATTGCTCATCATTGTTTGTGTTGGGACGAGCCTCTTGCAGACAGGCTGCGACATCATTGAGGCCCCATACCTCGATCCTGAATATTTGGCACAATTGCCTGCCGATGAAAAATGCGAACTCGATGCGGCAAAGATTTCGCCCTTTCCTGCTGGACAACCCATCACCAAAAAAGTTCTTCTGGAAGAAATGACGGGACATAAATGCGGGAACTGCCCTGTTGCCTCAGAAACGGCCTATGATCTGAGTCATTCAGCTTTTGCAGATCAGGTAGTACTTGTCGTGATTCATGCAGGTTCTTTATCCGACTTTAGTCCGAGCTCCAGTAAGTTTTATACGGATTTTACAACAACAGCCGGAACCGAAATATATACAGGACTCAATCCCAGTGGGGTTGTGCCTTTTGGTATGATAGATCGCTCGGTTAAGAATAGCAATCATGGTTCCTGGCCGACAGAAGTAGGCAAACGTCTGCAGGAATCGCCCACTGCGGGGCTCCGAATCTTTAATTGCCTGGATGAGGACAGCCTGCAATTGGGGACAGTCATAGATGTGAAATATCTTCAACCCATGAATGAAAACCAACGGCTGTGCGTATGGCTGATCGAAACAGAGGTGGTGGATTGGCAAAGAGATTATCGCGCACCAGGAGGCAAGGTAGACCTTGCCGAATATACCCATCATAATGTATTCCGGGCCTCATTGAATGGTTCCTGGGGAGAAGCTTTGAGCGAATCAGCCATCGAATCCAATCAGCGCTTTACCAAAAGTTATTCCCTGAAGATCAATCCTGATTTCAACCTGGATAACCTCAAAATCGTTGCCTTTGTGTATGATTTTGATACACAGGAAATCGGACAGGTAGAACAATTGTCTCTCCGATAAGAAGCTGTGTAACAGACAATGTGGAACATTCCGATTGACCAGCAGGCGGAACAAACAGAATTTCGCAAGGGGGATGAGGCAATACGCAATTAAAAGGGATCTGTTTCTATTCAAATAGCCTTTTCAGAACAGATTTCGAGATTAGCATTGTTGAAACAGGTGAAATTCAGTAAATTCATACATTGATCTGGACATTTCTTTAATGTTTACGCCTTTTCAGCAATTATTTCATGAAAGCTTTCATCAAGACTCATCTTTTTTTTGCCCTCCTGCTCGGCATGTTCGTGCTCCTCGCATCCTGTACCGGTACGCACACCCAAACGGCCAAAATTCCTGATCCACCAGCTGATTCTGTCGCAGAGATGCTCCGCAGGCTTCCTGGTCTCCAAGTTACAGGTTCAGGGGAAAATATCTCAGTCCTCGTGAATAGAGGAGGACGGTCTCTCATGAGATCTGACGAGCCTCTGTATATGATCGATGGTCGGAGAATGGGCCATTCCTATCGAAGTATCTCTATGTTGAACCCTGGCGATATTGAAAGGATAGATGTGATCTCAGATCCAGCCAGCCTGGCCAGCTATGGTGTTGGTGCTGGTAAAGGGGTGATCAATGTTCGAATGAAAAAATAACCCAGACATTTCTTCCGAAATCCTTACATATAGTCTTGTTGACCATATGCGAATATCGGAAGTTGTGGAACAAATCTTGTTTTTCTGAAACCGAAACAGATTCCAAGCTTCTGGCACATTGAGTTTGGGGAAATGAAATACGTTAGAATATAAAGGATCTGTTGACAAATCTGCTTGATTAGATCAGACTGCGTGATGAGAAGGATTCGAGTGTGGGTTGTCGTTGTTGCAACTTTTTTGCTTGCCTTGCTCCCCAATAGGAAGATTCATCCTTCCCAAGCGATGGTTGGTATCATGGATGCCAATCAAATGTGGAAGGAATGGGAGGACGTTTCGTTACGGTTACTGAAAGGTGAAAAACTTGAAGAGTACTTCAAGGGGCTGCATGCTTCGCGCCGATTCAATGGCGCAGTTCTGGTCGCCGAGCAGGGAACAATTTTGCATCAGGGTGCGTATGGGTATAGCCACTTTCCCTCACGTACTCCCCTGACCCTGGAATCCTCCTTCCAACTCGCTTCAGTATCGAAAGTATTTACGGCAGTGGCTGTGCTCCTTCTGTATGAAGAAGGAATCATCAAGGACCTGGACGATGAGCTATGCAGCTATCTTCCAGGTTGGCCGTATGAAAAAATGACGATCAGACATTTGTTGCAACACCGCACTGGTATGGCTCGCTATATGGCGGTCGCGAGTTGGTATTGGAAGGATTGGAAGAAGCCCATGGCCAATTCTGATGTTTTGCATCAATATGTCACCCATGATCCGATTACTTTTTTTCGATCTGGTCGTCGCTTCAATTATTGCAATACCAACTATGTCATTCTAGCCTCTTTGGTAGAGCAATTGTCTGGAATGTCATTTGCCGAATTCATGAAGGAACGCGTCTTCGAACCTTTGGAGATGGAGCAATCCATGATCTACAGCCGGGTTCATGACCCTGAGATTCCGCAAGAAGCCATTGGATACAAGGTCGGATGGAGAGGCTATTATCGTGCACCAAATGATTATATCGATGGAGTTGTCGGAGACAAAGGCATGTATGCCAGTGTCATGGATATCTTCAAATTCGACCGGGCGCTGACAGAAGGCAGGCTTCTCAAGCAAAGTACGCTCCATGAGATGGCGCAGCAAGGAGGCAATCGCTGGAAAAGCAATTACGGATTTGGATGGCGACTCAAAAAGCTCGATGGAAAAAAGATCATGTATCATTTCGGATGGTGGAGAGGCTTTCGAACCTGCTATATCCGGGATGTGGAGGATGATCGTACCATCATCATTCTCACCAATCGCGACCACCCTGGACGCAATATGAAATACTGGAACATCTACCACAAGCTGGAGAGTTGGGATGTGGAGTAGGAATTTCTGTATCTTTATCGGGCCATAAGACCGACAGGTAATTTTCTTATGATTCGATTTTTTTTCTTCTTCTCATGTATTGGTCTGAATCTGTTGGGGCTCATCGCCCAAGACACAGATATCCTCCTCAACCATGATCTCTATCACTACATAGACAGACTGGATATCAAAGGGCATACCCATGCTACTCTTCACACGGATCTCAAACCTTATGGACGAGAAGCGCTTACTGAGGCCTTCGATCGACTTCGCCTGGAACCCGGTGATTTTACTCCCAATGAGCAAGGCTGGAATGAACAAATCCGCTTTCTGGTCGATGATGAACTCGCCGCAACAGATACGGGGCGGGGATTCCTAAAAACCTTCTACAAAAACAAGCGTGACATCCTATTTGTCGACAAGCCCGGTTTCAGATTGTTCGTCAATCCGGTTTGGCATACCTCACCTGGGATCGATCAGAACAATTATCCACGGGCCGCAGAGGAAAGTCTTCCCATTTACTTCAATACACGAGGTCTGGTTCTTAGAGGAACGCTCTTTGGAAAATTGGGCTTTCACACAGAGGTCTATGACAATGTAACTCGCCTGCCCCAATATCAATTCAATACCTATCTGGATCAGGAAGTCTTCTACGGTGAAGGATTTGTCAAAAGATTTGGAGACAAAAATGGACTGGATTACCTCGGATCAAGAGGCTATATAACCTACAGTCCCTGGAAAGGCCTTCGGATCAAGTTTGGGAAGGACAGGGTATTTTGGGGAAATGGATATCAAAGTTTGTTGCTGTCTGATTTTTCACCAGATCAATTGATGCTGAACCTCACTGCACGGGTCTGGAAGTTTGAATATGTCAGCCATTTCGCCCAATTGATCCATTTTATTCAGAACAAAAATGACACTGAGGGCACATTTCCAAGAAAATACGGAGCATTCCATCAATTGTCCTACAAACCCAATGAGCGCTTGTCTGTCGGCTTTTTTGAATCTGTGATCTATTCCCCAACCCTGCCCAATGGCCAGCGGGGGGTAGAGCTTCAGTACTTCAATCCAATCATTTTCTTTCGGACAGTGGAGCAATATATCGGCAGCCCGGACAACAGTGTGCTGGGACTGCATGCCAAGTACAACCTGCTGAAGCGTGTGCAAGTGTATGGACAGTTTTTGCTGGATGACTTTGATTATAGCAAGCGAAATGAAGGCTCGGGATATTGGGGAAACAAAACAGGTTTTCAACTGGGAGCGAAATATATCGACGCTTTTGGTATCTCGACCCTCGATTTGCAAGCTGAGTACAATCGCATTCGTCCCTATACCTATCAACATTTTACCGCTACTTCCAATTATTCTCATTACGGGCAACACCTTGGCCATGCAGCAGGAGCCAATTTGTTTGATTATCATATCATTGCCCGATATCATCCATTCCCGGCCTGGAATGTGTATCTTTCCTATTCTTTCCTACAAAAAGGTCTGGATAATGACGATGGATTCAATTATGGGGGAGATATCCAACAAGCATTTGTGAACCGTCCTGGAGATTTTGATCAGATAGTCGGGCAGGGGCAGCTAACGAATGTGCAAAGCATATTTGGTCGGATCAGTTATCAATTGTTGAAATCAGATTCTTTCATCGAACTGGAAGGGCGATATCGCAAGCAAGATGAGTTGCGTTCTACCAGTGTGCTATTTGGGTTGAGGAGCAGTATTTCTCCCAGATTAGTGAAATGGTAGAGATCAATTTTGATCGGAAATTTTGTGATTTTTGTCCGATTGCACGCCTGATTTTGTAACTTTCGTGCCTCTCACATCAACCAATTCAGCATGCACACGCTCCATTGTGCCCTAACTGGACTCCAATCTATCCCATCCTATACAGATGCAATTGTCATCATTGATGTGCTTAGCTTCACAAGTTGTGTGGAGATTGCACTAACCAATGGTGGCAAAGTCTATCCTTATCGCTGGAAAGATGCTTCCGCTGAAATCTATGCCCAACAAAAAGGCATTCCATTGGCTAGGAAACGAGAAGTCTCCGGGAATGGGTTTAGTCTTTCTCCCTCCTCTATGACAAACATTCAGTCCGGGCAGGGAATCGTCCTTCCTTCTCCCAATGGGTCAACACTGACTGTCGAAGCTGCAAATACGGGAAAACCTGTTTATGCTGCCTGTCTCCGGAATGCTGAGGCGGTAGCAGGACATCTGAACCAATATTACAAAGAGGTCGCAGTCATTGCAGGGATGGAGCAGTGGCCAAATGGTCAGACTCGTTTTGCCTTGGAAGATTGGTTAGGGGCGGGGGCAGTGTTGAATGGCCTTATTGGGGAAAAAAGCCCGAATGCCAGGGCCGCTATGGCCAGTTTTCAAGCAGTGGAATCACGTCTGAAACAGGAGCTTCTTGCCTGTTTTTCTGGGAAAGAATTGATCGAAAGAGGATACGAAGAAGATGTTCTACTAGCCTCCGTCTGGAATGTCAGTCAAACGATTCCGCAGTATAGTGGTGACTCCTACCAAAGCTTTGAGTCTTGAGATTTATGCCTTAACTTTTGCTTCCTGCAAATCAGATAGTTGACTCCTCATAGAGCCATGAATTTCTTGAAGCCAAAGCATCCTGACCCCAACATCTCGCACCCAATAACCCAATAACCAATACCCCAACAACCAAATAACCACTAACCAATAACTCTTTCCAGTCTATGGCAAACTCTGACAATCCCTCCAACAAAGATCTTTCCAGAAGAAAATTTCTGTCCCTTACCTCAGCTGCTTCTGTCGGTTTGGGAGCGCTTACGACCGGAGCCTTGCAAGCAAAGGAAAGCAAGCCCAAAAGCCATCCCCAGATGCACAAGGTAGTACCTGAATGGAAAAACCGCCAGGAAGGCATGGCATATCGAATGTTGGGAAGAACAGGCATGATGATCTCAGAAGTTGTATCAGGAGGCGATCCCGTGAGACCTGGAAACACCCGCCAGATTGAAATTGCCATTGAAAAGGGCCTGAATTATTTGGACATGGCACCTGCTTATGGAGGAGGCGATTGCGAACGAGCCTATAGCGAAATCATAGACAGTTCTTCCAAACGCGGCAAAGTCTTTATGACCACCAAAGTCAGTGGCTTTACCAGTGTTCGGGACCGGATGTATAAAGAAATCTTTGACGGCCTGCCTTCTGGCAAACAAAAAGGAATTCTCAATCGAGCAAAGGAAATGCGGGCCCAGCGTGGAGTAGACAAACCCGGTTACTTTTTTACCTACTGGCCCGGTCAGCAAAAGTCAATGGACCCTGGCTACCTCTCCAATGCGATGGCAGCGGATTATGGTCATCTGGTAGATGCAAGCAAAGCTTTTAAGGAAAAAATCATTACTTCTGTTGAGGGGAGCCTGGAACGTGCCAAAACAGATCATTTTGATATTCTGATGTGCCCACATGGAGCCAATAGCCCCGAGGAGATCAATATTCCTGAGATCTGGGAGACCTTTGCCAAACTCAAGCAGCAGGGGAAGGTCCGCTTCCTTGGATTCAGTAGCCACAATGATCCAGCAGGTGTCCTGCGGGAAGCGCACAAGACAGGCATGTTTGATGTCGCGATGGTCGCTTACAACATTGCCAATGGTGGCTATCTGGAAGATGCCATCGACAAGGCCCACAACGAAGGGCAAATGGGCATCATCGCCATGAAGGTTGCAATGGCCGTCGCTACCCATCACAAGGCCATCCAACCCATCCCTCAATGGCGCATCGACAAGGTCAATCGTATCGTACCAGGAGATATGAAGGCTCCGATGAAAGCCTATGTCTGGGCGTTGCAGAATCCGAATATCTCAGCTGTGATCTCTAATCTGTGGGATGAGACCTTTGTTGAGGAGAACCTCTCCCTAGCCGGGATGAAGGTAGAGCTGAATGCCGGTTAGGCAAGCAGACCAACAGAAACGAAAATTCAGGAGCCACAGCTTGCCAATGATCCTTATGCGTATTCCCAAATGGGAACGGATAAGACAGTAAGGGAACATGTGCATCATAGCTGTTGGCTAGCTGCCCAGGCCAGACAAGTCCAATTGATCTCCGAACTCTTCCTGTAACTGCCTGAGTTCTGCCAGCAATTGTTGGACTTTTTCGGCATAAGCCGGATCTTCAGCCAGATCGTTCATCTCTTTTGGATCTTTGGTGAGGTCGAAGAGGCGAAGACGATTGATTTTGGGATAGACAATCAGTTTGAAGCCATCCTTGCGGACCATGCGTTGCAAGTCAATATAGGCTCCATAGATGGCATCATAGGAACCATTTGTGGTTTTCCCTTGTGCTTGAGGCAACAAACTATTGAATTCAACAAAATCTGGTTTGTCGATTCCAGCGAGATCCAGACTGGTTGCCATGATGTCTTGCAAGTATACATCGGAGGCTACTTGTTGACCTGCAGGAACTCCGGGACCCATCATCATGAGTGGGACTCTGACACTATGATCATACATATTTTGTTTGCCGATCAGGCCATGATTCCCAACTGACAGGCCATGGTCTGCACTAAAAAAGACATAGGTGTTGTCCATTTTTCCAGATTGTTCCAGGGCATCCAGGATTTTGCCGATCTGTGCATCCAGATGTGTGATGATGGCATAGTACTCCTTGATATGGGTTTGGATAGCATATTCCGTCCTCGGGTAGGGAGCGAGTGCTTCATCTCTAAGGCCGGGACCATTTCCCATGTCATCCTTGTAGGGATATTCCGGCAACCAATTGACCGGGGCTGTGAGCGCCTCTTGCTGATACATATCAACAAACTCTTGTGGTGCCTGTCTCGGATCGTGTGGCGCATTGAAGGCCAAATACATGAAGAAAGGCAGATCTCGGCTGCTTGCATCAGCGATATAGTCCAAAGCATCATCCTTCAGCACTTCACTCCAGTGCTTGCCGCCTTTCCAAAATCCTCCCTTGCTGGTATCCGAGGGTGACCAGGAGTCATCATTTTTATCATTGGGTCGATGGTATCCGTTGGGCATAACGGTTTTGAGGTCAACGCCATTGCTGCGATAGTTGGCGATTGCTTCCTTCTGTTCTTCGGATCTTGTCCGCCAGCTGTCTGGTGGCATTCCGGGCCGGACATGACGTGCCAATTCAAATACGATATCGGCTGGTGCTGCCACATGCCATTTGCCGGACATATAGGTGTTGTAGCCATTCCTGCTCATGATTTTGCCCCAGCTTTGCTGCAAGGCCAGAGAATCTCTGTCCCGCCAGGCTGTTTCACTCTCTCTGGACCGCCACAGACTTTTGCCAGACATCAACATTGTTCGTGAGGCAACGCAAACAGCTCCATGCCAACCACCCATATTGTAGGCATGGGTAAAAGTCGTGCCTCCATTTACCAACCGATCCAGATTGGGGGTATGGATCTCCATATTGCCAAGTGAGCGAACGGCATGATAGGTCATGTCATCAGCAAACAGGAAGACAATATTGGGTTTGGAGGTCTTTTGGTGAGAGGTATTGCTGGAGTCACATCCGAGCAAGACAATAAGAAGCAGAAGAGCGAATAGTTGTTTCATGTTTTGGCATTCAAAAAGTCAGCATTCAATAGTCAACATTCTTTGATTTTATGTGCGGGAAACGCGTCCTCAATCTATTCATTCGAACGCGCCCTCAATATTATCCAGACTGACCCCCAGAAGTTGCCGGGAAATGCGGTCCAGTGAGTTTGGCGCTCCTTCAAAGTGATAAGTCGATTGAATATGGGTTCCAGATTCTCCCGCAGCAAGGGCAAGAGCGGGAGAGGAGGTTTCCAATTCATAAAAAGGTCCCAAAGGGGCCGCTCCAGGTTCAGGAGGCCCATCATTATAGGAGTTTATCACATCTCCAGCATAAGGTTCATCTTGTATTTCCCAGAGAGAATTGACATAGGCACTGACTCCCTCAGGCTTGGAATAGGTGAGGATGGTCAGAATCTCGTTCTCGGCATCATATGAGCCCAGTACATTCTTAGCTCTTGCAGGAGAAAGGCCAATTTTACTTCTGTATTCCCCATCCCCGCTGAAATATAGAATCTGCTCTCCGACGATGAGGCGATCTTCAGGAACCTTGCCGAAATAAGTGTCATTGACGATGGGCCCCAATTCCGAGTAAGGCCCTTGCTGAAAAGGGACAACAATTGTCGTTTTGGGAGAAGGATTGAACATCCCCAAAAGCCAGATTGAGAGTAAACCACTTTCCTGTTTCCAGGTTTGGGTACCTGTGTTGGTCAGAGTATTGGTACTGCGGTAGCCCACAGCATGTAGGTCCGGCAGCTCGTCCAAACCCAGGTCTGAATAAATTTTGCTTTGAGACAGAAGTTCGATTGTTCGTTCAATTCCCAGCTCAAAAGTGAAGTCAGCATAATTGGTCAAAGATGCTTGTTTGCTGAAGGTTACGCTACTTTCAGTGATCTCAGATACCTCAAATGGCTCCAGATCAATCAGGCGGGGCGTCTGCCAATCATCCAGGGTAAATGCCGACCCTTGCTCGAAAAAAATGGAATACTGCCCCCCTTCCGGTCCCAGCCAAAATCGTTCTTCCCCCCCAAATACATTGATATGCTTCATTTCTTTTCCAGAAGCAATCAAATCATAATTCATCCAGCCATGACTTTTTCCCGCATACCCCTGGGCTGTGCTACTCATGACACGCCCTTGAAATGCAGGAGATAGCAGTAGTTTCCCTTCTCCTCCTTCCTGCTCTAAGAGGATGGCATCTTGTTGGAAGATTCGAAGAAAATCGGCGTCATAGCCAAAACTTCCTTTCGAGGCGGGAGGGGACGACTGGATTTGCTGAATGAGATATGTCAGTTCTTCGGCCTGGGCTTCAATAGGGGCTGGGTCTCCAGATTGAACGCTATCTCCACGGATATAACCGATAAAAGCTAGCCACCCTTCAGACCGCAACTGTCTACGATGGGCGATGGTCTTGTATAGCAGTCCTTCTTCCAATTCCTGTTTGCTGGTTTCTGAAGACAGTCCCAGACTGTTCAGAATGATCTGTGCCATGAGAATATGGCCTTCTAGAGTGGGATGAACGCCATCTCCCGCCAAACTGAAGGTTGGATGCTGTTGTCTTTGTTGTTGAATATGGGCCTTCATGGCTGTATGCAGGTCCACCACCTGAACATCGGGAATTTCCAGCGTATTCAACCAGGACGCATACGCCCCCAATACCTGATCGTAACCCTTATAAGGGTGTTTATACCCAAATTCAGCAGCATCTTCATCTACAGTTCTCGATTGAATTGGCAAGGAATCAAAGACGGGAGGACTGATCAGAATGGTCTGAGCCTGGATTTGTTTGGTGGCCTCCAGCAGTTCCATGATCCCCGCCTGATAGGCGCCCATCCGCTCTTCACTTTGCGGATGATAGATGCCATCATTCATTCCATAGCAGGCCAATACAACTTCTGGTTGAATCGCATCGAGGGCCCGCTGCAAGCGTTCCTGCACACAAGGTCTGGGATAGGGATGGTCTGGTTCTGTGAGACAAGAAACTGTTTCGCTTCCCAGGCCAATGCTGATGATGTCAATCATCTCGTTGGGGAAGGCTTCCCGCAACAAATACTCCATCACACTGACATAGGTGCCATTTTGAGTGATGCTGTTTCCCAGAATCAGGACGCGTTTGTTGGTCAGCAAATGGGGCTCGGTCTCGTAGATCGAATCAGGGCCAGCAGGGCTACAAGAGGCCAGGACAATCAATAGAAGTGAAAGGCAGTAGGAGGGAAATAGAAGTTTCACAAGATGGGAATTTCCCTAAAGCTACGAATTTCTCAGCGTTTCAGATAGTAGGTACTCCCAAAATAAAGATTGCCCTGGTTTTGCCATGTGTTTTCCCTTTCCATTAACATGGCATCCTCTTTTGCCCAATGTCTACTTCTGAAGCCATTGAGAGATAGACCCAGGGTTCGTTCGAGGTGCGCGTTGAGATTGCCTCCAAGCTCCAGGTGATGAATGGCCAATGCTTTCCATGCAGCTGTGGATTTGCTGTCAGGCGTCCAGGATTTTGCAAGCAATATGGCCTCATAGGTGCCTCGAAGTCCAGCTACCCCATATAAGCCATCGTTGAGAGAAGCCGCGAAGGTATAAGAAGGAAGATAGCTGGCAGCTAGACCTACGGTCAAGCGGTTTTGCTCTCCTACCGTGCGTCTTGTGATTCGGGTATGCAGGCCCAGATTGGAGGAGAATCTGCGCCTGTTGGAGTTGGGAAAAGCAGCATAGACTCCCGCAATCAGTTGGTGATTTTGCAGCCGATACATCTCTGCAAGGGGAAAATGCCATTCAGCCTGAAGATCAGCGAACTGATTGCCGCCTCGGATTCTTCGGGCATAACCAAATCCCAGATTGGGTTGATCCTGTTGCCAGGAGATCGAGAAGTACCAGGTATGGACACCTATGGTCTGATAGCCAAAGAAGGATTGTGCAGATGCTGTCGGTGTGTTCAGTCCCAACATCAGCAAAAAGAACAGAAAATATATGTGAATGCTTTTCATATTAGTTGGAGGATGAAGAGGTGGAAGATAACGCCCAGACAAAACCAAAGGTGAAAGTGCGGAAATTAGGAAGCCTTGTCCCTCCTGTCACCCGAACTGGGGTAGGCTCCAGACTGACATAATCAACATGCAGATTGAAGGGAACCTTGCCTTTGCTGAGCTTCTGGGCTGGAACCCTGAAGCCAAAGCCATAGGTAACATCATTCATACGGGATTTGTTGACATCATTTCCCAGATTGTCATTGCTTGATGTGAACGCCCCTAACCGAAAGGCAAATACTTCCCAAATCACAAGCTCAGTCCCAAGGCGGAGTGCTGTTCGGTAATCATTGTTCAAGACATTTTGATATTCCGTTGTCAGAGTAAGGTCGAGAGGGCCTTTTCCAATAGTGGGTAACTCAATCATGGTTTGGGTATGAAAGGTGCCGCCCAGCCGCAATACGACCGGAAAGGCCTGCTTACTTTCTTCCCCGGCAGGACCGAAAAATTCAATCTTGTTGTTGGCCAAATTGGTAACACTCAGTCCGAACAGCAGCTCCCTCTTTCCACTCGTAGGTTGGGGAAGGGCAAGCCGATAGAGCAATCCTCCATCTAGATGGACTTGATGTGTGGCCGGAATGGCATCCAGATAGGTCCAGCGAAATACATTGAGATTGAGTCCCGCTTGCAAGCCCGGTAATATTTCTCCTGCGCCACTGATGGCGAGATTGGAAGAAACTGGTTTTTCCGCAGGATATCGGGTTCCTCCCAAATTGACATCGAAAGTCGTTGGTCCAATGGCAAATTGATTCAGACTAATTGCTGTGACCCACCGATCATTGAGGCGTCGACTGGCACCGACAAAATAATAGTCTGATTCCCTTAAGACATAAAAGGGGCCAGAAGTCGAAATGACAGCATCCCAACCCTGAATCATGCCAAGTGTAGCAGGATTCTGAAAAAGGTTAGCGGTAGAGCCAGTGAGGGTAACGCCGGCTTTTCCCATAGCTTCTGTTCTTGCATGTGGGAGATTGCCGAAAAAGTATTCTTGTTGAAAGTTGGAGCTATACTGCCCCAAAGCCAGGAGAGGAATACAAAAGAGGAGGAGAAAAAAAGATCGCATGCAGCTTATGATTCTTGATTTTTGTTACATTTATCCAGCTATGGTAAAATCCTCTAACAGGTTAACACCCCTAAGAAAAATTGGTACATGTATCGAGCTTTTTTGTCCCTATTTGTAATCTGCCTTGTCGCTTGTCAGGCAGATACACCTGCCCATTCCCGTCTTGAATTGGCGGCCATGCCAGTCTCTGTATTTGTCAGTGGTGAGGATGGATATGCCTGTTTCCGAATCCCGGCAGTGATCACCGATGCTGCTGGCGCACTCATTGCCTTTGCCGAAGGACGGAAGAATGGATGTTCAGATACAGGAGATATTGATCTGGTGATGAAAAAATCAACAGATGGCGGCAAAAGCTGGGGCCCTCTTCAGTTGATTTGGGATGATGGTAACAATGTCTGCGGAAATCCGGCACCGGTACTGGATGCAGAGACAGGCGTCATCCATCTCTTATCCACCTGGAACCTGGGCAGTGATAAAGAATCTCAAATCATTGAGCAGAGCAGTGAGGATACCCGACATGTCTATGTCTTGACTTCTGAAGATGGCGAAATCTGGTCAGCTCCACGAGAAATTACCCAAACAACCAAGCTTTCCAATTGGACCTGGTATGCCACCGGACCAGGTTCAGGGATTCAGGCCAGTGTAGGACGACATGGCGGTCCGCATGATGGGGGAACTTTGGTGGAACGTCTGATGGTGGCTTGTGATCATATTGAAGCAGAAAGCAAACAGTATTACTCTCATGTGATCTATTCAGATGATCATGGAGAAAACTGGCAACTCGGCGGATCTACACCAAATCATCAGGTGAATGAATGTGAGGTGGTTCAGCTGTTTGATGGCAGTCTGATGCTAAACATGCGTAACTATGATCGCAATGTTCGTCGTAGACAGACCGCAATCAGTAAGGATGGCGGCTTGACATGGACAGATCAGAAGCACGATTCTACCCTGATCGAACCCATCTGCCAGGCAAGTTTGCAGAGCTATGCGCATGGAGAGAAACAATTGCTGCTGTTCAGCAATCCTGCCAGTGAAGAGAAGCGAATACGAATGACTGTGCGTGCGAGCGAAGATCAGGGACAGAGCTGGAAACAGAGCCTTGTGTTACACGAGGGCCCTTCAGCTTATTCGGATCTGGTGGTCATGAAGGATGGAGTCATTGGCTGTTTGTTTGAAAAGGGAATAGAAAGTCCCTATGAGACCATTTCATTTGGGCGAATTAGGATCCATGAGTAGAATTCATTGTCAGACCAGATAGATCTATGTCTTTCAGTACGCAATTCCTGTTCTTACTTAGCAGTCTCGGCGTATTCAACGGCTTCCTAATGGGAGGCTATTTCTTCCTTTTCCCTAAACAAAAGCGGCTTCAACATCGCTTATTCGGCTTGTTAATCTTGATGCTGTCCGTCCGAATCGGCAAGTCCGTGCTGTATTTTTTTGACAGAGATCTCTCTCAGATCATTTTGCAAATAGGTCTGTCCGCCTGCGTATTCATTGGCCCTTTCTTGCTGTTTTACATTCGGTCTGTTCAAGGCGGAGAAAAGCAATTGAAACCATCTGAAAAGGCACAACTGCTGGGATTGCTTGTTCTGATTCTGGGAGTAGGATTGATCTTTCCCTATCCTTCCCGCCCAGATGTATGGAATCCTGAGATTGTGAGTGGCATATATGCCGTCTGGTTGATCTATGTGGTCATTGCTGGGATGCAGTTGAAAACGGAGTGGAGGAGGCTGTTCGCTAAATCGCAACACCTGGACATCTCCCAAAAGTGGCTATTGGTGGTGTATGCGACCAATGTACTGGTTTGTTTGATGTTTCATTCTATTCTCTACCTTGGAATGCCCTCCTACATTTTTGGCCCGCTGACCTTCTCTTTTGTCTTTTATGGCTTATTGGCATTTCTCTTATTGGTTCCAAATAGCAGGACCATCATCCAGGGGGAGAACATCAAGTATGGAAATAAGAAAATACAGCAGACAAAGGCGGCAGAGATTGAGGCTCGACTTCTCAGCTTGATGGAAGAGGAGCGTATGTTTGAACAGGCCAATCTGAAACTGGATCAGGTTGCAGAAAGATTAGAGGTCTCTCGCCACATCCTTTCACAGGTCCTGAATGACAATCTGGGAAAAGGTTTCCTGGAATTTGTCAATGAATATCGGGTAGCGGCAGCTGCGGATTTATTGACAAGCCGACCTCAGCTCACCGTCGAAGCCATAGGAAAAGAAGTCGGCTTTCGATCCAAAACGACATTCTATACTGCCTTCAAAAAGATTCAGGAAATGACCCCTGCTCAGTATGCAAAACAACGATCAGGATGACTGCTGACTTCCTCATAAATAAACCTGATAATAATCAGCTTCCCTCAGCGTCTCTTAACTCTCTCTGAAATGAAGCTCAAAAAAAATGCAATTCCGATGAGTTATGCCTATTCAACCAGAGAGTGAATGGACGATTATTAATAAGGACAATCGTAATTCCTTAGGCCAAGTGTCGAATAGAATTTCCATCCAGACTGATGAAAAAATGTCTGCCCACCATTGATCATCCCCAGGATAAAGGAATCACCCTTAGGCGAAAACAAGGGATAGTAAGCTGCATCAGGATTGAACATCTCATGTTCCTCTATCTCAAAATGATCTGTGGAGGTATACCAGATACCCAGGAGGGTAGTGGTGTATCCGTCAGGAGAGAACTCTTCCCCATAATCCCCATAAAACAAGACGACTGTATCTTCCCCAACTTGATAAGCTGAGACCCCTTTTGCGAAGTGATAGTCTTCATCATTGCCTTCTGCTACACTGGCTTTCAGCATTGAGTCTGCCTCTTTGTGCAAGGCTGACTGAAAATAGCGTTCCCATATTTCTTCTTCCAAGTGATCCGTTTGGACAGGTCGGTAAGGTAGAAATTGCTTCCCTCCTTTTCTGTGTGCAACAAGGCCTTGAAAGCCTTGGGGAATATCAAGCTTCGCAACAAGACTGAGATCGTTTGTCAGTAAGTTTTCAGCCTTCTCTAATTCTGATACTCCATTTTCTCGCCAGTGAATGGCCCAATTCCAATGTGGAATGACAAGACTTGCAGCCAAAAAACCAGTGATGGTCGCTGTGATTGGAGTTCCTCGCTTGTCATAGATGACTACCTCCTTATTCACCATAGATTGTAATTCTATTGGTAAGCTGGCATGCTCAACCGTGGCAGTTGCCAGATAAATAGCACTTCCAACATATCCGAGGACGTTCACCACTTCTTCTTTCTCAATGGTGTAATCAGTAAACATATAAGAGTGGTAGATGAGGGAATGGTGTTCTAGCAAGTATTCTTCCTTGCTCTTGTTGTTGCCAGAATATTTGAGATAATGGTCCTTGCCGGATTCCTTGAGAAAGCTGGAAAAAGAAACAGCTTCTTCTTTTTTCTCAAAAGGAAGGCAATGAATGTACCAGCCTGGATTCAGATTGTCATAGTCTGAGGTATTCAGAATCTTGGTTTTTATCGACAATGCTGGAGACTGATCGGCAGCTTGCTCATACGTTTCAGAGGACGAAAATACCACCAACCATTTGTTTTCGAAGGTGTCATCCTGAGCTGAGACTGTACATACACAGAAGAGGAAAAAGGAAAAAAGGAGGACTTGTTTCATCATGTTGGGGAGTGAAAAAATTGCCTGGTATGGATGTGTTCTATATAATGTATGATAAAAATTGAGATGGGTTATCAGTTTCGAGTATTTGCTTGGATTTTCTTGTCCAATTCGATCAATCTGAACAAATCCAAGGCGACTTTCTTCCCTTTTCTGCCATGCTAGAGCTAATCTTGTTGAAAAACCAAACAAGATGAAATCTATCATTAGTATTATCAGCTGCTTGCTGATTGCCTTTTCTTTGACCGCTCAATCGGAAGAAGAGCTTGCCAGCATTCCCCTCAATGATTACATCACAGGTACCTCTTACAACTATCCCGATCAGATTCGGCATGCCTTCATTGATTCTGCCAAACTCTATCTCAATCGAGGAGATGGCAGCTCCTGGATTAGTTCGCCAGATGAATATGCAGCTTTGTTTGCCAGAAGAACAGCAGGAGAATTCAATGGCCGGACCAGCAAGATTCTCTCGATCGATATCTTCCAGAACATTGCACAGGCAGAGATAGAAGTGCTGATCCCAACCATCAATGCACGTTTCATTGATTTGTTATTATTGAAAAAAATCGATGGAGCCTGGAAAATCATTAGTAAGACCGCAACTCGCTATCCGCTGAATCCCCCATATGCAGGTTCACAACAGAAGGTGCTGGTAAACGGATTAAAGCGACCCTGGAGCATGGATTTTTTCAATGCAGAGGAGGCGATTGTGGCAGAAAAAGAAGGGGATTTGTTGCATGTTAATCTCATGACCGGAGCTAGAACCGTTATTGAAGGCTTCCCCGATGATTTGTTCCGACCTCTGCTCCTGGATGTCAGCAAATATCAGAAAGGCATCTATCCTAGCAGTTTGGATGGCAAATTGATCCGTGCCAATGCCGGAATCCTGGAAGTAATATTGGACCCGGATTTTGCCAATAATTCTTTCATCTATGTGTCTTATGTCTCCCAAAAAGGAGATACTTATGCCCTGAAGGTGATTCGGGCACGACTTGAAAACGATCAGATGACAGATACTCAGACCTTGCTCAATCCCGGTCCATACGTGCCCGGTTTGTATCATTTCGGTGGAGGCATGACATTCGGACCGGACGGCAAATTGTACATCACCGCAGGAGAGCGACTGTTTTATGAATATGTGAAGGAGGGGTTGCCCATTGCCCAGGATGTAACAGATGGTAGGGGCAAAATCTACCGAATCAATCCCGACGGGAGCATTCCAGAGGACAATCCGAATGTTGGAGAAAACGCCGTTGAGGGAATCTATGCGATCGGCATTCGGGCCGCACAAGGAATCACAGTTCATCCCCGCACTGGGCAAATTTGGTTCAGTGAACACGGGACCATACAAGGAGATGAGATCAATATCCTGGCCCCCGGAGCGAACTATGGGTGGCCCAATGTAACCACTGGAACATATCGTTCCCCCGGCTATGACCCCAGCTCTCTCGAAGATCCTGTATATACTGATCCGGTTCATTTCTGGCAGCAAACCGTTGCGCCGACGGGTCTGACCTTCTATACAGGGACTGAATTTCCTGAATGGTTGAACAACCTGATTGTTCCGGGACTCTCGCGGGGGAGCCTGTGGAGATTAAGCCTTGATGGAGACGTAGTCAAGCAGGCTGAGGAGCTGTTTTTGGACAATCATGTGCGGCTCCGAAAGGCTGAGATGAGTCCTGATGGGAAATTGTATCTGTTGACGGATGAGGAGAATGGGAAAATCATAGAGGTTGTTACAAGGCGATGAACTGGTCAATGTGGGCAACATCTGCCTAAAGGAAATCGGAAGACTGCTATGGGGTAGGGGGAGATAAAGACAAATTCGAGACATGTATAGGGCATTCCATTTTTTGGTAGTGGTTCAACTGTAATGCTAATCTTCCGACAGAATATTTGTGGAGATGATCGGCAGACCATCTCTCGATTTGCCTATCGTAAATAGGAAGGCATCCGCTTCGATAACCTCCCCACCTAGCAATGGTCTGCTGATCATTGCTAGGTGCCGATGACAGCCTTACATGTATTGCACTACCCATTTTTTTTCTGTAATTAACACCCCACCTAGCGAGATGCCATTCATACATAACTACTCCTCACATGCTTGACCGACGAACCTTCCTTCACCAACTGGGCTATGGTAGTCTTGGCCTGACTAGCTTGCTGAAGCTTTCTGCTTGTTCCGTTGATGTTGCCACTCCATTAGCAGGAGGATTGTATACGCCTGAATCTCAGGGAGTATCTTCTCAAGGTCTGATCGATTTTCTTCAAGCAGCCAATGAAAGTGAATTGGAGTTTCATTCCATCATGATCAATCGCAATGGAAAAACCATTCTGGAAGGATGGTGGCATCCATTTGACAAGTCTTATATCCATACCCTCTATTCTTTGAGCAAAAGTTTTTGTGCTACGGCTATAGGCATGTTGCAGGATGATGGCAAGCTATCTGTGGAAGATCAGGTGATTTCTTACTTCCCCGACCACCTTCCTACGACTGTGAGCGACCATTTGGCAGCTATGCGGATTTACGATCTGCTGACCATGCATACTGGCCATACCGAAGGGACGCTTGACGCGATGAGGGAATCTGAAGATGGTGACTGGGCCAAAGCTTTTTTGAGCCAGGACCCTCCCAAAGCACCTGGGACACATTTTATGTACAATACGGGAGCTACTTACATGCTTTCCGCCATTGTACAGGCCGTGAGTGGGCAGAAATTGATCGATTTTCTCCGCCCACGATTGCTCGAACCACTTGGGATAGAGGGGGCTGATTGGGAAGAATGTCCAAAAGGAATCAATGTTGGAGGATATGGCTTTCGGGTCCGAACGCAGGATATTCTGAATTTCGGACAACTATATTTGCAAAAAGGCTACTGGAAAGGCAAGCAACTGGTTTCTGCCAAATGGATAGAAGAAGCCACGAAAAAACAGGTGGAGTCAAATGAAAATGAAAGCGATTGGGGACAGGGATATGGCTATCAGTTTTGGCGATGTAAGCCGGGTTGCTATCGGGGAGATGGCGCTTTTGGACAATTTTGCATCGTCGTTCCGGAGAAGGATGCTGTCATTGTCATTACCAGTGAATCCAAAGATATGGGAGCTAGTATGAAGCTAGTCTGGGACCATATATTGCCAGCGATGAAGGATCATGAATTGAAGGATGAGTTGGTCGCTAGCTATGAGAATTTGTTTACCCTCACTTCCAGTCTACAGCTTCCGATCTTGTCTCAATCAGTGAAGGAGAACATTCAGGAAACCATAGCAGGGAATCAATATCATTTTGAGGAAAATGATTCGGGTGTTGAGCGACTCTCTTTCCGATTCTCAGATGATCAATGTGAACTCCTGTTTCTGGAAAAAGGAAAAGAGGCTTCCATCAAAAGCGGTCATCAAAGCTGGATCACAGCAGACAATCACAAAGCTGCAAATGCCTTGTTTTCCTTGCCAGGAAGATCTCCCATGCCCAGCAGGATCAGTAGTTACTATCATTGGAAGGATAAACAAACGCTGGAAGTAGAAATGAAATCTGTGGATGCGATTCATTCGGACATTTTCATCTTCTCTTTTCAGGAGAAAGGCCTGGAACTTTCCTTTAGTAACAGCTTGTCCCGAATGTACGAGCAAGCGGATGACCGCGAATCTGTGTCTGCAACCATGAGGTGAGGATTCGGATAAGACTGGTCTCCAAATTCGTTCAAACCCCCTCTACAAAGAATTCTGGCAAGAGCGAGAGGGTGTTAATACTAGGGCAAAATGAATCTGGTATTTTTGTCTAGAATCAATTCGCTGACAACCAATACCTTATTCCCCCTATACCCCATATCTTCACCATTCTGCTTGACTACTTAGAAACTGTCTTGATTTTGGTTTTTGTCTGAAGAAAGCAGGATTTTTGGGTTCTGAGAAGGAATTTTTTTGAGGAATACCGAGGTATTTCGAGAAAAAATGACGCACTCAGGTTCCAAAAAGCCAAATTTCCTGAGGG
>JBCCGK010000084.1:0-51390 GCA_039029315.1 Bacteroidota bacterium | reverse complement strand
ATTGATCAAGTGGGTCAAGAAGACCTTGGGTTGGGTGCTGGAAATCGTAGTGAGAACAGACAAACAAAAGCAGTTTGAAGTCTTGCCCAAGCGTTGGGTAGTCGAAAGAACCTTCGCTTGGTTTGAATCTTACAGAAGATTGAGTAGAGATTATGAGTACAGCCCTAACACACATGAAATGATGGTCTATCTGGCCACGATTAAACTGATTCTCAATAGAATGGCAAGAAAAAACCCGAGCAATGAATCCAATATGTTTCAATCAGCAAAATAACCAATCAATAAATCAGGACAGTTTCTAAGTGATTCTTATACAAGAGCTCACAGACATATATCCCTGAAGGAATGTTTTGTAAGTCAATCTCAAAGGATGAGTTCAGGATTGTTTGGGTCATCAGTTTTCTTCCTGTTAGATCTCGAATCACCAAACGAAAGTCATGCAGACTTCCCTGCCAACTACGCATGATCACTTGGATCTGTTCTGTTGCAGGATTGGGATAAATATCCCAACTGTCGGAAGCGATTTGTTCAGGCAGACCCATGATATACGGAAATACCCCACAGGTAGAATCATCGCCGATACAATAATCTTCAAGTGTAGGATCGCTAAAGTATGGTCCATGAAGAAATAGGCCTATATCTTCTAAAAGGCCTCTGTCTGATCCAATCCCTTCATATAATTCAACATCATTATTTGATGTCAAAAAAGTTTTTCTACTCTTCCCATACTTTTGTCTCCAATAAATCGTATCAATTTCGAATCCCAGAATACCGATGGAAAGGTAATGAAGGCCATACCATATACCAGATTCAATAGAAAAATCATATAACAGTTCTTCAGCAGAGTCTGTATAATTAGGCAAACAATCGTAACAAAACACCATCCGACTTGAAGTGTCTTCTCGAATAAACCCGTGGATTCTGGGAAATTGAAGTGGAATGTAGGGATTGTCAGGATTAAAAGTGATGAATAAATCACGTTGCCACAAGATCTTATAAGGCACTTGGTTAGCAATGCTGTCTACTACGATTTGCACACAAGCACTATCATCAAATTCATATCTGACTACTCTGACTGCATCTAATATTGTGTCTCCATGTATCCAAAACTCTCTGAGCCAACAACAGACAGAATCTGTTAAATGATCATAGTGGTACTGTACCCTCCAACGAGCATCTTCTATCACAAGTGGTTCATAAGGAGTCGTTTGTCCTATAGACTTTGAGAATAAGCCTAGTAAGCAAAACAACAAAACCAAGTACGTGAATTTTGTCAAAATTTGATCCAAGACAGGAGTATAAGAAGCCTAATTCATGCAATCATGAATTTTTCGAAAAATAAAATATTATATGGCATCCTATTCTGTTTTTAAGATAGTGAATTGGTTGGAAATGTTCAAACTAGAAGCATTGATTCCAAAACAGTCTCTCACTAATGAACAATGGCAATGTATGCCCTTTCTCCCAATACAAATTAACCTTGTCCAGGAGTTGGCAATTCCAGGAAAGATTCCATCTGCTTTTTACTGATGGTCTTGCATATGCCGATAGATCACCTCATGCATACGCGGACGAAGACTCAGATCATAAAGTTTACGATTGTTTCTTGTAGGATGAACCCGATTTGAAAAAAAGATGAACAACAAACCATTCTCTGGATCTGCCCAGGCAAATGTGCCCGTATAGCCAGAATGCCCAAAACTCAATGCGCTGGCAGATGGCGCAGCATATCCATCCTCTGGGGTATCCAATAGTGGCTTGTCAAATCCCAGGCCTCTTCGATTGCCCTCATCTGGATATTGATAGCGAGTAAATTCTTTCAGAGTGGCTTCATTGATGTATCGCTTGCCTCCATAGGTTCCATAGTTCAGGTACATCTGCATAAGTTTTGCCAGATCATTGGCTGTGCTGAACAAACCTGCATTGGAGGAAACGCCTCCCATCATGGAAGCCCCTTCGTCATGCACATATCCATGGAGTAATTCTTTCCTGAAAAAGGAGTCCTGCTCCGTTGGCACGATTTGAGCAAGCGGGAAGTGCTTCCAGGCATTGTAGGTAATGGTATGTGCTCCCAAAGGTTGATAAATGGAGGCCTTGCAGTACTCTTCATAAGAAGTTCCTGTCAGTTCTTCAATGATGGAGGGGTACAGATAGAAACTCAAGCCAGAATACAAATAGCCAGGTTCAGCATTCAAGGGGGATTTTCGAATGGCCTTATAGATTTTCTTCCTGTATGTCTGACTCAAAAAAAGAGAGCGTCCAACCTTCACAGAATATTTTTCGGAAGAGTCAGGAGAAAAAATTCCTGCTTTGAATTCCCCATTTTTCTTTTTTGTGTCCTCATAATAGGCAATCCATGCTTTCAATTTCGCTTGATGTGCCAGGATTTCTCGTACGATCAATTTCTTTTTGTTCGAGCGCTTGAAGTCTGGCCAATAGGTAGCCATTGGTTCATCCAGATCAAATTTGCCTTGATCAACCAATTGCATCAAAACCGGCAAGGCACCAGTAACCTTAGTCATAGAGGCATAGTCATAAATGTCTGTCAGACGGACTTTGTGCCGACGATCATAGGTGTGGTAACCATAGGCTTTGTGAAAGACAACTTTGCCATCTTTGGCGACCAATACCTGACAGCCGGGATAGGCCTCCTGCTCAAGCCCTTCTTCTATCACTGCCGCTAAATCTGATTCCAGAGAGGCGGCCTCCCATCCGATGGATTCAGGACTTACATACGCCAGACGACTACCTCCTTCCATCATAATCCCATCTCCCTCTCGCAACATGGGCCCTAATTTCAGACTGAGTTTGCCTTTTGCCCCCATTCCACCAAAAATGAGCTGAGCAGCCCAGGCTTGCTCTTCTGGTCCATCTCCATCGATTTGTAGCAAAGCAGCTGCAACTGCCATACCCGGAAATTGAGGCAATCGATCTTCTCTTGCAAACAAACTAACAATCACGTGCCGCTCTTCTGCTAGCCTTCGAACCAACTGAATCAAAGAAGAGACATATGGGGGTCCAATTTCAGTCTGTGAAATTCCATGCAGGCCGACCAGACAGAGATCATGCTGTTGTACTTCAGCGATCAGCTGATCCAGTTCGGCTCGGGTCGGGCTCAAAGAAATTTGTCGTGAAGTAATACGGGTATACAAAGCCGCCGTTTTTTGAAAACTTGACAGACTTTCACTTCCAATAGAAACAACCAATACTGTTGTCGTTGCCAAATCTTTGACAGGGATCAGGTCATCATTTCTGAGAAGTATGCCTTTCTTCTCCATCTCGGCAGAAGAAAACTGCCCAATTCCTAGCAGGGAAAAACAAAGCATGCAAACAAACAAGCAAAAAACTGCACGGGCTGTGCCTGGTGAAAAAAGGCGATTAATGGTCATAGATGAAGTTTTGGCAATAATAAGGAATCATCCAATGTTAAGAAAACAAAAACAAATTCGAAAATTCATGCAAAAACATGCACAAAAACAATTTTTATCCGTATACTTGCAAACGAAACACGCATAAATCGGCAAAGTTATGCTGAAAGAAGAACGACACCATCTTATTCTTAGTCAGGTCCAACAACATCAGAAGGTATTGACCGTGGAACTCAGCGAATCCTTATCTGTATCTGAAGACACCATTCGCCGGGATTTGAAAGAGCTGGCAGAAAAAGGGCAATTAAAAAAAGTTCACGGAGGCGCTATTGCTCATTCCCTCAACCCAGTACCTTTTCGGGACAGAGAGATTTATGCACATGAAGAGAAAATCATTATCGGAAAAAAAGCCAGCCAGTTGGTCCGCCAGGAGCAGGTTGTCATCATGGACGGCGGAACCACCAATGTCGAAGTAGCCAGGCACTTTCCTCAACATCTATCAGCCACCATTTTTACCAACAGTATTCCTGTAGCAGTAGAACTGACGGATCACCCGAATGTTGAGATCATATTTATGGGCGGAAAACTCCTCAAACAGGCGCAAGTAACTGTAGGAGAAGAGGTCATCGAAATGATACAAGGCCTTCGCGCCGATATTTGTTTTTTGGGGACAAGGAGTCTTCATCCTCAGATTGGGATCACTGAAATTGACTGGGAGGAAACCAAAGTAAAACGTGCAATGCTGCAGGCTTCTAATGAACTCGTTATCCCTGTCATCACAGAAAAAATAGGAACCATTCAACCATATATCATCGGCAAATCGCCACTCATTTCCAGTATCGTAAGCAGTATGGAACGAAAGGACCCTCGCTTGCGACCTTTTAGAGAAATGGGAATAGAAATCATTTAGGAATGGTAAAAAATAAGCATTCACAAAAAATAATTGAAACAATGACAACAAGCATTCTTCCAACTACCTATCGCTACGAAAAAATTCCTACCAGAGTCTATGACAACTCTTCAGACGCTTCCAAAGATGTAGCCAGACAAATTGCTGATCTTGTTCGGCACAAAGCATCCAAAGGAGAAAAGGCTGTTCTGGGTCTGGCCACTGGCTCCACCCCTACCGGTGTTTATGATGAACTGGTCCGCCTTCATCAGGAAGAAGGACTCAGCTTCGCCAATGTGGTAACATTTAACCTCGATGAATACTTCCCCATGCAACCAGAAGCCTTGCAGAGTTATCATCGGTTCATGCGTGAGTATCTATTTGATCACATTGACATCGATCCAGCCAATGTTCATGTTCCAGATGGCACGCTGGCAGTCGAAGAGATTGCACAATATTGCCAAAACTATGAGAACAAAATTGAAGCACTTGGAGGCATGGATCTCCAGATATTGGGAATTGGTCGGACAGGTCATATCGGATTCAACGAACCTGGATCTACGATTGACTCCCGAACAAGATTGATCGCTCTGGATCATATTACCATCAGAGATGCCGCCAGTGATTTTTTCCATGAAGACAATGTCCCAAGACGAGCCATCACGATGGGAGTTGGGACCATCATGGATGCCAAGTCGGTCATCATGATGGCCTGGGGCGAAGGCAAAGCTCCTGTCATCCGGGAAGCAGTCGAAGGCCCGATCAGCGAATTAGTTCCTGCTAGCTATTTGCAGCGTCATCACAATGCCCAGGTGATTCTCGATCAGGCGTCTTCCGCAGAACTCACTCGTGCAAAAGCTCCCTGGTTGGTTGGTCCTTGCGAGTGGGATGAAGCTCTGATCCGAAAAGCCATTGTCTGGTTGTGCCAAAAAGTGGACAAGCCGATTCTGAAACTGACAGATGAAGATTATAATGAGAATGGCATGGGCGAACTGATTGCGGAAGTAGGAACAGCCTATCAAATCAACATTCAGGTATTCAACGATCTCCAGCATACCATCACAGGTTGGCCAGGAGGAAAACCCAATGCTGATGATACCAATCGACCTGAGCGCAAATCTCCGTTTCCCAAACGAGTATTGATCTTCAGCCCTCATCCAGATGATGATGTCATCTCTATGGGTGGTACCCTTCTCCGACTGGTAGACCAGGGACATGAGGTGCATGTGGCCTATCAAACCTCCGGGAATATTGCGGTATTCGATGATGCTGCGATCCGCTTTATTGATTTTGCACTGGATTTCAGCAAAGAGTTTGAGCAGGATACACAGAAGATTGAGCAAATGTACCAGGAAGCCAGACAATTTTTGGCAAGTAAAGATCCTGGCCAACCTGATTCTGCCGATATTCGACATATTAAGGGAATCATCAGAAAAGGGGAGGCCAAGTCAGCTTGTCGCTATTGTGGCATTCCCGATAGCCATGCACATTTTATGAACCTTCCATTTTACGAAACGGGACTTGTCAAAAAACAACCTTTGGGAGAAGAAGACATTCAGCGGACAGTAGATTTGCTACAGGAAATTCAGCCGCACCAAATATATGCAGCAGGCGATCTATCCGATCCTCATGGTACACATAGAGTCTGTTTGCAGGCAATATTTCAGGCCATTGAGCGACTAAAAGATGAGCCATGGATGAAGGATTGCTGGGTTTGGTTGTATCGTGGTGCGTGGCAAGAATGGGGAGTAGAAGAAATTGAGATGGCAGTTCCACTGAGTCCATTGGAACTCAAGCGTAAGCGAGAAGCTGTCTTCCGTCATCAGTCCCAAAAGGATAGTGCACTATTTCCGGGTCATGATAGTCGCGAATTTTGGCAAAGAGCTGAGGACCGAAATCACGCAACTGCAAAGATCTACGATTCGTTAGGATTACCAGAATACGAAGCGATTGAAGCCTTTGTTCGTTACCATTTTTAGGGAACCGATAGAGTATGAGCAAAAAAACCACAGAGCAGGATTCCAGATATGATCATTTGGACAAGATGAGTACCCTGGAACTCCTCCAGGCAATCAATCAGGAAGACCAAACTGTCCCACTTGTGATTGCTGGAATCCTGCCTCAAATAGAGTTGGTTATTGATCAGGTTTTTGGAAAGATGCAAGAAGGAGGGCGGTTGTTTTATCTGGGTAGTGGAACAAGTGGACGGTTGGGGATTGTGGATGCTTCTGAATGTCCGCCGACCTATGGGGTTCCATCTGGCTGGGTAATTGGATTGATCGCAGGTGGCAAGGAAGCGGTGCATCAAGCGGTGGAATTCGCAGAAGATAGCCTGACTCAAGGGTGGGAAGATCTTCAAAGGCATCAGGTCAGCGAAGGCGATGTAGTGGTCGGAATAACGGCCAGTGGGACTACTCCCTATGTATTGGGAGCAATGGATGCTTGTCATCAACATAATATTCTTACTGTCGGCATTACATGTAATGCCGACAGTCCATTAGAGAAAAAAGTTCAGTTGCCAATTGTAGCGGTCGTGGGTCCAGAAGTCGTTACAGGTAGTACAAGGATGAAGGCTGGCACTGCTCAAAAATTGATTCTCAACATGATCTCTACCAGTGTAATGGTCAAGCTAGGTCGTGTGATCGGCAATAAGATGATAGATATGCAATTGAGTAACAACAAATTGATTGAACGCGGAACCAGAATGATTACAGACCTAAGTGGAGTAGATCCCGCTACTGCTCAACGCTTGCTGTTATTGCATAAGAGTGTACGTGCTGTTCTCCATATACTGGAAGATAGAGACAGGAGATAGAGGAGAGACAGGCGATTCATGTTACATTTCACAAACAATAATCGAACATACTATCCATTGTTTATTTATTTTTGGATATAGAAAAATAATATTTTCATAATATCCAAAAATGGCTCAATACTCAAAAAACAGCGTACGCCATCAGCAAAAACCCAGCATTTGGAACAGAATATCCCTACAACAATTTTCTTTGGGCTTGATGACGTTATCTCTGTTGTTCATTGGCCTCGTACAATGGCAGGAGTTAAGGCAAAATCCCAAGCAGGAATTATTCACTGAATTGAATTTTCAGTCTGCGCTCCACAAGGCACAGGAATCGGACAAATTGTGCCTCATGTATTTTGAAACAGACTATTGCTTTCCTTGCGAAAGTTTCCTCAATCAAGCATGGAACAATCCTGAGTTAAGAGAAATTCTCCAGGGAGAATACATTTCTATTGGAGTCAATCATATCTCGGGCATGGCCAAATCCGGGGATCTCATGAGGCAGTTTGGGATAGAAAGTTTTCCAACCTTGTTGATAACAGATTCCGAAGGGAACGAAATGCAGCGCTTTACCAATCTTGATCAATACCCCAAGCTCGCCCCAGAGCTCATCAAGCTCAATCGTCTCCGCGTCGCACCTGATTCTTTCCAGCCAGCCACATCAGAAGAAGTTTGGGATCAGGCCACTCCTTATTTAAGAGGAATTGGTGAGACCCTGACACCAGAAGACTTCAAGAACAAATTGGGGGTGAGCATGTATAGGACTGATGACTATCAAATAGCTCTCCATCAAGCTGATCTGATCTCCAAGGCCTGGAACAAAGGCATCTGGATCCAATCCAACGGCAAAGGTTCATACGACATCATAATAGGGACATTTAGCTCGCGCAAAGAAGCCAGGATCACCACAAAGTATTTGAACAAAAAAGGCTACGGAACTACAAAGATCGTGTCTCTTGACAGCAAGGATGTGCGATTCTAGAAGGTAAACAAGCGCAATCGCAGACTAGCTGTTTGCTGAAGTTGATCTTTCCACACTGGGGAGTCCTCCCAGTTGATCCAGATCCCGACTGGTAATTGTTTTTCGATATTTGCCTCCATATGACATAATGGAGCCCAGTTTGCCGGGTTTTCACGCGCATATTCTGGCAAAAACCATTCGCTCACTTCAGGATGGGTGGGAGAAGGTACAGACAGTCTGGGCTGAGAAATCAATGCTGGCTGCGGCTTGTTTAGAAGCTGATTTTTGACAGCAAGATTGGCCAAAAGTTTCAACTGAAGGGAATTGTTTTGTTGATCCTGTCCCTTACAGATCAATGCTGCTGTAAGAAACAGACAGAGGAGGGAGTATGGAATTAAGTATTTCATAAAAAGAAGGGCGACCCGAAAGCCGCCCCAAAAAGCATCCTTCTTAAATTATTATGCTTTATTTCCAACTAGCGATCAGATCATTGTTAATCTTGACATAGTCAGCATTATTAGCTTTTTCGGCCAGGGCTAGGGCTTTTTTGGAAGTAGCAATGGCTTCCTTTTTATTTCCCATTTTCCCTAATATACGAGCTTTCCAGGTCACATTCCAAAATCTTTCATTGTCTTCCAGTGCCTTGTTGATCCACTCCAGTGCCTGTCCCATGTCTCTATCAGTGTTGTAGTAGTACAATGCTGCCTGATAATATTCTCCTTTGCTTGGTCCAGCCATTGCGTTATCAATCGCTGCCATGACACGCTTATCTACCTCAACCTTAACGGGAAGAGCCAGGTATGTTTTGTCCCACATGATTTGCACATGTGCGCCATCATTGGTGATATCGCCTACAGAGATTGTCATGGTTTCTACAGAGAAAGGCAGATCTACAGCATTTACCTTGAATCGCCCCAATTCATTGGCTTCATCATATCTGGCTACTCCACCACCCAGTCCCAAATCTTTGTACAGCATAATTGTCCATTCAGATTCTCCGGGGATTGAGTATATCGCATATGTGCCTTTGGGAGCCTTTAATCCACCAATGGTAACATTATCACTAAAGGTGATTTTGGTGGAAGCATTAGCGCCAGTTCTCCAGATCTTGTCATAAGGGACAAGATCACCAAAGATTTCCCGACCTTTTACTCCGGGGCGAGAATATTCAATTGTAATTTCGGACAGTCCTACTACTTGTTCAACTTTGCTAAAAGGACTTGCAGGAGGCGTAGAGATTTGTGCGGAAAGTTGGGTATTCAGAAAAAATCCTACCAAACCCACGAAAAAGAAAATTGTTCTCATTTTTGATACCGAATTTTGTAAGTCAGTTTTGTTAGTCGGCAAACTAGAAAAAGGAAATCGAACCGCCAAATTCCGAGAAAGATTCCTGCTTATCTGACACCAAAATCCTGTAAATACGACTTATAGAAAGCAGGAAACCGCCATTCCCTCAATCATTCTATCCTCATATTCACTGAGCAAGGGTGTAAGAATTGTCCCACTCTGACCTGCTCTTCGGCTTCTCATTGGTGCAAGGATTCAGTCTTTAACGACTTTTGCCCAAGCATTTGGTTGAAGTACTTTGTAAGAACGGAAAGTACAACACACATTTGTTTAGCCCAGAATTACCTAACATTCATGAACCAAACAACCCTAAGAAGTATTCCTTTGGGAATATGTCTATGGCTTGTCTCTTTTTCTTTGTCTAGCGCGCAGTTGGCTCAGGCCAGATCCGATGTTTTGGCCAGATATCCTGAGTCCCATTATTTTATCCAAAGCTATCACCCAAACCTGATTCAATTCAACTTCGTGAGCTCGGAGAAAGCGAGTTGTGCCATTTATTCTCTAGATGGAGATTGGCTGGGAACCATTTCGCGCATCTCTCCATCGAGCCTCCCACTCTCCGTCAGGCAAGAATTGACTTCGATGTCTTCACATCCAGTTCAGGCAGCCTATCAGATCAGAAGCTGCATCACTTTTGGTCCGGTCTATACAAGCTTCATCAAGCTCAGCCCGCAGGTCCAGACAAACACCATATCACAACTCCCTCCCTTTGCCGTAGCTGGCGTAACTGTATGGGTGGCAAGCATGGAAGAACACCAGGGATATCTGGTCAACCGGGAGGGAATTCACCACCTGAACCTGAGCGATAGTCATTTTATTGGATTGTTGCATCATGGGTCAGGACGAGGGCTCGCCTCTCAAGAGGTATCTGAATTATTGGAAGCATTCTTAATTCCCTTTCCTACGGAATTAACCCCAACGGCCTATTCGCTTCCACATACCATTGGCTCTCTCAAAGGATGGTATCCAAGTATCGCCTGGAAGTAGGGGGGACTCCAAGATGCAGCAATCATTCCGAGACAAGTGCGTTTCCGAATACTTGATTGAGATGAACATTGCCTGCTCTGATTTTCCTACTCCGGCCCTATGCCCAGTTTACTGTATGGGAAATTATCAGGCAATGCTTCCTGAGGAGGCAAACAAGAAGGTTCCAGCACAAAAGGCCCTATCTGATGGAAACAGATGCACAGCAATAGGTGATGACAGAAAATTGATCCTTGACTCTGCCTCTTCTGAACTATCTTCTCATTTTTCTCTATCTTCGCAGCATAATTCATAATGCAACCCCCAATATGTTTGTAAGCCTGATCCCCGAGCATCTTGCTTCCCTGTCTTCCTCCCTTTATCCCAATACTGTACTCGTTTATAAAGGATTCTCAAATGAGTTTTTGAGGCAAATGATGACACATTTCCCATCTGTATCACCTCAGGAGGAACTTTTTGATGCTAAGGGTCAGTTAATGCTCAAGGAAATTCATGACAGGAGCTCTGAGCTTCCTTCCAGGATCGCCTCCGCTTCTGGACAGGTAATAGTCTGCATGGAAGAGTTCGTATTGATGAAACAATCAGGCATTCTGAATTCGATCGAACGCCCTATTCTCGTGATAGAGAATAACTTGAGTAAGGAATACCTGAATCCTTCCCAATCTTCATACCCGGACATTGAGGCCTCGATTGAGCAAGGCAAAGACCTGGATAATATCGATTCCTTATTTGAGTCTTTCTATGTTAATGCGCGAATTGTTGGCAGCATTGATCTGGTTCAATATCCTGATTTTACCTTCTCGGAGGCAGAACAGGTTCAGCAGATCAACTTCTTTGCCATTGGAGAAGATGAGGATTTGAATATTCAGGAAATTCCCGAACAAGACTTACCCTCCAGTTATTTGTCTTATCCTTCTGCGGACACCAGCTTTGAAGAATTTGTCTATCGGTGTTTTACGCAGGTGCCAGAAGGAGATGTGCATCTGGTCCTCAATGATCTGGTTTTTGGTCGCAGTCCCGATTACGACCTCAAGCCTGTAAAGATTTTGGCGACTCTTTTTGCGAAGTCTGATCATTCCTTGATATGCTATCGAATTCATGGGCAGCAAAGTCCTGATCCAAGACCAGAGGTATTTGAGATTTTGCAAAATCATTGGGGAAGCGAGGCCTTTCGTCCATTGAATTTTTATGCCCAACCCGAAAAAAGTCGAGAATCTCATGAGCTCTCTCAGGGAGCTGTCATTGAGCAAGTCCTCCAGGAAGTTGAGAAAGCCAAGGCTTCAAGACAGTTCTCGGATATTTTTCTGACAGCTCCTACAGGTTCTGGAAAATCAATTTTGTTCCAGATTCCGGCGATCTATCTGGCCCGTCGGTTCAACTATGTTACCATTGTTATTTCTCCCCTCAAAGCCTTGATGTTTGATCAGGTTGAGTCTTTGCGGGAACAAGGGATCGAAGAAGTCGCCTACCTTAACTCGGATCTAACCCTGGTAGAAAGAGATGAGGTCTTGGAGCAGGTCAAAACTGGAAAGTTGTCCATCCTGTATTTATCGCCTGAATTGTTGTTATCGTATCAACTGGATTATTTCCTGGGGGATCGTCAACTCGGACTTTTGGTGGTGGATGAATCTCACCTCGTAACTACCTGGGGGCGAGATTTCCGGGTCGATTATTGGTATTTGGGAATTTACTTGCAAAAGATCAGAAGATACTCCACAGATGCCTTCCCAATTCTTGCTTTGACTGCAACTGCTGTATATGGAGGAGCTCACGACATCGTTTTTGAGACCATTGGCAGCTTGAATATGCAGCTTCCAAGAACCTTCATTGGCAACATTCGGAGAGAAGCCATTGGATTTGACATTCAGCAACTGACAATTGAAGGGAGTCATGATGAAGGCAAGTTGAAACAAACCGCTGAGATTGTAACTCAATTTGTAGAATCTGGAACAAAAGCTCTGGTCTATTTTCCATGGACCAATCAAATCAGAAACCTTTTTGTCCTGCTCCCACCCGAAATACAGCGTCGAACAGGAAAATATTATGGGTCCATGCGATCTGATGACAGAGAAACGGTTGCGCTGGGCTTCAAGGAGGGTGAGCTTCTGGTGGTTCTGGCAACCAAGGCATTTGGGATGGGAATCGACATCTCAGACATTACCCATGTGTATCATCACGCTCCTAGCGGCAACCTCTCCGATTATGTACAGGAAATAGGTCGTGTAGCACGAGACAAATCCCTTTCGGGTCTTGCCAAAACTGATTATACCTCCAAGGATCTCAAATATTCCCGTATTTTGTTTGGGTTATCCTCCATCAAACAATGGCAGATCAAGGAAGTCATCCGTAAGATTCATCAGATGTACAGGCTGAAGAAGAGCCAGACTTTTTTGGTGTCTGTGGAAGATTTTGCCTTTGTGTTCAGTGCACAGGATGACCTGGAACAAAAAGTCAAAAGTTCTCTCTTGCTCATAGAGAAAGATTTTTCATCAAGATATGGCTATCCCGTTGTCTTGACACGCCCTAAAAGCTTGTTTTCAACGGTATATGCTCGATTCTCTCCGGAGGTCGAAGCAGTGCTTACCTCAAGTTATGGACAACATATGAAGTTGCTCAAAGCAGGAACGCCCACTGCCATGCCAGGTATTCCCATGCGACCCGGGATGAAACGACCCGATCAGTCTTTCAGTGTATATGAGTTGGACCTGGACGAAATCTGGTCCAATCATTTCAGGGAAAAGAGTTTCCCCGACGCCAAGAAAGCCTTTTTTGACAAGGCTCTGTTCCCGGATGTGGCCAAACAAGTATTCCCTCAAATGCGGTTTTCGATCGGTCTGCTACAGGATCGGAACAGCAGTTATGAGACCTTTCAGAACTATTTGTCTGCCCTCGATTGGACAGTCGGCAAATTGGGGGAAGGATTTTTCTTACGGCAAGAGCTGGAATCGGCCCTCAATGAGCAATTGCAAAATCCACGAATGAGTCGTCGCTTGGTAGATTTGTTGAAGGCACTTTATTCTTCCAAAAAAGCCGTAAACCGGCGAGGAAGAATCACCATGCAAGAAACCGATACCTTCTTGCAAATCAAACGCAAACCGGGTGGGGAGGATCAATATCGAGTAGCTGAAGCCTCCTACCGACAAGTACGAACGGAGATTGACAGAAAATTTCAGACATTTTTCTCTGGTGATAAGACCCAATATGAAAAATTTATTACCACCAATCCCCAAAAAAGCAAACGAACCCTCAAACTAGCCTATATTCTGGAAGTCATGGAATTGGGCACATATGAGGTACATGGAGGACGACTTCCTCAACTGTTTCTAAGGCTCAATGATCCGAACAAGCTCGAAGAAGCCACCATGGATGATGGATTCTCCAATTTGCTGGTCAAACAAATTTCAGCCCAACATGAGAGTTCACAGAAGATTCTGGATCATTTTTTCACAGCTGATTTGGACCCTTCAGCAAGATGGGACTTTGTAGAAGAATACTTCCTCGGTGGCGAACTTATCGCAACAGAGAGTTAAACAACAATTTGTAGGTTCCTCTGGGTTGGCCGCGGAATTGTGGTCGGAAGCCGAATAATACGACATCTCCCTGACCAAGGGGAATACGTACCATTGCAGCCTTGTTTGCCAGATATTGATTCTCTCCCATTGCCCATCCACTCATCAGGAGGTTGTGTTTGGCATAGCGTGCGATGATCTCTACTTCAGGTCGGGGCGCTGGCGGAAGATCTGCTACTCCTCCTTCTCCCTTGTTTCCGAGGACAATTGGCTTAAATGCTCTGCTGCGCACAAAGGAGGCAGCTGCCTCGGCCTCCATCCCAAAAGCGAGTGGATGATCCGTGTCTATGTTCATTCGGATCAGAGATCCAGGAATGAAGAATTGCCTTGTTGATACACCAGATACGACATTTCGAATGGGTAACCCAAATTGTTGGATGAGATAATCACTGGCTGCATCCAGTCCAATAATTCTGCCCCCCTGTTCCACATATCGTTTTAGCGCAAAGGTACCTTTCAGTCCCAATCCTCCAACATAGGCATCTGGCATGGTCCCGGTTGTATGGCCATTCAGGATTGACCGCGGATTTTGGGAAGGCAAAAGAATGGCATCATATTGAGACAGATCAGTTGATTGAATGTCGGCATCATGAAGGGTATCCACTTCAAAAGCATATTCTTTTAACAGCCACCTCGTCCATCCTTCATCCATGCTGGCAACCCAGGATTTATACAGGCCTATTCGAGCTGCCTCCACGGCCTGCAAATCACTTTGGAGTGGCACATTGATGGCTTGAAAGACAATTCCGTGATCTCTGGCAAGTGTTGCCAATTGTGCCTGCTCAGCATCCGATTTGGCCTCGATCACAAAACTTCCCAACTCAAGCCCATCCGTAGCCTTGCCTACTCGATGAACAGAAATGTCATTGGCCAAGAGTGTATTGACTGCGAGGATACTGGAATTGGCATGATGAGACAATGAGAAATAGGCATTGGAGTTAGCGGGTAAAGATTTTCCTTCTATGGGCAAGGGGCCATGTATCATACTCGTTCGAACGGTAAAAGCTGAATCAATTCTGTCCACCTTCACGCCCATCTGCATCGGAAGTGTCCAACCAGCCAAATCATAAGGCGTTTCGGGCTGTCCATTGCGAATACGTTTTGGATAACTTTGTTTTTCCAACAGGTCCATCACATAAGGACGAAAGGCCTGTGAAGCATAAATGATGTGTGAGCCTCTCAGATAGGTTTGTTCGCCTATTGTTAGAGGTTCAGTTGTTTCATGTATTTCTACCCCTCCTAATTGAAGTAAGTTGAGCAAATTGCGTTCCTCTCCCTGATTCCACTGTTCTCTGGATATCACATAGGCAAAGGGCCCTTCCTTCTCGCCTTTCTCAATGGCATCCCGGCCCATCTCATAGATGTTGTACAACCACTGCTCCTTCAAATCCGAGGCTGTACGCAAAACTGCCATCGAAGCTGTCAGCATATAATTCACTGGATCACTGAAGGGAGATTCTCCCCCTTTCCAGGGATAGGGATAAAAGATATTGGTGCCATCTGTGGGGTGTCCCATTCCTCTTCTTGCAGCAATCGATTTTGGGATAGAGTCTGGAGAATAAAATCGGGGCGTCGGAGTGGCATGACTGGTTTCTGTCAGGATTCCGATCATGTTGTGAAAATAGGGAACCGTACGCATCCCTCCATTCCACCACATGCTATAAATCACTCCAGAGACAACCCCTGGCATCTCCTTGATGGCAAATCTGTTTGCCATAGAACTACCGACCATGTTGACACCTGTTGTAACTCCTGGATGAATGTGGGGATTAACGGGATCTGCAAATGGGGGTACGAAAATCCGCGTCCAGCTAGGACCCGTTTGATGATGGTTGTACACAATTTGGGGATACCACTCATTGTATAAGATACGCGTTACAGCTTCCGACTCGGGCATGTTGTTCATGAACCAATCCCGATTGTTGTCATGCCCGACATAATGGTGGTAGAGCCATGGAGGACGGGTCATCTCATAAGGAGTTCCACGATTGGTCTTGTACCAATCCGCAACAATGTCCAGGCCATCGGGATTCATGACCGGCATCAACAACATGATTGTGTTGTCCCGAATGTTGTTCATTTCCTCTGATTCCTCTGTAGCAACCTTGTGCGCCAGCAGGGTGGTCATCTGTGCACAGGCAACCTCTGTAGCATGGAGGCCTCCATCAATCCAGACAATGGCCTTACCACTAGAGGCAAGTTTTCTGGCAACCCCCTCTTCTATCCTGGCTCGTGCCAATTGCTCACTGGCAGATCTGTATTGCTCAATCTTTTTGAGGTTCTTTTTGCTTGAAATCATTAGGAGCAACAAAGGTTTTCCCAATACACTGCTTCCTATTTCCCGCATCATCACCCGATCGCTGGAAGCATCCAGTTGGCGATAATACTCAAGCATTTGACCATAATTCGCCAACTGATAATTGTCGCCTGGATGAAACCCAAATACATCAGAGGGATGAGGAACCTGGGCCGCTACAAATTGAATTCCAAGTAGACAGCCGCACAAACATAGGATCAAATAGATTCTGGCAAAGGTCATGAATAGTAGTTAGATTGAATTGGGAGGTTGAAGATAAGGGAAAAAGTAGACTTTGTGTCAAGCACTTCATAATTCAAGCCAGATCCCTTTCTCTCCGTTTGCAGGATATACACAGTCAAAATTATGTGATTTTTTTTCTTCCTCGGTAAATAAATCCCGAAGATGTTGGTTCGAATAATTGAACACAAATCTCATCTGCTCTGATCTTTTGCGTTTGGGATGCAACAATATTTTTGCAAAGGTTTCTCTATCTGGCAATCCATATCGGCTGCCATCGGTCAACACCATATAATTTTGGCAGCGAATCATGGATAACAAGTCATTGCTGATACTTTTTTGGCTTGCATGATGAGACAGTTTTACTCCGGATAGATGAAGCGGTTTTCTACTGCTCACCTCCAACTTCTCCAACTCACTCACAATCACAGAAGGATGTGCATCCCCCAAAAACAGGACTCTTCGTTGGTTCGATTCAAAAATGAACGCAATGCTCGAGCCATTGGGGATCGCATGATCTTCTTTTTCTGGAAGTCTGGCAAGTTCCTCAAGTGTTGCGCTAGATTTCTGACTTGAAACCGCAATCTGTCGGGTTTGGGCCTGATCGCCTTCCAGTTCCCATTTTTTGTGCAGTTGTCTCAGGCTGGTTTCATTAGGTGACAAAAGAATCAATCGCGCCCCATATAGTGTAAATTCCTGTCCCGCCTGAATGGGAATATCATGCCATCCGCCATGTCGGGTCAGAAAATCCTCCAGTTTTTCTCCTTGCGAAACACTTCTTGACCGACTTCCTATTCCAATAGACTGCAAATCGATATCCCGGCTGCTTTTCCGTTGCCCTCCAAATTGGTTGTCAAGCGTACGCCCTGCATTGAACCAAAATTGTTTGACAAAATCCTTGGGTAAATCCTGATCGTTGACAAAAGCCAATATCCCTCCGATATGATCTGCATCAATATGGGTTACAATCATCAAATCAATCAGCTCTCCATTTCGAACAAATTCTTGTAAAATGTCCTTGAGTTCTTCATGGTAAGACCTGACCAATCCTCCATCTATCCAGATGAAATGTGGCTTTCCATCATTTCCATGAAATTCAATCAACACTGCATCCCCATTGTGCGCTGGCAAGAGGAAGACTGTGATTCCTCCACCTGAGCCCTGCGCTACTCCTTCAGATGATGGCAAGATTCTGGACACCTGAGCCAGAAATCGGTTCAGCCATACTTTGAGGATTGAAGGGGAAGAAGCTGGCATGTTGTCAACAGATTTTGGGCAAAGATAGGAGAAAAAATCACAGATAGAAGCCAGCTGTTAATTCCTGATAAGCTCGACTGTAGGCGGTGGATATTTCATCATGAATACACAAGGATTCCCTTTTGGGCTGTTTCATTTTTGTCTGTAATTCTATCAATGTTCGATGTGCTGACTTTTGGGGACGAGAATGCACTTGAAGTATCCTTGCAGGGAAAAGACCAAGTGAGGCTGCTTGGGAAAGAAAGGCAGAGAGGGAAGAAGTTGGAAGCACCAAAGAGCCAATTCCAGTAGGTGACAATAATCTTTTGATACTCATCAACAGCTTATCAAATGTCAAATTTTCTGCATGTCTTGCTTGTCTTCTTTGAAGGCTTGTTGGAGGAAGTCCTTCCTGGAAGAAGGGGGGATTCGAAAGAATATGGTCAAATGGTTGAGGGGAAAAAAAATTCAACACATCCATTTGCTCAACTGTTATTCGCGCCGACCAGGCACTTTTTTGCACATTATCCGTTGCCTGTATCACAGCAGCTGGATCAATCTCTATTGCTTCAATCTGAGCCAAAGGATTGCGCTGGGCAGCCATGAGGGCCAATAAAGCTGTTCCCGTCCCTATGTCGAGAATCCGAGATACGCCCAAGACATTTGCCCACGATCCTAGCAATATGCCATCTGTTCCAACTTTCATGGCACAAGCATCCTGGGTGATCGTGAATTGCTGGAAACGAAACTGATTTGCGGGCATTGTCAAAATTGTTATCAGCGAAATTGCAAGAACAGCTTCACAAAATTCTACATTTTTTTTCGATTTTTTCAGATCTACCCAACCTCGCCTTCCCTGATTGCGTGTGTGGTAGCGATACGTATCTTTTTAGCGTTCTTCAGCCTTACACTACATGCTTATTCGCTATCATTTACTCTCAACAATTTCTTTTATGAAAGTACTCAGCACATTATTCGTCGCATTTTTTGTCGCCATGGGAGCACTCCAGGCACAGAACTGCGATGCGCAGTTTCAATACTTTGTGCAGGCCAGCGGAACTGTAACCTTTTATGATTCAAGCTTTGTTACGCCTGGTTTTTCTGCGAATTACTACTGGTCCTTTGGTGATGGATTGGGGGATACCGTTCAGAATCCAGTACATACCTATAATGCCCCCGGCACTTATATTGCCTGCTTGATTGTAACCACCACGAATGGTTCATGCTCAGATTCTATCTGTCAGACGATCACTATTGGAGGGACTCCTCCCAATTGCAATGCTGATTTCTCCATAACTCATCTGCAAGGGGGGACATTCCAATTCAATAATTCCTCTTCTCCTGGAGGAGGGATCTCGCAATGGACATTTGGAGATGGTTCTTCCTCTTCCTCTACCAACCCTGTTCATAGCTACATGACCAACGGCACATATACCGTATGCCTGATTTACGATTCTTCCACGCCCCTTTTGGGATGTGCAGACACTGTTTGCCTCTCCTTGACTGTGACAGGAATAGGAAATCCAGGATGCTTGGCTTCTTTTGTCGCCATTCCTGATACGACTGTCAGTTCTACTGGATATATCTTCGATGCAGCGGGATCTACCGGCGGCAACAACTTGCAATATTCCTGGGATTTTGGAGACAACACCTTTGGCAATGGTCAACTTGCGAACCATATGTATAATGCACCTGGCACCTATACAGTTTGCCTGACCATCTCGGATAGTAGTGCAGGCTGTTTTGATACCTACTGCTCTTCTATTGTGGTTTCAGGAGGCGGCAATCCGAATTGCCATGCTACCTTTCAAGCATATCCAGATTCTACAATGGCCAACGGCTTTATTTTCGATGCAAATGGATCGACAGGCAGTAACAATCTGCAATATTCCTGGGATTTTGGGGACCAATCTTTTGGCACTGGGGTAGTTACAAGTCATAGCTATAATACTACAGGGCCCTATATCGTATGTCTCACCATTTCGGATAGTGCAGCAGGATGCTTCGATACCTTTTGTGATTCCGTTGGATCTGGTGGTGGAAACCCCGCTAACTGCAATGCCGACTTTATATACAACATCAACAATGGTGTGGTGAATTTCTCCAATCTTTCTTCAGGAATGGGAGCTACCTATGCATGGGATTTTGGAGATGGTAACTCTTCAAGTATGACCAACCCAAGCCATAGCTACAATGCACCTGGGGTATATGGAGTCTGTCTGACTATTACCGTTGCAACTGGGGGCCTGGTTTGTACAGATATTCACTGTGATACCATTACCATTGCGAGCAATCCAAATGGACTCACCATCAGTGGATCAGTTTTCCCCTTTGATACCACCAATTTGATCTACAATGGCGTGGCATATCTGATCCAGCATGATTCCACTGCAGGCACATTGAATCTGATTGATACTGTCGATATCCAGCAAAGCTATTATACCTTCACAGGTGTCAGCGCAGGTTCCTATCTTATCAAAGCAGCTCTACGCCCTGCTTCGCCCTATTATGCAACGAATCTGCCTACCTACCTAGGAGATGAATTGTTTTGGAGCAATGCGACTAGCGTCGTGGCAACAGCCTTTAATATCAGCAATCCTCCTATCCTCTTGATTCAGGGAACTAATCCTGGAGGTCCTGGATTCATTGGTGGTCTAGTGAGTCAGGGAGCCAATAAGACCGGGGACCCGATATCTGGCATTTCTGTTCTGCTACTTGATGCTACCGACCAACCCATTGCACATACAGAAACAGATGTAGATGGCAAATATTCCTTTCCCAGTCTTGCCTATGGAGATTATAAAATTTACCTCGAAATCGCTGGAAAATTAGGAGATCCTCTTCTTGTCACACTTAGTGCAGCAAATCCAAGTGTCGAAACTGTAGATGTATTTGTGGATGATGATAGCTGGTCCAGCCAGACCACCTCTATTGAAGATCTTCAGATTGGTTCTGTCCTTAGTCTGTATCCCAATCCAACAGCCAGTCACCTTCAGATCCACATGGAGCTGAAAGCGTTGGGAGAATTGGAATTGTCTGTTCTTAATCTTGTAGGGTCTACGGTCTTGCGGCAACAGGAATCTCATGGGATAGGTACTCAGACTTTCCAGATGAATGTTTCGGATTTGGCGAGAGGAAGCTATATACTACGGGTGAAAAGCGGAGACCAACAAAGTTTCCATAGATTTGTGAAGGGAGAATAATGTCTTCCTGGATTGATTGAGATAGAAATCCATTGATACCGCATGCACATTCCCCCAGACCTTATTGAAGCCTGTGTTAAGGATGATAGAATGGCTCAGTCCGAGCTATATAGGCTTTGCTTTGGGACGTTGATGGGAGTGTGCCTGCGGTATCATTCACATGAGGAAGATGCGATCGAGGTATTGAATCAGGGCTTTCTGAAGATTCTGAATAATCTTCACAAGCGCAAGCCCAAGGTGCCATTTGAAGCCTGGATTCGTAGGATAATGATTAATACCCTGATTGATGACTTCCGCAAAAACCGTCGAAGAAAAGAATTGTTTGAAGTGAGCAATTTTGAAGAAAGTAGTCAAGGACAAAGTAGCCAAATCAACTTCAATACAGCGGATGAAATGTTTGATGCGCAGGAAATAGAAGCCATGATTCAACAACTTCCTCCTATGACCAGACAAGTGTTTAATCTTCATGCCATTGATGGATTTAGCCATAAGGAAATAAGCCAACAGCTCGGCATTTCTGAAGGCACATCTAAATGGCATGTCAATGCCGCTCGCAAAAACATCAAAAAACAATTCTCAATCATGTACAAGCACAAGAAGAATGTTTCGCTATGAGTGATCAAGATCCATTAGATGATTTTCTGAAGAAAAAGCTTTCTGATCGCCAGTATGCGTTTCAGGACTCCTATTGGGAAGCTGCCCAGGAATTGATCGAAGCAGATCGTGGCAAGAAAAAGAGAAAGGGCTTCCTGATTTGGTGGTTGGGTGGCTTAGGTGTGGGGGTAGTGATCCTCAGCCTGGGATTATGGCAATTTGTCAAGAACGCGAGCAATTCTTCTTCATTCTCCTATCAACAAGAAATTGTTGGTCATGTCCAAGTTGGCACATCCAAAGTTGATCCAGATAGCTGCGAAGACCTCATTATAGTCCCAAACGAATCCTCTTCACACATGTCTGCCCCTATCGCTTCCTCTCTCTCTCATAGACCAACAAATGTCCCTGCCTCCCCTTCTTCTATATCCTCTACTCAGCGGCCTGCCTCCTCTGCTATTTTTTCTTCCGTTTCTCCTATATCAGATCAGCGGCAGAAGAGGCCTGTCAAAAAGAAAATTCCTTCCCAACAATCGCCTATCTCAGACTATTTGACTAATGAACACCCCTCACTCACAGAAGAAAAACAAACAGATATTGCCCAGCTGGATCTAGGCAGGGTTTATCGCATCCAACAAAGAACATTCTCCCTGGAGCAAGCCATTCACAGCCATTCTGCATTCACATCAATCTCTTCACATCAATCTCCCAATTATTTAGGCGTGCGAGTAGCCCTCGATGTAGCAGAGGGTTGGCAAAATGGCACTCAGACAAAAGCGGGCAGAAGTTATCTACCTTCCTTCGGCATTCATTATGCCAGATCGATTCGTGATAGGTTCAGGGTCCATACTGGTCTGGCATATCAACAGATGGGTAATCTTCAAGCTGACAAGGTCTATCGATCGACCAATTTTGGATTTGGATTTGAGACAGAAGCCACTACAATTTCCCCACAAAAACTGCATTTTGTTCAAGTTCCTGTATATGGAGAATGGCGAATCAGGCATCGGCACTTTGTCTTGTTGGGTGGCTCAACGGCTTATTTGCTCAATGTCTCCTCTCTGGTCAGTGCACAAACAGAAACAGATTTTGGAATACAGCCAGAAAATGGAGAAACCGTTTGGGGATATAAACAGGGTTTTCGCAACATGGATCTGAGTCTGATGGCTGGCTATCAGTATTATCTCGGAAACGGATTGTATCTCGGCTTGAGAACCCAATATGGTTTGAGAGACCTGAGCAAATCCGACTTTTTTGACAACAACACGATCGACCGAAATCTACGGATCCAACTTGGCCTGACCTTTGATTTCATGAATTTTTGATTTGACTGATTGATATCTGAGATTCTCCCTTCCATGAACAAACAAATAGACAATCATAGCAATTTTCTCCTCCTTTGGACTGGCATTCTGTGTCTACTAGTCGGTGGTGCTTGTCAAGAAAGGGAGCTTCCGGAGGAGATAAAAGGAAATCCGGTATTTTATGTAGATGGCGCCATAGATGGACAAGACCTGACCCTCACAGCGGGAGAAGATGGGTATTTCATGGAGACAAGTTTTGAACAGGACGAAACGGGTGTCTATGTGTATTCCGGGGCATTCACGCCATTGAATTGTGAGAGTTGTCCTGAAGCATTGGAGGTCAGAATCAGAGATCACAGACTCAGGCCCGACAATGATCCTGTAAGGATTGATTCTGTTTTACACATTGGGTCCTACGAATTCTATCAGACAAACAATAAACAAGGAGCAGCTATTTTTCGAGTGTCCTTTTCCAACGAATCTACCGGAACAGGCCCACATCAGTATTCCTGGGATTTTGGAGATGGCAGCACTGCTTCTGGCCCCAATCCCAGTCATGATTATATCGATACCACCATGGCCACAGCATTGGTGTGTCTCGATGGTGTAGACCCAACGGGATGCACAACCCAAATCTGCAATGAAATCCAGCTCCATACTCTTCCTTGTCAAGCTGATTTCACTCATGAGTTGGACCCAAGTATCACCTATGTTTCATTTATGAATGCGGTCGAAGGGGCTCTCCCCATACAATATCGATGGGATTTTGGAGATGGATATGGCGCATCTCTTGGCAATCCGGGCTATTTTTATCAGGAGGCTGGTTTGTATCAGGTTTGCCTGGAGATCACAGATGCCAATGGTTGCCAGAGTGCCATTTGCAAGAATATCGCTGCAGATCCCGAATTATGCGAACATAATTTTTCCTACAAAGTTGAACAAACAAATCTTTCTGATTCACTACAATTCTCTCAAGTGGAAATCAGGTGGACAGATGAATCAGGGACTTCATTCACGACGGCTTCTCAGGAGCAATCCAGCCTTCATTATTTTGACATACTGGAGATTGAACCCTATGAAAATAACCGATTTGGTGATCAAACCCGACGCCTCCGGGTACGCTTAGATTGCGAAGTTCACAGCGATTCAGGTATAAAACACGTCCAAAAGGTGGAAGGATTTTTGGCTATTGCCTTTCCTGAATAACAATTTTCTTTACCCTGAGCGAAAAGTGCTTACCAAATCAGGTACCATTTTCATCATTCATCTTAATCCACCGACATTCTATGAAAACCATTACCACAAGTCTGCTTCTTATTGGAAGCTTGTTCTCCTATGCATTTGCACAATTCACCTGTACTGCCAATTTCCAGTATTTTGATCAGGGAAATGGCGCGATTTCCTTTGTTGATTCCAGCATGTCTGATGGTCCGGGCATGTATTCCTATTTATGGGATTTTGGCGACGGTTCATTCTCTACGGTCCATAATCCCATTCACATTTATGCCTTAGATTCTACCTACACTGTCACCTACAAAATCACCAATTGGGATTCCCTCTCTTCAACAATCTACTGTGTCGATTCTATTGTGCTTCCTGTTATCGTTACCTCAGCCATAACATGCCAGGCCCTGTTCACGGCAAGCTTAGACACTACAGGGCAAGCAGATATGGAATTTTCTGCAGTGGGTTCCTCCACGGGTGTGGGGAGTTCTTATCATTGGGACTATGGAGATGGCAACTCTGGAACAGGGCTTTTCAGTCTTCACAATTATGCTCAACCAGGTATGTATCTTGTATGCCTGACAACTTTTGACAGCTTGACCAATTGTACAGATACTTATTGCGATTCTGTGAACTTTCAAGGAGGCGCCTATCCTTGTGTGGCTGATTTATCTTATTCTGATCAGGGAAACGGGACATTTCAATTCACCAACACCAGCAGTGGAGACAGTCTGGTATCTATCTTTTGGATTTTTGGAAATGGCTTAGGTACCTCCTCAGCTGAAAACCCTTCTTTTACCTTTCCAGTAGATGGACAATTTGAGGTGAATCTGACGGTTCAGTATATCGATAGTCTGGGAATCTATTGTACAAGATGGACAAAGGATACCCTTACTGTAATAGGTGCCGGATCTTGTCAGGCATCATTCACCACCCAACCCGACACGCTTGGTTTGTTTACCATTTTCTTTGATCATTCTTCTTCCGTAGCTGGGATCAATCAGATTTATCACTGGGATTTCGGAGATGGAGATACAGCTTATGCCCAATTCCCCTATCATGCCTATGCGCAAGCTGGCACCTATTATGTCTGCCTCACCCTGACAGACAGCGCTGGATTGTGCAGCGATGTTTTCTGCGATTCGGTAGCAGTTACAGGCACCTATTGTTCAGCTGCATTTAATTTTTCCTACCAATCTGACGGTTTGACTGTTAATTTCATAGACATTTCTTCGGGCACCTACCAGCAGACTATGTGGGATTTCGGAGACAGTACCTTCTCTAGTTCTTCCAATCCAACCCATACGTATGATAGTGCAGGATCCTATCTGGCCTGCCTCACCATCCTGGATACGATCAATAATTGTACAGATACGATCTGTGGGACAATCAATCCCCAGCATCCACCCTTACCAGCATTTACAGGTAATGTACATTTGCCTGACAGTTCACAGATTGATTCAGCTATCGCCTATTTGATCAAACTAGATACGGTTGCAGGAAGCCTGACCTTGATTGACACCTCACTCATAACTATTGACTTCTACTATTTTTCAGATGTAGATACAGGCGATTATTTGATCAAAGCTGCCTTAGATCCATCTTCTGCCTTTTATGCAGATTATCTACCAACCTATCTAGGAGATGTATTGTTCTGGCAAAATGCGTCCTCTGTCACCGTCACGGATACCGGGACATTTCCTCCAGCGATCACATTGATTGCGGGCAACAATCCAGGGGGCCCCGGCTTTATAGGAGGCCTGGTTTCCCAGGGAGCTAACAAAACCAGTGGGGACCCGATAGCGGGCATCGTTGTCCTGCTATTTGACATGAATGACAATCCGATCGGACAGACAGTCACGGATATCAATGGCGAATACCTCTTCAGCAATCTGGCATATGGATCTTACAAACTCTATCTCGAAATAGCCGGAAAAATCGGAGATCCCATTCTGCTATCCTTAGATGAAACCAATCCGTCCGTCGCGGAGATCAATGTCCTCGTTGATGATGATAGTTGGTCACTGATGACCACTTCCGTTGACATTCAGCTATCTGGTCCAAAAATTCTCTTGTATCCCAACCCTGTTCAGAATCAATTGCAGATTGATGTGAAGGTAGAACAAACGAAAGAAGTCAGCATCAGTGTGTTGGATATATTGGGTCAGGAACTCGTCCGCCTTCCTGCTCATCGCATTCAGGAACATCATCTCTTCTCTATTCCAACAGACAAACTTCCTCGTGGGATGTATTTCGTTCGGGTTCAGTCAGAGACAGCCAGCCGAAGTGCGCGCTTTGTCAAGGAATAAGTCAGGATTTGATTCCCCATTGGATGTCTCCTCCTTCTATATATAGATGGATTATCCGCTTCTTTGTAGATGGGGTCGAGTACAAATCGAAGCAAGCATCTTCGATATAGCTATACAAGGAACTCTTCAGTCCTCGAGCGCCGGTTTCGCGTTCGAGGGCTTCTTCTGTAATTTTGTCCATTACTGCTTCCTCTATCTCCAGAGAGACATGGATCATTCGAAGCTCTTTCTCATATTGACTCATGAGATTGTCCAACAGGATTTGCTTCAGGTTCTCCTTGTCCAAGGGGTGAAATGGAATGATGCGCGTAAATCTTCCGATAAGTTCTGGCATGATCCCATAGTTTTGAAAGTAGGAGGTTTTTCGCACTTCTTCTTCTGTCAACCGATAGGCGATTTCATTCCTTTGCTCTTGGCCCTTGCTCTCTTTTTTACCAAACCCAATCTGCTGGTTGTAATGTTGAATGGTTTTGGTAATGCCCGAGAAAGCTCCCAATGCCACAAAAGAGATGAAATCGGTCTCCATGGTCGCTCTAGGAGAATAAGAAGAATGCGTGAGTTCAATGGGAACATCAATTTCAGCACCTTCCAGCATTTTCAGCAATTCTCTCTGCACCCCCAGGCCACTGACATCTTTGGTCGTTCCTTGGCCGGAGAATACAGCATTGTTCTTCCCAGAGGACAGTTTGTCAAACTCATCCAGACAAACAATACCGATTGAGGCCAGCTCATAATCCCCATCAGCAGCGTGAACCAGACGTGTCAAAATGGACACCACATCCTGACCAATATAGCCTGTCTCTGAATAGGAAGTGATGTCTATAATGGCAGTTGGAAGTTGGAGGATTTTTTCAAAAATCAATCGAATGAGATGCGTCTTCCCACATCCGGTGGGACCGAGCAGAAGATAGTTGTCCTTGGAAGGCAACTCGTCTTGAGAGATGCCTTCCAGGAACACACTCGCCAGACGCTTGACATGCCGGCATGCCATCAGGCTCAAAGACTTGACCGCTTTTTCCTGTCCCACATATCCCATCATCCGTACTTGCCGCACAATCTCTACCGGAGTCAGATCCTCCAATGATAAGAGATAATTGTGAATTCGAGCGCCTGCTTCTATCATGTTGAGAAAAAATGAACCGGGTTCCCCCTAGGAAAAAATTTCCCATGCAGGAACCCGGTAGGCTAAGTGTGTGTAGTTGTTATCCTTTTACAGGGAAAGTAATCAAGGTTTTGCCCCATGCTATCAACAGAGAGGTTTCGCTAAAAAGGACTGACAATGCTTCAACCTCTTCATCCAAAGAAGAAACATCACCTGTTACTCTCATGACATCATTGGCTTCATTGTAGGCATATGCGCCCCACCCATCGAGGTCTTTATTCAGGATCAAGGTCCATGAATCTTTTTCGGGAATGACATATACACCATAACGACCTGGATCAATGGTTTTTCCACCAATATTTGCTGTTTTCATCACGTGAAGCTCAGCATTCTCATTGGCGCCAAGTCGCCAGACCTCGCCATATTTTACCAAATCATCTTCCCCGCTTCCATAGAGGGAGCGATCTTTCTTCATTGTGCGGGAATACATGATTCGCATCACAGGATCCAGACCAGCTTTTTTTGCTTCATCTTTTTCGAATGCACGGAAAGGAGATCTGGCAGGATAGTAAGAGATATCCAAAGGACTTTTGTCAAGTCTGTCAAGGCCTGCAGCTGGATTGACAGGAACAGACACCAGTGTTGTACCCCAGGCAATATCCAAAGAATGATCACGGAACAAGACAGAGAGAGCTTCTACTGGTTCCTTCATAGTATGGACAGCCGCATTAATTCTGGCAACATCATTGGCTTCATTGTAGGCATATGATCCCCATCCATCAATGTCAGTATTGATGATCAGGGTCCAACTATCTTCATTAGGGATGGTATGCACAGAATATCGTCCTGGCTCAATGGTTTGGCCCCCAATATTGACAGCTTTCATCACTGTCAGTTCTGCATTTTCGTTGGCACCTAATCGCCATACTTTTCCATATTTGATGAGATCGTTCTCGCCTGATCCAAAGAGACTTCTCCCGGCCATTTTGGGACGAGAATAAATCAGACGCATAATGGGTTCTGCCTGAGCGCGCTTTTTCTCATCCTTTTCAAATGCGCGAAAAGCGGCATTAGAAGGATAATAAGCAACATCAAGAGAACTTTTGTCTAGCTTTCCATAATCTTGTGCGAAGAGAGAAGATCCACTGATCAGAAAGAGGACGCACAAGCATGCAATAAAATAACTTTTGTTCATTTCGCTATTTGATTGGTGAGTTGGGATAAACATATCCTCAAAGGTAGGCAAAGAATCAATACAAGAGTTCTTCTCCATACATTTGAGCAATTTTCTTTTTGGACATGCTTTTCACGGTCATGTTTACGCGAATAGATTCTTCGGGGACATTCCCTTTCCTTTTGTCGACTTTTGCTTTTGCCACTTCATCTATCAGATCCAGCCCCTTGACCACCTGGCCGAAGACTGTGTAGCTTCCATTGAGATGTTTGCATCCATTGGGACTGTGAACCAGATAGAACTGGCTACCACTTGAAGCTCTCTTGGGATTGACCTGATCTCCTTGACGAGCTGCCGCCAAAGCACCTTTGTTGTGTTTATATTTACTTACAAACTCTGCATCTATGGTGTATCCCGGACCTCCTTGTCCAATCTTGCCAGCTTCTCCTCCCTCTTTGCTATTGGGGTCTCCCCCCTGAATCATAAAATTCTTGATAACTCGATGAAAAGTCGTTCCATCATAGAATCCCTCCTTCGCCAACTTGAGAAAGTTCTCTTTGTGTTTGGGAGTTTCGTCAAACAAGACAATGTACATATCTCCATAAGAGGTAGACAAAATCACCACCTCATCTTTCTTGCTAGGTTTGGAAGTCTGACCATACAGTCCAGTTCCAATCAATACTGCCAGGATGCTTGTCAAAAACAATGGAATTTTCATGAATGTTGTATCAATATGATTCTTAACAAAACGAATGGAGGCAAGTTACAGCTTCCCCCAACAAGGGACAAACCTGATGCGAATCCAACTTTGTAATCTTTTTTTGATCTGTTAAAATATAGTACCTTTATCCAAAATGTTCCCTTATGAAGCAGTCAGTTTCTCCTTCTTCGTCCCATTCAGCTGCTGACCTTTTTTTCTGGGCCATCGTCCTTTCTTTGCTTCTCTCCTGTGGAAGTCCACGGACAGGTGCTCTGAGCCCGGAAGCCCGATCAGAGCTGGACAATTTTGCTGAAGGCTACATTGATATTGAAAAAAAATACCTCAAACTTGCTGAGATGATGGCTTCTTTGTTAGAAGAGGCTGCTGCAACACCCAGCGATGAAGCTGCGATGGGACTGGTTCAAAAATTTGCTTCTGACAATGATCTGGCGATAGAGACAATCTCTATTGAATTTGATGGCTGGCAAAAACATGTCAATCAAGATGATCTCATGCAATTTGTAGGGCTTTTGATCAATCAACCAGCAGGCAAAAAGTTGAGACGGCTGATTCCTGCCTTTCGGAATCGGATCAAATACAATGAGCGTTGGTTACGAGAGTATGATGCCATGATCCAGAAGATGTACTTTCATCGTTGAAAAACCATTGGGTTTTCCAAGATAAATCTTCGGCAAGCTGCGTAGAGATCTCTTTTTCTACCAGGGCATGTTGGTGGGCCATCATGATTTATGGAAAGAGAAAATATTGATGCCTGGTGAAAAAACATCATGCCTGAACCCGATTATGTTTTGTGTAAAGCCTAGCTGGAATCGGATAGCCTTTTGTGAATTGCCTCCTTGATCTTTTGGAAATTATTTTCTCTTACAGACTTCATCTTCAGGGTTTCGGTGGTAGTAATCCAACCGACAATGTTGTTAAAGTCAAGATTGATGAGTTGGACAATTTGATGTTGCTTCTTCTGAGCCTTGTTCACAGGTCTCGGGCTGGATTGCTCAACATATTCTTCCCAGCCCTTCTCCTGCTCCTTCCAATGTATATCATATTCTCTCAACACCAGGGGATTATTCAGGTCAATTTTTTCAACAAAAATGGGCAAAATATGTTTTGAAGCCTGCGCCAAATCAAACCGAATGGCTCGATACATTCTGTACAATTCGTACATGGATTCCGTAGATTTCAAATAAGCATCTGACAGCATGACCACAATCAATCCTTCTGCCTTCTCTTCCTCATCTAGCATCCTTATGTCAGTGACAAATGAAGGCATGTCAGGCATCAACTCGAATCCATCTGAGGACAAGGCATGCGATAAATCATCAATCAATCGATGGAGGAGCAAGTCTTCTTGATCCTCATCCATACACATTGAAAAATAAATCCCGGAGCCTGGAAGAGAAGAAACACTTTCTGCCGGAGTAGCAGGAGTACCTATGGTGATATGAGTAGAATCAGGAGTGCTGGTCTTTTCGATCTCATCAATAAATCCCAATGCTGCATAGGTAATTTGATTTCTTTCCAGATTGAATTCTGAACGACTGATCACCCCAATTCTTTCCTGATTTTCCAGCTCATTGTATTTTGCAACCAATACCCTGATTTGTCTTTTCAACTCTGGATAGGTGGCTTGTTTCACGATTTCATCTAATGCCTCTGATAGAAGATTCCGGATGATAAGATTTCGAATGTATTCCATTCAGCAAATCGAAAAGTATAGGTAAAAGAAATTGCTGAGACAAAGATAAGAAAAAAAAGAAGGGGCTTCCGTTGATTTTTTTGTTTGGGTAGGGACTAATACTAGTAACTATCGACAAAAGAGAAAAAGGAAAGACTCATGACAGTTCACTCCCTTCATTGGCCGCCCTTGTTTTGTCGCGCCAATCTTCTGCCAGGAAAACATATTTGGACCATTTGCTGGGTCGGAGTCATCCTGTTTGTCAGTACGTCCCTATTTGCGCAACCATCTACTGAACTACTTTTACCCGTAGACAAACACTTACCTCAGGATCTCCGAACCCAGTCCATCTATGACAAATCTGGCACAAAGGTCGTAGCGAAATTTCAATATTATTACGACCACTGGTCTGAAAAACAAATAAAGCACGGCCTATATACCCGTTGGGACAAACATGGGAATACGCGTCTGGAAATGGAATTTGATCGGGGAGAATTGATTCATAAAGTCACCCGAAACGCAAAAGGTGAGCGGGTCAAGGAATCCCAATGGCTACACGGGAGGCTAGCGGGCATGCAGCGTCAATACAATGTCCAGAATCGCCTATGCCACGAAATCCATTATACAGATGGAAAAAAAGAAGGCCTGGAGAAAAGATATTATTCATCAGGTGGACTCAAGTGGGTCAGGATTTTTCATAAGGGAAAGCAACAAGGCCCTAAAGTTCGCTACCACAAGGACGGTAGCCTAAAACAAAAAATCAAATCGCCGAAAGAAAGTGAACAGTCCATGCCTCCCAAAGTGGAAGTCGAGCAACAATCAGAACACAGCCAATTATCTAGCAAATCATGAAAGCCAAGTATTTTCTTATCGGCCTCATTTCTTTCTCGTTGGGACTACATATACTCAACGCACAAGACCGAATTGCCGGAATCAGTCAGATGCTCGATTCTATGGCGACTGTCATTCCCGGCCTGAATGAACCAAGCACCCTTTCCTTGAGAGATGTCACTGTCTCGGAATATGTGCGAGCTATTGGCATAGAGCATCAAGTAAACCTGTACATACCCGACAGCCCCGGAAAACTGATCACCAGCAACCTGGTCAATGAACCCGTGAAGTCTGTCCTGGTTTTTGTTTGTAAGAAATATGAATTTGACATAGAGATAACTGGAACTATTCTGGAATTTGTCCCCTATATCAAGCCTCCCACGCCAGAACCTGTTCCAGAACCAACCCAACCCAAACCTGTGTTGATCACATACTCCAATGGCTTGCTCAGTGTCGATTTGCGCAAGGACAGTCTATACAAAGTCGTCAGAACACTCTCAGCACTCACAGGCAAAAAAATCATCTATCCTCCCGGAACGGATGGATTAATCACGGCATTCCTCCCTCCTACTCCTTTGGACACAGCCCTTGAAGCGCTCTTCCTGGCCAATGACTTCAAACTCAATCCTCGGCGGAAGGGATATTACATTTTACGAAGCATCGCAACACCTGAGATAACGGGCAAAGATGGGGCGCCACTGCCAAAAGGACGCCTGGATTTTGAAGTCGAAGCCTATACCGATGGAGTGGATGAGTATCTTAGAATTCAGGCGGAGAACGCCGATCTGGCTGAGTTGATCAAAACGATATTTGAACAAGTTTCCTCGGACTATCTTATTTATGATCAAATCGAAGGGACCATAACCATTGATGCAGATATCACCTCTCTTGAGGATGTTCTGAGTTATCTTTTACAAGGAACTGAGTATACCTACAAAAAGGATGGGGAGCTATTTTTGATTGGAAAAAAAACCCTGGATGGGCTGATGACAACGCATGTGGTCAAAATGCATTATCGTCCGACTTTCCAGGCCGTAGATTTGATTCCCGGCAGCAAAAAATCATCAGGCGCAGGCAATGGCACAGCGGTCCAAACCGCAAATCAATCTGGCTCCTCCAGATCTCCCATGAGGAGAAATCCAGAATCTCCTAGCTCAATTCGACAAGGCACAAACTATCCAGGCACTTCTCCCTACAACGCCTATCCTGCCGGACAATACGGCGGAGGATTTAATAACTATGGTTCCGGGGGGTACAACAATTATGGCGGAGGATCGGGGAACAGATTCGGAAATGGGGGCGGATTTGGAGGTGGTGGATATGGGGGCTATGGAGGATACGGGGGCTATGGTGGCGGATATGCTAGCATCAGTCCTCCTCCAGAAATCACAAAAATTCAGGTTGGAGATGTCCAGATTGTTGAATACCCGGAACTGAATCGATTGATCCTCAAAGGTCCTTCAGATGAGGTCAAGCTCATTGCAGACTATTTGAAAGAAATCGATCGTCCTGTTCCGATGGTTAAGGTTGAAATGATCGTCGTTGAAGTCAACAAAGACCGAATCCTCAATACAGGCGTGAAAGCAGGCCTCAAAACACCCGGTGATTCCCTTGGGGTAAGCAAATCCGTTCTTCCCGGTGTAGACTATACCCTGGATGGATCAGAAATTAATACCATCATGGGCACCATCCCGGCATTGGCAAATATTGGTGCTCTCAGCAGCAATTTTTATCTCCAACTCAAGGCCCAAGAGACCCGAGGAAATTTGAAAATGCGGATGAGTCCTGTTCTTTCCATGCTCAATGGCCGGGAAGCCAGTCTGACTATTGGCCAAACCCAATACTACCTCCTCGAAACCCAGACTGCCAGTACAGGAGCTGTGAACAACTTCCAAACATTTACCCAAAGATTTGAACAGATTCAGGCCAATATTACGCTGACTGTCAAGCCATATATTTCAGAAGACGAAATGGTCACCCTGGATGTCATCCCGGATTTTACGACTCCGGTTGGTCAATTTGACTCTGGTGTTCCTCCTACCATCGCTACACGAAGATTTGTTTCTACCATACGAGTCAAAAATGGCGAAACAGTCATTCTTGGTGGCTTAAGTGAAGAGAGCACACAAGAAAATACCAGTGGTCTGCCTCTTCTCAGTAGAATTCCTGTATTGAAATGGATTTTTGGAAATGTATCGAAAAACAAATCCAAGTCTTCTCTCTTCATTTACCTCACCCCTGTTGTGTACTATAATTGATGAAGTTCCCAGCCCCCATACAAGCACTACTACAATCTCTCGGCTGGTACGGAGATCAGATCCTTTTGGCAGTAGAAATACACACTGAAAGCGAGGAATTTGCCACCATCATTCTAGAAAAAACCGGAGAGCAAATACAAATTCTTGATTCAGCAAGAAATCTGAGTCAAGCAGAACTAGAGGATGAGCTAAGCAAACACGCCCATCTCCCGATCGTGGTAGGAATCCAGCAGGAAGGTGTGGTGGAAGCCATGATATCTGCTGAAGAAAAAGAAGTGGTGAAGGCTGTTCTTGGTGTGGCCGTTGGAGACAAGAGTCACTTTGTGCATCAAGAACTCCCAGCAATCAAGGGTAAAAAACTTGCAAGTCTTGTCAGAAGACAACAATTGGAAGACTGGTTAGTTCCACTTGAATCGGTCAGAGATAGAATTATTTTTATCAATATCAGTCCAGGTTCATTGGCCTTTTTGCTTCCGGGCATGCATCAATATCAGCCTTCAAAGGCATACTATTGGTCTGAAAAGTGGCCAGGATATCTATGGAGACAGGGGTTAGAAGTCCTGAATGGACAGGAGAAAAATCCAATTGATGGTCATGAAATTGCTGAAGGACTCCAGTTGACTTCTCAGGATTTATTTCTGTTTGGCACAGCGGTTCAATATCACTTATCTTCTGGGAGACCGCTCTCCGGCTGGGAAGAATCCTGGGAAAATCGCGAGCGAGCCGTCAAGCGGAATCGCATCATCAAAGCACTGACGATTTGTCTTCCAATCATGTTCAGCCTGATTGTGGGATTGGCACTCTCCAATCTCCTGTTTCAGTCCCATAACCAACAGTCTCAACTTGATCTTTTGGCCAATCGTAGCACACTCCAGACAATCCGCGTTCAACAAGAAGAAATCAACTCCCAAAGTCAGTTTTTGAACCGAGCCTCACAGGAAGTATTGGCGCCGACACAGGTGTCTCATTTTCTGGATCAGATCGCGGCTGTGAGATCTGTGGGTATGAGTTTTCGCAAAATCGTGATTTCGCCCAGTCAAAAAGAATGGGAAAAAGTTACCGGAGAACAAGGCATTCAGCCCCCCCCACTTTTTGTTCAAGGAGAAGCGCTGGAAGCCAAAGCAATAACAGTTTTTGCTCAATCGCTCCAGGAATTGGTCTTCACAGAATCAGCACTTTTGTATCAAACTGAATTCGATTTTCAGGAACAAGTTCACACATTCACCATTATCATTCACCCAGCCCAATGATCTTTCTATGAAAAGCCTACTCCATGACAAACCCATTCTAATTCTATGTGGACTGAGTCTTTTGGCTTTGGTGATTCTGGCAAATTTGGGGAGCAATGGCTGGCATCATGTTCAAGAGTATCGACACCTACAGGCACGAATGGATACCCTAAGGGGTTCAGACACCCTCCTGATGCATCAGACCCTTCGATTGAAACAATTGGGCGTGGCCGCTCGCAAAATTGGTTCCAGACAAGCCCATGTTGATTCACATTTGGCATTTGGTACGTATCTCGATTCTGTCTGCCGGGACCATGCCATCACCATTGTTTCTCTTCCACAGGAGCAGGCAGAACAAGTAGGAACATATGCTGTGTCTTCCGAACGATTTAGGCTATCAGGTGGATTTCATGATGTCTTGAAAGTATTATATAAACTGGAGCATCAGGACCAAATTGGCTCTCTGGCATATGCCTCCCTTCAAACGCAAACCCTCCGGCAAGGAAGAAGAAAACAAACCATCCTTCTGGCAGAAATTGAATTAAAACGGCTGGAAAGGAAAATGTAGCCCCTTGATTATCCACGGCATTTTGACAGTTGAAGTTGTCCTATGAGCACACACACATACATTCCTCAATCGTTACGTCTTCTCGGAGGCGTTCTTCTCCTTGCAGTGACCATACTCCCTGCCTGCACGGAATTTTTGTCTCAAAGTGTCGAAGAAGTCGTCTTGCATATCAATAGCCCTGCGGATTCTCTTTATTCCCAGGACCATCAACTAACCTTCTGGTGGGAAGCAGACAATCGAGTGGAAAGCTATCGCTTCCAACTTGTTCAGCCAGATTTTTCGAATCCAATCCGCATCATCGATACCACTGTCATAGATACCCGATTGACATTCTCTTTAGAAGAGGGGAGATATCTTTGGCGAATTCGTGCAGAGAATGCAGCCAGTGAATCTACCTATCAGCTTCAGAGCATGGTCGTTGATACCACAGCTCCCAGATCTCCAGACCTGCAATTTCCCTCGAATGAGAGTAATCTTGCACTCGATACAGATATTCCAGAATTGAGATGGAATAGTCAGGATTCACCCATTGATGGTGTCCGTTTTCCAACGCAGGATAGCGTCATTCTGGCCATTAGCTCTACAGGACAGGAATTAGGGAGATTTTTTCGATCAAAAAATGAAGCAAGCAGTTGGAATATCCAATCACTCCTCCCCCCTCAGACTGAAGCCGATTCGGTCCACTTGAGATGGAAGGTGGTGAGTTTTGACCTTGCCGGGAATCGCGCAGAAAGCAACTGGCTATCATTTCAAATCATCTGGCCATGAAACAGAGCAAATGGAACAAAATCCTTGTGCCTTCTGTCCTCGCTATCTGGGTGGGGGTTCTCTTGAGATTTGGGGGAAGTTGTTCCTCACAAGAGGTCTCCACACCTCAGGCACAACAGCTTGTTCAACTCAATGTAGGAAATAGCAGCCAAGCACAATTCGAGTTATTGCTTGATTATTCAGATCCATTTTTGAATCGCCCTGCCAGGAAAGCCAAATCTTCCCCTCCAAGGACGTCAGGAAGCAAAGGAAAGCTGATTCCCATTCCTCCTCCCAAACCGTCTCTCAAACTGCCTGTTTTTGCCTATCAAGGCGGGGTACAAAGTCCATCGGGAGGGTTCACAGGTTTATTGATGGCAGATGGAAAAATCATGAACATACAACAAGGAGACACCATATTCGGGATGGAAGTCTCCCGACTCACTCTTCATTCGGTGTATCTGTCACATCCTGATTCGAGTTTAGTTCTCAACAAAAATTAATCAGGATGAACAGATCAATCTCATATTCGGGCAGAAAGATCTCTGAAGGCTATCTTCAGGGAAGCAGCCTGTTATATACGTTATTGATCGCCCTCATTACCAGCACACTACTCAGCTGTTACCTATTAGTCAATTACTATCAACAAGTCCGGATGGATCGCTTGTATTGGGAAGAAATCGCCCGAGACAATTTGCAATCCGGTGTAGAGATTTGGCTTAGTGAATCCCCACCAAAATGGGGAGAATCGATCGCATTTCCCTTGTTTGAATCCCCCATTGATAGTTTTATAGGCCAATCTGAAGCCTGGGGCTTGTTCGGAATTCTTCATGGAACAGGGACTCATAGTCGGAGTCGGGTCAGTAGGTCCTGCCTTATCGGCGAGATGATTCCCTCCCATCGACAAGAAAGTCTCTATCTGGTCGATCGCAGACAACCCCTCGTATTGGTTGGAAAAACCCGGCTTGCCGGAACCCTCGCCCTTCCACCTTCAGGAATAAAAAGCGGCTTCATCGGTCGAAGAGGCTTTGAAAACAGACAGCTATATCAGGGAAGGATCACCCATAGCAAGCGTGATATGCCTGAGTTGAACATAGAAAACAAGGATCATATCGCCCATTATCTTCATGAAATATCAATCGTGCCGCCTGCAGAACAAGCATTTGCTCTCGAAGGAGAGAATGTATCCAGACTCTGGCATGAACAGGTTTACGAAATCATTTCTCCAGGATCAGTACAAATTCGTCAGAGTTCCATACAGGGAAAGTGTCGCATCATCTCCGCACATACAATCACAGTCGGTGCTGATGCTCAATTGGATCAGGTGACGCTCTTCGCACGACATATCCTGTTCGAAGCTGGCTTTCAGGGACGCGTTCAGGCATTCGCATTAGAATCCATTGAGGTTGAGCAGGGCACAAAACTGTCTTACCCCTCTACCCTGATGGTAAGCAAACAGGACCTTCCAGGCAAACTGATCCTCCACCCATCATCGACAGTAGAAGGAGCAGTCATATTCGATCTGAAGACATTTGATGCAAAAACAGATCGAAATGATTACGTACAGCTTGGCCAGACTTCTCTTGTCAAAGGATTGATTGTCGCAGACCATGGATTGGAAATTCAGGGAGAGGTAAGAGGACAGGTACTTACAGGCTCATTTGTCTTGCGAACTGCTGGCGGAATTTATAGAAATCACTTGATAGATGCGTCGATAGATTTATCCCAATTGTCTCATACCTACTCTGCTCCGCTGGTTTATGGAAGCAGACTTTACCAAATCATCGAATGGATGTGATCAAGGCCTAAGATATGAAAAAAACAACCCATTTGAGTGGACAAACTCTGATAGAAGTCTTGACAAGTTTGTCAATTCTCTCCCTTGTGTTTGTGATGGGAATGATGCTTTTCCAACGGATTATAGGGATACATGCTCCAAACGAGCAACAACAAACCAGAATGATGATTTCTTCCTGGATGAACGAACCATTTGATCCCCTGGATCTAGAAACAGAAAGAGACATCCGGGGGCGACTTTTGCGTAAACAAATCCGACTCATAGATAAAAGGAGACAAGTATATGAAGTGCGAATTGAAGCATATTGGGGAAAGCAACGGTTAGACAAACAATATAAGGTCTTCAAACTTGTCAGTGAATCGGGATAGCAATAATGGTAGGCGACTATTCAAAAAATGGATAAACGAAAACTACATGGTTTCACCTTGATCGAGATGCTGGTCAGCATGGCATTGATCGGTTCGGTATTGATGTTGGGTTTGTATACATATCGAGTCTTTGTATCATTCCACCAAAGATATGACCAACGTCTTGAATCAAGTAGTGAGTTATCTGTTCTGAGATATCAGTTAGGACGCGATCTTGCCACAACGGTACGGTTCTCATTCTTGTCTCCTACTGATGTAGGCTTGTGGGATCGGGAAGGCGGTTCCATTGCTGTATACCAACAGATTCCTGGTGCCATGATTCGAACAGGCTTTCAAAGACAAGATACCTTCAAGCTTGCGGCGAGGTGGATACAGCATCCCACAATTGGGCCCATACTTGTGGATTCTGCACAATTGTGGCAAATCCCCATCCGCATGTGGGCAAGATCTTCAGTGGAGTCCTCATTTTCTTCCGATAACTTCTCCCCTTCCGTTGATATTTCTCTCCTGGAAGGGACTAATACAGATATAGAATAATCATTGCATATAAGATATGGCTGGTGTCAACTTATCAGAACTCACTCAGGTCTATCAACCTAACAGGGTTGACAAAGCCGTCTCTTCTGAGTCCATTTGGCAGAAGGAGATTCGGCTTGGACCAGCCATAACACTCAAGGACAGGCAGAAGATATATCAGATGTTGGGAACCCTCCTTGGTGCAGGTTTAAGCCTATTGGATAGCCTCAAAGTCCTGATTGATCAAAGCAGTAAAAAAGCTGTTAAAGAATTATTGGTGGCTATCCATCGTGGATTGGAGGATGGCAAATCTCTGTCTCAAACGCTGGCAGAACACCCCAAGTGGGTCAGCCCTTTTGAGATTCAATCGCTTCATATGGGGGAAGAAACCGGCAAAATGGGAGAAATTCTGACCAATCTTTCAGAGCTGTATCAAAAACGCCTTCTCCTCAAACGAAAGCTGACACAGGCACTCTCCTACCCCATTGCAGTGATAGCAGTTGCAGGAATCGTACTGGGGTTTATGATTGGATATGTAGTTCCCATGTTTGAAGATATATTCAATCGATTCGATGCAGAACTTCCCAAGATTACTCAGACGATTTTGGCACTCTCAACCGGATTTAGAGAACATGCTATCATCTGGATTCCAGGCCTTATTGGAATCGGACTAGGAATTTATTTTCTCAAAAGGGATAAAAAGGCTCAAAAAGTGGCAGCGAAAGTATTACTCAGGGTTCCAATGCTTGGTCCTCTCTATCTCAAATTACAATTGTCCAGACTGTTTTATTCCTTTCACCTCCTGCTTTCAGCGAGGGTGAATCTTGACCAGTCATTAGTTCTGTTAGAGCCAATTGTCAATTTTCCTCCCATTCGGCAAGCCATTGGTCAGATTCGGCAAGAAGTCGTAGATGGCAGTACTTTATATGATGCAGTCAGCCAACATTCCATCTTCCCAGCTTATGTCAGACAAATCGTAAAAGTTGGTGAAACGACTGCCTCCCTAGATCAAATGTTCCTCAATCTTGCCCAGAGCCTCGAAGCAGAGAGCGAAGGTGGAATCCAGACATTAACCCAATTCCTGGAACCCCTACTGATTATCCTCTTGGGGGGCATGGTCGCAGTCATTCTTACAGCGATGTACCTCCCTATGTTCGAACTCAGCAATGCCATTAATACATAATAATTACTCGCAATAATCCAGCTATAAGTCAGATCCAAAACACAGCATCAGATGTCTCCGATCAAAGATCACATATCGAACAGCTCTCACGAGAAATTGGACTTTTCTCCTCACTTATCGGTATCTGATTTTGATTCTCAGCACGTAGGAGGCAGACCGCAACCTTCTAATATGTTTAATCAAAAAACTCCTTTTCCCATGAAACTCAAAGGAATGACCCTCACAGAACTCCTGGTAGTATTGGCTATCCTCGGAGTCCTTTTATTGCTGGCTTTCCCTGTGCTCAAGCCCTTGTTTTCAAAGACTCATGCTATGGAAGCCAAAACCAATCTCAAACATCTTGCTGAACTCCAAAATGTGTATCATCTGGAGCATTATCAATATGCACCAGTATTCGAGCATGTAGGATTCGCACAAGCTCCATTGATCACGGAAAATGGAACGGCACATTATCAAATTGAAATTCTCAAAGCAGATCGTGAAGGCTTCCTGGCCCGGGCGACATCTATCACTGATTTTGATGGTGATGGGATCATGAATGTTTGGGAGGTGGATCACTCGGCTGTCCCGAGGGAAATTCAAGCTGATTAGTCCCAAAGCATGGAACTCTTTATGATTGTCCTGGGATGTCTTGCTGCTCTTGGAATTGCCTGGAGTGATTTCGGCTTGCGAGAAATTCATGTTGGCTGGTTTGGCCTCATGGGTCTGGCAGGCATCATTTACCAAAGTCAACAAGCTGAGGGATTCTATCTTCTTCGAGCAATTTTCTTTAATCTGGTATGTGTCGGCATGATGGTAGGAAGCATTTGGGTGATCTATCGATTGAAGGGAGAAAAACAGATCATGGATCATCTACTGGGCTGGGGAGATGTTGTCATGCTGCTGGTGCTGGGAATCTGGCTTCCTCCCCACATGTTTTTGCTCCTGTTCACAGGGACCAGTTTATTGCTAGTCAGCTTGTTCCTTGTTCTACAACTGCGAAAAAAGATCCGCAGTGATTATCCCATTCCGTTAGCCGGGGCACTTGGGGTGAGTTTTTTGCCAGCCTTATTGATCATGGTTTATCTATAGCTTACGCTTCCAACGAATTATCATTATGGAGCCAACCCTACAGGAACTGGATTTTCGATTGATCAGTCTTCTCACCGCTGAGCAGGCACATACTTTTCGCATTATTCCCTTGAGGATCGAAGAAAAGAAGTTGATTGCCCTAGGAGAAACCTCTTCAAGATCGAAACTGCCACAACTACAACTTGTACTTGGCAAATCTGTAGAATTGGAAATTATTCCTCCAGACCATCTTCAGCGGCTCCTCTTGACACATTATCCCATCGTTCAAGCATCTCAGAATCAGTCTCAAAGCACTTCGGTCACCTCTGAGTCTGATACTGTTCGCTTTGTAACTACCATGATGGAAGAAGCTGCCAATATGGAGGCAAGTGATATTCATATTGAGAGATATGAAAATGAGGCCAGAATCAGGTTCCGATGGGAAGGACAATTGGTTGAAAAATACGAAGTTCCTATTGAGCGATACAATGCTGTGGTCAGCCGGATCAAAATTCTTGCAGATCTTGACATCTCAGAACGCCGTCTTCCTCAGGATGGAAGAATTCATTTTCAGCATATGCAAACAGATATAGATCTAAGGGTATCCACGATTCCGGGCAAGTTTGGAGAGAAAGTCGTCATGCGTTTGCTGACAAGATCAGAGGAACATTTGAATATAGACAATGTTGGCTTATCAGCCGAAGAACTCTCACTCTATCGGCAAGCCATTCATCGACCAAATGGAATTATTCTGATCACCGGCCCGACTGGCAGTGGGAAAACGACAACCCTCTACGCCACCCTCAATCAATTGAACCAGCCTGAAAAAAATATTCTGACCATCGAAGATCCCATCGAATACAACCTGACGGGAATCAATCAGGTTCAATTGAAGGAAGACATCGGATTATCTTTTGATCGAGCGCTAAGAGCATTTTTGAGACAAGATCCAGATATCATCATGGTTGGGGAAATCCGAGATACCTCCACAGCTCAGATTGCGATTCGAGCTGCATTAACAGGCCATTTGGTTTTCTCTACTCTTCATACGAATTCGGCTTGGGATGCGATCACCAGACTGGTCGATATGGGCATAGAACCATACCTGCTAGCCGCTTCACTTCGATTGCTGGTGGCCCAGCGATTGATTCGCCTGCTGTGTCCCCACTGTAAGTCCGAAAGTCATGAACTTGTCTCATCTGAATTCCAAGAGATGTACAACATTCGCACCCATCATGTCCCAGTGGGTTGTCCCAGCTGTCATTTTACAGGATACAAAGGCAGAAAAGCAGTATTTGAGCTCATCAAATTGACACCGGAACTCAAGGAGCTCGTCAAAAGCGGGCAAGGAAATGCCAAAGAGATTTCTGCCAGACAATCTCTGCCTTCTCTGGAAGAAAGTCTCGCACAACAGGTTTTGCATGGATGGAGTTCGCTGGAAGAGGCACTTATGCATGTTGAGATCTAGCTCAAACAATTGAATCCTGGGAGTCTATTCATTCCTTGACAATCGCACACAGGTCGAACTGTGAGATGCGCCGAGAAGAATGACAAAAATGTTGCATATTGACATCGGTTTTCGTCAAATCGATATCCAATCATCACATTTTGTTAAGCTCATTCCTATGACCTATTCCAGATCACTGTTCTATCTCTTGCTTCTTTGTCCTTTGTATCTGTTTTCTCAAACAGGTACAGTCAAGGACAACCTATCCATGACCAGCAAAATCCTTGACAGCGAACGCAAATATGCCATCTATCTCCCCCCGGATTATGAGCAATCAGAGCGGAGCTATCCAGTGCTGTATTTGTTACATGGTGCCGGAGACGATCAAACGGGTTGGGTACAATTTGGCGAAGTACTTCACATCACTGACAAGGCCATTCGCGAAGGGATTGCCACGCCAATGATCATCGTGATGCCAGATGCCAACACAGGTCGAAGGGGCTATTTCAATGATATTCAGGGCGATTGGAATTATGAAGATTTCTTTTTTGAGGAATTGGTCCCCCATGTAGAAAGCACCTATCGAATCAAAGGAGAAAAAAGATATCGGGCTGTGGCTGGTCTGTCCATGGGCGGCGGCGGCTCATTCATGTATGCACTTCACAAACCTGAGATGTTTTCCTCTGCATGTCCATTGAGTGCTTATGTTGGTCCTCTTTCTATGGAAGCCATGGAACAGCGAATGGCACGATTGGGGGTGAAGGATATTTCCAGGAAAGACAAAGAAGCTTATTTCCAACGCCACAATGCCATTTCCCTCATTGAAGCCCTTCCTGAAAAGATTGATAGAAAGAATCGAGTCCGCTGGTTCATCGACTGCGGAGATGATGATTTTCTCTACGAAGGGAATTCTCTGGCTCATATTGCCATGAGAAAGAAAAATGTCCCCCATGAATTCAGAATCAGAGATGGTGGCCACAGTTGGACCTATTGGCGTAGCTCTCTGCCAGAAGTTCTGAAATTTGTTTCAGAAGCTTTTCACCAGTATTAGGAGGATGGAATAGCAGCCCCTATTTGTTTCACAATTTTTATCTTCTCCGAGCCTTGGCACGAAACCCATATCTGAGAGACCGTTTTCAATCCTCGGTCCAACAAGGATTTAATCTTCATCTTTCATGATAGGATCGACTTCAGATAGAGAAGAGTAATGGTGGGTGTATCCAACAAATAAAAGCTTGGGTTCTTGGACAAGAAGTGTGGGAAATCCAAAAAATTCTAAACAAATCGAAGACGGGATTTACGTGAAGAATAGGATGATTTATGTTATCCTGCACCTCTTGTAAATCCTGTCTGATCCGATATCTCTCAAATCCTTTTACAGCATGACGCAGACAAGCAAAACTTGTTAGTCCAATCGATCACGAATTCGTGCAAACACCTGCATTTTGTCCAAAATCATGATCAAAACCAAAGCCACGCCTAATGCAAAAAACAGACCCGCCATAGTCATTAGATAATATTTTATGGTCCACTCCAGGGCGACTTTCATTCGCTGGACAAATCCAATTTTCTGGGGTTTGCCTTCTTCGATCAAGGAGAGATTTACTGTGCAGAATTCATTCTCTGAATCGAAGTTCCCAAGTTGTACCCCCAATCCTTGCAATTGCTCATCAATTTGCAGGATTCGATTTTCCAATTGTATGTACTCCTCAATTTTTCCGCCTTTGGATTTGAGTTGAAGCAAGGACTGACGCGTTTCCTTGAGGGTTGCCAGCTTCGAGTTCAACTCGCGATATTCATTTGTTTTGTCCTTTTTGGTGATGTGAACAGAAACGACCTGATGATTTTGCTGGATGGTTTCGATGAACGTATCAAACAAGGAAGGTGGCACTCCTATTTGCAATGACAATTGTTGATTTCCTTTGTTGCCGGATTTCTGTTGAAATTGAATAATCGCCTGATTGGCATCAATGGTTGCCTTGATCTTGGCTTCCTCCTCTTCAAACTCAGTAGTCCGACAACTCAGATTTGCAATCTTTTCATACTTCTGATCAACATGAATGCTTTCTCCATATTCGGATTTCAGGTTTTTGTATTCATATTTGCTGGAGGCTATGTTCATCCGTGTGCTTGGTCCGGACAGAAAGGAGTCAAAATTGGCGAATTGAATTTGACCAGGATGTGTCGGATATGTTTGAAATCCATAGATCAGTCGAAACACAAACATAACGAGAAAAAGAGCCGTCAGCCAGACAAATGCTCTTTTGATTCTACTACGAAATTCCATAATAGGTAATGTGAGTTAGAAGGTGAAAAACAACAGTTTTCTTTTTACGCAGGGAAGGTTGTTCCTATACTAGATGATACAAATCCTATTTTTCCATAAACAGCACTTCCTCGAAAAGGAAAGATCAGAATGCTGACAAGCAACATTTTGACCCTCGTTTGATTTCCTGGGATTAGTCAATGAATATCAAATCCATCTTGGATAAGTAATCCCTCCATTTCTATTTCCGCTGTGGTTGGCACCTCAAGAGCGAGTGCATATGGAAGATCCTCTTTGCTCAAGACAGGTTTATCCATCAAATATTCTCTATATTTTACTACACTCCGATGGGCTGCCATCCCTTTCTGGTTCCATGGCTTGAGCAGATTGATCCCATATCCATGAAGTAGAAAACTCAAAGTGGCCAACAATGGGGCAAAGAGGGACATAAGATCCTGTGTCGTGAGTTCATATATTCCCGATGCGATATCAGGAATCAAGTGGACATATGGCAATACATACAACGATATACTCGCACAAAATGTGAGTTTTTTCACCGTGCTCCAATTCTCTTGTTGCGCCATCTCTTTGTGAGTCAACACCAGAGAGGCAGATACGCCCATTAAGGTTGCAAAACAGACGAACCTCAACCAAAATTCCAGATCGGAGAAAAGGAAATATTTTGCGATCACAGCCAACAAGCCAATATGGAGCACAAATAATATCAGCGAATAGCCCATCTTGGGAAAAGTATTGGATCGATAGTGATTTCGGATGAACTGGAACAATCGAACCTTCATATCCTCATGAAGGTTTCGTCTTATTGGGCCGAGGATCAGATCATTTAGTGGCGCATTTCGACCTTTTGTCAGAACTGCTCGCTCTTCATGCCTTAAGTGCTCAAAGGAAACACTTGAATTTCTTCTCAAACGCAAATGAGTTTTTTCGTTGCCCCACTCTGAACGGTATACTCCTTTTTGGATTGCGCTTTGCAAAGCTGCTTTCACACTCGTCCAGTCATTTTTTCCAACATAAAAATACCTCAATAGTGCCGGCCCCCATGATTTCAGCTCCTGGAAGTCCGGTTCTTTCCACTTCGTTTGCGGCCATTGCAAATACATGCCTACAGCCACATAACAACTCAGGATACAGCCAGCAGGAATTAAAATCGTACTTGCTTGTGTGAATAAGGTGAGCCAATCGATGTTCATGGTTGAAAAAATTAAAAGTGCAAATCAGGATATATCAATATCGATAGAGGAGATCATGCCTGAAAGTACGCCCGGAAGGAAATTGTTACTCGATTCCCATCCTTCTGTTAGCAAATGGTTGATTTGTTCTGTTTCATCACAGGGAATGTCCAAGGCCAGACAGTAAGGAATATCTTCCACCTCCAGGACCAGCTTCTCTTTCCATAGATATTCTTTATACTGAAGGATTTGTTGCTGAATTCGTTGGCCTTCAGCAGAGAGTTTGGGAAGATGGAAGTACATCCAGATATGGACAGGAATGGCAAATCCCAAGGCAGCTATCACTGGAAATCCAGAATTCAGATCTATGCTTATAAATACTCCCAGAAGAAGAATCCCCATAAAGGCATATCCCCATTTTTGAACATTGGAACTTTCATCTAAAAATCGGTCCAGGTACAAAATCGTTCCCACAATCATGAATCCCATGAGCATGCCATCCAATAACAATTGTCCAGGAGCCAGCTGTAGGAATATTCTTCCCAGGATCAACAGCAATACCACATTCAGTCCCAACCCAATCAAGACCCAGCGTTGGACAGGATTGATAAAATGCTTGAATTTCTTTTTCAAATAGGATTCAGCCCGATGGGCCATGGTTTCATCCAGTCTTTTTTTCTTTCTGGCAAACATGAAGTTCTTCAAGGGGGCATTTCTTCCCATGGTGAGGGCAGCCCGCTCTTCATGTGCCAGTCTTCCAAATGTTGATTCATCCAACAATTGGAAGTACGCAGATCCTTGTGCCCTATTCCAGCCGAATCGATACACCTGTTTTTGTACAGCAGAAAAAGCGATTGTCAGGAGCATATCCCAATCCACTTCTCCTTTCCACAGGAAGCGTACGGCAGCGGGTGATAAATTGAGTGGCACCTCTTTCTGTGCTGTCTTGGGACCTGTCTCCTTCCTGGAGGATGTTCTCCAAAAAAACAGATACACGCCCAGAATAGCTACCATAGACCCTGTCAGGGCAATATAATAAGGATGAATTGAATAGAAAGTGGTGTCCATCGTTGTCAGTGTGTATGATATTGCCTCACCCTCTTGCCAGACCCATAAGTTCAGACGTGCTCAGAGACTGTTTGAACATCTGGCACTTATTTTTTATATGCGTCTATTTTCCTCATTCGGCGGCATTTTTTGTTCCCATAGCACCACTATGAGATCAAAAAAGAGCCTTGTCTGAGAAAAAAATACACCATAAATACTCTCAGCACAGATTCCAAAACAGTCTCTCAGACGGTTTGGTTTTTTAGCTGCTTGACACATGCGTAGACAGCATCTCGCAATGATTTTTCTCTCGGATCATCGATCAGATAAAATCCCGATCGGTTCATCGCATAGGCGAAGCCAATTCCTTCTCCAGGATCTGCAAACCCAAAGGACCCTCCCGCACCAGGTGTCCCAAACGCCTTATTGCTGCTGCCAAACTGCATGGCAGAAGAAGGCTTGCAATAGCCCAACGAAAAGGTGGTAGGCATACGAAGTACCAAATCCATCAATCCATCGGGAGGTGTGCTGGCTGGTTCGATGAGTTCTTTCATTGTTGCATCGGTGATCCCAAGTTCTTTGCCTCCCATCGCAAAAGCGCCATAAGCTCTTGCAATACTTCGCACTTGTCCAATTCCATTTGCCGCAGGTAGTTCAATCTCCTGCATTTCCCTCCTGTTATAATTAGGGATTATCCCTAGTACCTTGGGGTTGGAAAATGTACGTGCTGTAATGCTTTTTGGGTTAAACATTCCTTTCACAAAATTCCGGGGCATCTTGTCCAGATTGAACAACATTTTCCATCTGGGATAGCCCTTGATATAAGCAATCCGGCTCGATGGGACCTCCTTGGGTAGCCCAATATAAAATTCCAACTCCAGAGGTTTGGCGATCTCGTCTTGAAAAAACTGCCCAATAGTTCTGTGTTGTGAGTCTACTCTTCGGATCAGCTCTCCTTCATACCATCCAAGGGTAAGTCCGTGATACCCATGTGCCTGCCCGGGCTCCCACAGGGGTGCTTGCTTGGCCAGAGCAGCAGCTACTTTGTCCGGGTCTGCCAACGCCTCAAAATCCAGTGGTTCATCAATAGCGCATAAGCCAGCCTTGTGAGAAATCAGTTGGCGAACAGTGATATTTTCTTTTCCGTTTTCCGCAAATTCAGGCCAATAATCTGCCACGGGTTTTTCAAAATCCAACATTCCTCTTGAATGGGCCAAGGCCATACACATGGAAGCCATGCCTTTGGTCGTGGAAAACACAAGAATCATTGTGTCCTCTTCCCAAGGCAATCCAACACGATGATCCCTGATTCCTCCCCAAAGATCTACCACTTTTTGTCCCTGGTAATAGACAGCACAAGCTGCACCGAGCTCTTTTCTTTTGATAAAATTTTCGTGAAAGGCGGTTTGGACTTCCTCAAAACCGGGAGCAACCTCGCCATGAATCATATCTGGAGTAATTCGTGTAGTAGCCATAATTGCAAGTAATTGTCAATGAGAAGAAAGTAAGTTAGGGAAAAATGCGGATCAGCTATCGGCTATTTGACAATTTTGCTGCTTTTTTTTCTCTACTTTTACACAGACAAACCAACATGCCCTATGCGAACCCGAATCATCCTCTCTCTATCAGTATTCCTCTTGCTCTTCTCTTGCGCCAGACAGATCGATACACAACAAAGCGGGGAGCTGCTTACTGCTCAAACCATCATTGATAAAGCCATCGATGCACATGGAGGGTCTTCATATGATGATCTGCATGTTCAATTCGTCTTCAGGAAGTTTGAATATGAACTCCAACGGCAGGGGGGAAAATTCCAATATGAACGACGCTTCGAGAAAGAGGGAGAGACTTACAGAGATGTACTCAGCAATGATGGATTTGTTCGACATATCAATGGAAAAATAGCCACTGTAGTCGATAGTATGGCAGACAAGTATGCCAATTCTGTGAATTCTGTTCATTACTTTGCTCAGCTTCCCTATGGATTAAATGATCCTGCAGTTCATAAAAAATATTTGGGGACTGTGGATATCAAAGAGCAGTCCTATCACAAAATCGAGGTTTCTTTTCAGGAAGAAGGTGGTGGCAAAGATTATGATGACGTTTTTGTTTACTGGATACAACAAGACAATTTCCTTGTGGATTATTTGGCGTATTCTTATCGGGTCGATGGCGGAGGATTGCGTTTTCGGGAAGCTTTTCATCCACAGCAAATAGACGGAGTTCGATTTCAGGACTATGTCAATTACAAAGCTGATCCTGCTGTATGGAGTGTACATGAATTGGATGAGGCATTTATGGATGGGAAATTGAAGGAATTGTCGAAAATCGAGTTGGAATTGATGCAGGAATTGTAGGAATCTGTCCTTATTTCCCTTTTTCTTCAGGAAATTTGGGGATGAGGAAGCTTGGAGCGTCATTTTTCCTTATTTTTTCATTCAATTCTTTCTGTGAAGTACATAGCGGTTCTTTTGCGGAAGAAGATAATTTTTCACAAAAAACCATCGATCTCATGACTCCCTCCTTTCCATTCCTCCTTCTGATGTGCTTGTTTTCCCTGATTGCCTGTGCTCCAGTAGAAGGAGATCCAGAAAAAGAAGCGTATAGAGGAAGCGGATCCGTCACTCAAGGCTTAGCTAGCGTGGTTCTTAACAATTTGTATGATTGTAGCAATGGTCGGAGGGCACCTATTGGCAATATCACAGCAAGAGATGGACAGAAATGGTTGGTACCTTCCGAGGTCAACTATACCAACGACTGGTTCCCATTGGCCTCAGATCTATATAATCCTTGTACAGGTGTGATGTTCGCCTCTGCGGAGGAAGCGCTTGCTGCGCTTGATGGCTCAGACATTATTGACATAGACGCAGATGGGGAAATCATCACAGGTTTCATCTTCGCAGACAACTATTTCGAACTATTCATCAATGGCAATCCTGTAGGCAAAGACAATGTTCCTTTCACGCAATTCAATTCTGATCTGGTCCGATTCAAAGTCAATCGCCCTTTCACTATCGCAATGAAGTTAGTAGACTGGGAAGAAAACAGTGGACTAGGATCTGAGTTGAATCAGGGATTTTTGCATCATGCTGGAGATGGCGGCATGGTGGCCGTCTTTCAGAATGCGAATGGTGACATCATCGCTACTACAGGATCTGACTGGAAAGCCCAGACCTATTACATTGCTCCTGTCAAAGATCTCAACTGTTTGACAGAGCAGGAGGGAATTCGGGCCTCTACCTCTTGCGACACAGAAGGATCTGATGATGGGGCTTCTTATTTCGCTGTCCATTGGCCGCTTCCGCTAGGATGGAATGGGGTAGATTTCGATGATTCGGAATGGCCATACGCAACGACTTATTCCAATGCTACCATCGGCGTAGACAATAAGCAAGCCTATACCCGGTTCACGGATATTTTTGACAATAGTACACAGGATGCCTCCTTCATTTGGAGTACGAATGTGATTCTTGACAATGAAGTCCTTGTCAGATATACGGTTCAATAACATTTCGATGGAGGAACTCTTGGGGAATGTATTTGGCGTAGTACAGCCAGTCCCTGTTCTCTCTCAAGGAAGAAAAGCATATCCTTTGGCAGCTTAGGGATGGCTGGCTTGTGTCAGGCGCAGGTTCAGGATGAGGAGACACACCTCAGCCACAATCGAAGTCATTTCGACTGCTTAGAGACTGTTTGAAAATCTGTCACTTATTTTTTGTATGCGTCTTTTTTCCTCATTCTGCGGCTTTTTTTGTTCTCATAGCACCACTATGAGAACAAAAAAGAGCCTTGCCTGAGAAAAAAATACACATACAAAAAATAAGTGACAGATTTTCAAACAGTCTCTAAGCAGTCGAAATGACTTCGATTGTGGCTGAGGTGTGTCTCCTCATCCTGTACCT
>JBCCGK010000083.1:0-52653 GCA_039029315.1 Bacteroidota bacterium | reverse complement strand
GGACAAAGTCAAAGTTAGGGACTGTTTTGAAATTTGTGCTGAGAATTTTTATGATGTATTTTTTTCTCAAACAAGGCTCTTTTTTGTTCTCATAGTAGGGCTATGAGAACAAAAAAAAGTTATACGATGAGGAAAAAAGACGCATACAAAAAATAAGTGACAGATTTTCAAACAGTCTCTTAGCCGCCTGTTTTTTCTACGAAAAATATGCCTGGATAATGTCATACTCAGAATGTCAATCTAGCAGGTATCAGAATCATCATTTCCTTCGACCTTGCGGATTCGATATTTTCAGTCTACTTATCTTTCAGAAATAAGGATTGTTAACCTTTGACAAAACGTTTTCACCATCTTCTGGCAACAAAGGGAACTTGGCTGTCCCTCAGAAAATGAACATAGATTGAGGATCAGCTGAGTACAGGTAAGGCTGAGGCCAGGTGCAGAGAGTGAGACTGATCAGGGAGGGAGCGAAGTGTTATTGGACAATTCGACAGAAGTCTTCTGATAGATGGCTAAAAAACCGGAAAGAAAAAAGGGAAGATAGCGCCAGACAAGAAGAAGCAAAGAGAAGAGGGGATGCTATTGACGCCTGTTCGTTAGATTGACAACTCCTCCATGCACTTACCGGCATTATTTACACATCTCAAGAGAAAGCAAATAAGGCCGCCCCAAAAGGCAGCCTTATTTTTCCATCTCCACTTTGCTTCCCATCTATTTCACAGGATAAATTCTTATTTCTTGTTTTCTTCTTCATTTCCCCACTCTTCCAGGGGAACCTCTTCCACGATATCCCCTTCTTCGTTGACGAAGGTTCTAAAGCCATTGGGTGGCACAGCATCCATATATTCTGATCGGCTGAATGCCAGGATGGGAAGAAAGATTCCAGGCATGATGCCCAAACCTACCCCAAATCCTGAAGATCGATCAAATTTTTGAGCGACTTCTACACCCAGGATAACCCTGGCAATGATATTAAAAAACGGGACGAACAGTCCGACTGCCCACCAACCAGATTTTCCGGCAATCTGTGTGACGACATAGGCATTATAGAAAGGAATCAAGGATTCCCATCCAGCACGTCCTGCTTTCTCGAACAGTCTCCAAAGACTCACCAAATATAAAAGAGCAAAGGCCGCAACTACACTGATGGCAGCTACTTCTTCTGGTGCAAGGAATACAGAATGACTGTGGAGTGAAATGAAACTGTTCATGAGTATATCAATTAAAGAGTATTGTTTTTGATTTATTGGTGAGTGAATACACTCTATATATTAGACGTAAAAACTCCTTATCAGGTTGGAATAAAAATAAAAAAAAGCTGACAAACTAGCAGCACTTTTTATTGGCAAAAAAAACTCACCGGATTTGGCAATAAAAGTCTACCTCAACTTCTGAGGAATGACCTGCTCTCCTCTCAAAGTCATGCGCGAACCTGCTCATCAATACCAAGCCCTCCACTCGTCCAAACACAACCATCGCCTATACTCAAGCCAGAAGGAGCCTTCCCTCCAGGTGAATGAATAATTCGAGCCTTGTCTCCCCTCATTCCCAGAAAGTTACCTATTGTTATTCCTGACTTCCCCAAAACCCCAGAGGCCAAACCCGGGCGGGTCTGGCCTCTCATTTTTCTCATATTTGAAGCTATGAGACTCTTCCTATATACCTACCTCCCCAAATTCTTATTTTCGTAATTTACCTTATTCAAATAATCTCAATACATGTGCAATTTATCACCGATTCTCGAATTATCTCTTCAAAATCGGGCGAACGGTTCACAATCTTACGTGAAAAGTCAGACTTTATGAGAGGACGGGCCGACATAAAAACCGGAGGACAAGCTGCCGTGCTTGTCCTCCGATTATTCCTGACCAGATGTCTCGATCTGCCATCTCCCTTCTATCCTTTTCACACAAGGTCTCCTTCGCCTCTCCACCACAGGCCTTATCTATCCATCCTCAAGCCAGCCCATCCTTTCTGCAACAACTGAATCATCCCCTCTATCCCTCGCTGGATTCCTTTTCCCACTCTCTTCCATCCCGCTCTCATATCTGCCCCTCTATATCTGGCAGGTTGGTGAATCGCCACAGGCATCGGATGTGTTTGCCAATGTCTGGGTTTCATATCCACCCATGTATACCCTTGATTAAAAAAATCTTGTCTTGAAATAATGGGCCTGGATCTGTGTATGCTATGTCTGTGGGCTGGCCCCCTTCCCACAATCAGAATATATTTCATTGTTTTGATGTGTTGAGTTTGTGAATCAAATAAACACCGGGCAAAAGCGTCGAATTGTCTCGTATCCATCGTCCTCTTTACTCCTGCCCGGTGTCAACCCCTAAAACTATCTCACTACTACCTACTCTTTATCCTATTTCTTTATTCATTGGTGTGGCCCATTAGCCAATCTCGATCATACGAGGGCCGGGATCTTTTGCTTCTTCTTTCTTGGGAAGAACAACTGTCAGAATTCCATTGTCAAAATTCGCAGAGATATTCTCAGTATCTACCGTGTCGGGCAGACTGAAGGCTCTTTTGAAGGATTGGTAGCGGAACTCTCTTCTTGTGTACCCTCCTTCTTCTTTCTTATCCTCATCCTTGGTTTCAATCTGAGAAGAAAGTGTCAACAGGTCTTTCTCTACTTCAATCTTCACCTGATCCTTGCTCAATCCGGGAACCGCTACTTCTAATTGGAAATCGTCCTGGTTGTTCTTGATATTGACTGCGGGAGTCGAATGTCCTACTGTGGGAAAGCTTCGTAACTCTGTGGTCAAAAAATCGTTGAACAAAGTTGAGAATCCAGGAAATGTGTGATGATTTCGTCTTACCAGTTTCATGATTTTATCTTCTTTTTGAGTGATACTTTTTGAATTGTTTTCGATTTGTTCTATCGTTTTTCTTCGTTTACATCACTCATATATCAAAGCAGGTGCCATTGGATTTTTTAGGATAAAGTGGCAGAAAGACAAAGAGATTCATGCCATTTTGGCATAATTTATTTTTCACGACTGCCATAATGGCGCTTTTCTAGCATTTCTTCTCCTCTTTTACTGCTCAATTCCTGGTATGAAGCTGTTTTCCTGGCCAAATGTACATGAATCACCTCCTTCCCTGATGTGAGAATCAGTTGTATCTATCTACTTTAAGCCAACGCCATCAGGCGCGATCTATCTATGATACACCGGTCTGAAAGATGGTCAGTCGCTCATCTTTCAGGATAGTTGAAGCGTGGCGGGGGAGTTCTGTACCAAACGCTTCTGCATAGGAATCTTTGTGCCGCAGCGAGACACTTCATACAAAGTCGTCAAACGAGAACCGGAGCGGCCTTACACCATTACCCGAAATTTCTTCATAAACCGAAGAAAAGGATTGGTGTTCTGCATGATGTAAAAATGGAGAAATGGAAAACCAGCCTCCAGAAGCATACCAGATTGCCTGATCGCCCAATCTACCCCTACCTGAATCTCCTCAGAACGAGATTTGGCAGACAACATGCGGTCGGTCAGTTCTTCTGGTATATCTATATGAAATATGGAAGGCAAGCGAGTCAACTGCTTCTTGGAAGTCATAATTTTCATCCCGGGGAGAATCGGCATGCTAATCCCATAGTCTCTGGCAAGTTTCACAAAGTCAATGAATTTCTGTGTATCATAGAACATTTGAGAAACTGCATAGCACGCACCCGCTTCTTCTTTTTCTTTCAGGACTTTTAGATCAAATTTGAGATTGGGCGACTGAAAGTGCTTCTCTGGATAACAGGCCACACCAATGCAGAAATTGGTCCGAGCTGCATCAATCAGATCATCTATATAATTGCCCTTGTTCATGTCAGAGATTTGCCGAACCAAATCCACAGCAAATGGATTGGTGGTTCTGTCATGTGGGATGGGTCGACTACTGGTTTTGTCGCCTCGAATTGCCAGGACATTTTCGATTCCCAGATAGTTGAGCTCAATCAGTGCATCTTCTGTCTCCTCTCTGGTAAAGCCTCCACAAAGCATATGAGGCACAGGTTCCAGATTGTATTTGTATTTGATTGCTGCACAAAGACCAAACGTACCTGGGCTCTTTCGTTTTACTTTTTTCTTAAAGGTCCCATCTGGCCGTTCATCCCATACAACTTCCGCTGCATGACTGGTAACATCAATGAATGGAGGCTGGAAAGGCAATACAGATTCAATCGCATCATGAAGCTTCTGAATATTCCGTCCTCTCTTGGGAGGAATGATTTCCAGACTAACAGTTGGATTCTTAGAAGAATTCAGATGATCAATTACACGCATATATAACAGTTGAAAATTCCAATGTAAAAATGTCTTGGCCCGCGGCAATGGAATCGCTTATGCTCCTATCCATGCCGTATGGCTTCTACCGGATCTAGTCTGGCAGCTAACACAGCAGGAATAAAACCTGAGACCAGGCCAATTAAACCCGCCAGCCCAAGACCAACGCCAACATCTGCCATAGAGATGTGAATCGACAGTGGGATATCTCCAAAAGATAAAATCAGCTGTACGATGGCGCTCAGGGTCACAACAAATGCCAATCCCAATAAGCCTCCCAATAAACAAATGAAAATAGATTCGGAAATAAATTGATATAGAATAAAATTTCGGGACGATCCAAGTGCTTTTTGTATGCCAATCTCATTGGTTCTCTCCTTGACTGAGATGTACATGATATTCCCAATACTGAAGCCTCCAATCAAAATAGAAAAAATGCTAATCACCCAGCCTCCAATATCCAGATAGCCAAAGAAATCCCCCAACCTGTTCATGAGGGCTTCTTGTTTGTTAATGGCGAAGTTGTTCTCGACCTGTGGTCTGAGTCCTCTTGATCGTCGCAACAGCCCGATGATTTCACTTTCAACATATTCCAGATCATCATGATGGTTGGCCTTGAGTATGATGATTTTTTCTATAGATCGCTTTTGCACATTGAACATATTGTCCATGAATACATATGGGATGGTTATTTTGTCATCCTCACTTGCTGATTTGTTGAACAAATCTGTCCCCATTTTTTCCCGCACACCGATAACCAGAAAGCGTTTCCCTTTGACTCGAACATATTTTCCCAATGGATTCACATCCGGAAACAGATTTTGGGCAATCCCATACCCAAGAATACATACAGCACTGCCGAGATGGCTTTCGATTGGAGAAAAATGTCTCCCTGACTCGAACTGCAAATCGACCACTTTGTCCACATCCTGTGTAATTCCCACCACATCTACACTGGAAATGCTTCTTCCTCCTGCTCTCACAGTTTGGCGAGGAGCTGTCGCAGAAAATGCCACCCCCCGAACTCGGGTCAAATGATCCTCAAGCATTCTATAATCGCCATAACTTACAGGTGGTCGATTGAAGTAATGATACCAATTTTGGCCACCATCTGCCCATGGGAAATGATGCACGAACAAAGTAGTATTGCCAAGAGCAGACAGATTTTCTGTGAGAGATTTCTCCAATGAGTTGACCATTGTTAGAATGCCAGTAATGGCAAAAATCCCTGTGGCAACACCCAACATAGTGAGAAAGGCACGAAGCTTACTTGCTCCGATTGCGTGGAAAGCCATTTTGGCTCCTTCCCAGATAAATTGAGGAGTGTTCATGGCAACAAAATTAACAATCCCTGAACAATTGCCTATTCAGATCGTTAAAACGAATGAAAAAATCGACAATATTTTTCTAATTTATGACAAACAAAACTTGCTGGATTTTTTTTGACTGTCCAGTTCTGTTCATGAAAACTCATTTCTTATGAAAACAATCAGTCTTCTTATTGCTTGTTGTCTTGCTTCTATCGGGATGCATGCAGACTACCTGCTAATCCCCATGGATTATGCACAAAAAAACCATTTAAAAGCCTATGGGATCGCTTATAAGGTCCTGAATTATCAAGTCAATGTTGACTGGTTACTCAATTATCGAGGGGGGAGTTTCATGTTCAAATATACCACCGTTTTTGAACAGGAGCTTCAGTTGCGGGGGATATCCTATGACAGGATTTCGGATGGAAAATCTAATGAAATCATGGCACTTGTTACCTCTGAAGGCGTAAATATGGATGCAATGAAGCTGGAAAAAGCGCCTAAAGTTGCTGTTTATTCACCCAAAAACAGTCAACCTTGGGATGATGCTGTAACACTGGCTTTGACCTATGCAGAAATTCCCTATGAGGTCATATATGATGCGGAAGTATTGGAAGGCAAACTCGAAGCCTATGATTGGCTCCATCTGCATCATGAAGATTTCACAGGTCAATACGGAAAATTCTATGCAAAATCTCGCAATGACGCCTGGTATAAAGAGGACGTCAGGGCAAAAGAGAGTACGGCAAGGATGTTCGGGTTCAACAAAGTAAGTCAGATGAAATTGGCCGTTGCCCAGGAGATTCATCGATATCTATCCGAAGGGGGCTTCCTCTTTGCGATGTGCTCTGCCACAGACACCTATGACATTGCCCTGTCTGCAGATGGGGTAGATATTTGTGATTATATGTTCGATGGTGACCCGCCGGACCCTGCTGCACAACAAAAACTCGATTTCAGCAAATCACTGGCATTCAGGGATTTTGAACTCGTAAGAAGCCCTTTTCGCTACGAATTCTCCAATATAGATTCTAATACGGGAAGACGTGTACCTGAACACATGGACTACTTCACCCTATTTGAATTTTCTGCAAAATGGGACCCTGTTCCAAGCATGTTATGCCAGAATCATACCCGTACAGTCAAAGGATTCATGGGCCAAACGACTTCATTCAGGAAGTCCCTTCTCAAACTAGAGGAAGGCGTGTTGGTCATGGGAGAATTGAAAGCCTATAATGAAGCTCGATACATTCATGGATTTCGGGGAAAAGGCATGTGGACATATTATGGGGGGCACGACCCTGAAGACTATCGGCATCTGGTAGGGGAGGATCCCACAGATTTAGCCCTTCACCCCAACTCTCCGGGCTACCGCCTGATTCTCAACAATATCCTCTTTCCTGCTGCAAGAAAGAAGAAGAGAAAAACCTGAATGTGAAAAGAGGGCGAAAAAGATTGGTTAAAATATCGGCAATATTTTCCTAACTTATGGCAAAATATCTTCGCTGAACACCTGATTTTTGCATTTTCCAAAAAACTAGAAATCATTTCTTGTATGAAGACATTCAGTTTGCTGCTCACACTTTGCCTGTGTACGATTGGTTTGCGTGCCGATTATTTGTTAATCCCAATGGATTATGCCCAGAAAGATCATTTGAAAGCCTACGGAATTGCGTATAAGGTATTGGAATATCAGGTGAATGTCGATTGGCTTCTTAATTATCGTGGAGGGAGTTTCATGTTCAAATATACCTCAGTGTTCGAGCAGGAAATGCAGGTAAGAGGTGTCTCATTTGAAAAAATCTCTGATAGCAGATCCAATGAAATTTTGGTTCTCGTGACCTCTGAAGGGGTCAATATGGATGCGGTCAAGTTGGAGAAAGCACCGAAAGTTGCTGTTTACTCCCCCAAAAACAAACAACCCTGGGACGATGCCGTTACCCTGGCGCTCACCTATGCAGAAATCCCCTATGAAGTGGTATATGATCCAGAAGTCCTGGATGGCAAACTCAACGACTTCGATTGGCTTCATTTGCATCATGAAGATTTTACTGGCCAATACGGAAAGTTCTACGCTTCCTACCGAAATGTGGACTGGTATCGCGAAGAAGTCAAATCACAAGAGAGCACAGCGCGAATGTATGGGCACAAGAAGGTGAGCCAAATGAAGTTGGCCGTGAGCAAGGAAATTCAGCGCTATCTGTCTGAGGGAGGATTCTTGTTTGCCATGTGCTCTGCCACAGACACTTATGATATCGCTTTGTCTGCGGAGGGCCTGGATATCTGTGAACAAATGTTCGACGGGGACGCAGCAGACCCTTCTGCTCAACAAAAGCTGGATTACAATAAGTCTCTGGCTTTCAAAGATTTTGAACTTGTTCGCAGCCCATATCAGTATGAATTTTCCAACATAGATTCCAATCTTGGTCGACGCGTACCGGAGCATATGGATTACTTCTCACTCTTTGAGTTTTCTGCCAAATGGGACCCTGTACCAACCATGTTGTGCCAAAATCATACGAGGACCGTGAAGGGATTTATGGGACAAACCACTGCTTTTCGCAAGAATCTCATCAAAATCAAGGAAGGGGTTCTGATTATGGGAGAACTGAAAGCCTATAATGAGGCACGCTATATTCATGGCAATCTTGGAAAAGGAATGTGGACCTACTACGGTGGCCATGACCCTGAAGATTACCGACACTTTGTCGGCGAAGATCCAACTGATCTCGCCCTCCATCCCAACTCTCCAGGATACCGTCTCATCCTCAACAACATCCTGTTTCCGGCTGCCAGAAAGAAAAAAAGAAAGACCTGAATGGGTTGTCGGTCCATTTGTCTAAGAGACTGTTTGAAAATCTGTTACTAATTTTTTGTATGCGTCTTTTTTCCTCATCCTACAGCTTTTTTTGTTCGCATAGCACCACTATGAGAACAAAAAAGAGCCTTGTCTGAGAAAAAAATACACCATAAAGATTCTCAGTACACATTCCCAAACAGTCTCTAAAGAAGGCTGAAGAATTAAGAGGTAAAATTATGAGGCTGGCATGTTGAGCTGAATCATCATTGCTCGACAGAGCTAGTAAGAGAGTTAAGTAATCGGACATATTTACATATGCTTATTCTATTCCTCTCCCTGCCCTCCAAAGGGGGAAATCGTTGATTCCTAGCCTTGTGGGCTGATGTCTCCCGCTGGCGGGAGAGTGAGAGGGTGGAAGATGATTGCCAAATACTTAACAAGTTGTTTTTTTTCATTCCTGCAAAGGAAATCTTTTGAGGAAGAACTACATCTGGACTAGCACAATGTCCCATGGTGAAACAGGAACTATGGCAAAAAGCTGGAAAAAAATATGCTGGCAACATTTCTGAGTGGATATTGGTTATATGATATATGCCTGCATCTGGATATGGGCAAATCAGAACAGGACAGAGACATATTCTCCTTGATCTGTAGACCATGTTCAAGCTATTTATAAATATTCGCCATATTTGTCCTGGATTATTCTCTCAAACCACTCCCCCACTCTAGCACTGTCACATGATCAAAACCTGGCTCTCAGCATTTAGACTCCGCACGCTCCCGCTTGCACTTGCCAGCATAGGTATGGGAAGCTTCCTGGCCGGAGCAGATGGCCTGTTTGATGAAACTGTTTTTGCCCTATGCGCCTTAACAACCATTTTTTTGCAAATTCTCTCCAATCTTGCCAATGATTATGGTGATTCTGTTCATGGTGCAGACAGCCTGGACCGAGAAGGACCACAGCGGGCGGTACAATCTGGCCAAATCAGTCGCTCTGCCATGTTTCGCGCGATGATTGTTTTTGCCATCCTCTCATTGGCCTCAGGCCTCAGCCTTCTCTATCTCTCCCTTGATTCCCTCCAAGGATTTCTGATGTTTTTGGGTGTGGGCATTCTTGCGATTATTGCAGCGATTACCTACACTGCTGGCAAAAAACCTTATGGGTATGCTGGCTTGGGAGACATCTCTGTCCTATTGTTTTTTGGATGGGTAGGCGTCATTGGAACGTATTTTCTTCATACCCAAACCTTCGATCCACTCTTGTTGCTCCCCGCAAGCAGTTGTGGATTATTTGCCGTTGCGGTCTTGAATGTCAACAACATTCGAGACATTGAGTCTGACAAGAAGGCTGGAAAAAAAAGCATTCCTGTTCGGATTGGCAGAAGAAAAGCCATTGCTTATCACTGGTTCCTGCTCAGTGCTGGTTTGCTTAGCGCAATGATTTATGTTATGGCCAAGTTCGAAACGCCATGGCAATGGCTCTTTCTCTTGAGCTTACCACTTCTCTGGATCAATGGTCGTGCTGTCCAAACCAAAACCAAGGCGTCTGAACTGGATCCCTTTCTCAAACAAATGGCTCTTACGACCCTTCTTTTTGTTTTGACTTTTGGAATAGGACAAGTGGTGTCGTAGACCCACCATTCAATTGTTTCAATTCTTTTTTGGCCACCTTGTTCTTTGGATTCAATTCAAGGACTTCATGGTAGAACTTTCGCGCATCATGCTCCTCTCCTTCTGCCTTGGCCAGCTTACCTAACTCAAAATAGGCAGATTCGCTTTTGGGATACGCCAGCAGAACAACCTCTTCCAGAACTCTTCGCGCCCGATGGGGATAAGACAGGGCCACCATTTTCTTACCAATTGCCAGAAGTTCATCTTCCAGGACATAATGTGCACCTTCTCCTGCTTCATAGGCATCCAGATAGCTGAGTAATGCCGTTTCCCATTCATCTGTCAGCAAGCCCTTTTCGAGGGCTTCGATAAATTGTGGGCCTTGTACGCGCGCAAGGGTGCTGGAATCACGAATCTGATCGAAAGAAGCTGTCTGAATCAATTTGATGGCAGTCCCCAATTGATTATCGATTCCTCGTTTGATTTGTGCCTTCGAATTCTTGACCAATTGGTCCGGAACAACCCCCATTCCTTCCAGACATACACCCTCATGATTGGTAAAGTAGGTAAATGGCAAACTTACCTTCCACCCATTTGGCAAGACCTCTGTTCGGGTATCCGCAAATACTCCTCTGGTGGTATCTCCCAGGATCATCGCATGCGGCAGAGTTTGCATCGCCAATGCAAAATTTTCTGCTGCACTGATCGAACTTCTGCTTGTCAGGACAATGACTGGTTGTTTTAGTTGTCTTGTTGGTGTTGGCTGGAGATGCCAGTATCGCCTGGGACCAAATTCATCGTGTTTCTCTCCAGTTCGTTCAGCAGCAATCAGATACATCCGACGCTGATCAGCAAAACAATCGGCAATGACTTTTCCTGCTTTGTCACTGCCCCCCATGTTCGCCCGGACATCGATGATGAAGGCCTTGGCTGAAGCATACTCCTGCACGAATTCCTGCATAAAAGAATCTGTCTGCATGATGTCCCCAAATTTTCGGAAATGAAGATATGCAATCGAATCTTCCAGCCAAGCCGAACGGAAATTGTCATACCGCACAGTCAACTCATCTGTAAGATAGTGTTCTTCTATCACCTTGAGCGAAAATGCACCATACGTTGATTCTTTGTAGGTTTGATATGCTTGTATCGGCCGAACAATACTGATTTTGGGATCGATCCCAGAGACCTTGAAGGTCATGTTTCCCTGAAGTGTGACATGAAAATCTTGAAGTTCATCCAACATAGATGCCATGTCATCGAACAACTGTTGACCTGTAGTTTTGGGACCGATATTGTCGATCCGCGCATCGTACAATTGTTGCCAATCCACGTCTTTGGCCTGAAAGTTCCCATACTGCTGATCAAACAACTCCCACAGGTATTGGAAGTTGTGTCTTGGATCATTTTTATGCTGGGAAAAAACAGAGGTGGAAATAATGAAACCAGCCAATACCAGCATAAGCGGGGTTTTGGCATCTATAAAAAAAGCTCGGTGTTTGAGATTCATCTTTCGGATATTACAGAATTCAATTATCCCAAAGACAACTCAAACACCGAGAAAGCGGCTTTTGATGGACGACGAATTATAAAGTGTCCAACACGCTTACAACTTTTCTGACAGCTCCAGCAGATTCATGAAGCAAAGCCATTTCGGCTTCATTCAATTGCAATTCAATAATTTGTTCGATGCCATTTCTTCCCAAAACTACAGGGACACCGAGGTACAAATCATTGACACCATACTCTCCGGTCAGGTATGTACAGACAGGGAAGATTCTTCTGGAGTCTTTCATGATGGCTTCGACCATTTGTGCTGCAGCAGCACCTGGGGCATACCATCCACTTGTTCCCAACAATTTCACAATCTCTCCACCTCCTTTTTTGGTACGGTTCACAATGGCTTCAATTCTTTCTTCGCTGACAAGCTCAGTAACAGGAATTCCTGCAACAGTGGTGTAGCGAGGCAGCGGGACCATGGTATCTCCATGACCTCCCATCAATACTGCCTGAATATCTTTAGGAGAGACGTTCAGTTCCAGAGCCAGGAAGGAGCGATAGCGTGCGGTATCTAGCACACCTGCCATCCCCATCACTCTTGTGGAAGGGAATCCAGCTGTCAGATAAGCCTGATAAGTCATCACATCCAAAGGATTGGAAACAACGATGATGATCGCATCAGGTGAATGTGCAATCACATTTTCTGTTACACTCTTGACAATTTTGGCATTGGTTGCGATGAGATCATCTCTGCTCATGCCTGGTCGTCTTGGAATACCAGAAGTAATAACGACTACATCAGAGCCAGCTGTTTTGCTATAGTCATTGGTCGAACCGGTGATACGTGTATCAAAATAATTGACAGGAGAAGTCTCCCACTGGTCAAGGGCTTTGCCTTCTGCAAAGTTTTCCTTGATATCAACCATTACGACTTCGTTGCACACTTCGGCTCGAGCGACGCATTCTGCACAAGTAGCTCCTACATTCCCAGCGCCGACGACTGTTACTTTGGACATGGATATTCTATTGAAAGGTTAAAAAAAAGGGTCAAACATATCGGGCACAAAAGTACTGCGAATGAGACCGAATTACAACCAGATTCTTACAAATTCTCTCCCCTTCGCAGAATCTCTTCTCGTTATTGGTCAGTTCAGGCACAAATCTTGCATAGGTGTGTCCTAGGGGAAGGCAAATGCTGATTTTCAATCATTTTGCCAATATTTTTGAAGACACAGACGTTGTAAGAGAGGAGTTTTAGGTTACGATAACCTGAGATATTTCGTAGTTTTAACACCATAACTGCAATAATTTTCGCCAAATGAGGTATCTGTTGGTATGCACCTGCGCATTGCTTGCTTTCTTGTTTACAAGCCAATCCCTTTCAGGTCAAGTCACAAAAGAAGACAAAAAGTTCTGGAAGGATAAAGCCAAAATGTATGTCAAGAATCCGCTATCACTTCGCGCAGAGTTCGAGAACTATCAAGATCAAATCAAAGATCTGAAGCGACGCAATAAGGAGTTGATGAATCAAGCCTCTGAGACTCAAAGTTCTGATGCCGTCGACAGCCTGAGATGGGCACTGATCCAGTCTGAGGGTGAATTGGAGGCCCTACGCACCCAAAATCAGCAATTCAAAAAGCAATACGGAACACAGAAGGTGGTCAATGATATGGGCATCCCTGCCGGATTGATTTATCGAATTCAAATTGGAGCCTTTGTTTTCTACCAAATGGATTCTAAAGGATCCAGTTCCAGCGACTTTCTGGCCGAGCGGTCAGATGGCTTCAACAAATATATGATCGGTGCTTTCCGAACGTATGACGAGGCTTCTGAATTCAAAGATGAACTCAAAAAACTTGGTCTGGACAATCCATTTGTGGTTCCATATATTGATGGAGTGCGGGTAACCGTGGATGAAGCCAATCAATATCTGCAACGACAGGAAAGTCAGGCGAATTTTCTTGACAACTAATCTTTCCTCGAATCGGGCTTCTGTTTTCCTTCAAAATTGATTACATTCAAGGATGGAAACAGTTGTGCTATGTCATTTATCCCGTTAAGCAGTCAGATTCCCGGTGTGTCTATTGGTGCCTGGCACATCGAAGAGGAGGAGCTTTTTTTTCTCGAAAGAGTAAAACTCTATGAAAATGAGTGGGTTCGATTAGGAAATATCGAACATCCACAAAAGAGGTTGGAATGGCTTTCCAGTCGACTGTGCCTGAAAGAATTGATCAAAATTCGCAATCATTCCCGTGTTGAATCACTCAATACACAAAGCGGAAAACCATATCTTTCCACCAATTCTCATTTCATTTCTTACACCCATTCCACAAAATATTCTGCTGCCATTGCTTCGACAGAATGCGAAGTAGGTATTGACCTGGAATACCTCAAACGCAAGCGAAACTTCCGAACCAGCTATCTCTGGATGAATGAAGCAGAGGTCGCTTTCTTTGAACAACACAAGAGCCATGAACTCTTCCTCCTCATGTGGAGTGCCAAAGAAACCCTCTACAAAATCCTCGGTCAGGGCTTTGCCTTTAAGCACAATCTATTCCTTGATATTGAGAATTTTGAGCTGAAACGCAACGGTTTTCTTCCCGCATCCGTACAAAAGGACGACTTTCATAAACACTATTTAATTAGTTATCAATTTTGTCCTGAATTCGTCTTAACCTATACCTCAGACTGCTTCTCACCTAGTTCAGCGACAATTCCATTTTCAAAAGAAAAATCCAAGGTGTATGACTAAGATTGCGCTCGGTTTTTTTGTGGGTATCCTACTCGGAATGAGTTTTTTTCTCAAATCAGTACAGGCCCAGGAAATTACTACAGTCAACAACTTCTCCTTGAATAATGAACACATGGAGAAGATCTCTCTGGATCAATTCAAAGACAAAAAGGCAGTAGTTGTGCTCTTCACTAGCTCAAATTGTGTCTGGTCTGTCAGATATGAAGAGAGAATCCAACATCTATATGAGGCCTTCAAAGATAAGGATGTTGCATTCCTGGCTGTCAACAGCAATGATCCAAGCATGTTGAACAAAGACGGCCAAACCCGTCGAACCACCAATCCCTTTCCATTTCCTTATCTGCTGGACGAAGATCAGGCAGTTGCCAAACAATTTAAGGCAACCAAAAATCCTGAAGCCTTTGTTCTGACATATGAGCAGGATGCCTTTCAGGTAGTCTTTCAGGGAAAGATCGACGACAATCCCCTTGATTCTGGTAGTGCCAGAAATAATTACCTCAATGAAGCGCTAGCTGCCCTTGATAGAGAACAGAAATTAGCTGAAGCCTTTGTCAGGCCCAGTGGATGTAATATCAAGTGGAAATAAGCAGGAGAGAATCATCTGTTCAATACAAATTCTCTATCCCTCAATCAGGAAGTTCGATTATTGAGTCGGGTTTCCTGATTCATTTTTTTTCAAAACAAGCAGAAATGAAGGCAAGGGTCTAGTTTCACCCCTGGATTCGCACTCATCGTTTGATCTCTTAGAGACTGTTTTGGAATCTGTGCTAAGAATTTTTATGATGTATTTTTTTCTCAGACGAGGCTCTTTTTTGATCTCATAGTGGTGCTATGCGAACAAAAAAAAGTTGTAGGATGAGGAAAAAAGACGCATACAAACAATAAGTGACAGATGTTCAAACAGTCTCTTAGTTCGTCAAGGCCTGATTCATGGTGAATACGGGCATAGCGGCATCTTTGGCTACCTGATGCGTGAATCCCCCGAGATCGCTGTGCCGAGTTGGTGTGCTGGGCGCATCCATCATGATCAGATCACATGCTTCTTTTTGAGAAAGACGCAGAATCAGGTCTGTGGAATATTTTCCTTCCAGCATATGACAGCGGACCTTGGGCAATCCCATATCCACAAATCGTTGCCCCAGCGCTTCGAGTTGCAGCCGAATCTGTACCCGATTTTCATGTGTCGTCCCAGGCTCGATCATTTTGGCCATGACCAATTCCGGGCACATGAAGGATAGATAGGTTTCTATATAGGATTCGAGATGACCTACCCTGTCAAAATCCCATTGGGCAGGAAGTGGCAACAAAATGCGTCGAAATCCCTTCATCTGTTCTCCGATGTCATTGGTCAGTTTATGTTTGTGATAGGCCAAAACCGGACAGCTGGCTTTTTCCATAACGACCTTCAGACTTTCACCTATCTCTTGTCCTTTGGCTGCCATGATGATCAAATCGGAATTCAGGCGTTCTGCGTCCAACAAGATTTCTTCTGCAACATTCCCCCGCCGAATGCTGGATCTGGATTTCACTACATAGGGAATATAGCGACGCTTTGCCTTCCGTAGCAGCTTTCTGGCTTCATTTTCGGCTTCATCCATCTTGTGCTGGGCGTGCCAATCTTCATTTTTGCTTAATCCCGGAGATCTTGCCAATAAGAGATCCGGAATAACATGCAACAAGGTCAAATCAGACTGAAACAAACGCGCCAGAAAACTTGCCTTCTCGATGGCATCATAGGAAGCTTGAGAAAAATCAACAGGACATAGAATGTTGGATAGGGGGGTCATAGGCAGGAGTTTGAAAAGGTGATGATCCTCAATAAGATAGAGAAAAGTCCCCTGATTCGCAAGTCACTTACTCATCCGGTCAAAGCAGACTTCATGAATGTTGTTATACCGACCTGTGGCAGCAGTTACCCCCCAGAAAACAGTCGGATTCCCCCGAAAAATGCCATTAATCAGATCAGCTTGAGCCGCAATCACTTCCTTTCTATCAATCTCGACAGACAAGCGCTGGGCTTGTGGATTCCAGAGAATGACCAGGCTATGTTGCAGGCAGTCCTCGATATTAGGGATAGGGGTCGGACCTGCCAGATCGTTGTAGTGGCCAACCCTGCCATTGGCCATGATGGCCAGATGATCTTCCTTGAGGTCATTGAGATGATAATTGATCCAGGTGTCGATTTCGATGCCCACCGACGGCACCAGTCCAGAGAAGCCGATTCCCTCTCCTACATAGCCCAGACTATTGGCCCGAGGCGTAAAGACAAACACCATCCCATCAGCTCCCAGATCGTCCTGACACCCTGCCATGATAGACAATTCGATCGAGAAGGGTTTGGCCAGACTGATCGGATGTTTGTACCAAATGGAACCAGAAGAATAGTCTTGCTCCTCTGTGAGGCGAAAGCAATCCTGCTCAGTCAGGTAGGTATCTCCTTGTAGGGTGAAGTCCTCTATGGTTGCTCGCTGAGCTGTGAGTGTGATTGTTAGACTGATCAGGAAAAGGAAAAGTGTGATGGATGTAGGCATGAGTCATGAGTTCAGGCTGGTGGAGAATGCAAAGAGGAAGCGGTCAGGATTAAAGATAGGGAAAATTGGGATGCGGGAACTGTGTTTTTTCAGAACTCAGGAACGGAGTTCAGCTTGATCCAGTGCTATTCTTCTGCTCCTGTTTGCACGACTCTATCTGGCAATCATCCTCATAGAAGTCTTGGAAACATCTTGAGGTGATTTTTTTCCTTTCCGATGAAAAAAAAGTCACCACGCATGTAACTATTTTGGCTTGCCCCTGTCTACCTTGACAAGAATACAAAAATCGTGGAGAACCTATCCGATACTTACTTGATGTCCCAACTACAGACAGGTGATCTGAATGCCACGGCTCCTTTGTATGAGCGTTACAAACATCAGCTATGGACATTTTTTTACAACAACACACAAGATCGACTCAGAAGTGAGGATTTGGTACAGATCACCTTCGAGAAGATCATCAAATACAGAAAGAGCTATCGGCATGCAGGAACTGTGAAGGCTTGGATATTCTCCATTGCCAGAAATGCCTTAAAGGACGAACAACACAAACAAAGACAGCAAAAATCATTGGACAGATCTGAAGAGGAATTCCCTGACCATTCTCCAGGCATTCTCGAACAATTTGAGCGACAAGACAAGGAGCAAATCTTTCAACTTGCCCTCGATTCGCTTACTGATGACAAAAGAGAACTTCTTACGATTGTCAAATTACAGCAGAAAAAATACAAGGAGGTGGCTGAGATTTACCAATTATCTGAAGCAGCGGTGAAAGTCCGGGTTTTTCGAATTTTACAGGAATTAAAAGGGACCATCCACCGATTGACGGCACTTCACTCATAACTCTCTTGACATGGAGGAACGAAATAACATATTGATACAAAAGTTTCATCAGAATAGATTGGAAGCGGCTGAAAAAGATGAATTGGAAATGAAAATTGAGCAGGGTGATATTTCTCTTGAAGAACTAGATCTCTTTCAGGATGTGCTGCAAGCCACATCCAATGACCCGATTCTTCTGCCTTCTGCTCGAATGGATCATCGCTTTTATGCGCATCTTGATCAACTCAACAGAAAACAGGGATGGCCCATAAAACTGATCGGGAAGATAGCAGCTGCCATCCTGATCCTGCTAGCGGCCTTTCTGGGAGGACGAGAAACAGGAACAAGACAGGAAAAAGTGCCCCAACTCAGTCCATCTCAGCAGACCCTACAAGCCTTGTTAAGTACAAAAGATATCAGTGAAAAGATTCATCTGGTTTCTTCTATTTCTCTTCAAAATGACGCAGATGCCGTTTTGATTGATGCCTTATTGTACACCCTTTGTCATGACGAAAGCAAAAATGTACGTCTGGCTTGTATCCATGCCTTGCTTGCGTATAGCACGCTTCCAGAGGTCAGGACTGGATTGATCCACGCCATACAGTTTCAGGAATCATCTCTCATCCTGCTTCACCTTGCAGAAGCCATCAATACAAGTGGTAAGAAAATGAGCAAGGAAGCTTTTCACTCTCACATCAACAAATCCTTACCAATATTTGTCCAGCGAAAACTGGAAGCCGTTTTGACGCATTTATAATCTCTCTTTTTATGAATCTCCGAATCACTATATTTTTCTGTATGCTACTGATTGGCTGTTCAGTTTTTGGGCAGGAGGAAATGGTCAACATCCCTTTCAAATCCTCTGATCAGGCCAAGTCTCTCGTGATTGATCTGAATGAGGGGGAGGTCAGCATCGTAGGAACAGATAGAACCGATGTCCTGGTGAGGTATCAATCCCATCGCTCTCAATCTGAAGGTGAGCAAGAGGGCATGGAAGAGAAAAGCAAAGGATTAAGTAAGGTTTCTTCTGGAACCAAAAAGATCGAAATGAGCAGTAAGGAAAATCAAATCATGATTCGATCCGACAGTTATGATGCCAACCTCTCTTTTGCGATTGAAGTGCCCAAAACGATAGACCTGAACATTGATATAGATTTCAGTGGGAATGTGAGCATTCAGGATATTCAAGGCAATGTGAATGTCGAGCTGGCAAGCGGGGATATCAGGATTCAGGGCTTGAATGGGCTTCTCAATGCCAGCTCTGATGAAGGGGATATCCATGTTCAATTTGTCAATATTCCCGATCCCAAGACCATGATGTGGATGACTACTTCTGGCGATATCGATGTGAGCCTTCCGTCAGACTATTCAGCCAAGCTGAAAGTCAAAGCAGATAAAGGAGATGTCTATAGCGATCTCAATATTCAGTTCCAGGAAAAAGTTGAACGTGTTCAGGATACAGATGAAGATGGAAGCTTTCGATATATCAACAACAGCTGGACGTATGGAACCCTTAATGCTGGAGGTCCTGAAATTATCATTATTACCAAATTGGGGGACATTTATTTGAGGAAACTGTAATTCCCCCATCTTTCTTTTTTTCCTGCCCTTTGATAAAAAGCCATTGTCCAGGCTTGCTGGAATTCTTATGTCTTATTCATTAACAACAATCCGATGAAACTCTTCAAGCCATTCCCGTGTTTTCTTGACTCAATTCTGATCTGCATTTGCTTCCTGAGTCTTCCAATCTCTCATGGCCATAGCCAGGAGCAGCTCTCTGTTCACCAGGAGATTGACAGGTATATGCAAGACATGATCGAACGATATGGCATTCCCGGTGCATCATTAGCAGTCGTCAAAGATGGCGCTGTCATACATCAGCAATATTATGGCTGGTCGAGCATAGAGCATCAGCTTCCTGTCGCAGGCCATACCTTATTTCGACTGCATTCTCTGACAAAGATCTTCGCCTCTGTTGCTGTATTTCAACTCATTGAGCAAGGGAAACTCTCTTTGGAAGATTCTATTGGACAGTATTTATCCGACTTGCCCCACAATTGGCAAGGGATTCAGATCAGGCATTTGCTTACACATTCCTCTGGCTTACCAGATATTGCGCATGTCATGGCCAAGTCTGAAGAAGAATCTATCCAGACAGTGTATCAGGCAAAGATTGCTTTCCCGGCAGGCGAGCGATTTTGGTATAACCAAAGCAATTATTGGCTGCTCAATCGGATCATTTCCCAGATTGAATCTGTTCCTTTTGAGGAGGTTGTCTATCAAGGGCAGTTCCCGTCTGGTTCTGGATCGGCCATCTTTGCAGGGAATAATTCGAGCATTGTTCCCCATCGATCCACTGAATACGAACCAAATGAAGCAGGAGACTTGATCATCAGTCAACATCAAGTCCCGGCCTATATGTATGGCGCTGGTGGCTTGAGTCTCAGTTTGCCTGCTTTTCTGGAATGGAACGAAGCCTTTCATCAACAACACCTTCTTCGAGCTGAGACCATCGATCAGATGTGGAGTTTGTTTCATTATTCTGCGGGAGGCAAAGCACCATATGGATGGGGTCGATATCAGTCCAACGGATACCCTTCTTATGGATTTACTGGAGGATGGAGAGTTGGATTTCGGACATTTCCCCAGAATGATCTGAGTATCATACTTCTCACCAATGGCTATGTCCACAGCTTTAAGGTAGATGAACGCATAGACTATATCGCAGGCCTGGTAGATGATGCCTTGCTTCTTCCACAAGCCATCCTGACAGAACAGCTACAGGCAAGCTTCCTCAATCAGGAACTTTCTGTGGCTCGTTCTGAATATGAGGAAGTCAAACGGAACTATCCAGAAAGCAAACTGGAATCAGTGATCAATTCCCTGGGCTATTCGTTAGCCAGTAGAGGGAGAATAGAGGATGCGATCCAACTATTTATCATAAATACAGAAGACCATCCATCCTCCTGGAATGTATGGGACAGCCTCGCTGAAGGCTACGAGATGCAAGGCAATACAGACAGGGCAATCTTCTACTACCAACAATCCTTGGCGCTCAATCCAGACAATGTGCATGCAAAAGAACGAATTGCCTTTCTGGGGAAATAGAGCAAGATGGGGCAATGATTCCACAGACATTTCCATAGATCAATAATCCATTCAACAAGGAGGAACTACACAAAGGTACAGGAGAGGGTGCGACCTCTCAAAAGCATTCGGGTGGCTTGGGCGAAGGATCTGGAATTCTCACGCTTTTTGGGTCCTTATGGTGCATAAAAGGGACACAGAATATTATTGTTTCTCCAGCAGAATCCTTCTCCCGGCCATAGCTTCACCTGCTTCTAGCAACAGCACATATGTCCCTGCTGCAAGGGATTGCAAATCCAGGGTATATTGATGTTCTCCGGCCTTCATCCTGCCAAACTGAATCTTTCTCACTTCCTTACCCTGCATATCCAACAAGGAGAGGCCCACATCTTCTGTAGCTGTCATGGTCCAATCAATCGCCAGCTTGTCAACAGTCGGATTGGGAAACACCTCAAAGACTTCCAGTATGTCTGACAAACTTGACCATCTATCCATTCCGACCATTGCTTTGGCATCCAGCGGAACAAAGCCCGTATATACTTTGACTTCACCATTATTTCCACGCCCATCCGCCCAGAAGGGAATGGCATGTCCGGGACTGCTGATGATCTGGGTATATTCACCTATGCCAAAATCTTCATTGGTATTCCCTATTTTGGAAAAATCAGAAGATTGGCCACTCACAACGAACTGATCTTCAAATGTCACGCCTCCATCTGCTGAATAAGCCATATAGTAGTGCGTATCCAGATTGTTGGGATCATCCCTTCGATCATACCAGGAAAGCACAATGATTCCCTTGGGAGTAACATCTATGCTGGAATAGAACTGATGTGTTTTGGAATCCATGTCATTGTTCACAATGGCAGGATAACTCCAGCTGTTGCCGCCATCTGTGGAGCGCGAAAAGTATATGTCAAATCCCTCGGTATTGTTTCCTTGTCCGACTCCCTGCGCTGTCCAGGTGGCATAGAGATATCCATTGAAGGGGCTCTCACTATTGTCCACCTGAATGTGTGGACAGGGATATAGCCTGTCAATGCCTTCGATCGAAGAAGGAAAACTCCCCAGGGTCGTGGGTGCAGGAAAGCCTACATCCGCAATTTTGGTCTCTGGATCAAAGCTTGTGCCTCCATTCGAAGAGCTGGCATGATACAAAGCATAGTGAGTCCCATCCAGCGTGGCAAAAAAACTGACGTGAACCACACCGGCATCATCAATATCTACACTAGAAAACTGGAGATCTACATATTGTTGGGAATTGACTTGAACAGTAGATGTCCCAAAGTTTGTTCCGGTTCTGGATTTTCGGGCACACTGAATGGTAGGGACGGTATCTGGCATCAATTGTAATTCATAGTAAATCATGTACAATTGATCGCGAAAGATGCCACTGGTTTGATCAATCGCCAGCCAGGGCTTATCGACGAATTTGTCAGTGGCCACAATATCATTGGAGCCTGCCGGGACGATGAGATTCCCAAAAATCCGCGGATTATTAGGCGCTTGCGACCAATTGAGTCCCTGGTTCTCGGTTGAAGCATAGTAGAATCCGACTTTCCCGTTTTGCGTTGAGCCATTAAAGGTCAATAAGAGCCACACCAAATGAACCTTCCCATTCGAGTCATAAACCAGAACCGGGTCTCCTCCTCCTGCGACCGCTGAGTTCCCCGTATCTGTTCCCCTAAATGGGCTTTGGAACCAGTTCTGACCAAAATTTTCTGTCCCGTAAAAGGAGAAGCTCAATGGACTAGACACAAATGGATCATGCCGCATGACTGCGACCATCATTCGGTTGGAGTCAGCAGGGTCTATCGCAGCATGAATTTCGGATTCAGGTTTTTGGGTATTACCGATACGAAGCTCTCCAAAGGTAGAAGATCTGGTCTCCACATTCGTCCAGGCTAGCGAATCCTCTACTGCTCCGCGGGATTGTTGGGCTTCAAACCAGGACTGAAGATCCGTGATTTTGACCTTCTCTTTCAGAGCCGCTCGCATCGATCTCATCGCTGGATGTTGGGCAGACAACAGGACAGGAATTCCAATCAACAGGAACAGAAAGTAGTAGATTCGCATGAGTAGTTGAGCTTAGGTAAGAAAGCATTAAGGTATATCCGAAAATGGAAAATGCCAAGGGCCTCCAGACCTGTGCCTTCTTTTCTCTCATTATCATTCAAAAATCAATAGATCTCTATCTCCGGATAAAATGATCCCCAGGAAAACCAATACCCCATCATGGCGACAGGCTTGGCCAATTTCATTCCCTTATCAGGCCCATCGATTACACGTCCGAGCAGGTCATAGATATTCCCCTTTTCATCTGACATGATCGCAGGCAGGCCATCCTGAATGGCCGTAAATTCTACTTCCTCAGATGGGAGAAAAGCCACAATGTAATGATCTCTTTTGGATCGAACGATGAGCAGGGATGTATCATTGATCACATCAGGAATAATCTCTGTCCCATCTTTTTCTTCATTGAATTGATAGGCTTTGGGGTGATCGTGCATCAATACGGCCAATACCCATTCTTTGGCCGGAAGTCTCGTATCCAGGTTGCTGACCGGATAGTACAGCAACTCGTCCCTGCTTCGATAAAATCCATAGGGGTATTCCGAATATCGGCGATCAAAGCCTGTGTTGGCATTCATGATTTTGGAATTTGGAAAGGCTTGTTTCCAGCTCCGGAAAGTTGTCATGGTCAGGGTATAGGTCAGTGGCCTGGAGCCAATCATATTGCCATGCACACATTCCAGACGTTGTTGAGACCAGGTGCTCCGACTAAAACGATCATAAGGCATCAGATTGGTATTGAAGAGAAAACCTGACACCCCAAAGGTAGAGGGAAAATTAAAAATTCGTCTACCCCAGCCGATTCCCGTTCCTGTCAATGGGCAATAGGTGATTGCAACCAGCAATCCATTCACATCATCATTGACAATCTCATGCCAGTTGAGCATGGGAATCGGATAGGCGCGAACCTCCCCTTCATGCTCAATTCCAAGGACAAGATTGTCATCAAAGGCAGAATTGATCTCAAATGGCTGACTGAACATAGGGGTATCGACAGAAGGGATACCATCCATCCCAACGCCAGCATCAATTACCTCTTCCAATGGGATCAGCCAATCTGTTGACAAAGGACCTTCTTGCTCAACGGGAGGAGGAATATCTTCCTTGCATCCTATCAAGACGACCAAGGAAAGCCAGAAGACTTTTTGCAAGTTTATGGACATATTGATATTTTTAATCGTTGCACATCAATCTTACCAAATTCGTGCTCAGCAGATCTTTCATTTGTCAACAGGGAGACCAAGCCCGCTTTTCTACTACTTAATTTTATGAAAACATATACAATTATCCTCAGGAATCTTCTTCTCTTTTTGGGAAGCATACTCCTCTGTGCACCCGTTTTTGCACAATTGACAGGGAGTTCTCTTTCACCAGCGAAACAGGCAAAAGTTGATTCGATTCGGAAAGCTGAACAAGAAGCCCTGGCAGAATATATGTTTAGGACCCGTGGGCCCAAACCCAGGCCACAGGGGAATAGCCTAAGAAAAGGAGAGTTTAATCCAGGCCATATCACTGACCCACTGCAACTCATTCAGGGGAAACTGCCTGCCTTGATGATTGCCAGGGGAGGGAATGATCCAAATGGACCATTTGATCTTCGTATGCGCGGCCTCAAGTCCTTTGATGTAACTGAGCCGCTGTATCTGGTAGATGGATTTCCGGTTGCCAGCCTAAGAGGCATTCATCCCAATGATATCGAATCAGTGAAAGTATTGAGAGGCGGAGCAGAAGCAGCCATTTGGGGGATAAGAGGCGCCAATGGCGTGCTGTCCATTACAACAAGAAGCGCATTGGATTACAAGACCAGGATCAGATATCAAAGCTATTTGTCTCTGGAACAAATCACTCGTCGCCCAGACATTATGAACGCCAAAGATTACAAGAGTTTTGGTGGGAATGATTTTGGGAGTGAGACAGACTGGTGGGAGGAAGTCACCGAGAGAGCGGTAAGTCATACCCATCACGTATCGCTCAGTGGAAGTTTAGGCAATCGTGGCGGATATTATGCCTCTATCAATTTGGATCAAGTGGAAGGTGTAGCCATTCAATCCGGTTTTGAGCGATTGAATGGACGCCTAACGATCAAGCAATCTGCATTGAATGAGCGCCTCAATCTGCAACTTGGTCTGTCAACCAACCACCGGACTTCTCAACTCACCCAATATTACGGATTCCTTCAGGCTATCAGCTACAATCCTACTGCACCCATACTGGGAGAGGGAGCAGAATTTGATCAGTATGATGGGTATTTTCAGCACAGGACGTTCAGCAACTATAATCCTGTGGCCCTGATGCGCCAAAATGACACCAGATCAGCGCATCAAACCTTAATGATGCAGGCAAAAGCTGAGCTGGAAATCATAGACGGAATCACATTGAGCCTACAATACGGCAATCATAGTGAGGACAGGGAAGGTCGATTTTTCTCCCCGAGCACCAGCGTTTATATTGGAGAGAATCGAGAGGGTCTTGCCACCCGATCGACTGCCAAAAGAAACAATCAATTTGTTTCTTCCCAATTGGAATATTTTGGGTATATCCATAATCTGCGAATCCAGGCACAACTTTTTCATCGCTATCAGGATATTCAAGTGGATGATTTCAGTGTCTGGGGCGGAAATTTCCTGACTGATGCCTTTAGCTTCAACAATATGTCAGCAGCCAATGATTTTGCACTTGGGCTGGGATCGGTTCAATCTGGCAAAACAAGTCATCAGTTGAGCGCAATGGGAGGAAATATCAAACTGGATTATAAGGATAAGTTCTTCCTGAATGCCACTGTCAGTAGAGAGGGGTCTTCTATTCTTGGTCGTGACAGCAAATGGGGACTATTCTATGGGGTTCAGGCTACAGCCGCGATCACTCGTCTTTTGCGGGCAAGAGCCTCTTACGGGTATACGGGGAATCTTCCCTCTTCCGGCATGTTGTCCCAGCAGATCTACCGGCCTACCGGACAACAAATGTTTTTCAATGGGAATTTCGTCAACAGCTATGGAATTAGTCGAACGGGAAATCCCAATCTTGCCTGGGAAGGCACCCGGGAGTTAGTGATAGGGACAGATTTTCTTTTAAAAAGAGGCAAAATCAGAGGGTCTGTTGAGTATTACTCTTCTCAATCTTCCGACCTGATTCAGTACCAGCGCGTGTCAGTTCCCCCCAACCTGACAGATTCAAGATATGAGAATACCGGTGCCATCAATTCTTCAGGCCTAGAATACACCCTTAAATTCTATGGATTGGCGAGTAATAAGAACTTCCGATGGGATATGACAGTGGTTGGCGCCAAATATTTCCGCACCAAGCTTGTCTCCTATGGATTCGCAGAAGGAGAAGACACCGAACATATTGGGATTCTGGGTGGATTTTGTGCTTTCCCTGTAATTCAGCTCAAGGAATCTGAAAATCTTGGAGAAATTTGGGGACATGAACTGGACCCCAATCGCCCCGTCACAGCTGATGGTAGCTGGAATATCATAGATCAAAATGGCGATGGCCAGATTTATCGCGCAGAGGACCGTGCCTTACTCGGCAATGCTATGGCCAAATCTTCCCTTGGGATCAGCAATCAGTTCATTTGGAATAAGTGGGAGATTGATATGTTTTTTCGTGGAGTCTTTGGCCATGATATCATTGATCATGTGCAATCTTTCCATAGCGCTCGAACCATGGTATCAGTGTATAATGTCTCCTATGATGCAAAAGAAGAACTCTCAACTTTGATAGATTGGGCAGAATTCACAGACCGGGATGTCAAGCGGGGGTCCTTTTTACGGCTCAACCATCTGAATATCCAGCGAAAGTTCAGTCCGAAGAAAACGAAACCTATCGAAATGATTCAAGCTTTTTTGGTCCTACAGAATTTGTTCACCATCACCCCATATGATGGTCTGAATCCGGAGTACCGTCTGGAGGATAGACGAGGCATTAGTCCTGCCGTCAATAGGAATCGAGATGGCATGGTAGATTATGGAGATCCCCTGGTTTTGGGCATGGATAGACGTGATAGCTATCCGGCCAGTCGATCCTTCGTTCTAGGACTGAAGTTGGAATTTTAGAATTTTGTCAGGCTTATTGGAAGTGTGGATCTAATTGAAGACTGGAAGCGGGTAATGCGAACAACCAGTATTGTTCATCCAATCCTCCGGGCTTCACCACTGCGCATATTTTGAAGTCTGTTTCTGCGTAAACTTGCCTCATGCGGTGTGTATCCTCTGGATGAATCAGGAGAAAATCCATGTTCATTTTGTGAGACTGGATATACTGAATGAGAGAACGCTGGTCAATCACATTGGCTGTCAGCCCCATAGGATCAAGTGGTAGGGCAATCTCAAAAAAGGTCCCTAATCCAGTAATCTGAGGGATCAAGGAATCACAAATCCAACCAACTTTGTTCAGGTTGATGTACAGACTTCGGATATTTTCGACCTGTATGATTCCTCTTTTGACCCGGGACCCTTGTTCCATCGCCAAAAGCGAGGAGTAGATCATCAGATGATAGCCAAGATTGTTGCCTTTGAGGGATTCATCTACGGCCATCCGAATGGTGAAGGACGTTTTGTCCATGGTGTCATATCCCAACTCAAAGATGGTACCCATGATCTCGTCTTTTGCATTGAGGAGAATCACCCCATGCCCGAACTTTCGGAATCGCCATAAATCAAACGCGCAGATCTCACTGGCGATTTCGCTGGGATAGCGACGGTCCAGAAAGGCCTTCACACCCGGAGTGTCTACATCTTTAATGACACGTAATTCCAGGCCGAAGGAGTTGATATTGGCTTCTATTCTTTTTCGCCATTCCTCAGAAAAAGAATACTTTTCCTTCCACATGGTCGGCAAAGTTTGACCTACATACCGGCAGATGTTTTCTGGTTTTCGGAAGAGCAAAGGAGAACTGGCAGACCTTGGTACATATTCTTCATTGAGAATGCGTCGCATCATGAAGGAATTCTTCTGATATGCCAGAAAAGGATAAAGAGAGGTAGGGAGATGTGTGTCCTGATTACTCATAATAGAAGGTGTATGGACGAGGCAGAATCGTATTGCTCAAAGGCGAATTCCAAGGTATGTGCTTTTATGCTGAGATAGTAGAAGGAATGAAGGGATATCTTTCTCTCATCATGCTTTTCCCAAGATTGTCCTTCTTATTGCCCCAAAATGTGGAAAAAATAATGCGATTCTTCCAAGAACAAACATTTCCAAATATTCTCTAACATTCAACAAGTGAGAATTTCAGAAAATGATGGGGTCGAGATTGTGAGGAATCGGGAAATGAATAAGCCTTCTGAGTATCAACACCTTCCCGCCCCAAAATCATAACAATAGATGCACTCTTCGTACAAAAAATCTCATTTACTTCTCAATTTGTTGAATCCTCGAATATCTCTTATCCGGCTATGGCTGATAGAAAGAGCTGACAGACTTCTTTTTTTTTCCCTTCCCAAAAATGCCAGTGAAACGAATATTGATCCAAAATCTTGGCTAAAAGCATAACATTTTTACCCAAAATCTTTCATCCTACTTGAAATATTTCTCTTCGAATCAAGAGAAGAAATGATTTAGCCAACTATTGCGAAAAAATGGAATATACGAGATTAGATAATGAACAGTTGAGTTAGATATAACAGGACCACATCTGTTTTGGGTACCTCCCACCATCCAAAGCGCAAAGGAGGAAGAGTCTTTTGCTGTCAATTGGTCAATCTTTGCTCAGAAAGGCACTTGAACCAGGGAATAGGGGGACAGGAAAAGGAATGAGGGAATCGGGCAAAAAATATGGAGTCCCTCTGATCCTTCAGGCTGACTTACTGGATATACACCACTACAGCCAGAATGACAGAAAAACTGATCATGTACGTGAGCATCGACAAAAAAATCACCCAAAGAGAGAGGAGAATTCCGCGCAAAGGAATCCTCTTACCAGCCTTAAGATCAAAAATGCCCAGGTATCCCCAGACAGAATAAACCAAGCTGGCAATTAAATAGACAATCATCGCTTCTGCATCCACATCTAATGATTTTGGGGTGAGCCAATATCCTGCCGCTCGGATGAGAGCAAACAGAAAACTTTGGTATCCAAAAATGTAGGCATTGATAACCAGATGTTCAGCAGCATTCCATTGTTTTCGGCGAAAGTGAACAAAACTCCAAAAAGCTGAAAAGGGAATAGAGAATATCAGCATAAACTGATAATTATTTGCCATAAAATCCTCGGCTTCCGTGGCATTCTCATCAATTGCTTCAAACTGCTCTTCCATTTTTCCCCTCTGTTCATCGGTCATTTGCACGGAAGCTTCTGCAGCTTTCTTACCCTCATTTAGTCCTGCCTGAAAGCTCGCGCTCGTATTCTTCAAATCCACATGAACAAAAGCCAGGGCGGCCAGCGCTACCATGATAAACAAGAATTTGATCGGATCTTGCATCTGCGACCGATCCACCAGAAGATAGGTTCGGATGGCTTTGCCAGGTCGAAGGCTTAATTCTCGCAAAGTATACAACACCCCTTTCTCCAACTTAAACACCTTAAGAACCGAATTAAGGATATGCCGAAAAGTGATTCGTGGAGGTTGCATATAAAGGGAGGATATAGATTATTGCTGTTTTGTCACCAAATTCTCAACCACATAATTTCCAACCTTTTTGCCCTGTTCAACCCCCTGGGAAATCGCAGGCATATAGTGAATGCCTCCATACAAGCGAGAGATCGCTGCCTCGGATGAGGCATCCAAAAAAGAGTCAAACGTTCTTGCTGTCAACCCGTAGCGCACTTCAGTGGAGTCAATAAATGGGAAAGATTCTCCATACAAATCTGTCAAGGTAATCGCCGCGGCAGTAGAGATCACACTGTGTCCGCTGGTATACTCAGGAAATGGAGGTGTCTGCAAGAGGGGATTCCAGTCTTCGTCAATAAATTTGTTGATGACAGTCTGTGGACGGATCAGGTTGGAGCGATATTTCTCATCCCAGCAACTGATGAACGCATCTGCCAGGGCAATAGATGTTCTTGTATAGGTATTGATGGTCTCCATCAGATCTGCATTGGCTTTCTTGCAGGTGATCTTGGTGATTCCAATCCAGTGGCCGCCGGGAGTAATTTTTTTGGTGGCATACATCACATGCCCTTTGTGGTGAGTTACAAAAGGGTTACAATCCCAGAATTCCGCAATTTCGGTTTTTTCTTTATCCAGCCCATTCACAGCTTCATACACCTCCAAGACCTCCTGGTGAAACAGACTTCCCTCGGACATATCATAGGCAGTGGGTGGGATAGGAATGAATTGGGTGGCAGAATCAATGATAAATGGACGAATCTTGTTCCAATGTGGCTCAATGCCATCCATATAATCTGGTGGTGTTGGGGTCCAGCGGCTGGGATCATCCGTATTTACAGAAAATCGTGGAAAGGTTCGGGTCTGTTTGTAATTATCCTTGTCAGCCCAGGCGAGAATGTGCGCTGCGACTTCTTGCCCATAGGCAAATGAACGCTTGAGCACACTGGAAGGTACGCCTTTCGCCTGCAAATCCGCCACCATTTTGTTTCTGAAATCCATTTGTTTCTGTTCAGAAAAAATCAGGGCCCTTCCCACAACCATAAATGCCTCCAAAGCTGCCAGTGGCATAGAGATGTCTGAACCTGCTTTCGGAGCAGGTACAGGGGTCAGTTCATGCAGTTGTCCAGCCAAAGATTGATAGCCCTCATGCGCTTGAGCCAATACTTCATAGGCAGCAATATTCGGATAAGCATATATTCGACTTGCTTGTGGTGGCGAAAAAATATCATAAACGATGATATCTGTCAGATTTTGGTGGACTTCATGATAGTAGTTCGGATCCTGAACCAGGCCCATATAGGTAGAGGGGTCCGGTTCACAGGCCGTGGTAAAAAAAAGCAAACCAAAAATCGGGATGACAATCAATCGAAACATTCTCTTCATGATACAATCGTCTGTTTGAGTTAGCAGTGCAAATTACGGTTTTCCACTGCCCGACCCAAATAGCCCGGGGATTATTGAGCAATAGCCTGCTTCATGACAAAAATAATTACAACAAAAGTCATTGAGATTCGAATGAATCTTGCATCTTGCAGATCATATTCTCCGATCTAGGCTCTATGGCACTTTCCAGAATTGCAAATACCCTCATTATCCTGATTGCCACAGTGATCATCCTTGTTTATGGCAAGTCATTGATGATTCCTTTTATCCTGGCACTCTTGGTTTGGTTCCTGACAAAAGAAGCTCGAAGCGCACTCAGGAAGATTCCGTTAGTTGCCAGCAAATTTCCTGTGTGGCTACAAAGTCTCCTGGCAGGAGGCTTGATCTTTAGCATCCTGGGGGGGATCGTGCGAATCGTTACAAGAAATATTCAGACCCTTTCCAAATCCTGGCAAACCTATGAGGGCAATATTGAACAAATGATTACGCAGGTCACAGATCGATTTGATCTTGACCTGGAGAGTATCCTCAATGACTTCCTCGGCAATTTTGAATTTTCTCCTTTTTTCAGGGACATGCTGAGTTCATTGACAGATGTATTCGGCAATGCCTTCATCATTGTATTGTATGCACTCTTCCTGACCTTGGAAGAAACAGGGTTTTCCAAGAAATTGAAAGCGATGTACCCTGCCAAAGACACCTATGATGAGATCATCGAAATCATCGAGAAGATTGATCAATCGATTGGCGCTTATTTAAGTATCAAATCTCTTGTCAGTTTGCTGACTGGTTTTCTGAGTTTCATTGCATTATGGGCCATCGGCATTGAAGCGCCTGTTTTTTGGGCATTCCTCATTTTTCTACTCAATTACATTCCTACCATCGGCTCCTTGATTGCGACCGCCTTTCCGGCCCTCTTTGCCCTTTTGCAATTTGGGGAATTCACTCCCTGTCTTCTGGTGCTGGTGATCGTGGGTGCGATTCAAATCATTGTTGGCAATATCATAGAACCTCGACTCATGGGCGATAGCCTAAATATCAGTGCGCTTGTTGTTCTCCTGGCTCTGTCTTTTTGGGGGGCGCTATGGGGCGTGGCAGGCATGTTGATGAGTGTGCCCATCACTGTGATCATCATCATTGTGTTTGCAGAGTTTCCGTCTACACGGCCAGTAGCTATCCTGCTATCAGATTCGGGAAATGTCGGACAGGAAGAAGCCCTTCCTGCCGAACAGGAAATTATTCCGACCCCTGATCCTGAAGTGGCAGAGGAAGATCCACAGCCAGAATCTCCAGACACATAAAGAGTCAGATACAGTTGCTCATTCCTTGATCAGCAATTCTGCAATGCCGATGCCTTGCTTCGAATCTCAGCGGAGGAGATGCTGGTGAGATGATTCGAGGAGAATATGCCAAATAAAGGTGGGCCCATGGCTCCCAACAAGAACAATACGATCAACATCCATCCCATGAATACATTTGTCTTATTGATAGTCACGTCTTCGGTGTTGAGCAAATGTATCAGAAAGAGAGAGGTAACAAACATTCTTTCTGCTTCTTGTTTGTTACATAATCAGCCATTTTTCATCCAGTGGAATTGATTTATGGATCAATCATTTATAAACAAATCTGGCCAATAGCCTGCCCATTCGCATTTATTTACGTTCATAGGATAATTGGTACTTTCAATCAGGAGATTTTGGTATGCTTCTAAATTGGAAAAAATCCAATATTAATGACTTTATTTGTCGACTTTTGACTTTGTTTTTTAAGGCTTTATATGCTAAACACTTCTATTTGCTATTTTCCATTCACCAATTTTCTATTATGAAAAAAACCATACTTTTAGTAGGGTTATTGGTCTATTGTCTATTAAGTTTTGGGCAAAAGACCATAACAGGAACCGTCACAAATGCGGAAGGTTCTCCTCTTCTCGGAGCTAATGTTATTGAACCCGGAACGACAAATGGGGCAATCACCAATGAAAGAGGAGAGTTTACCATCAATGTCAAACCTGATGCAAGTAGCCTTGTTGTGAGCTATGTTGGCATGCAACGACAGGAGATAGATATTGAGAATAAATCTACCGTCAATGTAACACTAACGACAGATGTCACCCTCATAGATGAAGTAGTCATCACCTCTCTGGGCTTTGAACAAAAACGCGATGAAATGGGGGCAACCTCTTCTATCATCAATGCCGTAGATGTAAGCCGTTCGGGAGAGGCCAATCTATTGAATGGACTTGGGGCCAAGGCTTCTAATGTTCGTATCAACCGAACCAATGGCGACCCTGGTGCAGGAAGTACCATTCGAATCCGTGGTGCCAATACCATTGATGGAGATGGTGATCCATTGATCATTGTCGATGGTGTTCCCTTGAATAATTCGACCACTTATGGTGGGGGCAACAACATCACTGGCGGCCGAACAGGGGGAACCTCTCAGCAATCTCGTCTGAATGATATCAATCCCAATGATATTGCTTCTGTGCAAATCCTCAAAGGTGCTTCAGCTGCCGCACTCTGGGGAAGCCGCGCAGCCAATGGTGTGGTCGTAATCACCACCAAAAACGGTGCTGCTGGCAAAGCCAAAATTTCCTTCAAATCAAGCTTGTCTTTTGATCAGGTATCGGAGCGAATTCCCATGCAAACCATTTGGGGACAAGGGAGGGATGGGAATTATTCTCCCACCCGTGCAGAATCCTGGGGAGATTATATTCCAGACCGATCCGGAGGTGCTGATGAAGTGGATCAGGGAGGACAATTCTTTACAGCAGAAAGTGGAAATGTATATTATCCCATTGATACCAAAAATTCAACAGACATCTATGTGGATGAGAATTGGGACAATGTTTTTCAGACAGGAGGATTTTTCCAAAATGACTTGTCCATCAGTGGTGGTGGAGAGAAATCTACCTATTTCTTCAGTCTTGGAAGATTGGATCAAAAGGGAATCATCAAGAATTCTTTTTACAATCGAACCAATGTCAGATTCAATAACAAGATTTATCTGAACGATTGGTTGACCTTGACAACCAAGTCTTCTTATACTCTTTCCAATTCCAATAGAACCCAGCAAAGCTCTAATACTGCTGGACTGATGTTGGGATTGTTGCGAACACCACCGGATTTTCGCGATATGGATTATAGAGGGACATATACCAGCAGCAGTGGGGAGGAGTTCAATGACAGACACCGCTCCTATCGACGATATCTCGGCAATGCGAGCAATCCGATCTACAACAATGCCCGCTGGACTGTAGAAGAGCAAAAAGCAACTACAGGTGTCAATCGTTTCACTGTTACACCTCAATTTGATATCACGCCTACAGATTGGTTACAATTTATCATAAGAGGAAATGCTGATATCTCAGACGACAAACGTGTATACTTCTTCCCACAAGGATCTGGTGGAGACAGAAGCGTAGGAATCTTTGCAGAAGATATCATCGGAAGAAGAGAGTTGAACTTCGATGCGATTTCAAAAGCGAATTTCTCCTTGGGAGATGCCCTCGATCTGACAGCAACCCTTGGATGGAGTATCAATGACAGAACCTATCGGAGAAATTCTGGCCAGATTACCGGATTCCTTGTCAATGCGACAAAGGAAACAACTTCCTTGAATACAGCTGCGGAGAATTCTGAATTTGAAAACTTCAAAACCTTCAGACGATCCAACCGTGGATATGGTATCTTGGGATTTGATATTCTTGATCAATTGTTCATCAATCTCTCAGGTGGCTTGGAAGCTTCTTCCACCATCAGTGATCGATTCTTTTATCCAGCGGTTGATGGCGCCTGGAACTTTACCGAGACGCTTATTCAATCTGATCTGCTTTCTTTCGGTAAGTTGCGCGCTTCCTGGGGAAAAGTAGGCGTTCAGCCTCGTGCACACGCCTTCGAAACACTGGCTGAAGGAGGATTTTCCTACAGCACATATAGTGATCCTCTCAACGTATCCCTCTTCGGTGGTGGATTCCGAATAGACAACAACCAAGGGAATCCAGACCTACAACCTGAGATCAAAACAGAATGGGAAGTTGGGACAGACTTGCGATTCTTCAATGACAAATTGGGATTCTCCTTTACTTATTACAGCAACCAGATTGATGGAATTCTGCTGGATGTAGAGCTCTCTCCTTCTTCCGGTTTTGCTACCAAATATGGCAACTTTGGGGCGATGGAGAACAAAGGAATCGAGATGGACCTGAAGTGGACTGCCTTGACGAAAAAAGACCTCAAGCTTGATTTCAACCTGAACTTCTCTCAAAACAGAAACGAGGTCACGGACCTCTTCGGAACAGAAACCATTGACTTGACAGGAGCCTCTGTTAGTTCACGGGCAATCGTAGGATATCCGCTTGGTGTATTGTATGGAACAGGATCTCAAGTGGATGACAATGGCAACTTCGTTCTGGATGACAATGGCTTCCCACAACTGACTGCTAGTCCAGAAGTATTGGGAGATCCTAATCCAGATTGGCGAGGAGGAGTAGGCTTCAATTTCAACTGGAAAAACTTTGGATTGAACTTCTTGTTGGAACACTCTCAAGGTGGAGAATTCTCTCCAAGATCCTTGTGGGTACTGCGCCGATTTGGAACAACACAAGAGACAGCAAACAGAGTTACCCTCACTCAGGATCTGAAAAACTTTGATGGAGATGTGATTCCTTCAGGCAGTACTGTCAGAGGAAATATTGAAGACTTCGGTGCAGGACCAGTATTGTTGGATGAAACCTGGTATCGACACGGGATCGGCGGTGGATTTGGTGACAATCAGGCATATAACTTCTCCGTAGAGGATGCCACCTTCACCAAAATCCGTGAACTGACCTTGAGCTACACACTCAATAGCGAAGGATTCAGGAATGCCACTACCCTGGGATCAGTGGTGATCTCTGCGACTGCAAGAAATCTCTTCAACTGGAACAGAATTGAGGGAATCGATCCTGAAACCAACCAGACAGGAGTAGGCAATGGATTTGGATTGGAATACTTCACCAATCCACAAACGAGGTCATACCTGTTTACGCTGGGCGTTAATTTTTAATTTCAAACATTGACAACAATGAAATTATATATCAAATCTTTGCTACTGGCTGTAGTTATTTTCTTCAGTTCCTGTACGCAACTAGTAGATGGGATCAATGAGAATCCCAATGACATCCTGATTACCGATATTGATGCCGAGCTCTTTCTGACAGGCGCCATGCTGGCCAATTCTGTTGCACAAGGCGGGCACCTCAACAGAATTGCTGGCATGTACTCAGGCCAGTTGATCGGTATTACGTCTCTTTACTCCAACATTTATGGATTTGCGCTGTCTACTGCGGAGTCTGTTGCTACCTGGAGTCGGATCTATGTCGGCTGTGTCGCGAACCTTCGACATATCAGAAATTCGGCCCCCGAAGATCAGTTGCTTCAGGGGATTTGTAAAGTCATAGAAGCCCACGCCATTGGCACAGCCGCATCCTTGTTCGGAGACGTGCCTTATTCTGAAATCAGCAATCTAGACATCAGTGATCCAAAATTTGACGATCAAGTAGCGGTATTCGCTGCTGTCATCGCCTTATTGGATCAGGGAATTTCTGATCTGAATGCGGCCAGTACCCGCGTTCTCTCTCAAGACATTTACTTTGAAGGAGATGCCGACAAATGGATCGCTGCTGCCAATACACTCAAAGCGCGATATTATCTCCAACAAAAAGACTATGCCTCCGCCTATACTGCAGCTCAAAATGGGATCAGTAGCGATGAAGGCTCAATGAAGTTTATCCCAAGAGGAGATGGCAATATCTCTGAAGGCGACAAAAATCTCTTCTGGCAAATTCTTGAAGGCTCCAGAACTGGAGACATTGGGACAGGAAACAGCTTCCTGATGCAGTTGCTCGACCCTGCCAATGGCGAAAGTCGCAACAATGCCAAAACGGATGAGTCCGCTAGATTCGGATACTATAGAGTAGATGAAACCGGTGGGTCTATCAACAAGGGAATCATTGAGCAGTATGAACCACAGAATCTGGTATCCTATGCAGAGAATCAGCTTATTCTTGCCGAATGCGGTGCCAGAAACAATGGCCTTGAGACTGGTCTTGGACACCTGAATGATCTGCGGGCATGGTTGAATACCGGAGATATGGTCAATGAAAATTTTGTTGACTCCACCTTCCTATATGAAGCGTATGTTGCCAGTGATTTTGACAATGGAGGAATTGAGAATCCTGATGGGATTGAATCCACCAGAGCATTGTTGAGAGAAATCATTGAAGAGCGATATATCTCAGGCTTTGGCATGTTTATTCCTTACAATGATGCCAGAAGATTGAGAAAATCAGACAGTGATATCGCCGTGCCATTCGTTATGGTTGATGGGCCGAGTCCTCCTTACCCAGAACGAATGCCATATTCTGATGATGAATTGAATTCCAATGGCAATGCCCCAGCGGAAGATCCCGGCATTTTCACCAAAACCAAGGTGAATCAGTAAGGAATATTGATCTCGGGAACTGTTTAAACAGTCTCCAGGAGTTCCGAGTTGAGAACAATTGTTTTGTCCTGGCTATTTACCTAGCCCTTTTTGGTCAAAACAGTTCTTGACTCGGAACTCGGCATGTTTATCCCTTACAATTTCTCTACCAGAATATTTCGGAAGTCAATGTGCATGTCTCTACTTGGGTGCAATTGCAGGCCAATTGGACCAACACCGAGATTCTTCTCTGTTTCTCCTATGTATGTCATCACTTTTTTGCCATTTAGCCATGCTGTGTATTCTGTCCCAACAACTTGTGCCTTCAAAGTGTTCCAATCATCCAACTTCAACAAATCCTTGATTCCCTCTGCTTCCACAGGATAGCCTTTGCCAGGAACATAAGGGGAACAGGTCATATCTCTTTTCAGGGAACCAGAGATACCGATTTGGATTTGAGGGTGTGGTTTTTTATCTGAGTAGAAAAAAATACCCGAATCAATAGTGCCTTCCCCCATCCTGAATTCCAGTTGAATGGCCACATCATCATAGGATTTTTTGGTCCATAGAATCGAGCCTTTTTTGTCGGGACCACTCTTGGCAGTGAGTATCCCGTTAGAAACACTCCACCAAATGTTACCTTCAGGTTCCACCCAGCCTTTCAAGTTTTTGCCATTGAAAATCTTTTTCATTTTGGGGGCTTGCATGAGTCCGATCAGGATAGGGAGTACAAGCAGGAGGACGAAGCTATGTCTGATTCGCATAGAAAGAATATGGTTTGATGAATAATAAGGGAAAATAGTGATTTCCTCGAAGGAATCCGTGGGCAATCCTTGAGCGAACAGGAATGTGGGGAGTTGGGGGAATGTGAGAATAAAGATCGCTCTAAGAGACTGTTTGAACATCTGTCACTTATTTTTTGTATGCGTCTTTTTTCCTCTTCCTGCAGCTTTCAAAACTGTCTCTAAGAAAAAACGAATGGATATTATTGGCTTAAGTTACAGAGGTTCTGCCTCAATCAAGCCTTTTTGGATATGCAGTGCGAATGTTGGAAGAAGATAAAAAATCAATCACGAACTCGATTGAATATTGTTTCAACACATATAGACAGGAATGCACAATGACAGAGCATCATCAAGAGGTCCCTTCTCCGTCCCGATATGTTTTCATCAATTCCCGAAACCGTTGCATGCCTCGAAAATTATCCAGAGCCGGGTCATGCAAAAAAGAGGCTTCCCAAATGCGATATCCCTGATCCAGAGCCATTGTCAAAGCCTCATAGAATTCTTCTGATCTGTCTTTCGCGGCATACAGCAAGGCCAAAAAGGCATAAGTTGTGCCTGATTCCTGTTCATCCAACAAGAGTGCCTGCCGCAAATCAGATTCTGCCAGAGTTTCATTCCCCATTCTTCGGTGCAGATCTCCCCGAAATTGATAGAGTCCAATGCCTTCATATCCTAATTCTTCCGCAACAGAAAAATCGGCTTGCGCAGCAAGAAGATCTCCCGTAACTGTTCTGATTCTTGCTCGATAGCAATAAGCACGTGCATGTTCTGGTTCCAGAGAGATACAACAATCAAAATCCTCTATAGCATCAGCCAGGTTTCCCAACTCAAACCAAGCCGTCCCTCTCCCAAAATACAAATTGGGATAATCCGGGAGATCCCGAATAGCCTTATTGAAATCTGAAGCCGCTGCCCGTGCCTTGCCAATCTTCATCCATAGGACGGCCCTATTGGCACGAGCAGATACATAATTGGGATTGAGTCGCAAGGCTTCCCCATAATCCTCAATTGCCAATTCGGTCTCTCCAATTTTGGTATAGGCCAAAGCTCGATTGAAATAAGCGACTTCTTCATTTTTTTCCCAGCTCAAGGCATCTGAAAAATCTCCAATGGCTTGATCAAACTTATCAAGACGGAGGTAGGAAATCCCTCTCAGCACATAAGCACTCACATATTTGGGGTCAACTTCGATGGCTTTGTTGAGGTGGGAAATTGCTCGAACATGTTGATCCAGATTCTGATATTCCCGCCCCTTTTGGAAGTGGCTAGCTCCTTTACCGTGGTCAACAAACTGAAGGACAGAAACCACTTTTTCATAGATGCGGTTGACAATATTTCCGCCTGTTCGCTCAATCCTTGATTTCATGTTTCGCGTGCTTATGTCGTCTTTTTTGAAAAATAGTAAATTTTGACAAACTTCGCTGCCATGGCAAAATTCCTTTTATCCGCACTGGCCCTGCTCTCGATCTTTCTCCTGACACAACGAGATATCGTAGAGGCCCCCGAATTGACCGGAAGTATCGAAACTGAGCGAATGAGCATTCGTATCGACACGATCCTGGCAGATCTGGAATCTCCCTGGGGGATGGTATTTCTTCCTGATGGGGGAATGTTATTCACCGAGAAGAAAGGAGAATTGCGGCTGTACAAGGATGGGAAGCTCCATCCAAAACCAATTGGCGGTCTCCCGGAAGTTCGCTACAAGGGACAAGGAGGTCTGTTGGATATAGAGCTTCACCCGGATTATGCGCACAACGGCTGGTTGTATATCTCATATTCTGAACCAGCCCAGGAAGGAGAAGCAGGAGATCCAGAGGGAGGAAATACCACTTTCATCCGGGCCAGACTCCAAAATCACCATCTGATCAACAAAGAAGTCATCTTCAATGCCAAGCCAAATTACAAACAAACACTACATTATGGTGGCAGGATAGAGTTTGATCAGCAAGGCTATCTGTATCTGACAGTGGGCGACAGAGGAGGAAGACCTGAAGCCCAGTTGCTCTCTACCTATCGAGGGAAGGTCCTTCGATTGAACGATGATGGATCAATTCCTGCTGATAATCCGTTTGTAGGTCGAGATGGTGCGCATCCAGAGATCTATTCATATGGACATCGCAATCCACAAGGACTTGCCCTCAATCCTGTCACAGGTCAGATATGGGAACATGAACATGGGCCCAGAGGCGGAGACGAAGTCAATATTGTTCAAAAGGGGCTCAATTTTGGGTGGCCAACCATCAGTTATGGCATCAATTACGACGGCTCTATCCTGACAGAAGATACTGTCATGGAGGGAATGGAACAACCTGTCATCTTTTGGCGACCTTCCATCGCTCCTTGTGGAATGAGTTTTCTGTCAAGCAGCCGATATCCTCAGTGGGAAGGCAATTTGCTGGTTGGTTCTCTCAAATTCAGATACCTTGCTCGTTGCGAGGTCCAAAACGATCAAATTGTCCATCAGGAAAAACTCCTCGATGGCTTGGGCCGCGTACGAGTTGTACGACAATCTCCAGATGGATATATCTATGTAGGGACTGAAGCTCCCGGCCTGATTGTGCGAATTCTTCCTTCGGGGAGTTGATGCAAAAACTTATGAGCTGCAATTTGAAAGAGACCGGGAATTCCTGCGAATTTCTACTGCCTTGGCTGGCAGCAGTTTCATGAACAGTCTGGATAGCTGAGGATAAAATCAGCTTGATCACTATCAGGGTGGAACCTTTACGAGAAAAGGTTCCAGGTCTACAATTTTTCTCTCTTTTCTGGTTGGGTTGATCGTTTTCCAGAGATCTTCCTGCCAGTCTCTTTGGGGGAGCCTTATACAGCCAATCAGCTTTTTCTAAATGAATAGAGTGAATCCCGTCCTGTCAAAAAAGACCTTAATACTAGAGCAAAATGAATCCGGTATTTTTGTCTTGAATCAATTCACTGACAACCAATACCTTATTCCCCCTATACCTTATACCCCCTATACCTCTATACCCCATACCTTCACCATTCTGCTTGACTACTTAAGATACTTTTGTCAGGCAAGATGAGGCATTCCATAAATGCCCCATGCCGAATCTTGTAATAGAGGCTAGGAAGAACCCCATATGTGCCACTTGTCGTTTACACTTCCAAATCTTTCTAAACCCAACAACAGTTTTTTCTCGTATATTAGCACTATGATACCCAACAATCTACGAAGCGACCCCATAAAGACGAAGCGCATCGCCAGAACGATGAAGTATCTGGGACATCCGGTACGCTTGATGATTGTCGAGCTACTCATTGATCAGGGTGCTATGCCTGTCAAAGAGATCTATGAAGCTGTTGGGATCAGTCAATCCAATGCCTCTCAACATTTGCGCACGCTAGAGACGGCTGAGATTTTGTATTCAGAACGAAAAGGGACCAGTATTTTTTATCGGATCAACAATCCCGGCGTTCCGAACCTCTTACAATGTGCATATCAAACCACTTTAGGAGAAGAGATATGAATACAGTGAACGCCATTGGTCTGCGAAACGAACCTCCCAAGCTCAAAAAAGTCGCACGACTTCTCAAGACTGTAGGACATCCTGCAAGATTGATGATCATTGATTTGTTGCTAGACCATCACAAACTTCCTGTCAAAGAGATTTTTCAGGCGGTAGACATCAGTCAATCCAATGCTTCTCAACATCTCAAGGCGCTTGAGGAAATTGGGATTTTGGTATCTGAAAGAGATGGGAAACACATCATGTATTCCATTGATAATCCCCTGATTCGCCAACTCATCCGCTGCGTACAGGATTGCACTACTTGCTGATCTACAGACTGAATGAAGACATCCGACCTATCTTTTGACGAAATCAGACCATACAGAGACGAAGAGGTAAATGAGGTCTTATCCCAAATAGCGACCAAACCTTCCTTCCTGAAATTGATCTCCTATATGTTTCCTCGCCTATCTTCCAAGGACATTCAGGAGGGGTTCGCTCATATTCATAGTGTCAGCGCTTTCCAGGCACTATACATTCACCAGGGAATGAGGAGTTTGGCAAGCAACAGTACGGATGGTCTGAGTTATGAAGGCATCAAACAATTGGACAAAAAAACGCCCTATCTATTTCTGTCAAATCATAGAGACATCATTCTCGATTCTGCTTTTTTGAACATCCTGTTGTTTGAGCATGGGGTAGATACTACAGAAATTGCCATAGGTGATAATCTGATGGTCTCTCCGCTGGTAACAGATCTCATGAAACTGAACAAAAGTTTCATTGTGCACAGAAATGCTCCGAGAAGATTGCTGCCTTCCTACTCCAAGCGTCTGTCTCAGTATATTCGCCATGTCCTTCAAGAAAAGGAACAATCTGTCTGGATAGCACAAAGAAATGGACGCACAAAGGATGGTGTAGACCAGACTGCTCCTGGCTTGTTGAAAATGTTGTCCTTGAGCCGTGAAGAAGGATTAGCAGCAAGTTTTGCAAAGTTGAACCTCACTGCAGTTGCCATTTCTTATGAATATGAGCCCTGTGCTGGTCTCAAGGCAGAAGAATTGCTTCATCAGGAATTGGGGCTTCCATATACCAAAGATGACAAAACAGCCATTATTCAGGGCATTCGAGCACAAAAAGGTCGTGTGCATCTCGCTGTCGGCCAACCCATAAAGGATTTTTCTGTCATGGATGGTCCCACAGAACGAAGTAACGACTGGCTGCGCGCGCTCGCCCACCTCCTTGATCAGGAAATTGATCGGCTATACAAAAGATGGCCCACCAACTACATTGCTTCTGATCTTTGGTTACAAGAGGATCGATATACCAACCATTATTCTGAACAGGAAAAAGAGCGATTTCAGCAATATCTTGATCATCAGGTATCCTTGCACAAAGGAGATCCTTTTCTGTTGAGGCAGAAAGTTCTGGAAATCTATGCCGGTCCGGTTTTGGGCAAACAAGTCCTTTCCTCAGTAGAATAAACCAGGATTCAGATCTGCCGAAAAGAAAAATGAAGAAGCTTTGACTTGTTGATCTTGTCGAAACAAATATGGCAAGCCCTCCTTGTCCAACATAGGAAGATGAGGATTTCTGGCCTTGTTGAATTTCTGTGGCACAAACCACATGTCATGGATCAGTTTGTTTTGAAGGACATGACGAACCCATTCTGAATCCAGTCCGACTTGCACTTGGGCAATCTGTCCGAAGCCCAGGTTTCTTTGGGCCTGTATCGCCAGAATGCCATGCGAAAATTTTCCATGTGTTCCTGCACTGATGTCTTTGTAGCCGAATCTCGCTGGATATTCACTTTCTCGCACTTTGAATGTCCCTTTGGATCGGGTATCTCCTGTCCAAAGAATAGAACTGATTCCAATTTGCATATCTTCTACCCGATACCGCATCAGCACAGCTCCTGTTCTGAATCGATCGTCAATCAATCCAGAAAGAGCATCATTTTCTGTAATGATCTCGAATTTTTCGATATGTACACCAGCAGAGCCACCAAACTGAGAAGACTTCATTTGATCAAAATAGGCGTGATAGGCATACCCCACCGCATATCGTCGAGTCGTCTGATTACTCAATGGTCCCAAAAAAGGATTGGCATCATCCTCCAGTGAGGGTCCAAATCCGACGACTGCACCAATGGCAGATTGAAGTTCCCATCCAGGGATTCGAGGTCGCGCCCCAAAACTACTGATGTTGTAATGCCCTCTGACTTGAAGATTGAGTTGAACGAAATCTCTCACATAGTATCCTTGCAAGCTGACGCCTACCCGATTCATTGTGCTTCCAAACGATAGACTCAGCCCTCCACTAACTCCCAGAAAGTCTGGAAGTTGGAGTTGTGCATGCAGAAGAATCGGAAAGATCCACACACAGCAACAGAGGATATGGGTTCGCACTCTCATAAGGCAGGATCTTGAGCAATCTGATGTGCCAGCCACTCTGTCAGCTGGGTAGCTCCGGTTTCGTTCAGATGATCCGGGTCCATATAGGTAGAGGATTGATGGATAATCGTATCCGGTGGCATCCAGACAGTTGCCCATTCGCGATACTGGTCCAGGTCGATGGGAAGTTGAGCGGGATCATCATTACAATTGGGTAAATAGAGAAATCGCAAAGCTACTCCCCGCTTGTCACATGCTTCTTTGATTTTTGCCAAATACCAATACGGATAATGATGATTCAATCGGTGAACTTGTTGTTTCAAGCCTTTTGGTGAATTCAATAAAGGAAGGGGACGAAGGTAAGCAGAATCAATGTTCAAGTGCGGACCTCCCAGGATGAAGCTATGGGTGCGATGAATATCCATAGAATCGATCGTCCATTTTTCTCCCAAAATTCTCGCTCGCCAATAAAAAAATCGCAATTTACTGGCTGTAAAGATATCTGCTGCATACTGCCCATTCATAAAAACTGGCGCCAGGAGAACATCTGAAGCATTGGCCACATACGGAAAATCTAAATGACTATTGCGACTTTCTTTTGTTTGGACTTCTACAATCAAGACCTTTGGCTGATGGTGGGTCAATAAGGCCTTGGCGAAAGCATAATGCAAGGATCTTCCAAGCCTTGCAAAGCCCAGATTAGCTACATGCATGGTCGCTTGATCCCTCGCCAGGGATTGCTCCAGCAGATGATCACTGATGCCACACATGGTACGAGATGTCCCAATGCAAGCGACATCTATGTTGGTCGAAGATTCAAATAGTCGATGTTGAATCCAATTCCCATTCCTACAGTGTTTTTCAATGGCAGAATACGCAAATTCTGTCTCATATGGCAGCACAAACAAGAGGATTCCTCCCAGCAAGAATGGGGAGAAGAATATGGCAAGTTTCCGTAGAAATCCTCTCATAGCTAAAATTGAAAGTAGATAAATTCCTGCACTTTTTCATATGCGCCAAACATCAGGATCCATCCTGTCAGGACATACACTACACTCCATCTGCGTGACCGGGATAGGCTTCGAAAATATTCTGTGGGATCTCCGCTTTTCATTTTTACCTCAAATAACACGAACACAGCAAGAGAAGCCCAGATATAAATGCCTTCACGAATCGTAAAAAAACCCGCAGATATCGCATCAAGGAAGACATCAGGCTGGGTGAGTTGTTCCCACAATCCCTGGGGCAAATGTCTGTATATGTATAGGGCATCTGCCATAGATTCAGATCGAAACAGCACCCAACTCAAAACGACCAATACAAAGGTCACCAATCCATTGATCCAGGGAGTTAGCCTTCTTTTTTGTGGAAAAAGTTGATTAATCTTCCATTCGCCCAGATACAACAATCCATGAACCAAGCCAAAAGCAATGAATGTAAAGGCAGCTCCATGCCATAGACCGGAAACCCCAAAGACCAGCAGGATATTGAACACCCATTTTCCTCTTCGGACCCGACTCCCCCCCAAAGGAAAGTAGATATAGTCTCGAAACCAGGAGAAAAGGCTAATGTGCCACCGATTCCAGAATTCGCGAATCGAACTAGCGAAATATGGGGCGCGAAAGTTGATGGTAAGCCGGAACCCAAATAATCGGGCTGTCCCAATGGCAATGTCGGAATAGCCAGAGAAATCGCAATAGATAAGGATACTAAATCCAAGGCTCGCAAGGATCAGTGGTATGCCAGAATAAGCCTCAACGTCCGCAAAAACAGGATTGATGTAGGTGGCAATCTGATCGGCTATGACAATCTTTTTGAACAGTCCCCAGAGGATGAGTTGCAAGCCCTCTGTAGCAAAATCTGAATCAAATTCCCGCTTCTTCAGAAATTGTGGTAATAAATCTCTGGCTCTTTCAATTGGACCAGCAACTAATTGGGGAAAAAAGGCCACAAATGCGAAAAAAGATATGGGATCCTGAATTGGCTGGAGTTTGCCGCGATAGATGTCGATGGTATAGCTAAGGGTTTGAAATGTGTAAAAACTGATCCCTACAGGAAGAATAATGTTCCAGGGAACAAACGCCATCTGGAATCCCAAAGAATTGCCCAATTCCATGAAGGACTCCAGAAAGAAATTCATATACTTGAAGAACGCCAACAACCCAATATTGACTGCAATACTGACGCCCAACAAAAGCTTACGGATTCGAGGATTTTCCTCCCGTCCCAATGCTCTTCCGATCACATAATCGACACCTGAGCTAAGAACAATCAGGCCCAAAAAACGAACATTCCAGCTACCATAGAAATAGTAGCTGGAAAGCAATAGAAGGATATTTTGATAAACCAGATTCTTTCTTTGCAGCATCCAGTATAGCCCAAAGACGACTGGCAGAAAGACTGCAAAAGAAAGAGAATTAAAAAGCATTATTGCTTGGTATTCACAACATAAGGAACAGACAGGTTTTGGAAGGCTCCATTTTCCATGATCCGAAAAACAAAACTGGCTGTTCCTTTACGGAGAGTCTCCTTCCCTTCAATTCCGATCTCAACCTTTTTGGATTCTCCTGCCTTGATCTCTCCCAGATCTATTTCTCCAGGGATATCGAGTCCAGGGGTCTTGTTCAACTCCTCAGGTCGGACTTTGACATTGGTTGCGGGATATTCTCCAATATTCTTTACAGAAAAACTGATCAACATTGCCTCGTTGGAACTCAGTTGGCTATCATTGTTTTCATCGAGGAATTCGATATCATCCATCACTTGTAACTTGGGATACCCAAAGTCCAGGGAAACTTTGCTGCTGGAGCCTCGATACTCTTGTCCATGGGCAAGATGTAACATGCCTACACAATAAACAGTTGCGAACACATATTTCAGAAGCAAACTCAAACGATTCATAAGACAAAATTGGTCAAAAATATTTTTCAATCCGAAAGGTATAGGCAATTTGTTTCGCCTCATTCAAAATAGCCAGCAGATACACACCATCAGATAATTCGCTGAGGTCCATTTGAGTGGCAAACCGTCCAACAAAGCGCGCCTCCTGCATAGGCACATTCGTTGCTTGCCCGATCAAGTCATAGATGGCAAGATACATAATCAATGGCTGCGGGGAATGAAGCTCAATCGTGATTGGACCCGAAGTAGGATTCGGATAAATCGTATAATCGAGTTCTATTTCCAATCGATCTAGTCCTACAAGGGTATCAGCATCTGGTTGTTGGAAGCCCTGGGTCAGGATAAGTGTTCCACCAAGGCTCTCAACCGTCTCAATTACCATTTCACCTACAGAATAGGACAGGCTCAAACCAGATGCTGGATCCTGGGAGAACCAACCCGTGGTAGGAAACAGCTCTCTTTCAATTTCGAAGGTATCTGTCTGTGCAAAGCCTCCTGTCAAAGACAGGAAGCATGCACAATATATGATCAAATAGCATTTCATAGCTAGACCTATTTATTTTGTTGTTCGAGAGCTTGCAATCGAGCTTCCAGCGCTTGAATCATCGCCTCTTGTTTCTGGATGATTTCTTGCTGTCTGTCGACGGTTTGCTGTTGTTCTTGCATTCCTTTGATGATCACAGGAATCAACTCTCCATAGGTAATACCCAGACGCTCCTTGTCAGCCACCTTGCTTGCAGTCTGCTGAGAAATTGCCGTACCAGATACCACTTCTTCAATGACAGGCGCTACTTCCTGAGCGATCAACCCGAGCTGTCGCCCTTTGTCTGGGAATCGCTTCCAGTTATAGGAGACAGGATTCAATTGCATGATCTCTTCCATTCCATAAGTTAGTGGCTGGATTTCTTCTTTTTCACGACGGTCAGAGGTTACTGTTACTGTATTGAAAGAAAAAACATCTCTCCAAGCATTGGTGCTGCTTCCCAAATCAATCGTATTGTCCTGATCTGGAATCAGGCTCATATCAGCTAACAGATCTCCCGTACTTAAGGTATCAGGCCCCCAATTGGTTCCATCATAGCGAAGAACCTCGGCAGTTTCAGGCGTCGTGCTTAAGACTCCCTGACCACGAATACCGTCAACTGTCGGGTTGGGATACGTTCCATCCAAATCACCATTCGCAACCGTGGAGGTCGTGATGTCATCACTTCCATCAGTATCCCCAGTATTGGTGATTGCCAGACCAGTAATACTAAGACCTGCGCCTGCGGTGTAGACATTGACAGAATCATTGTCTGGAACCCATGTACTGGCACCATTGTCCCACTTCAGGATTTCATTGTCAAGTGGCACATTGGCAGAAACAGCCCGTCCCTGAATTCCATCGACGGTTGGGTTGGGATACGTTCCGTCCAAGTCGCCATTGGCAGTAGTGGTGTTGGTAATATCATCAGAACCATCTGTATCTCCAGTATTGGTTACTGTCAATCCAGTGATGCTGACCCCTGCACCTGCAGTGTAGACATTGACAGAGTCATTGTCTGGCACCCATGTGCTTGTACCATCATCCCATTTCAAGATTTCGTTGTCTACAGGCAGAGTTGCAGAAACAGCACGTCCCTGTATCCCATCAACGGTCGGATTGGGGTAGGTTCCTGACAAGTCGCCATTGGCAGTAGTGGTATTGGTGATATCATCAGACCCATCGGCATCACCGGTATTGGTGATGGTCAGCCCTGTAATGCTGACTCCTGCACCTGCTGTATAGACGTTGACAGAATCATTGTCTGGTATCCAGGTACTGCTGCCATCATCCCACTTCAAGATTTCATTGTCCACTGGAAGGTTGGAAGAAACAGCACGTCCCTGTATCCCATCAACGGTTGGATTGGGATAGGTCCCAGACAAGTCGCCATTGGCGGTTGTTGTATTGGTGATATCATCCGATCCATCTGCATCTCCAGTATTGGTGATGGTCAGACCTGTAATACTGACCCCTGCACCAGCGGTGTAAACGTTAACTGAATCATTGTCGGGTACCCATGTGCTAATTCCATCATCCCACTTCAGGATTTCATTGTTCAGTGGCAGGTTAGAGGACACAGCACGTCCTTGCAATCCATCCACAGTTGGGTTGGGATAGGTTCCAGATAAGTCGCCATTGGCAGTTGTCGTATTTGTGATGTCATCCGATCCATCTGGATCTCCAGTATTAGTGATGGTCAGGCCTGTAATACTCACACCCGCACCAGCGGTGTAGACATTGACAGAATCATTGCCTGGTACCCATGTACTTATTCCATCATCCCACTTTAGGATTTCATTGTTCAGTGGGAGGTTAGAGGAAACAGCACGCCCTTGTAATCCATCCACAGTCGGATTGGGATAGGTTCCTGATAAGTCGCCATTGGCGGTTGTCGTATTTGTGATATCATCCGTCCCATCCGTATCCCCGGTATTGGTAATGGTCAATCCACTAACTGTCAAACCAGCACCTCCAGAGGTATACACATTTACAGAATCAGCACCCGGTGTCCATTCACTTGTGGTAGAGTTCCATTTGAGTATGTCTTCATTGGAAGGAGAAGTGGTTGAAAGACTATTTCCTCTCAATGCTACAACATCAGGGTTGGGATATGTACCATTCAAATCCCCACCAGCTGAGGTAGATGTCGTGATATCATCACTGTCATCTGTATCTCCGGTATTGGTAATCAGTGCTCCGACAATAGAAATCCCGGCACCTGCGGAATAGGTACTTCCAGAATCTGGCAACGGTTCCCACTGGCTTCCATTCCATTTCAATACCTCTCCAGTACTGGGGGTTACATTCACCACATCTCTCCCTTGAATCGCATCTACTGTGGGATTGGGATAAGTCCCGTCAAGATCTCCACCTGCAGAGGTAGAAGTCGTGATATCATCGGAAGCATCTGTATCGCCAATATTTATAATTGTCGCTCCTGACAAAGCAATCCCCGCACCTCCTACATATGGTAAATTGACAGAATTCCCATCCGAGATACTGAGTGTAATCCCAGTTAGGGACAAGGACTGAAGTTCATTGCTGGAATCAGTATCTGTATCCGAATCAAAATCCCATTGACTTCCATCCCACTTCAGCACATCATTGGTTGATGGTATGCCTGCAACCACAGGATTATTCTGAATCCTCGCCACGGATGGGTTGGGATATAGGCCGCTTAAATCTCCTCCTGCGACAGTGGTATTGGTAATATCATCCGTTGAATCTCGGTCGCCAGTATTACTGATTGCATTGGAGCCATTGATATCAATACCTGGACCAGCAGAATATACTGCTCCAACTGTCCCAAGTGTCACTGAATCCGTAGAACCGCTGATGCTAAGTTTGTTCCCGGTCAAGGATAGGCCCTGGATCTCATTGGTTGGATCAGCATCATCATCGATCACGGAATCAGCACTTGGTGTCCATGTAGCTCCGGTCCATTTGAGTACTTGTGTATTGCTTGGTGTCGTTCCTGCAACTGGAAATCCTTGCAAGCCAACAACATTTGGATTAGGAAATAGTCCATTTAAGTCTCCTCCAGAAGAAGTCGATGTAGTAATATCATCTGAATCATCGGTATCTCCTGTATTGGTAATGGTCAAGCCTGTGATTGAAATTCCAGTGCCTCCGCTATAGGTAGGAATGTTCACAGAATTCGCACCGCTGAGACTCAGGGTTGATCCCGTTACAGAGAGGGTCTGAATTTCATTGGAGGGATCGGCATCTGCATCATCCACATTGACGGTCCCTGGTTCCCATTCAGTCCCACTCCATGTCAGCACCTCAGAGATCGCTGGCGTAGCCGTAGAAATAGCTCGTCCTTGCAAGGCATCCACTGTGGGATTGGGATAGGTACCATTTAAATCTCCTCCAGCTGCCGTCGTATTTGTAATATCATCACTCCCGTCTGTATCCCCAGTATTACTGATTTGGTTCCCGACAATGCTAATTCCGCCACCTGCTGTATAGGTACTTCCAGAATCAGCAGCGGGTTCCCATTCTGTCCCACTCCACTTCAAGATTTCACCAGAAGATGGGGTAGCTGAAGAAATGGCTCTTCCCTGCAAAGCATCTACCGTTGGGTTCGGGTAGGTACCATTCAAGTCGCCACCTGCTGTGGTTGTATTGGTAATATCATCACTGGCATCCGTATCACCTGTGTTGCTGATTTGTGTCCCAACGATGCTAATTCCGCCACCTGCTGTATAGGTTGTCCCCGAATCTGCTGCTGGTTCCCATTCTGTCCCACTCCACTTCAAGACTTCGCCAGAAGCAGGGGTAGCAGTTGAAATGGCTCTTCCCTGTAAAGCATCCACTGTTGGATTGGGATAGGTGCCGTTGAGGTCCCCACCAGCTGCAGTTGAGGTGGTGATGTCATCACTGCCATCCGTATCGCCCGTATTTGTGATTTGGGTTCCAACTATGCTAATTCCGCCACCTGCTGTATAAGTCGTGGTAGAGTCTGAACCTGGTTCCCACTCAGTACCACTCCATTTCAAAATTTCGCCTGATGCGGGAGTCGCCGTTGAGATCGCTTGTCCCTGGATTGCATCTACTGTTGGGTTGGGATAGGTGCCGCTGAGGTCCCCACCAGCCGAGGTAGAGGTTGTGATGTCATCACTTCCGTCGGTATCACCTGTATTGCTGATCTGATCTCCGACAATGCTAATCCCACTTCCAGCAGTATAACTCACTGTTGAGTCTTCCGTTGGTTCCCACTCTGTGCCACTCCATTTCAAGATTTCGCCTGTCGCAGGAACGGCTGTTGAGACCGCTTGTCCCTGGATCGCATTTACGGTTGGATTGGGATAGGTGCCCGTAAGATCCCCACCCGCTGCGGTAGAGGTTGTGATGTCATCACTTCCGTCGGTATCACCTGTATTGCTAATCTGGTCTCCGACGATGCTAATCCCACTTCCAGCAGTATAGCTGACAGTGGAGTCTTCGGTCGGCTCCCATTCCGTTCCACTCCATTTCAAAACTTCTCCAGTTCCGGGAATAGCTGTTGAGATGGCTTGTCCTTGAATCGCATCCACTGTGGGATTGGGATAGATCCCATTCAGATCTCCCCCTGCTGTTGTTGAAGTAGTGATGTCATCGCTTCCATCGGGATCACCTGTATTACTGATTTGTGTGCCAACAATGCTTATTCCACTACCTGCTGTATAGGTTGTAGTTGAATCTGAGCCTGGTTCCCATTCAGTGCCACTCCATTTGAGAATTTCCCCGGATGAAGGAACTGAGGTGGAGACAGCTCGGCCTTGTAAGGCATTCACTGTTGGGTTGGGATACGTCCCACTCAAGTCGCCACCTGCTGTGGTTGTGTTGGTAATGTCATCACTGGCATCCGTATCGCCGGTATTGCTGATTTGTGTCCCAACAATGCTAATTCCAGCTCCAGCCGTATAGGTTGTCCCGGAATCTGCTGCGGGTTCCCACTCAGTACCACTCCACTTCAGGACTTCTCCTGTGGCAGGAGTAGCTGTAGAAATTGCACGACCTTGTAAGGCGTCCACAGTTGGATTCGGATAGGTGCCATTCAAGTCTCCTCCCGCGCTGGTGGAGGTAGTAATATCATCACTGGCATCAGTATCGCCTGTATTGCTAATCTGATTTCCAGTAATGTCAATGCCGCCTCCCGCAATATAAGTGCTACCAGAATCGGCTGCTGGCTCCCATTCGGTGCCACTCCATTTCAAAATCTCTCCTGTAGAAGGGGCTGATGTTGAAACCGCTCGTCCCTGTAGGGCATTCACTGTAGGATTGGGATAAGTGCCTGCCAAATCGCCGCCTGCGGTAGTCGTATTGGTGATATCATCACTGGCATCGGTATCGCCTGTATTGCTGATTTGATTTCCAGTAATGTCAATCCCGCCGCCTGCGATATACGTACTGCCAGAATCTGCTGCGGGTTCCCACT
>JBCCGK010000082.1:0-53788 GCA_039029315.1 Bacteroidota bacterium | reverse complement strand
TATTGGCATTGTTGAACGAATGCCAAGCAGTGGATGTCATGCTATGGAGTTAAAAGGGATGGTTGGTTTTGCTTGAGGGGTTTGAGCTTCGGGATGATGCGGGATTTGTTGGGAAAGGAGGTGTGAATATACTTCGCATACCAGCCATTTGTGGTCATATTTCACATTGAATGAGGTCAAAACAGGATGCAAGGCATAGGGAATTTGACCACGCTGAAGGATCAGGGGGCACTTTCAAACAGGAATAAGTCTATGCCTTGATGGTGCTCTTGGCAACTCATGTATCATTCTCATAGTCCGCGATTTACATCTAGGACACTGATCGATATCGATACCCGTTGCGGATTTGAGCAGGGCTTTCCAGTCTAGGTCGTTTTTTGGTTCTGAGGCAGGGATGCCCAGTTGTTGTCTGATCGATGCTAGTGCTTCACCTTTCAAGTTGGGTGCCAGGAAGCCGTAGTGTCGGATTCTGACAAAGCGATGTGGAAGGATATGGAGGGCAAATCGCCGCAGGAACTCGGTTGCATCGAGGCGCATGGAGCCTTTTTTGCCGTTCTTGCGATAGTTTTTGTACACAAATTGCACCTTGCCATCTTTCACTTCTTCGAGCCGATGATTGGAGATGGCGATTCGATGGGTGTAACGGCCCAGATACTCAACTACCTGCTTGGGTCCTGCAAAGGGGCGTTTGGCATAGATCACCCAGGATTTTCGATAGAGACTCTGGCGCAGCCTGGCGAAGTCCTCCTGGGTCTTGGGCTGCTGGCCCACTCCCTTATCAGTGAGTTTGCCACTCTTCCATAGCTTTGTCAGTGCCTGGCTAAATTTAGCTCGATCCCGAAGAATCGGGATGCTCATCGCCTTTGTCGGGAAGAGGAACTTGTCCTCTCCCTTGGCCGTTTTCCACTTGCCTGCCTCAGTGATGCCCCCGCCCGGCACGATGGCATGAATATGGGGATGGAGACTAAGGTTTTGGCCCCATGTGTGGAGAATGGCTGTCATGGCAGTTCTCGCTCCCAGATACTTGTGATCGGCTGCAAAGGTCTGCACCGTCTGCCATGCGCAGCAAAAGAGCATCGGGTACATCATCTCAGGATGAGCCAGACAGAGCGGATTGAGCTGATGGGGCAGGGTGAAAACCAGATGGAAGTAGGGCACGGGCAAGAGTTCTGCTTCCCGTGCCCGCATCCAGCGTTCACGAGCAAGCCCCTGACATTTGGGGCAGTGCCGATTTCGGCAAGAGTTGTAGCTGATCCGATCGCGGCCGCAGCTATCGCACCGGTCCAAATGACCACCCAGACTAGCCGTTCTACATTGACTCAGCGCCTGAAGGGTCCGCAGATGATGGGTAGATTGGGGATATTGCTTGATAAAGTCTTGTCCATAGGCCCGGATGATCTGTGCTACTTCATGCTTGGGCCGGGTCATGGCCACAGATCCAGCGGAGAGAAGTTCTCACTCCGGGGAGGCTGAGCAATGCGCAGCTAGAGCAAGGTGGTCTGCAGATCGGCATGACCAAGCAGGTGTTGCAAGCTCAAAATGTCCATCCCATCTTCGATCGCATGGACCGCAAAACTGTGCCGCAGGGTGTGCATGGTGGCATTTTTGGCAATGCCAGAGCGGCGAAGGGCTTTATCCAGCGCATGTTGCAATGAGCGTTTGGCAAGGGGCTGGCCTTTTTGCTGACCATTGAACAGATAGACCTTGGGACGAGCGGCCAGATAATAGGTCCGCAAGTCCGCCAGCACACTGCTGGGTAAAACTGTGTAGCGATCTTTACGACCTTTGCCCTGCTCGATCCGAAGTTGCATCGAACCAGAGTCTACATCCGCAATCCGCAGCAAGCGAAGCTCATTCGAGCGCATGCCAGAACCATAAGCCAAGCGGAAGATGCACTTATGCTTCAAGCTCTTGCAGCCTCCAAATAGCTGCCCAAGTTCCTTGTGCGTGAGCACCACAGGCAAACTGCGAGAGCGTTTGGCAGTAGGAAGGTTCAACGAAAGCTCCCCTCCATACACTTCCCGAAATAGATACCGAATCCCACAAATATGAAGGTGCCAGGTGCTTTCGCTCAGACGACCTTTGAGGCCCAGAAGATAATCCTCGATCTCATCCTGGTCCATCTGATCGGGAAGTTTGCCTATCTTTACACATAGATCGCGCACAACGCGACCGTAACAGACAAGGGTACTTTCTGCACGACCTGCCAAAAGCATCTGGCCAGATAAACGATCCATGAGGGCCCCAAGGCCTGAAATAGAATCTACAGTGGCTTTCATTTGTTTGATGATTAATGGTGATACATGATCATCACGAAAGCCTATTTTCGCTATATTCACAAACAAGCTGCCGCTTAGCGGCTTCGTTCAACATCGGCTATCCGTCGCTATGCTTGCTTCGCGGCGCACAGCGTGTAGCCGTGACGTTAACTTCATGCAGTGCGAGAGTATTCACTTAACCGTGTCAAATTTTCAGGTGCTTATCGATTTTTTTTTGTTCGAAATAGCACGCGATTCCTCATGAATAGAGAGGCAGTCAATCGAAGATCTGCCATTGGGGAAAGCCAAAATCAGTCCTTCCTCTTTTCAAATTCCAATCTTTCTATAGGGGAGCACTCCGTCCACTTGTTTTGAAGGCCTCCAGCTTCTCTTTCATCGCAGCCACTTTGTCCGGGTATTGGCTATACACATTGACGGTTTCTCCAGGATCTTCCTCCAAATTGTACAACTGTCCGGGAGCATCAGGATCTGTATCCTCGATCTTGTAGGGAGCCATGCCCCATTCCCCTTCCCGATCATAATTATTGCCACCGGAGCCCTTGTGGTCCAGATACTTCCAATGTCCATCGCGAATCGACATGTCCAGAGAAATGGTCTGTTCCAGAAGATATTGTCGGACGGCTGTATTGCCTTGGGTGCCAAGGAGTGCCGGAAGCATGTTGTAGCTGTCCTCTGCGGCATTGTTAGGGATTTGAACACCCACAATCTCGGCACAAGTAGCCATGACATCAGTGAGACTCAGCAATTGATCACTGCTCGTATTGGGCTGCACTTGCCCCGGCCAGCGAACAATAAATGGCGTACGATGTCCTCCCTCCCACTGATCGCGTTTGACGCCACGCCAGGGTGTGGCTCCATCATGCTTATAGCTTTTTCGCATATCCAACACTGTCGGAACTTCTGGTCCATTGTCGCTGGCAAACATCACAATGGTATTGTCTGTCAAGCCCAATCGATCAAGTGTCTGAAGCAGTTCGCCCATGATGTAGTCCATTTCAAAGATAAAATCTCCATGTGGGCCGGACTCGGTTTTGCCCTTGAATTGATCCGCAGCAAAGGAAGGAAGGTGAACGGCTTGCATGGAATGATAGAGAAAAAATGGCTGATCAGGAGAGTTCTGGACGTGCTGTTCCAGAAATTCCTTACTCTTTTCCAAAAAAACAAGGTCCACCTCTTCATGATTGAAATTATCTGCGACCATACCAGGTCTGCAATCATTGGCATAAGGATGCTTGGGCAGCTGCGTTCTGTCGAGCAATTGAGTGGGAGGTACAGGAATCCGGTCTCCATCGACATAGGCATAGAGCCAGTCTGTCGTCGGACAAGAAACCGTTCCAAAAAAACGGTCAAACCCTCGATGAATTGGGCCATCGGGAATAGAGCGGCTATAATCGATCTGGCGCACACCATCCACCCCACCATCTTTGATGGTATCGCCTTGTTGATCAAAAAAGGTCATGCCGACATGCCATTTGCCGAAACATGCTGTGGCATAGCCCTCATTGCGGAGCATTTGTGGCAATGTCAGGCGATCTGCATCGATCAGACATGGTCCCTTTGCCCCGACAAATACACCGCGCATGCCTGTGCGAAAAGCCATGCGGCCGGTCAAAATGCTATACCGGGTCGGGGTGCATACAGTGGAAGGACTGTGGGCATCAGTAAAGCGCATGCCTTCCCTGGCGAGTTGGTCGAGATTGGGGGTGGGGATTCTGGAATCTGGATTGTAAGATGCAAGATCTCCATATCCAAGATCATCCGCGAGGATAAACAGGATATTGGGTGCTTGTTGCTTTTGTTTACCATCTGGAGAACATGCTGTCAGGACCAGCATTCCAATGAAGAAGAAAGGGAGTGTTCTGAACAGGAGTGAGTTATGCATAATTTTTCTAGATTAGGGATTCAGTCAGATCGCCACTGGATATTCCTCAAAATTTACCTGTAGATATCTTGTCCAGGTCTGTAGCCATTTTTGTGCCTGCCAAAAAGGGATCGGCATGTGTGTCTGCATAATGTTTCAACTGCATAGCCAGATCCATCGCAATTTTTTTGTACGCAGCATTCCTAAAAAAATTGGTCAATTCATGTGGGTCAGTATTCATATCTATGAGCCAGGGATCATCTTGTTTGGAAATAACCAGTTTATATCTGGATGTTACTGCTGCAACCCATTGTCCATTCTCTGCCGTGCCACCATTTCTCATAAAGGCAATGTCCTCCCAGGCTTCCTGCTTGCTTGGGTCTGTCAATATCTCTGAAAAGTCTCTGCCTTTCATGCTTTCGGGAACATCGAATCCCATGAATCGCAAGAGGGTGGGAGAGAAGTCCACAGTATTGAAGGCATTCTTCACAACCGAAGCGGGAGGAATCTTTTTTGGATAATACACAATAAAAGGAATTTTGGCTGAAGCTTCCAAGGGATTGCCCTTGTTGTGTTTGTGATGTTCGCCACGCAAATCTCCATGATCGGAGGTGAACACAATGATGGTGTGTTCAAGCAGTTCATGTTTTCGGAGAAAGGAAATCAATTTTCCAATGTTGTCATCAATACATTTGACCATCCCAAAATATTGCGACTGATCCAGACCAGCTTTCCTGGCTTGTTTGGCCCAAGAGGGAACCCCTTCTTCGGGCTTGTTGTAGGTGACAGGCGCTTTGAACTTCATATGCTGATACATGTTATCATATGGAGGGCGAATGCGGTCTGGTCCATGTGGGTCGGGCAAACTGATATACAGACTAAAGGGATGATGTTTGTTTTTTGCGATGAAATCGATCCCTCTATCAATCAGAAAATCGGTGGTATAGGATTTTTCATCTGCATTTTTCAGAAAATAAGACGGCTTTCCCTCTTTGTTCCTCGCAGCGATCCGAGGACCATTCGGACCATCTTCTATTTTTTTCCAATGCCCGCGGTTGAACATATATTTGTTGTCTTCAAAGCCAAATTTTCGCTTGGGTTCCCATTGAGGTTTGCCTGTTCCATCCAGGTGCCATTTGCCCATAAAGCCGGTTTTATACCCCTTTTGTTGCAATATCATTGCATAAGTAATGACATCATCATTCAAGGGGACATCGTTTTTGGGAACTCCATTATTCTGGGGATATACACCGGAAATAAAACTTCCTCTGGAGGGAGAACAAACTGGTGCGGCTGCATAAAATTTGGTAAACAATACACCATTTTTTGCCAAAAAGTCTATGTTGGGGGTTTCGACAAGATTGCCTTCTCCCCACATATGTGCCTGGTCATGGCGCAGATAATCCCTGTAGCACCCAAGCGTCCGAAAATTGTGTTCGTCTGTTTGGATGATGATCAGATTGGGAGTATCTCTGCTTTGCGTTCTGCAAGAAGTGTAGGTGCCAAATACCAAAACAATAATGAGCAGGCTGTTTTTGATTTGTTTCATCCTTATCCCTTTTCAGTTGGAGGTGAGTAAAAAAAATAGGAAGTGCAATACATGTAAGGCTGTCATCGGTACGTAGCAATGATCGGCAGACCATGGCAATGTGGAATGTTATCGAAGCGGATGCCTTCCTATCTACGATAGGCAAAGCGAGAGATGGTCTGCCGATCATCTCTACAAATATTCTGTCAGAAGATTTGCATTACAGTTGAACCACTACCAAAAATAAAAGGATTTCCTGGCTGTTTCCAATCCTCCCCCTACAATGAGGTGAAGCAAAGAATGTCCTCCCCTGACAGATGGCTTGATCCGAATATGTCCTTCCCTGAATTCGGGAGAAGCACACCACAGAAAATCGGCTGTCCATGATTCTCTTACTCAATGACTGTAAAGGAATGCATGAGGAGCAAAACTCCCCATGATCATCTCCATGAGAGGTCTCATAGATACAAGTTTTAGCTGATAATCTGTAGTGGATCTGTCTCCTTCCAGCCACCTCGGGTAAAGTCAGGGAAAGCCTGAGGTGCCCCGCCTTGTTCTACGGAACGTTCGCTCAAGGGACTTACAGCACTCCAGAAGCAGCCTTCATAGACATTCTGGTCCAGTGGCTCTCCATTTCGAAGGCATTCCACAATCCGATATGCCATCATGCCATCCATCCCGCCATGTCCGCTGTCCTTGGTAGTTTGGCTTAATCGCTTGTACAGTGGATGGTCATATGTCTCGTACAGCAATTGCAATTTCTCTCCCTGCACCCATTCGTGATGACTGTCGGTGGCTCCCTTGACACCCCCTTCCAGGGCAACTCGTGTCGGAAACCCAGCGAGCGTTCCTTTGGTTCCCTGTACCAGATTCAGGCGAGAGTAAGGTCGAGGGCTGGTTTCATCCCATTGGACCATGATGGTTCTGCCAAGGGTAGTCTTGATGATGGACGTATTCAGATCGCCGCCCTTATAGTCCAGTTGGTTCCATTTGTGGTCAGCAGGATAATTCTTTTGGGCATACTTCTGTCTTCCCAATGCTGGGGTAGAGAAGGAGACCAGACTGCCAAAATTATCATCTCCTCTGCCCAGATTCATGTATTGTGCCACAGGACCGAGCCCATGTGTTGGGTAGAGATTTCCGTTTCGATGGGCATAATGCAGCGTTCGCCATGATCCTGTTCCGCGCTCAACCTGATTCATTTGGCCACGGAGTTCATGGATGTAGGAAGCTTCTGCATGCAACAATTCTCCAAGAACGCCTTGTCGACACATATTGAGAAACATCAATTCATCCCGGTCATAGTTGACATTTTCCATCATCATACAATGCTTCTGCGTCCGCTCTGAGGTGATGACAATGTCCCACATTTCTTCTAATGTCACAGCCATCGGAACTTCTACAAAGGCATGTGCGCCTTGTTCCATGGCTTCTATGGCCATAGGAGCATGATTGACCCAGTTGGTACAGATGAATACGACATCGGGCCTGACTTCTTGCAGCATTTGCTTCCATTTGTCTTCCCCTCCATAATAGGCCGCAATGTTCTGATGCCGTTTTCCTTTGCCTACCTTCTTGCAGAAGTCTAGTTGAGCCTTGACTTTGTCCTCATACAAATCTGAAATAGCCACAATCTCTACCCCCTCTAGCTTGGACAAAAAGCGCAGATGACTGGGACCACGTGCCCCCACGCCGATGAAAGCTGTGCGGATCGTCTCCAATTTTGGTGCAGCAAAACCGCCCATGTATAGGGTGCCTGCTTCCCTTTCTGGTCCTACTATAGAACGTGCTGCCAGACCAGATACAGTGGCAATCGCAGCAGCAGATAAGGATGTTTTTTTGAGAAAATCTCTTCTGTCGATGTTTTTCATAGGGAATTATTTCTTTGTGATGATGGCAGAATAGCCGCCTCCTGAACTCAAACTCATGTGAACCTTCGACTCCTTCTGAACGGTCGTTTGTTCAAATTTGTAGTCCATGGCATTTCTGTCGGTATTCACACCATCCTTGAATACTTGCATGTCATATTCTCCTTCCCCCAAGAATGATAACTCAATGTCAAATTCTCTGGCTGTCCAATCTGTCATCGCTCCCAGATACCAGCTATCTCCCTTTCTTCTGGCCAGAACAATGTAGTCCGCTACAGCCGCTTCTAGTACGACTGTTTCGTCCCAGGTGGTAGGGATTTGTGTGATGAAATCGACGGTTTCCTGCTCTTTGTAATAGATGGTTGGGGATTCACACATCATTTGGACAGGAGATTCAAACACCACATACATAGCGACTTGATGGGCTCTTGATCCCAAAGTCATAGGTCTAGAAAAGAAAGCAGTCATATTGCTTTGTACTTCAGAATCCGGAGTGCCTAAGGAAGTAAAATCTACCCGATTGAGATTGGTCATGGACCCTGGAGTGAAGTCCATTGGTCCCGCAGCCATTCTGATAAATGGAATGGTGACATTGTGCTCAGGGTTAACCGGGAAAGGGGTTTTGGAATAGTCAAACTGAGATACTTCCCACTTATTTTGCTCATTTCCCATCACGCCTTCATAGCTAACCAGATTGGGCCAGACCCGCTCGATGCCTGCTGGTTTGAAGGCACCGTGATAATCTACCAAAAATTGATATCTGGCCGCAATCTCCGCAATGACTTCATAGGATTGCACAACATACTGATCGCTTCGCTGCATGAAATCTACTTTGATTCCTGCCGCTCCCCAACCACTGTAGAGTTTGATGAGACCTTCAGGATCATCGTTCAGAGGTTTCCACAATACCCAGAGAATGATATCTACATTTTTGGATTTGCCATATTTGACCAACTCGGGGATATCCAGCTCATCATTGGATTCATATATTTCTGTGGTAGACTTGGTCCATCCTTCATCCAGAATGATGTATTCAATATTATTTTTGGAAGCAAAATCGATGTAGTATTTGTAGGTTTCCTGATTGATTCCCGCTCGGAAATCCACCCCATAGATATTGTTCGCATTCCACCAATCCCAGGCCACTTTTCCAGGTTTGATCCAGGAAGGATCCTCAATTTTGGATGTTCCTGATAGCTGGGTGACCAAATTGCTTTCTACAAAGGTCCGGTCATCATCACTGATGATAAAGACGCGCCAGGGATAGGCTCTTTCTCCGGAGACTTTGGCAATGTAGTCTGCCTCTTTGGTGATCGTTTGATTCCGATCCGGCCAAAAATCTTTATTAGGCTCGGCTTCCAATACATATTTGGGAAAGGTGCTTGTCATGGTATTTCCTTCCCCTTTGGCCAGAAACATGCAAGGGTAATTGTGAAGGGAAGCTTCTGTGAACAGGACTTTGGTCTTTCCGCTCTCGAACATGACAGGGAGGCTACAAAAATCACCATTTTTCAGTTGAGTAATGTCTGTGTGATTGTAAAGCCGCTCATTGTGGGAATACATCGATTCCTCCCAGGGGAAATAGGTGGAGGCATTGTCAGAGAATGTCAGGCCCATTTCTTCATTGAGGACGATTGTTGATTCTTTATCCTCATCCACAAATCGATAGGAGATCCCATCATCATAAGCGCGGAAGATCACCTGATAATCTCCCTTGAACCGCATACTCAGCTGATTATAACTGCTATTGATCAAAGCATCTTTGTTTGGCACTGCTACGTGAATCTCCTCAGTTAGACTTTCGGTCTTCTTCTTTTTGAGTTTGGGCTTCATCCCAAGGACTCTGCCATTGCCCATATCCATGGAGATCTGTGCTTGCTCTATGACAGTTGCATCGTTCAGGCTGACCTTCCAGGATATGTTGTCAGATATACTAACTTCCACACTTAGTCTTTGATTGGGGGAATTGAGGCTTATGGGTTGAGCAGTGAGTGTCCCATAGATCAACAGCAACACAAGGAGACTGCCTGCTGTATGAAGGAAGGAGGAAAGATTCATGTTGATTGAGTTTTTCTAATTATTGGTGAGTATGTCTGAATGGTTTTTGGTTGTTAATGATTCGACTGACAAGATGATCAATATCTGTAAGTTTTTCTGTATGTCATTCGTTTATGGTAGCCTTTTCATAAAGGGTTTTTTCCAAAACCCTTCTTTTGGCCTAAGTTTCATTCCTCCATCCGCCTCAATGGCAAAGGCTGGGAATGTCTTTGGCTAACTCTTGATACAAGAAGGGACGTCAGCAATCCTGAACACATGGCAAGGGTTCTGAATGGAAATAAGACCGTTGTTCGAAGCCCGTTCAGCATTTCTTCTGCGGGATCTATCATGGGATAGTCAATGAATGTAGGAATGCCCAAGGTGGCATCTCCTCCCCCAAATCGCAGGATCGCAGCTACACCCAGCCCAGCAATTGCCCCAATGCGATTGGCTTTTGGGTCAAACAAAGCACAAACCAATGCCGGGAAGAGCAAACAATACACAAAATCGCTGCACAGATACCAAAGGGCATAGATGCTCTTGATTTGTAGGGCAATCAGGGTGGCGGCAATGCCGATGATCCAGATACAGGATTTGATGACCTTCGCCAATTGCTCAGAACTGATGCTCGGGTTGAACAAAGGGCGATACACATTCCAACTAGCCATGGAGGAGGAAGAGAGAATAGACGAATCGGTAGAAGACATCACCGCTGCGGCTACAGCTCCCAACCCTATCGTGGCAACGAGGGTTGGTGTCATGGACTTCATGATAGAAGGAAGAATCTCCAGGCTATTCTCCGGAATGCCTCCAATACTGCTCCAATCCGCTACACTACCTATCACGCCTATCATGATGGGAGGAATGGCTGCAATAAGACAGACGAGTCCAGCAATGATAGACAAATTTCGCGCAGTGTTCTCATCCTTTGCAGACAAGACTCGTTGAAAGTAGACCTGCCATGGGATTCCTCCGAAAATGAGCAGAAAGGCATAATCCCACCAATTCCAGTAAGAAGAACCGAGGGCTTCCCTGGAAGGAAAAATAGAGGCTGCAGCCCCAAAGTTCTCTTGATAGGTTGCCCAGGCATGATCCCAGCCACCGACAAAGTCAAAGGCAAAGGGAAGGGTCAGGAACAAACCGAGAAAAAGCAAAATCATCTGGACGATATCTGTCAGTGCAACAGCCCATAGCCCTCCCAAAGCTGTATAAGCAATGGCAATAACAGCCGAGAGGATGATCGAACTTTGGAAATCCAGCCCCATAATCAGACCGAAGGTAGAACCAAGTGCAGAAAGCAGGGCCGCTGTCCAGAATATTTCCCCAGCCAAAGCCGGAAAAAAGAAAAGCGAGGCGGTCTTCTCTCCAAAGCGCTGAGCCAGTGGGTCCAACATCGTGCGGAATTGATACCGTCGCATTTTTTTTGCAAAGAACAAGCCTCCAATGATCAAACTGATGGCATATCCCCAGGGAGCTTGAACCCAAACCAATCCGGAACTAAAAGTAGCTTCCGCTGCCCCATTGATATAGCCCCCACCGATCCAGGTGGCACTCATCGTAAATATGGCAATCCAAAGCGGGATAGACCGACCTGCAAGCATCACATCTTCCTCTGTCCCTTTCCCGCTTTTCCGAGCTGCCACATAGCTGCCAATGAAGAAGATGATACAATAAAAGAATAGCATAGACAGAAATCCCTCCCAAAAGATCTCAGTATCAGCAAATAGGTATAAAAACAGCCCAAGAGAAAGCATCACACCTGCCATGATCCCCGTTGGAATAAATGCGCGGATGGGTAGCTTTTTATTCGGCACGGATCGTGTATTGAGCCAGTTCTTCATAAGCAGGTTGTAATTGGTTGTATAGCGGAATCAGATGTTCCGGGATTTCAGGAACAGGAGTCTTTGTCCTGCTTGTTCGGAATTCTGTGGAAGCATGTGCATTGCCGTACCAGTATTTGGCCCAGACGCCATCTATGACTTTGGGACCAGCTTCCCATCGAAGCATGGCTGGATCGAAGGGAATATCAAGCTGATCACAAAGGGTTGTCAAGACTTCTCTGGGGTTCTTGAGCAATTCAGCGGAATTGAGCACAATGGGAGGACAGCCTTGTTGTTGAAGAAAATGAAAGATCTCCAATTGGGTCAATGTGCCCATTTCCTGTGCATCTGGTTCGAATACCTTGGCATAAGAGATGATGGCTTTGGCGGGTTCACGAATGAAGATCACATTCTTCATTTGTGTCATGTAATCCCATGGAACCCCCACCAATTGTGGACACATATTTTTGACGAATAATACAGGCTTGCCGAAATCCTGATGTAGGAGAGCATCGATCACTTTCTGTGCATCCTGTTCATAGGCATCAAGGGTTTCCTCCCGACCGGGATGTTGCACCCCTGTGGCAATTAACCACGGCGCATAAAAGGGTTCATCTACGGCACAAACATCCTCTCTCGAAGCAAATGAGTACATGAAGGCTGTGGACACATTGCGTGGGGTAGACAAGAGATTGATGCGCGTTGTTGTGGGCATGGGGAGGATGGATTGGGAGCAATTTGCTGCAATATGGGTATTTATTGGTGGATGTTGTTAAACCTGCTTATCAATTAACAGCGATTAATATTGGCTTTTGCGAGATAAGGAGTTTCACTTTTCTATTAATTAGTAATGAGTACAAACAGGGATTTCAGAACTTGTGAAGTCTAAATTTAACTATTTTTAAAAAGACGGTTGCGTAAAATTATTTCTGTAGTTTATTGATTTCGTAAACTCAATTGCTTATTTTTATGAAGCAAAAAATTAACACCATGAAGCTTAAACACCTGCCTACTTGAAGTTCATTAGAAGCCGAAATTGATGAAGTCGCAAGGAAAGATTATCCTGTAATTCGTAAAGATCCTGGATTCTCATTTGATTGGGAAACCGAGCTGGATTATGAAGTATACAAGATTTATTTGTTATCAGATGATAACACAATACTTGGTCTCATGTCTTTAATAGATATGCCTCATGATAATCGTATTCACTTGAATCTCCTTGAAATTGCTAAACCATATCAAGGGAAAGGCAAAGAAATAGACTTTATCGCTGGGTGTCTGATTGCATTTGCGGCAGAATTATCAATAAAAAGAGGCTATGATGGATTTGTTTCCCTCGAACCTAAAACGCGATTAATTGATCACTATATAGATGTCTATGGTTTTATCCGATACGGACGATATCTGGCTATTGAAGGAGAAGTATCACAATCATTAGTATTCAATTATCTTGGAGATGAGTAGTAAAAAAGAACCCACCTACGAAGAACTCAGAAAAACACTGACTGATAAAGAAATTGCAGAAAGCTTTGTCTTTAGGAGTGCTATGACAGAGGAGGAAAAAGAACAAGCGGAGGAGGAAATGAGAAGACTTCGGTTCGAACAAATGAAGAATCGCTCCGACCAACAAATTCTTCGAAGTGAACTGATGCGGATGCGCCTGTTGATGAAGGATTATTTTAAGCAATCCACATTTCTAGACAGTTTTTCATTTTCTAATCAGTTAAAAAATTATATTGATTTACTGAAGAAGACCCGTAAGGAGTTTGCCTCAGACATACAAATCCATACAACCAAATTGAGCCGCATCCTTAATGATAGGGAGAATCCAAGTATTGAGATGATGTATCGCCTGGAATACCATAGTGGAGAAATGATCCCTGCGAATTATTGGTTTAGGCTCCATAGCAGAAAGTTGGAAGATGAGATCAATAGAAATCAGGAGAAACGCAAGGAGGAATATAAGCGTGTTCGCAACAAATTAGTTTTTCATTGGCAAAAGAAATAAGTTTTATTCTCTTCAGATGGCATAATATAAGCCCCAGTGAAAAACAAATGAAGGATATTCAATTCTTATCCTAGTTTGCAGTTTACCTCAAAATAGAAAACTCATCACCAGGCAAGCCTTGTGCAATTGCCTGTCTTTGGCGATCCCAAGAAAATACTTCTATTTTTGCTAGCTTAACCCTACAACAACAAAAAATGAACACGAAATTTATCTTCCTGATTCTGACAGTTATTACCCTTCTTGCCAGTTGCCAGGAACCTGCATCCACAGAGGCTCCTCAAACCCCCCAAACGCCAGAAATTCCTGCAACTTCCAAAAGTGAACAGGGAATGGTCAAAGTAACCATCATGTATCCCAATGGAGAAGGGAATACATTTGACATGGACTACTACTCCCAAAAGCACATGCCGATGGTGGCGAGTTTATTGGGTGACTCCATGAAGATGTATACAATCGACAAAGGAATCGCTGGCCGGACTCCCGACGAAGCGGTGCCATTTCTGGCGATTGGTTATTTGTATTTTGACAGACTCTCCGCTTATCAGAATTCTTTCGGACCTGTTGCAGAACAGATTTTGGGAGATATCCCCAATTACACCAATGTTCAGCCTGTGCTTCAGATTAGTGAGGTGATCAAATAAAGCGTCAATCTATCGGCAGTTCATTCCAAACAAGTGCTTTGCTGCAAGTAAACCTTTTTGTCCAACTCTCGACAATGACCTAAATAGTTACGGAAAATGAAATTTATCGGACAGCATGACCAATTTTGATCGCTTAATCGCACATATAGAATCGACACATCAGTTTTTTGCTACCAAGGCCAGTACGACCATTAATCAGTTCTTGACCTTGAGGAATTGGTTGATTGGTTTTTATATCGTTGAATTTGAACAAGATGGAGAGAATAAAGCGCAGTATGGAGATCGGCTTATTGAATCATTGGCGGCCAAACTCCCCAGGATCAAAGGAATCAACAAACGGTCCCTGTTTCGATTTAGACAATTTTACTTGCTTTATCCACACATTTCTGAAGTGATATTATCTGAGAAATATGTTGAGAATCAGGAGATAAAAAAAGTGGGGTCGCTGACCACACAATTAGAATCCACTAAGAAAATGGGGTCAGCGATCCCACAATTACGGGTAGACTTGCTGACTGATCCGCAGAAGCTCATCACAACACTATCTTATACACATATTGAACAATTGCTGAGTATCCACGATCCCCTCAAAAGAGCTTACTATGAAATAGAATGTCTCAAAGGGGTTTGGTCTGTCAGAGAACTCAAACGACAAATTGCGAGCCTGAGCTATGAGCGGAGTGCTGCGGCCGAAAATCCACAGGTATTGAGTGCAAAACTAGGAACCGAGGCAGAGCAACTTAAGCCAGATCAACTGATCAAAAGCCCTTATGTTTTTGATTTTCTGGACCTTCCTGATGGCATCCTGGGTTCTGAATCCAAATTGGAAGAAGCTCTGATTGCAGACCTGAAGAATTTTATTCTTGAACTGGGACATGGATTTTGCTTTGAAGCCCAGCAAAAACGAATCGTCATCGGTGGAGAATATTTCTTCATAGACCTGGTCTTCTATCATAGAATCCTCAAGTGCCATGTTCTCATTGAGCTGAAAGTCGATGAATTCAATCATGCCAATGCCGGACAGCTCAATACCTATCTCCAATACATCAAAGCCAATGTGCAAGAGCAGGATGACAACCCACGTGTAGGCATATTATTATGTACCAATCAAAATGAAGAACTTGTGCAGTACGCCTTGGGAGGCATGGATGAAAATCTGTTTGTGAGCCAATATCAAACTGTCCTGCCCTCTACAGAGGAATTGGAAGCATTTTTAAAAGCAGAAAAGAAAAAATTATAGAGGAAGCCGTCAAGCAAGACAATTATCTCAGCAAACCCTATAGCGATTGGTGCCCAAAGACAAAGCCGATGTCATCTTGACCAGTCCTCCATCCAAGAAGTCATGGAGCGAAGCCAATCCAAGAGATGAGACTGAAGCACTCATATTAGCGAATTCAAGAAGCTCAAGGATCACGGCCTTCTATCATCATGAGAACCATCCTGTTTTTGATTTTATCCTCAAACCTGCCATCTTCAAGCCAACGATTACTCTCTAATCATATAAACAGAACAAATGAAACGAATACTCCTACTCACTACAGTATTGTCAATCCTGGCACTTGTTACAGTCCCCAAAGCCTATGCTCAGACCAAAATAGTCAAGCCAGAATCCGTGGGCATATCCGCTGATTCTTTGACTGCAGCTACCAAAAGATTGCATCGCCATGTAGATGAAGGCAAACTCCCAGGCACATTCACAAGAGTCATCAAAGACGGTAAGCTGATCTACGAGGATATGTATGGGCAGATCGACATGGAGAATGACAAGCCGACACAAGAAAATTCTTTGTACAGGATTTTCTCGATGACAAAACCCATCACTGCCGTAGCGATCATGACGCTCTACGATCAGGGGAAGCTCAGCCTGGACGACAAAGTGTCCACCTATATCCCTGAATTTGCCCAAACACAGGTATACAAGGAAGTCAATGGCAAGCACAGCACTGAGGCACAAAAAGAGGAAATGACCATCCGGCATTTATTGACCCATACCTCTGGAATCCCTTATGGCTGGGAAAGGAGCTATACAGATTCGATTTACAATGTCAAACAATATATGGCCCAGGAATGGACCATTGCTGAGATGACAAAGGATCTGGCAACCGTACCCTTAAAGTACCAACCAGGCACCACCTACAACTATGGTCTGGGCATAGATGTTGCGGGCTACATTGTCGAAGTTGTGTCAGGCATGGCATTGGACACCTATTTCAAAACCGTCATTTTCGATCCATTGAAGATGGATGATACTGACTTCTTTGTGCCAGAGGACAAGGTGGATCGCATTGCAGGATTGTATACCCACAATGAGGCTGGAGAACTGATACTTGCTGACAAAAGATTGACCATCAGCAGGAATGAAGCCCCAACATTATTGTTAGGAGGAGCTGGGCTGGTATCGACACTGGGCGATTATGAAATCTTCTGCCGAATGCTCCTGAACAAAGGAAAGTGGAAGGGAAAGCGTGTTCTGTCCAAGGAAGCCGCTGAACTTATGATGAGCAATCATTTTGGACCCGATGTTCCCACATATCCCAATATGGGCCACGGACTCTCCGGAACCGTGCAATTGGACAATGGAGAATATAGTTGGGGAGGCGCAGCTTCGACGAAGTTTTGGATCAATCCTACCCATAATCTGATCATTGTCATGTATACACAATTGATCGGCTCAAAGACCAATTATGCAACGGAATTCAAAGCGACCATAGATGGGGCGCTTCTCAACAAAGAGAATTGAGTAAGTCTCTTAAAGGTTATTGGACCAAAGGCATGTAGGGGCGCGTGGTGATGCGCCCCCTTCTGTCTATTTCTGCTGAAAAGCAGGAAAATTCTCGCTAATCCCACCTCTTGAGTGGGATGTCAAGCGAAAAGAGGGGCAGGAAGATTCACCAAAAAACCTACGATCAAAAGTTAAGTCCTATCATTATGAGAATTGTCCTGCTTTTTCTGTTGTGTCCTGCTGTATCTGCTTTTTGCGCTCGGGTTGATACAGTCAAGATTGAGAGCAAATCTATGGAGAAAACCATCCCCAATCTTGTCATTGTCCCGGATAATTATGGGAACCAACAAGCGCAATATTCAGTCTTATATTTGCTCCATGGTGCTTATGGAGATCATACAGATTGGCTGACAAAGTATCCCGCCATCAAATCCTATGCAGATACCTACAATCTCATCATTGTCTGCCCCAATGGAGGCTATAATAGCTGGTATGTGGACAGCCCGATCGATGAAACCATGAACTACGAGACCTATGTGGCAATAGAACTGGTGGAAGCCATTGATGACAGATACAATACCGTGAAGGATAAAGCAGGTCGCGCCATCACAGGCTTAAGCATGGGGGGGCATGGAGCTTTTTATTTGGCTTTCCGGCATCAGGATATCTGGGGGGCTGCAGGCAGCATGAGTGGAGGCATGGATCTACGTCCGTTCCCTAAGAATTGGGACATCCCGAAACGATTGGGAGACTATGCCAATCACAAAGACAATTGGGAACAGAGCAGTGTAGTCAATCTGATCTATCTATTGGATGGAAAGGAGCTGGCCCTCATCTTTGATTGCGGCACAGATGATTTCTTTTTTGGAGTGAATCAGCGAATGCATCAGAAATTGCTGGAAAGAAATATCCCGCACGACTATATTGAGCGGCCTGGAGATCACAATTGGGACTATTGGGGCAATGCGATCCGATATCAGTTGCTGTTTTTTAGTGAATATTTTCAGGGATAAAATGCTTGATTGATTAAGCATCTTCTTTAAAGAAAACTGTAAAACCCTGGATTAAGCCAAATATAAACTCTTTTAAGTCCTCAAATTTGGCAAATGCCCATGCTGATCGGTAGAGAAAAACATCAAAAAATCCTCAAGAAATCCTTGGCATCCCCAAAATCTGAAATGGTGATCGTTTATGGTAGACGTAGAGTGGGGAAGACCTGTTTAATCAAGAGTGTCTTAGTTTGACTTTGGCCATTATTGAGAAAGTCAAATAAGTCTACAGCTATCAAAAAGGCCTTTTTTTAATTAAAACACATCCCCTTTCTGACCTATATTGGGGTCGATGTTTAATATTTATTTGGTGAATTTGGGAAACCATTGATCTAAAACCAATGGAACGTCTTTTTGAAATACATAATGGCTAAAGCCTAGGTTGTGTTCGAAAAATACCAGAGCCAAATTTTTGCTCCATCAAAATCGCTCTTCACGGCCTGAAAACGGCACTTGGAATTCGAGCTTAATGATGGAAAACTATTTTTCGAACACGACCTAGTTAATTTAACTCATAAACCACGTTTTCTAGATTTTCTTTATCAGGCATCAGGCATCACCTACATCGATGTCTCTGTTACATCGCCAACCCCCCATCAACATACAGAGTAGTTCCAGTAATATATCTGGCATCTTCGGAAGCCAAGAAAGCCGCTGTGGCACCGATATCTTTTGGTTCTGCAATGAATCGAGCAGGAATTCTCTCAATCAATTCCGCTTCATTGGCTGGGTCAGAAAGAAACGCCCGGTTGATGTCCGTGCGGATCGCACCTGGAGCAATGTTATTGACAGTGATCCCATGTCTTGAAAAATCGCGTGCAAGCTCTTTGCACATCATCATCATGCCGCCTTTGGACATGCTATAGATGGCACTGAATCCTGTTGGCATTTTTTCGTGAACAGAGGAAATATTGATAATTCTGCCCCAGGCTTGAGCGACCATGCCTGCCAAGACTCTTTGCGCACAAAAGAAAGCCCCACGGAGATTGGTATGCATGAGATCTTGATAATCATCTTTGGTCAAATCAAGAAGAGGCTTACTGATGAGGATTCCTGCATTGTTGACCAGAATGTCAAGCGAGCCCCATGTCGCTTCTACCTGATCGAACATGCGCTCAATATCTGGCAACTTGCTGACATCAGCCTGAACCAATATGCTTTGTCTTCCCAGCGCATTGATTTCTTGCTCCACTTGCTGGGCCTGGATCAGATCTTGATCCTGATAATAATGGATGACAACATCTGCACCTTTTTGGGCCAGACCAACAGCAACACCTGCGCCAATTCCGCGACTTGCACCAGTGATAAGGGCTTTTTTTCCTGACAAACTCGACATAGGATATTTTTCCGCAAAAGATAAAAGCATTCCTGGAATTCCTCCTCCTATTCAGAGAAATCATTTCTTGGAGATTCGACCTGATAATTCTAGCTTTGGGAATAAACCCTCACATTTTTCCCTTCCTCTTTATGAACTCATCCCAATTATATAGACAACTATTAATCGGCAGTTTTCTTTCTATTTTGCTAGTTCTGGCTTGTACCAGGCTAAGTCAGAACCTTCCAACCGAGGAATTCAGCCAGAATATTCGGACAACAGAGGCACGAAGTCCCGAAGAAGAAAAAGCGGGCTTTCGACTGCCACCGGGATTCGAGATCCAGCTATTTGCCTCCGAACCAGATATCGGCAAACCTTTGAACATGGCATTCGATGCCAAAGGAAGGATGTGGCTGACACAGTCCTATGAATATCCATTTGCAGACACGAGTGGAAAGGCGAAAGACAAAATCTCTATCCTGGAGGATGCCGATGGAGATGGCAAGGCAGAAAAGATAACAGTCTTTGCCGAAGGGCTCAACATTCCTATTGGCATTGTGCCCGTTCATGATGGGGCCATCGCCTATAGCATACCGAGTATCGACCACTATATCGACCGAGATGGGGATGATAAGGTCGATGAGCGCAAAGTACTCTACAAAGGATTTGAATATAAGGATACGCATGGCATGGTCAACAACCTTATTCGCTCCTGGGATGGCTGGATTCATGCCGATCATGGATTTGCGAATACCTCTACTGTGGCGGGGAGTGATGGAGATACAATCGTCCTCAATTCTGGCAATACTTTTCGCTTTCGGGCTGATGGCAGCCATTTGGAATTCACAACCACAGGAAGAGTCAATCCCTATGGCTATGCCTATGATGAAATGGGCTACACCTATTCTTCGGATTGTCATACCAGCCCCATTTACCAATTGGTGAGGGGAGCGGATTATCCCCATTTTGCCAAAAAACCCACGGGCATTGGATTTGGACCTGCGCTGATGGATCACAATTACGGATCGACAGCCTTGGCAGGATTGGACTATTATCTCGGAACCCAATACCCTGAAGATTACAGGAACAGTTTTTTCATAGGTGATGTCGTCAAAAGTCGGGTCTATCGAAGCACAATGACGATGGAAGGGACGACGCCAAAGATTCGATGGGAGGATGATTTCATTGTCAGTGAAGATCCCTGGTTCCGGCCAGTCGATGTCAAGCTGGGACCAGATGGGGCGATATACATTGCGGACTTCTACAACCGCATCATCGGGCACTATGAAGTGCCACTGGATCATCCGGGCCGGGACCGACAACGAGGCCGAATCTGGCGAATCGTATACAAAGGAGCGAAAGGAAGCGATCAAATGACCGATTGGACGAAGGCGGATATGAGGCAGTTGATCCAGGGATTGGACCATCCCAATCTCCCTCTGCGCATGCGAGTGGCAGATCAGATTGTGGACAAATATGGGGCTGAGGCAGCTGAAGATATCTCTGCCATGCTGGCTTCAGCAGAGACCAGCGCGCATCAATATGTACAGGGATTGTGGATTCTTTTTCGCTTGGAATCTCTTTCGACAGCTCAACTGAGAGCAGCTTTGCAAAGTGAAGATCTGCTGAAAACAATCCATGCCTTGCGCATTCTCTTTGAAATGCAGGAAGTAGATGCTTCCCTATTGGAGCTGGTTGTCCATGCCATTCAACATAGCAGTCCGCATATCCAACGACAGGCCACCATGGTCTTGTCCCAACATCCTTCTCCCGACCATCTCAGCATCCTTCTGGCCTTGCGAGATCGTGTATCGGAGGAGGATTCTCATTTTTTCTACTCCACCAGACAAGCCATCCGGGATCAGTTGAGAAGTCCTACCCTCTTAACATGGGTCCTGGAGCAAAGCTGGGAAGAACAGGAGGCAAAGACCCTGGCTGCATTGATGTTGGGGGTAAATTCCCAGCAAGCTGCCCAATATTTGACCGAACACTTGCATCGTTTTGAAGGATCGGTGAAGAGAACAAGAGAATTTGTTCGTCACATTGGAAGGTATACGGATGCCTCTACCCTGGACCGTCTCTTGTCCATACTCGAAATCCGATCAGAGAAATCTCCACAAGATGCCCTCGGGTATTTGGAACAACTCATGGAAGGCTTGACGGAAGCAGGAAGAAGCATATCTCCCAAAGGCAAAGCATTGATCACCGATCTGACAACAGAGGTATTGCAGACAAGTGCAGCCAATACCCAGGGATGGTACGTCATTCCTCATGATCATTACCCATCTCAGCGCAATCCCTGGCGAATATGGGACTACTCAGAGCCTGATGTGCCTGGCCCCATTCGCGTGATCGCCAGTGGCCCCAGGAATGGCGTCGGGTCATTTATCAGCAGCATTCAATCTCCTCCATTTCAGCTCCCATCGAAGCTGAGCTTCTTCCTTACTGGTGGTCAAAACGAACCCAGTATTAATGAAACACCAGCTCCTCCTCATAGCTGGGTAGAACTTCGACTTGCTTCCACAGACAGCCTGATTGTCCGGACACTTGCCACCGACCAGCACATGAATCAAACCATCAGCTGGTCCCTGAAGACATATGAAGGCCAATTGGCCTATCTTCAACTGGTTGATGGTTCCGGAGCCTGGGGAGATGTTGTGGCCCTGGGTGAAATTGACCCCGCGCTAGTTGAGCTTCCAACATCAGGACCTGATGAACAATCAGACCAGTTACAATTTGCTTGCAGAATCGCTGAGGAATACAAGCTAACTGCCTTGCAAGCAGCGATGCAACAGCTACTTGCCAATGGAAGGGCGGACATTTTTGCGCGGGAGGAAGCCGCAGCCATGCTCCTGAAATTCGATGAAAGCCAAACAATTACCCTCGTGCAGGAAGTCGTTTCAAAGGAGGGGGAACCTTTATTGCTCAAGGAGCGATTGTCGGTACTGCTCAGTAGCAAGGGCATTCTCTCCTCTGCCGTGAATGAACTTCCCTATCGGACGCAAAAAGAAATGGCTGAGAATCTGGCTGCCAATTCTGAGGGAGTCGCCCTGCTTCTTGCGGCAGCCGAACAAGGAATGTTCTCTCCCCGCCTCCTCCTCGAACCCAGCCTGCAAGAACGATTGGAAGCGAGTGCTACCTCATCGCAACAAGAACAATTGAACGCTTTCACCGATGGTGTTCTTCTCCCAGACGAAAAGATCGAATCCCTGATCAGTGATCGCGCGAAGGGATTTCGTATGCAGCGGCATTCTATCGAGAATGGCCGATCGGTGTTCACCCAACACTGCACTGCCTGTCATCAGATCGATGGGCAGGGAGGACAAATCGGCCCACAATTGGACGGAATCGGGAATTGGGGAATCGGGGCCCTTTCCGAAAAAATCCTCGACCCAAACAGAAACATTTCCAAAGCCTTCAAAACATATCTATTGCGTCTGAAAGATGGGCAAAGCAAAAGCGGCTTGTTTTTGCGAGAAGAAGGGCAATTGAGGGTATTCTCGGATGTCGCAGGGCAGGAGTTTTCGATTCAAAAAGAGGAGATAGTCGAGCAAAAGCTTTCTCCCTATTCCTTGATGCCAGCACATTTTGCAGAGGTGATCCCAGAAGAAGATTTCTATGATTTACTGGCGTTTTTGTTGAATGAACAATAATCCTTTTCCTATGCAATCATTTTGGTCCGTATTGATAATCGCTCTGTCCATCACCTTCCTTTCTTGCAGACAGCAAGCGGAACCTGACAAGGAAATGAGGTTTCGAAAGGAAATCATTTATGAGAAATTTATTGGAGAAGGAATAGCCGTGGCAGATGTCAACAAGGACGGCAAAAAGGATCTGCTGGCAGGTTCCTTCTGGTTTGAAGCGCCCCATTGGCAGGCCCATGAGATGAGAGAGCCGCACCATTTTGACCATACCAAAGAATGGAGTGATGCCTTTTTCTCCTTCTCTATGGATGTCGATCAGGATGGGTGGATGGATTGGATTCGAGTCGGTTTCCCCGGAAAACCTGTCTGGTGGTACCGCAATCCTCAAGCTGCGGAGCAGCATTGGGAAGCTTTTCTGATTGATTCTGCTGTTTGTAATGAGTCTCCTCTCTTTGTCGATGTGGATGCAGATGGTCGGCAGGATCTTGTCTTCGGAAATGAAAAAACCAGAGAAATGTTTTGGTTTCAGCCACCTGGGAAGGGGAGTGGGACAGCATGGAAAAAACGAGCTATCAGCGGACCCAATGCGCCTGGTACGAAGCGTTTTTCTCATGGATTGGGATTGGGTGATATCAATGGAGACGGACGAAAAGACATTCTCATTCGCCAGGGTTGGTGGGAGGCCCCGGAAGATCGGGAACAGCAAGGCTGGACCTTTCATGCAGTCGATTGGGGAGAACCGTGTTCCCATATGCACGTCTTCGATTTTGATGCTGATGGAGACAATGATGTGTTTTCGGCTTCTGCTCACGCTTATGGAATGTGGTGGCATGAACAAATCCCGGAGAATGGTGAGATGAGCTTTCGTCGCCATTTGATCGACAGCTCCTTTTCTCAGACGCATGCTGTGGACTTCGCGGATCTGAATGGAGATGGGCAGCCTGAATTGGTAACAGGGAAGCGTTATTTTGCCCATAATAGCAAGGACCCCGGAGGTCTGGAACCAGCGGTGCTATACTGGATTTCCTTTCAGGCAGGGGAAAATGGGGGCGTCGATTGGGAATTGCACAAGATTGATGATGATTCCGGAGTTGGCGTGGATACAGTCATCGAAGACGTGAATGGCGATGGCAAGCCGGATCTTGTCAATGCCAATAAGAAGGGCGTGATTTGTTTTTTCCAGGAATAGGTCAGGCTTGGCTTTTGATGAAAAGCTGCGATTTGTTGAGGCTGTGGACCTTGATGGGAATCTAAAACAAAAAGAAACCATTTGTTACTAAGGCTTCTCGACCTCAGAGGCCATAAACTCCATACTCCGTCTGATCATTTCCTCAACAAAAGGATTCAGGCCCGGTCCAAACCATGACATGGTTCTCGCTTCATACTGATTGAAATGATAGTATTTGGCTGGAATCACATATCCAACATAGCCACCATTGAAACTCGTAACAAGTCCCTGGTAGCCACGTCGATACATTTCATTTTTGAGATCGATGGCCATTTCACCACTGAAATCTGCAGGTGCAGTGGCCCAGATAAGATTTCCCAGTCTCATGGCCTGAATATGAACCTTGCCGATGGGAGGGAATAATTGTTTGCTCAGAAAAGGATCGAGTTTCAGACCTTCTGATATCCTCACTTGTAACTGAGGCAGGTCCAATTCCGCAGTTATTGAAGCAAGAGATATCGTATCCTGAAGAGGAATGCGCGGATAATATTTCAGGACACTATCAGCAAGTGCTTTGCCCACGGCTTCCATCTTTTCAAAAGAATCACCCTTTGCATCCACAGCATGACTTCCAACACTTCCAGCAAAGAACACTGCATAATCAAAACCGGCTTCTTTCAAGGTTTTTCTCCAAAATCCAGGATAATCTCCACTGAAGAGGAGGTTATTGCCTCCCAAGGTCGTCGCATGCCCATCAAAGGCCCCAAGGACAGCCTTTTTTCCAGTATCCTGTTCCATCCGGATCAGGACATATTCTGAATCTTCCTCCCCTCGCTCACCCAAAATTCTATTCTGTACATGGGCAGCAGCGTCAAAACGCCCAATCCCTAATCGTCCAGGTTGTAGATCGTCTATGGCTTGTTCCATTGCCAGGAGAAATCGCTTCGCCAACCAGGTCTCAATGGCAGGATTGTATGTCCCGCCAAACATTTCCCCAACAAATTTTTCTGACCATCCTCCCATGCCAGAGTGGGTATGAGTAGCCGAGAACCAAATTTGACTTCTGTCGATGCCAAGATTCTCCTTCGCCAACGTACTACTTGCTGCACTGATTTGGGACGGAATAATCAACATATCGGCACTCAGAAGCAATCGCTTGACTTCACCCACCTGTACAGCAATCACGGAAACATATAGACTGTCATGAACCCCTTCAGCAGCAGCGCCATCCCTCACCCCATATCCTGCCAGGGGAACCTGCGCAAAACTTCCTGCTTTTGCAGGCGCTTGATGAATGGATGGTGTGATATTGGCCTGCCCAAATCCCAATTGGAGTCGGCCAGTTGAGAGCTTTGCCTCAGACATCAGACTATCCAGGCGGGCTCGGCTTACTCGATAGTAGTCGGACTCGAAATAGGGCGTATAATCTACCTGATCGATGGACAGAAACAAAGCGATGAGAATCAAGGCCAATATACTCAGGAGTATGTTTCGTGCGAGTTTCATGTGGAAAAGTGATGAAAACAAATCTTGAATGCCATGCAAACAAGATAACATCTTCCCGGAGAAAGAAAACGACTGGGAGCTGCTTATTTGTGTCGCGGTTCATCCTTCTGTGTACATGAGGTAAAGAAACTTTTCAAAACAGGAGTTTTGGCTTAGCATCGGTTGCTTCTCAATGGCGAGAGCGCATGAACTTCTCCTACACAATCAGCAAAGACTGGATACGTTTGCGCGATAGCATTGTACCCTAAAACGGATTCAATCTATCACAACAAAAAAATTATCCTTAGATTGGTTCTGAAAATATTCTAATTACTACTATGGCTGATTTTACCTACGACTACAATTATAACATCGACGCCAAGAAGAATATGACCTATGATGCCATTGTCATTGGCTCGGGCATGAGTGGAGGATGGGCTGCCAAAGAGTTGTGTGAAGCGGGATTGAAAACCCTTGTTCTGGAGCGCGGCAGAATCATCAAACACATTGAGGATTATCCCAATATGAACAAGGAATCCTGGGATTGGAAGTATCGGGGAGGCATTACCCCTGAAGAGAGAAAAAAGCACTACAAAGCAGGCCGAACCAATTGGATTGGGGAGAGTAACAAGGACTTCTACGCGAACGATGAAGAAAATCCTTACACAGAAATCAAGCCTTTCATGTGGCTACGGGCGCATCAGATGGGTGGGCGCTCGCAATTATGGGGACGGCAATCCTATCGTTGGAGCGATTTGGATTTTGAAGCCAATCTCAAGGATGGGCATGGTGTTGACTGGCCAATCCGCTATAAAGACATTGCCCCCTGGTATGACCATGTAGAGAAATTTGTGGGTATCAGCGGCGAAAAATTGGGCTTGCCACAACTGCCTGATGGTCAATTCCTGCCCCCAATGGAATTGAATTGTGTGGAGAAAGATATCCGAAAACGAATCGAATCCACTTTCCCTGGAAGGCATATGACCATTGGGAGGGCAGCACATCTCACAGTGCCCCACAATGGCCGTGGACAATGCCAGGGCAGAAACAAATGTGGCATGGGTTGTCCTTTCAGCGCATTCTTTAGCAGCAATGCCGTAACCCTTCCCTATGCCAATGCCACTGGAAACCTGACCATTCGACCCTGGTCTATCGCCAACTCCATCATCTACGATGAGCAACAAGGCAAAGCCACAGGTGTTCGGGTGATCGATGCTGAGTCAGGCGAGATGTATGAATATTTTTCTCGCATCATTTTCGTCAATGCTTCTACCCTGAGTTCGACCCGGATTTTGCTCAATTCAACCTCCAATCGCTTTCCGAACGGCTTGGGCAATGACAGTGGAGAATTGGGCCACAATTTGATGGATCATACCTACAGAACCGGAGCCATCGGCACCTTTGAAGGATATGAAGGAACTTATTATAAAGGTCGTCGCCCCAATGGCATTTACATTCCCCGCTATTGGAATGTGGATGAATCCACAAAGTCTGACAAATTTGTCCGGGGCTTTGGCTATCAGGGATCTGCATATCGCAAAGGATGGGGGAGAGGGGCCAATGCCAGTGGTTTTGGGGCAGATTTCAAAGATTCTCTGTTTAAAGATCCCGGACCCTGGGAGTTTTTCATCACAGGCTTTGCAGAATGTTTGCCTTATCACGAGAACAAGGTAACACTTGACACCAATACCACAGACAAATGGGGACAGCCCGTTTTGGCCATCGATTGTGAATGGAAAGAGAATGAGTTGTCCATGCGAAAACAGATCCAGTCTGATGCGGAGGAAATGTTGGAGGCGGCTGGCTTGAAAAACATTGTCGGCTTTGACAACAATCATGAACCGGGCTTCGGGATCCATGAAATGGGAACAGCTCGAATGGGCCGCGATCCCAAAACCTCTGTCCTGAATGAAAACAATCAGGTTCACGGCTGCCACAATGTTTTTGTCTCAGATGGTGCTTGCATGACCTCCAACTCATGCGTAAATCCGTCCCTGACCTATATGGCTCTCACAGCTCGCGCCGCCAACCACGCCATCTCTGAATTGAAAAAACAAAATCTTTGAGGAGGTATGAGGTATGGGGTATAGGGCAATGTGTTGAATGTGTTTTATATGCTCTGGAAAATTCAAAAAAAAACCTGCCCATCCAGCCTTATACCCAATACCTTATACCCCCCAATCACCATCCAGCCTTATACCCAATACCTTATACCCCACACCTTATTATGAAAAGAAGAGACGCACTCAAACATACAGCAGTACTCGGAGGAACAGCCGCTTTTTCTGGTACACTATTGAGCCTCCTACAAGCATGTCAATCCACCCCCCGACTGGAGTGGCAACCAAAATTCCTGAGCGTGGATCATGCCCAACTGGTTTCGGCCTTGGTGGATACCATTCTACCCAAAACCGATACCCCTGGCGGACTGGACGTCAAAGTCGACATGCTCATCGATCTGCTGTGGGCAGAAACCACAGATGAAAATCAGAAGCAAGCAATCTTGACTCAGATGGATCAATTCAACGAAATCTGTATTGCCAAATTCGGCAAAGTCTTTCATGAACTAGATGCCAAGCAAAGACATAGCATTTTGGAAGAAGCAGAAGCCAATGATCCCAAATTCGGAGGAAGTGTGTGGGGCTATCCTGTTGGGCCACAAGCGCCAGTCGGATTTTATCGCGCCTTCAAGTCGGTGGCCATCATGGGCTACTGCACCTCTGAAGAAATCGGCAAAAACTATCTAAAGTATGATCCTGTACCCGGAAAATATCAGGAATGTGTTCCTTTGGATGATGTGGATGGGGTGTGGAGTTATTGAGTGGAAAAATATGGAATGAATTCTCAAAACTGCCTAACTGATTGTTCCTGGAACCCCTTCGCACTGGCCCGTCCCCTCAAGTGGGGACTTCGCGTATAGCCATTTCTGTTGAAAAACAGGATTATTTCTGCTAACTCTGAAAGTCCGCCTTAGAGGAGGGGAGCAATATGCGGAAAGGGGGATCAACAAGAGGCATATGAGACTAAGGTTCGGATGTATTCAATCTTCAACTGGATCGATTCACATTCAATGACCATTGATACCGAATGGAGAAGTATCGAATGACCATAACTGTGGCCATCGACACAATGATATTCACATTCTCAAAATCACTGATCTGAGTCAAGACCACATACACGATCCCTCCCGAGAAGCAAGCCGAAGCGTAAATTTCTTTTCGAAAGATCAATGGAATTTCATTGGTCAAAACATCTCTGATCACCCCGCCAAAACAAGCGGAGATGACACCCATGAGGAGGGAATGTTCAATGCTTATTCCTTGTTGTAAAGCAATTTGAATCCCCAGAATAGTAAAGAGTCCGATGCCAATCGTATCGAATAGAAACATACTTCTCTTCAGCCTAAGAATTCTGTTCTGAAACAAATAGGCAATCAGGTAGCCTAGAATGATCACGATAAAATAAGAACGATCATTGAGCCAGCCCACAGGAAGTCGACCAATTAACAGATCCCGGATCGTTCCCCCGCCAATCGCAGTCACAAATCCAATGATCAAGGTTCCAACCAAATCAAACTTTTTTTGAATAGCAGTTAAGACCCCTGACACAGCAAATACGGAGGTCCCAAACAAATCAACGATATATATCCAGCTCATGAGAATATGAATAAATGTCTACTCTTTGGCCGCGAAATTAGGCAATAGGATGAGAATGAAAAGCTGTATGTTTACCCATGAGGTGCCGAACTAATCCTATCGCATGACTTCCTATGATTCACACATACAGTCTGAGATCTATTTTTTACATGGAACCAGTATCGACAGTCGGGTCTGGCATCCATCCGTTGTACATGCGATTGCCAATGCATTTGACGATTCATCCAAGCAGGGATTCACCCGACTATTTGATTGGAGTGGCGCCAATAACTCTCAGGCGAGGAAAAAGGCTGGAGAAGACTTACTTCGTGAAGTTGATCAGCGAAAAAGAGAACAAGCATGTTGGCCACCCAAAATTATCACCTTTGTTGGGCACAGTCATGGAGGATCGGTTGTTTTGTACGCCAGTCAAGCACTCAGAGGCATCATAGGGGTAGAAACTCAGATCAATATTCTGACCCTCAATACGCCCAATGTTGTAGGAGGAGCACAATTGGAAGATGATAGCATTCATCATTATCATGTATATTGTAGCTCCGATGAGGTTGCACCAAGAGGAGGATTCAACAGGACAGGCAGGCTCAGCACAGGTGGAGCACAGACAAATTGGTTCGGTAAGCCAATAGGTGGTGAATACTCCTCCAAAAAGGATCTGGGAAGCGGGAAAGAAGGTTCCGTATATTGGGAATTTGACTCTGCCCGGATCAACATTGACTACCGGGATCAGTATAGATTCAAGGGACTCAACCCCAGAACGCATTGGGTCAGTCATCGAGGATGGCTGAAGAAGAATGTACGCGAATGGCTGCCAAGCTTAGCTGAACAGATGCGGTTGCTAGCTGATCCTGTGGCAAGATGACAAGCGCAAAGGCTTACTCATCACTTCCCAACATGAAATCCATATCCAATGAGTAGAAAGAATTGGACCTCCGACAAGATCTTCAGCCGACTGCGAAACAACAAAAGCAAGCGAACATATTGGGACAATATTGGGGAACTTCGGAAAAGGCCAACGAAAAAGGTGCATGCTGCAGCCGTTGAATTGTGTCGTTCTCCCATTGACAAAGAGAAAATAATCGGAATCGATGTGCTGGCACAATTGGGAATTCGTCCCAGGTTTATGCAGGAAGAAACTGTTGACCTATATTTTCAGCTATTGGAGAATGCCCCCTCTCCCAAGGTCCTGGAGAGCATTTTGTCTGGCATTGGGCATAACAATGACAATCTCTCAGATAAGCACATGGCAACCTTGTTTGGCTATCTGGACCATTCTTACTCAGATGTGCGATTTTCACTCGTGCATGCCATATTGGGGGTGGAAAACCCAACAGCCATTCATATGTTGATTAAGCTGAGTGCAGATAAGCATCCCAGTGTGCGGGATTGGGCAACATTTGGGCTGGGAAAGCAAATTGAGGTGTCCAATGATCCTATTGTCAATGCGCTTTGGGACCGACGGGAAGATCCTTTCAATCAGGTAAGGATGGAGGCCATTTCGGGTCTGCTGGCACATAAAGACAGCAGAATAAAAGCATTCCTCATGGAAAAATTGGCAGATATTGACGACCTTGATTTACACATCCTGCAAGCGATTGAATCCCTGGATGATCCGGAATTTATCAACTTGCTTGAGAAGCAAATCGAAGCAAATAGAACAAACAAAACAGTCGATGAAAAGTGGTTACAAGATTGTCTTGACACCTTAAAGGAGAACACACATCCAGAGAGGTAGTCCAATAATGCGAACAGGCAATGGGATGGGTATGGGAGTCCAGAGTTCTCAGTCCTGGTTCCCTTAACTGATTGTCTGGGAGGAACAATTTTTGAGAGGTCTTTCGATTACTCTGTTTTTTTTATACGTTTAAGAGACTGTTTTGGAATCTGTGCTAAGAATTTTTAGGAGGTATTTTTTTCTCAGACAAGGCTCTTTTTTGTTCTCATAGTGGTGCTATGAGAACAAAAAAAGCCGCTGGATGAGGAAAAAAGACGCATACAAAAAATAAGTGACAGATTTCCAAACAGTCTCTAAGAGACTGTTATGAGAAGGTCTAAGGGGAATTTTGTAAAAAAAATGAGCAAAATGATCTCTTATTTTTTGACCGTTCCTAAGATTGACAGAATCACTTGCGCATAGCTGAGCAAAAATTAAGGAGGTGGGTGGGGGGAGCAGCTAGCTTTGGTGTTCTGCAGAATGAACATCCAATCACTTTACTCCATTGAAACGAAAATTTTTCATATATGCCTTGATCAGTTCTCCCTTGTTGGCGCTATTTGGGGCAAGGCCGTTCTATATCTTTGGCATTTTGGATATAGAACAAACGATCGGGCTCTATATTTCTGTTCTCATTAGCGTTGTCATTTACTGGTTGATCAATGGGTATGTATTCCTTATTCTAAAAAAACAACGCAGGTGGGATTTTTTCTTTCTCAGCTATGTGCTGACCTTTTTCTCCAATATTCTGAAGGTTCCTTTTCAATCATTTATGCCCTTCAGTTCGACCCTACAAGAATATCTGGTGTATCCCATCACCATGACGATCGCTTTAAATTCAATCATCCTGCTCATGATTAATTTGATCATCGAGGAGGGAGAAAAAAAGAAAGCAAAAAACACCATCGCAGAATTGAACTTTCAGAAGCTGGAGGCGGAGAATATGGTGCTCATGCAGCAACTTCAACCGCATTTTTTATTCAATGCCCTGAGTATCCTCAAATCTTTAATCCAAGAAAATGCTGAACTTGCAGAGGAGTATGCCGTCAAATTGTCTGACTTCCTGAGATATACCGTGCAATCCCATCAGACAGAACTGGTCAGTATTCAGGAGGAAATGCAATTTGTGAACAATTATATCGATCTTCAAAAGATTCGCTTTGAGAAGGCTTTTGTATTTCAGGCAGATATCCCGAAGGAAATCATGAGCTCGCGGGTTCCCATATTTGCGATTCAAACGTTGGTAGAAAATGCGTTTAAACACAATTATTTTACCGAAAAAAGACCGCTTAATATTTCCATAATGTATGATAACGACTCCCTGACTGTGCAGAACAATCTGGTCTCAATCAAGTTGACAGAAAGAGCAGGAACGGGACTCAACAATTTGCAGAAGCGCTACGAATTCATCACAGGAAAGACCATTGAGATACAGAGATCTGACACTCATTTTACCGTAAAGATTCCAGTCATTGCCTCATGAAGATTGTCATCATTGAAGATGAGAAACTCACAGCTAAGGATTTGGCCAGGACGATTCATTCGGTCGCCCCTGATGCAGAGATCCTTGCAATGCTTCACAGTGTAGAAGAGGCTGTTTTGTTTTTTTCAGACAGCCCCGCATTGGACTTGATCTTTTCAGACATCCAATTGGGAGATGGCTTAAGCTTTGAGATATTTGATCAAACTCAACTGAAAGTTCCCATCATCTACTGCACAGCATTCAACCAGTATGCGCTAGAGGCCTTCAAGACATTGGGCATTGATTATGTGGTCAAGCCTTTTTCCAGATCAACCGTCGAGCAAGCCCTGACGAAGTTCCGGACGATGAAAGATGCCCTACATCCTCCTCAAGAGAATTATGCTGCACTTGTGCATGTGTTAAGGCAACAAATGGGTCCTGCCAAAAGTCCCTCAGTCATTATCCAGCAAGGAGACAAAATCATTCCCTTGCCTGTTGAAAAGATTGCCCTATTTTTTATCGAGCATGATGCGGTTTTTGCCTATACCTTCGAGGGCAGCAAGCACCTGTTGTCCCAAAAACTCAATGAATTGGAACAGACCTATGCACAGAGCTTCTTTCGCGCAAATCGGCAATATCTGGTCAACAGAAAAGCCGTCAAGGATGCCTCACATTATTTCAACCGAAAGATTCTCATTCATCTGACCATTCCCTTCAAAGAACAAATCATTGTTGGGAAACTGAAAGTGACGGCTTTTATGGACTGGCTGGCAAATAGTTAGGTTGGAGGGGAATAGTGGGCATAGTGGGAATAGGGATTAGATAGTGAAACATCCATCGGATTGATCGGGAAAGGCTGCAACAGACTTCGCCAGAGGGATTGACATAAGAAAACTAGAAATCCCTCAGTCCCGACAGAATCAACCGGGACAATTCTCTTAAATGAAAACTACAGCTTGTCCTTCACCCCCATCCCTGTCCACTTCAATTCCATTTTGTCCACTTCAGCATGTTTTTCATTCCATAGTGGAGGGGAGCCAGCTATGTTTGTGCCATATCAAACAACATTATGGCACGAAAATCACACATCCTATTCATTGCAAGCATCAGCTTTCTGGTGAGTATGAACTGGACATTTGCACAAACAATCGACACAAACCCAGGCACTTCCAAGGCATTCAGCAGCCTGGAAGAAGTATTGGCCTATACCACAGACAATAGCATCAGTCTGAAAAATCAGGAGATCAAAATGGAGCAGGCGAAGAAGGCCAAACTGGCAGCGGTCCTGGGAACCATTGATGTAACAGGAGCTTTGCTCAATGCACAGCTTACGGACAATACTACATTGGGGGTGAACCTCTTTCCGGCGGAGATATTTGGCGGGGAACCAGGCACATTCAAAGAGGTGCAAATGGGGGTTCAATACAATACCAACCTGACCAATTATGCCGATGTCAAACTGGTCAATCCTACTGGCTGGTCAAATTTGAAGTTGTCAAAAATCAACATCCTTCTAACCAGTTCAACCAATCAGATATCCCTGAAGAATTTGCAGGAAAATATTGCCAAAAACTACTACAACATTGTCAATCTGCAAGAACAAATCGGCAGCAGCCAACAACATCTGGCAATTGCTGATACCCTCTACCACATCACCCAAAACAAGTTTGCCGAAGGCCTGGTGAAGCAGCAAGATGTGAATGACAGCAAAGTCAATTGGCTGAACAGTCAGGAGAACCTTTCTCAGTTAGAATATCTCCTGGAGCAGTATTATATCAGTCTCAAATTGCTCTGCGATATTCCTGAACATGAGCAGATTGAGATTCGGCAAGTCTCACTCCCAAAGCAGGAGATGGAAGCGCCAAATGTCTTGTTGAATGAATTGCAGCTTAGAAGTTCCATTCTGCAACAGCAGTATGCAAAGACTGCTTATAAAAGTGCAAAAGCGACTTTTCTGCCAACTCTTTCCTTGCAACTGTCCAACTCAAACAATCTTTACAACACAGAATTCAAGCCCTTGTCTGGCAACTGGATCAATAGCAACTATATCGGTGTCAACCTGAGCATTCCCATTCCGAGTTCGCAGCGGATTTCTCAGAAATACAATGCCCAATATGACTACCAAATGGCCATCAACAATACAGAGCAGGCTGAAATTCAAGCTGGATTAACGCAACAGTCTCTCCAATCTGAATATGAACAGGCTGTCTCTCAAGCCAGAACGAATCAGGAAATTCTCAGCCTGCGAGAAGATTCTTTCAAGAAGAATCAACAGCTCTATCAGGAAGGACTCATCAGCCTTGAAGTTGTACTCAATAGCTTCAACTCCATGGTCAGTGCCGAGTACAATCTCATTTCATCGGAAGTCAATGTCGAATTGACCCGATCCAATATCAACATCAACAATACCATCAGATAACATGAACAGATCATCAATCATCATCACCATCTGCGGCGCATTCTTAGCTCTTATGCTGTCCGCCTGCGGCCCACAGACCGAAGAAACCACACCCATCAGAAAAGATGTTACAGAAACCGTATTCGCTGCGGGAGCATTGGAGGCCGAAGGCATGTTCCGCTTGACTGCCCAAACGAGTGGATACATCACAGAACTTCATTTTCAGGAAGGCGAAATCATCGAGAAAGGAACAGTCCTGGCCGTGATTGAAAACAATGAGAACATCATCAATACTCAGGGCTCTTCAGAATTACTCAACATAGCCAAAAACAATAGCTCGGACAACGCTCCCCTTTTGCGCCAGGCTGAGTACAGCATCGATATCAACCAGCAAAAGATGGAGCAGGACAAAAAAACACTGGAGCGTTACGAGAGATTGTTGAAGAGCAAGAGCATTGCCCGGGTGGAGTATGAAAACGCCTTATTGGCTTACCAAACTTCTAAAAACAATCACCAGTCTGCGGTAGAAAATTACAAGAAGCTCAAACAGGATGCTGATCAGCAAGTCGTTAACAATCAGACAAATACTGACATTTATTCCTCTCTCATGGGCAAAAACAAGGTGAAAGCGGTCAAGCGTGGCAAGGTGTACAAAAAGTTCAAAGAAGTAGGGGATTATGTTCGGCAAGGAGATGTGATTGCAGAAATCGGAAGTCCTGAAGTCTTGTATGCAAAAGTGAATGTGGACGAAAGCAATATCTCCAATATCAAAATCGGTCAGAAGGCTGTCATTCAGCTGAATACCAATAAGAACAAGAACTATCTGGGATTGGTAAAAGAGATCAATCCTTCCTTTGACGAAGCTTCACAATCCTTCATTTGTAAGGTATACTTCTCAGACAGCCTGGACTTTCACATCGTAAACACTCAGTTGCAGACAAATATCATCATAGGTGAGCAGGATAGTGCGCTGTTGATTCCCCGCAACTATCTCGATTTCGGGGGCTATGTACAGGTCAAAGGTGAAAAGGAAAAGACCAAAGTGGCCACACAATTTGTCAGCAATGAATGGGTACAAGTGCTCTCCGGAATAGAAGAAGATGTGACGCTGATTACCCAAAATGTACTCCCTCAATAACAACAGTATCATGAGATTTCCAGTCAATATAGACATCGCCCAGACGCATATTCTCAAGGGATTCCGACAGACGATGGTGGCTTCTCTTGGAGTGGCATTGGGTGTGGCGATCTATCTCTTCATGAATTCACTGGACTATGGGTTCAGTGGCTTCTCCAGAGACAATATCTTTCAGAGTAGCGCCCATGTCAAAATCTATCGGGATGATGTCTTAAGTCAATCTCTTCTTCCTGAAGAAACGCATAAGGTGAATGCCATCATCAATCCTCAGATTACCACGCTGACCAAAACCTTGATCAATCCTGAGTTCCTGTTGAATCAGGTCCAGGAAGAGCCATACATCACCAATGCCATTGCACAGGTTGACTATACCTTGTTTTACAACAGGGGCAAAACACAAGTGAAGGGTGCGGGTATCGGCGTGAACATGAGTGAATACAATGAGATGTTCAATACGCAGAAGTACATGGTGGCAGGGAATGTAGCGGATTTGCCGTCCAATCCCAATGGTGTGATCATTGGTAGCGGAGTAGCAGAAAAACTCAGCTTGAATGTGGGAGATAATATCACCATCTCTTCCTCCTATGGAGTAAGCAAGGTATTGCGAATTGTCGGGATTTTTACGTTTGGGAATCGGAAGTTGGATGATAGCAGATCCTATGTCAACATCAATACAGCCCAACAATTCCTCAAAGAAGGGCCTACATATGTCAATACCATCTATGCAAACACCCTGGACCCGGACAATACCGATGCCTATGTCCAACAACTGCAAACCATCACTGAGTATACGGTTGAGGATTGGAAGACCACCAATGCAGACATTCTCAGCCAGGACAATACAAGAGGCACAATGATGACCAGTATTTCATTGTCCATCCTCGTGCTGGCAGGCTTCATCATTTTCAACATACTCAGCTCCACGATTTCGCAAAAAATAGATGACATCGCCATCCTGAAGGCAACAGGCTTTGCAAGCAAAGATGTCATTGTGATCTTCATTCTGGAAGCCTTGATCATGGGGGTGATCGGGACCACCATAGGGTTGGGACTTGGAACAGTGCTCATCTTTATTTTGTCCAATGTATATATGGGGGGACCAGTGGGCTATTTTCCCATCACCTATGAATGGTCTTTGTACCTCCAAAGCTTTATCCTTGGATTGTTGATGACCGTGTTTGCAGGATACATCCCTGCCCGGAGAGCATCACATGTGGACCCCGTAGACATTTTTAGAAAATAATCAACAAACAAATCATAACATGACACCTTCAGATATCGTTTTGCGCACCCAGGGCATTGGCAAATATTTCTACAATCCTGTAACCTTCAAGGTATTGGATGACATCAACTTCCATGTCCATCGAGGGGAGTTCCTGACACTGGTCGGCAAAAGCGGCTCCGGGAAATCAACCTTGCTCTATGTACTCAGTACCATGGACACCAGCTATGAGGGCGAATTGGAAATTCTGGGAGAAACGGTAAGCGGGAAAACGAGCGACCAATCTTCTTCCCTCCGAAATCAGAACATCGGCTTTGTGTTTCAGTTTCATTACCTCTTGCCTGAATTTTCCTGCCTCAAGAACGTCATGCTGCCCGCCCTGAAGTTGGGAAGGTATAGCTATGAGGAGATTGAAGAACGGGCTTACCGAAAACTTGAAATTCTGGGCTTGAAAGATCAGGCGCTGAAGCAAGCCTCAAAACTGAGTGGAGGCCAACAGCAGAGAGTGTCTATCGCAAGGGCCTTGATCAACGATCCAGCCATCATCATGGGCGATGAACCTACCGGAAACCTGGACAGCAAAAATGCCCAAATCGTGTTTGACATTTTTGGCCAACTCGCTCAGGAATACAATCAAACGATCATCGCAGTAACCCACGATACAGATTTCGCCAAAGCCAGCGATCGCACCATTGAATTGGCAGATGGAAAAATCATCAGCCTGGACAAGAAATATGATTAGTGGGGTAGAAAATCCCCTTCACTGATAGCTGTATTTACCCATATCGAATTGATGGCTACAGGATCAATGTTTCAGATGCCGGATTCATTTTGCTCTAGTACGTAAACATAAATAAATCAGGTTCATTCTTGATCTTTTTCCCTCATTCTGCGTTATTTCTTCTTTGCATAGCTAACTATGCACATCAAAAAGGCCTTGGATGAGGAAAAATCTCTGTGCAGCAAGCCGAATATTTTTCATTTAAGAGACTGTTTTGGAATCTGTGCTGAGAATTTTTATGGAGTATTTTTTTCTCAGCCAAGGCCCTTTTTTGTTCTCATAGTGGTGTTATGAGAACAAAAAAAGCCGCCGAATGAGGAAAAAAGACGCATACAAAAAATAAGTGACAGATTTTCAAACAGTCTCTAAGTCCCACTAGAAGGATTTTATAGCTGAAAAGGCAAAGGAACATGACAAGATTTGAACCAATCAACAAGGCATACAACAGCGTTTTTCAGCCCGGAAAATTAAGTATTGGGATGGTGATCCCTGTTGAATCCTATGGCCAACAGCCGGTGCCAGAAATGAAAGACCACCTGAAGCGCGTGAAGCTTGTGGAGCAATTGGGATTCAAAGCCATCTGGATACGGGATGTCCCCTTCCATGTGCCATCTTTTGGCGATGCAGGACAGACATTTGATCCATTTACTTACTTGGGCTATCTCACTGCGCACACAAACAAGATTGCATTAGGGATCGCCAGCATCGCCTTACCTCTTCATCATCCGGTACATATAGCCAAATCCGCAGCAAGCATTGACCAACTCTCTGATGGGAGATTGATTCTGGGAGTGGCTTCAGGGGATAGACCTAGCGAATATCCGGCTATGGGGATTGACTATGAGCAGCGGGGAGAACTATTTCGGGAGTCCTTTGCGTATATTCGTCAGGCTCAACAGTCCTTCCCTGTCCTCCATTCCATTCCTTATGGGCGATTGCCCGGTCATATAGATGTATTGCCCAAAGCTGTCGGCCATAAGATTCCCATGCTGATCACAGGGTATAGCCGACAAAGCCTCAAATGGAATGCAGAAAATGGAGATGGCTGGATGTCCTATCCAAAGAATATCGGCCAACAACAATATACGATCACGCAATGGCGGGAGTTGGTGGCTACCAGCCAGAAATACGACAAGCCATTCATGCAACCCCTTTATGTAGACCTGCAAAAGGAAGAAAATGCCAAGCCCAACCCTATTCATTTAGGGTTCAGTTTGGGGGTCAATTATTTGATGAAGTATCTTCGCCTGTTGGAAGACAATGGGGTCAACCATGTCGCCCTGAATCTGCGATTCAATTCCCGGGATATAGAAGAAACCCTGGAAGAGCTGGCGAATAAGATATTGCCCCATTTTCACGCAAATAAAACAGAAAGCAATTCATCATGAAGAAGACCATACTGATCACAGGAAGTACAGATGGCATCGGCAAACTTGCGGCCATCAGATTTGCCAAAGAAGGACATGAACTCTATCTCCACGGGAGGAATTCTGAGAAATTGGCACAAGTTATAGAGGAAATCAAAACACTGTCTGCCAATCCCGATATCGATGGGTTTGTGGCAGATTTTTCTGATCTGTCTGCTGTCAGGCAGATGACCGAAGCGGTCATCGGGAAGCTGGCCAAACTGGACGTCCTGATCAATAATGCTGGCGTTTACAAAAGTGCAGCACAACTGAATCAGGACGGTCTGGATATCCGCTTTGTGGTCAATTATTTTGCCCCTTATATTCAGACCCATGCCTTGATTCCATTGCTTCGCAAAGGAACGGAGCCGCGGGTTCTCAACCTCAGTTCTGCAGCCCAATCCTTGATTTCCTGGAAAGCGTTGACCGGGCAGGAACACCTGTCAGAAAGAGCCACCTATGCCCAAAGCAAACTGGCCATCACCATGTGGAGCTTTCATTTGGCGAGAACAGTACCAGATATATCTGTCATTGCTGTCAATCCAGGCTCATTGTTGAATACCAATATGGTACGGGAAGCATTCGGGCATCATTGGTCTTCCGCAGATAAAGGAGCAGATATCTTATACGACCTGGCACTGTCAGAGGCATACAAGGGGATAACAGGCAAATATTTCGACAACGATTCTGGTGATTTTGGGGGCGCACATCAGGATGCGCATAAAGAAACTGTGATTGAGCAGTTGATTCGAACAACAGAAACCATTGTCAGGCTGCCATAAGGGGAAGAAGGAAGAAGTATCGTTCGATTGCGCCTCTTGTGATTCGCTTTTTGAAGGGAGGACGATTATTTTTACTCAATAATTGCCTGCTCGGATGCCCAAACCAAGCTCCAAACATGAACTCCTGGCACGAAGTCAACAGGCTTATCAGCAATTGATGAATCTGATAGAAGGGTATTCACAGGAAGAATTGACAAAGGAGTTTCCGACAGGAAGCCTGAACAGAAATGTACGAGATATCCTGGCTCACCTTCATCATTGGCACTTGATGATGGCAAGTTGGTATGAAGTCGGTATGCGGGGCGACAAACCTGACATGCCTGCCAAAGGATATAGCTGGAAGACGCTGCCTGATCTCAACCGACACATCTGGCAAATATATCAGGAGATGGAACTAGAGACGGTTTTGGCTTCTTTGCAAGATTCCTATCAACAAGTACAGACCATCATCCAGCAGCACTCCGAAGAGGAATTATTTGAGAAAAAGAGATTTGCCTGGACCGGTAGCACCTCTTTGGGGGCCTACCTGATCTCTAATACTTCCAGTCATTATGAGTGGGCCATCAAACGCATCAAGAAATCGATGAAATAGTAATCCAATTAAGTAGGGGGACACAATTATTTGTGAGGGATATAGGGGGCATAGGGGAAATAAGGTAGAAATCTTACCCATCAAGCCAGTATATCCCCTACTTCCCTTATACCCAAAATCAACCCTAATGTTGTCCATCTACTTACTTACCAGGCAGATGGACTACTTCAGTCATAGAGGGAGAGATGACAAGCAGAAGCTTGTCAAGGAAATATGCCATACAAAGACATTGCCTTCTCCTATGATTTCTCAGGGACGATCCAGTAGTCGCCCATATCATTCGATTGTTTTTCAAGTCCTTTCCGTTTGGATGCCTGTGTGCCTTCACTCAAAATCTGGACAATATCTGAGATAATATCCACGCTATCTGCAAAATAGGAATGCCCGAGTAGTTCTGTGTTGGCATTCGTTGCATCTATGGTGTCCATGCCAGGCAAGACCACCAAAAAATCTCCTGAGTCGCCAGCACGTGGATGACCATGAATCTTCTTGGAGAGTTGAAGAGCCCGATCCGTGGAGGAGGCATACAGGGTGATGTGGGACTTAGATTTGAGCATGGCAGGTGCAATCTCTGATTTGAAGACGTCTGCATCGATGTCCGGTGCTGTCAAGATGACATTCTTGAATGTCTCGCCGAGCTTCTCTTCTTGTTCTTTGCTCAAATCTGCAAACGCTCTGGAGAGGGCACGATTCCCCATGCTATGGGCAATCAGATGAATGGTTTCTGCACCGGACTGATCAGAGACATCTTGCAAGAAATCCTGCAAGTGCTTCTTGGTCCACTGGATATTCGCTTCATCGATGGTATAGGCGGGGGTAGAACCTCTGGAAGGCCAACTATACATGATAGGAGCGCCATCGAATCCCATGTCAAAGGCCATTTGGCCACTGCGTTTGGCAGCTTCGTGAAATTCTACATTGTATCCATGAACAAACACAAACGCTTCTTTTCGACTGGCTGACTCAACCGTCTGGCGCATTTTCTGGAAAAAGGCATCCTTGGGGCTGGCTTCTACTTTCAGCAGAACAACATGCTTTTCAGGATTGGGCGTGAACTCAAGTTTCCACCAGACAGGTGCTTCAATCTCACCGACTTTATGATTCGGGGGAATGCTGACTTCACAAATCCCATATTCCACCGGCCCTTGCAGAGGGTCTTTTCTTCGACTCCTTCCCCCTCCATAGATGTCTTCTGGTTCGTCTTTGCCGGTCCTCTCACGATCTGTAGCATAGAATACCTCTATGGTTGTCGCCTCTTCAGGCGGATCTTCCTGATCGAAGAGGGAACCGCGAGAGCCAACTTCCTCTTTTTCGGGGAGGGGGATCTCCCTGAGACTTCCATAGACATAGGCATCCGTTACTGCAAAATCTCCTTCATCTGGCAAGACTCCAGGGTCCACAATCTCTCCATATTCAGCAACAAAGTAGATTCCATATTGCATCATTCGGGTGAGGCCCTCCACGGGGTCCAAAGAAGCATAGGCACCTGTGAGCTCAGAATAAATCGCGTTCAAGAGTGCAGAAGCCCTCGTCTCCAACTCCTGTTCTGCCAGATGGTCTTGGCTCGGAATGTGAGCATCTTTCATGAAGATCGGCCCAAGCGTCATCAATTCCTTCTGGACAGAAGGAGAAAGATCAATCTTTTCCTGAGGGCTTTGCTGCACATAGGTATATGCAAGCGCGATGGAATGCGCATAGAATGGGAGCTTGTCAATTACAAATCTTCGAGGCATTGTGTGATATTTGAATTGTTTCGGGCGAAATTGAATGGATCACCCAATAAAGATTGTCATTTTTGCTGAATATTCCGGATTTTTGTAAAATCTTATTTTCACGCCTGACAACCGCTATTGGAGAACATGAGGAATATTCTCAGGTGCGTATGTGAATATTATTTCACCTGTTCAGGAGAATGCTATTTGACCAACTTATGACAGCTTACCCTTGAGGTAGTCCGACAAGCGTAAGGACAATGCCACCAGCGTGAGGGTGGGATTAGGCGCACCCGAGGTGGAATAGCAGCCTGCACCGGCAACAAACAGATTGGAGAGTCCATGAACCTGACAATTGGCATCAACGACTCCATTCTGAGGTGCGTCGCTCATTCGGGTAGTTCCCATATGATGCCAACCACCATTGGTACTGTCAGGGAAACCAGGTTCAGCATCCTCTCGCAAAAATTCGTCCAGGCGGACGCGGCCAATGCCTGCAATGCCTACCTGTTGACCAATGATTTGATAGATCGTCCGGATACTTCGCTTGTCCAGCTCGGTTAGATCCCAATGAAGATGCACGAGTGGAACGCCAAATTCGTCTTTGTCTGTCCCAAGGCTTATCCGTGAGTTCGGATTGGGCGCCTGCTCAATTCGAACACTCAATTGATAGGCTCTTTGGAGGGGACCTTCAGATTGCTGGGAGGCCTCATGGCCTGAAGCGTACATGTTCTTCATGTTCTCCATGTTTTTGCGCGAATCTTGATCCTGCCAGATTTCCATGCGGGATTTTCTGGCAAGCCTTCCTGCAAGCGACGCAAACGAACTGGTTCCATTGAGGATTTTGTGCGCAATTTGAGTTTGTTCGGTAATGGCAAGTTCGGCTCTGGGCGTGTTGGGCTCCGCTGGCCATTTGAACAGATCCGTGGAGTATGCTTTGTTCAGCCAGAGTTGTGCACAAGCAACTTCCAGATGTTCCATGAAATATCGACCTACATTGTCATGGTCGTTTCCGATGCCATTAGGGGCTTGTTGATTGGATGCCAACAAGAGGCGCGCATTCTGAATGGACCCACACGCCAAGACATATTGTTTGGCTTTCACGGAGAAGGAGTTGCCTGCATAGTTTGTTGCCTCAAGTCTGTTGATGGAAGATACCGATTCATTGGCTTCGATATTGATCACATTGGCATGGGTATAGAGATGGATGTTGGAAGCTTGAACAATGGTATCCTTGTATTCGTGAATATATCTGGCTTGGCTGAATTGCCACATCTTGTTCCAGATGACGTCCTGGTCCAGGGGAAGGGCCTCGAATGTGGGAAATGTCTGTTGCCAATGACTTAACTCATAGATATAAGGGCCAAGTTGAAGCACCTTGTGTGCGCGCTCATAATAGGGATCCAGATCTTGTCTGCTGATGGGCCAACCACTATGGGGCACCCAATCTCGTTTGACAAAATCTATGTTGTCGAAGGGGGAACACATTCCAGCCCAATGTCCGGTTGTCCCCCCAAAATAACGAAGGCGACAAGCACGTAAAGGATAGTATGTCTGACCCGATGAAGTCCCCTGTCCCAAATCCTGCACTCTATTCTCATACTCAAAGCCGCCACTTTCCAGCAGAATTACTTTGTGACCTGTGTTCAACCAATCAAGCGCCATACTTAGTCCGGCTGCGCCAGATCCCACGATGCAGATGTCTCCTTCTATGATGGTGTTATTCTCAAGAGTCCGTGCGTCGATATGCATAAGAATGGCTTAGGAAGAAGTAAGAGAGAAAAGTGCACATTGGCGTGCTTCGGTTCTGGAGAGAATCCACCCGTCAACTTCCACCAGATCTCCTGCCTGAAAATCTCGTTTAATCGCTTCTGCAATCTGACCCGCATCGACTTTATCTTGTGGGATGTCCTGATAGAGGAGTTTGACCAGCCGGTTTTGTCGATCTTCAGATGGGTGAGTTTCCAGATAGGCCTGACCGATGCCAGAGATAGTATCTCGGTCCCAAATACTCTCCAATAATTCAGGCTGGGCTAATAGTTGAGGAAATTCGATTGAGCCCAGTTTGGAATATAATACCGGAATGCCAATGGCGGCAATCCCAGCAGAGGTGAGGAAGATGAAGTGTCGTCGTTTCAAGCGCAAAGGAGTTGGGAGTAAGCAATATATGGATTTTTCTTTCACGCTCTCCCTTTTGGTCAAAATTTTCGGGGAAGGGATGTGTGTGCACGCCTACCCTCAGCGAGGAGAATTTGCCATTTCTCTTAAATGATGGGCAATTGCTTTTCTGAAAAAGAGCGAAATGATCCACAAGAATGGGCGAGTAAAAGCTGAACGCGGAAATAACTGGAAGGCTCTTCGAACCTGCGTTCCATCTGTTCGTTCCTCAAACTGCCAATCTTCCAGAAAGTGTGAGGCAAGTTTATTGAGGGGAGGGGAGAAGTCGCATAACTTTATGCCAATCGCTTTTTGGGGATTCCAGGTATAGATTTCTTCGACATGGGTTGAGCCATCTGTATTCTGGACCCGAATTCTCGATCCAATCATATCATCTGTTCGGGTATCATAGGACGCACTTCTGATTCCGGGAAGAACCCCATATCCTGTGAATTCTTCTCAGCGCGACATATCAGCAATATTGGCACTAATCTCTTGTGGGGGGATCGGGATGAAGTGTTGGCAGCGAAAGCGAATAGGAGTCATCTGTGCAGGATTGGAGTTGGTATACCCAAAGATAAGGAGTTACAGTCGGTTCAGAAAAGGAAGCAGCTGATTTGAATAAAAAGGTTCCTGCGTACTCCAAAAAATATAATTGAGATCGACTTCCGTTTGTCCAAACTGATAGATTTCTTCTACCGTCACCTGCTTCCCTGTTTTGGGATTGATTTCTTCATAATTCCCCCATTGGACTGCCATGCCCGATATGAGTTCCGAGGAATAAGCTTTCAGGAATTTGTAGCTATGATTCATCTGCGCTTTCTTGTAAATCTTGATGTCAGGGCCGCCCATGCCGATGTCATTGTCCTTTGCAAACTGGTACAGACTCTCGAGATATCCTTTGTTCTCCCAAGGCAGCCACTCGCCCGGCATAAAATTGGCGTACTGGATGACCACAGATTGTGAAAATGCTTGCTTGGCTGCCTCCATTTGTGCGAGGATCGCATCTCGATAGCTATCAGGTGTGAATCCTGCTGGATATAGTGCACCCGTCTCTCCAAACCCTACAGAAGTCTCTGGCAGATTGATGCCTTCCAATTGACCATCGAACGCCTGCCCAAGAGCCTGGAGTAGCAAATGAAACCGCTTTGCGACCTCCCCATCCCACCTTCTGGAGACATAGCCATCTTGTCGAATGATGTTGTCCTGCTCATCTGTCATGTATTGAATCGCCACCCCACCATGATATACTTCTTCTTCCAATATGTAATCAGGCACATTGACCCGAGCTGTATCGAAAGTCACATCCTGCACTTGGATAAACATTCGTTTGTTATGTGCCCTCAAATAAGCAAGATCCTGTCGGATGGCTGCAAATTCATATTGGTCTTTTTCTGGTTCGAGCTCCCGCCAGGTATATTTCAGTTGTGCGCCCGTCAGATTCGAAGCTTGAAGGAAGGACATTTCCTGGATTCGTTCTCTATCCAGATTGAAAAACACAAAGTGGGAAATGGTCTTCTGTGCAATTATCCCGGACAATGGCAACATCAGACAGCCACATCCTATGCAGATTTTCCAACAGGACAGTTTGATTGGGAGGGAGAAAAAGGAAGGATTCATATAGGGAAAATTCAGGGGTCGGATTTCTTCGTGTGAATGAAGAGGATGCCATGTTGAGCATGACTACCAAATAAGGCCAGGATGGGATCATCCTTAGTGGCAAAATACATCTCTTTGATTTGTTCGAGTTTGATGGTGGACAATTGATCAAAGTCCAACAATTCTCCATTCAGTAAAAGGAGGGGAGTTTTTGGGGCTGGCAGGCTCGTATGGCAAGGACCAATGATGACCCTGCGGCTAGAATCTGAAGCCTGATCCTTGCCTGCTCGTGGGGATCCTGTTGCTTTGTCAAAATTGATCGAATGCAAGAACGAATCCATCCTGGCTACTGTTGAGGGGCGGATCGCCTGTATTTGAGCATGTGTTGCGAGTGAGAGGAGGCTGAGAAGAAGGGAAAAAATCAGTTGTTTCATGATATCAGCTGGTTTGAATAAGCGTAACGGGAACAAACTCCCTCCTGAATAAGAGCTCATTTGTTCCCGAATTCCATATTCCAATCAATGTTGGATCATCTCCTCTATGGCTCCAAAGGTCTATTCAATGGGATGCCAGATGGCCGATGTTGGGGCTGTACCTGTCATCATTTCCAGAATCAGGTCCAACATCTCATTTTCATCTTCTCCACTTTCCTCAAACATTTTTTTCATAGCAGCCCCGCTGATGGCAAAGACAGAAGTCAGGTCTACTTTCCAGTTCCCCTCTTCCTTATGAAAATCAAAATAGACTGGAGTATCCTGTCCAAGGGTTCGAAGTTGGCCTGTTGCCATTTCTTTACCTTCAAAGCTCACCGCGCCAATTTCCTGGTAGCCAACAGATTTCTTGTCGATCATCCCATTCTTGATCGCGAAAATGAGCAAACGCTTTCCATCAAAAGATTGGATCTCTTCTTTGGTGGCGCGATGGCGGATGGTCAATACCATCATTTTGTCAAGCAGATCCATGCTATCTACAGCCAGAGAGTCCGCTTGTCTGCTCACCTCTGCCATTTTGTTGTAGTAGGCATGTGTTCGACTGTCCACATATTGGAAGGCTTCTTCTCCTCTGTCATTCAGAATCGCAGTTTTGTACTGTTCAAAGGTGTTTCGAATCACGTCTTCCCCTTCTTCTTGACCGAAACTCATGCTGAAACAAAGTATGATCAAAAAGAAGAGCATTGTGTTTTTTAGGTTCATGTTATTGTGAATTAGGTGGAAAAAATAAAAAGAATTCTCAGAGACTGTTTGGGAATCTGTGCTGAGAATTATTAGGGTGTATTTTTTTCTCAGACAAGGCTCTTTTTTGTTCTCATACTGGGGCTATGAGAACAAAAAAAGCCGCCGTATGAGGAAAAAAGACGCATACAAAAAATAAGTGACAGATTTTCAAACAGTCTCTCAGCAATAAAGAGAATCCTTTCTAGCCTACGAAGAAGTAAGCCTGATGGTTAAGAGGTTGTTTGAATGTGAGTGTTTGGGTAGGTATGGACATCCTCGTGTCGAAGATTCCGAGTTATCGGAAAGGGGACGGGCGAGTGCGAAGGGGTTCCACAAACCCTCAAAAAACTTCGGTTACACTGTGCTAGTTTTTGGAACGAATCTCGGATACATTGATCTCATCTCCCAGACAGGGGGCAAGCGGTTTTCTCCACCTCAACAGGACCTCAACTGGATACTGCCCAGAACTAAGGTCAAGCGCTGATTCAGGCGGCAAGACCGTCATGCGATAGGTTTCATCTCCAATCTCAATGAACCATCCTCCACAGCAAGCACATAGGCGGTAATCTGGCTTAAGGATGGTTCCTTCATCCAATAAGCTTTCCTCAACATTCTCAAGTTGTTGGCAGGAGGTAAATGACAGCATGCTTGTAAGAAGGAAAGCTGCAAGAATAAGGGGACGGAATCTGTGGATGAAAGTAGCCATAATAGGGATGCTTATTTTTCCTCAATTGAATGAACCAGAATTTCATCTCCCAGACAGGCATTGGGATCTACTTCCCATTCAAGCACAACCTCTACAGGATAGCTTTGTAAGTTCAGATCACTTCCGTCCGGCAATCGTGTAAACCGATGTGTCTCATTCTGAATATCGACGAACCAGCCACCACAACAGACACAGCGTCTTTGATCTTCTCCAGTAATGATTCCTTCCATCTGAGGGGATTGCAAGGCATCAGGCTGCATACACCCGGATAAGGCCAGCATAAAGATGAGAGATATAGGCAGGAGGAGATTGGTGAGAATGCTTTGCATATATGTAGGCTTCTGGTGTGAACATGTATCTCCTAGACGCTTCAGATAGGGAATCCGCTGGGAGAAAACAAAAACTTCTTTGGCCATCATAGAAGGATGGCCAAAGAAGGGGGAATCAAATTGTGTTCAGCCCTTGAGATATATAGAGGTGAATTTTGTGTTAGTAATTTACCTGTTCAAGGCGGACATCTACTTTTTGGGCTTTGTTGAAGTATTCCCAGATAGCTACATAGCCGGATTTGGCAGGCATGACCCACATCTCAGAGGCTTCTGTCTCCAGATTGATCTGATCAACAGAAAAGTCTCCAACATCATCTCGGATGATGACACCAAAAATTGGCGTCTTTTTTCGCTGACCTTCTTCTTTTACTTTGGAGAAATAAGTGGAATAGAACATATCTTTGTCCTCACTTTGTTGGGTATAGGAATAATCAAACCAACCGACCAACTTCATGAAATAGGCCAACATGCCAGGCCCCATTAAGCCATATCCCTGGGGAAGCAATACGTTATTGTGACGTTTTTCGAAAACTTGCACATCCTGTAGTGCCAAATCTTCTCCCAATTCAAAGATAACCATGTCTTTCACCACCGCTTTGATATTCGCTACTCCACTGCCACTTCCGCCACCGGCTGCGCTCAGGACATTCAAGGCTACCCCTGCTTTGCTGACAGCCTTCTTGAATTCTTCTCCGATGGCATACATTTTCCCATCACTGGCACGGACGATTCGGTGGACCGTAATCCAGCCTCCTTCATCCAGTCTTCCCTTTTCGTTGACATCCAGATACTGGGCAATGTCCTTGCCCCAAGAAATCAATTCGAGATTTCTTTGTTCTCCATTTGTATCCAGACTCATGGCATAGAGTCCTTTGCTTTTCCCCTTGAGTGCCTTGTCGCCAACATCATAATAGTTCCCCATAAGAATCATTTGGTCTCCCTCGGGATCATAGGTGCAAAACTGAACAGAATAATTGTGATCCTTTCTCGACAAGGCCTCCTCAAAGGCAATTTCGCCAGTATGAAGATCCAGCAATTGCACAAAGTATTTGAAGTCTTTGCTCATCGCGCCTTTCCTCCTCACAACAATGACCGTTGCATAGTCCTCAGTGACGGAAGAAACTGTTGCAAATTCGATCATTTTGGAATCTTCTGGAGTACCTATCGACCAACTCTCGCTTTCTGACAAATCATTGGAAAGATACTCCAGACGATACCCACTGCGCATGCCTCTTGTCTTGAGGGAAGTCCGCAAAAATCCACGATTTCCAACTGGATAAATAGAGGGATTGGATGCTTCATCGCTCAGCATTCCATAAGCGGTATACAGTTGAATATCCTGATTCCTGAGTTTGGAATAACGCTTGCTAGAGATTTGCTGGGCCTGCTTGTTGTAAGTGACAAGTTCAAATGCTTTTTCCTTTCTGTCATAATACAAAAACATAAAAGCATTGCCGTTGAAGGTCGATTCTACCAGGTAGAAGTATTTTGGCCGTTCCATGGTCGTTGAGACGGCTTCTTGCATGTTTTGATCCAAAATTCGCAGTTGATAGGAAAAGGTCTTTTTGGCTACTTTGTCCACTCGATAGAACATATAGTAGCCTTTGATCTGGTTGTTTTCAAAAATATAGCCTGATCCTCTGTTTTGGAAATTCAGAACATTGTCAAAGCTGGAAGACTGTCCTGCTGCAAAAAGAACAGACAAAGAGAGAAGAATCAGCATCATGCTGGTTTTGCGTTTCATAGAATTGTGAATTGATTGGTGATGGATAAGTAGGGGGACACAATTATTTGTGAGGAATATAGTGGGCATAGGGGAAATAAGGTAGAAATCTTACCCATCAAGCCAGTATATCCCCTATTTCCCTTATACCCAAAATCAAACTTAATATTGTCCATCTACTTAATTTGGGGTAAATTATTTTAGAATACTGTCGATTTGTTGTCGATATGGACTCTGAGGAAATGTCTTCAAGTAGTTTCCTTTGAACTCCAGAACACTGCCAGCCTTTTCATTGATTCTGGCCATATGGAGATAAGCCAACCCACAAAATTCATCAGTGAGGCATTTTTCCTCATGTGGGTGGAGGTAGAGGTAAATGAGTTCACGAAGTTCTTTGAGCCTGATGGAATTAAAAAAGTGCAAAAATTGATTGTAATTCTCCGAGAACAGCTGAGTTGGAAGCTCAAGGACGGAGTTCAATCGATGGTCTTTTTTTGCGTCATACAATCCACCCAAACACAATCCGACCATGGCGTGAAGGAAAATATTCTCTGGATACAACTCCAGAAGAATCAGACTTTGATACATCGCTTCTCCAAAATTCTTGACAGAATAGTCGTAGAGAATCATTTCAAAATCACACATTTGACTCACTGTGGCGAAGGGGGTAGCAGAAGGTGGAGAGGAAGATTCGTCATACTGGCCAGATGACAACTGCCGGGCGAGTGCTGCCATGCGTTTGTCTGTTTCCGGGTGGGTACGCATAGAATCTTCATCCCAATTCAAGAAAGAATCATTGCTATAAAAGAAGGTAGTATCAGGTTCATATCGAAAATAGGCTTCTTTCAATGGATAGCCCAGACCTCCAAAATATTTTTTCATGTCAAGCTGAACTCCATATTTGTCCTGATCAACTTCTTGCAATATCCCCAACAACTGAATCGCTCCTGCCAATGGATAGGAAGTATTGCTAAAGAGGATCAATCCAAGGGAATCTGCTTCACTTTCCTTGAATCGGCTGTGTCGATGAGAATCAAAGGCAAATTCCTTCAGTAGATCCAGTGCCTTTGCATTCTGATTGTACGCACTATTGCGGATCTCCCGGAGTCGTTGTTGGGTTTCTTTGCTGTAATAAGTCTCAACTCGATTGAGGATGTTGTCATTGACATGATCCTGAATGTAGTGTGCCAACTCATGACACAGGGTGAAAGCGAGTTGACTTTCAGATTCCAGTCTGGATATCAATCCGAGATTTATAACGATGGTCCCTTCTCCCAGACAACTGGCATTGGGAACAGAACTTCGACTGATCAATAGATGAATATCCTGAGAAGGCAGACTAGGATTGGTAAGAAAAATACGATCCAGTACGCGTTGACAATAGGGTTCCAGGATGTCGTCATATAGAAATTCCCCATTGTCTCCTCTTTCGTTGAGGCGGTCAAAACGGAGCTCAAAGATATCTTTTTGATGCTTGAGAGCTTTGCCTTTGAGGGGGATTATCTTAAGATCCCGTTTGAATCTCTCCGATCGATTTTGGACAAAATTATCTGGAAAGGAAGTCTTTATGGAAGAAGGAGAATAGGTGTATTGGACCTGCCCCAAACAAAACAGGGGCAAACAATACAAAATTCCTGTCAAGATTGATTTCATAGGTTGTTTCCAATTGTGCCTTGTTGCGTAAGTGTTGATAAATCTACAGCTATTTCTCCTAAAATCTTATGGGAATTGATATTCGTTATTGTTGAACTTCTAATCGGTAGAAGGGAATGAGTAAGCGGTTGCATAAATCCCGGGAATCTCCCTATCTTGAATGCCTGAACACAACATTAGGCGAGTATCCCTTCATGTCATCAACCCAGCCTGTCATATTTTTGGCGTTTGCCTATGATCCAGCGCATCCCTTGAAGTTCCTGGATCAGGAATACAAGGCCGTCTACGATGGGTCATTGAAGGAAAAGCACCGAAAGCGTGTCATTGATGTCTGGGACGAAAAGGAGGCCACGCCTCATATCATCGCTGATGTATTCGAAGACCGAAAAGGCGATATCAAGATCTTTCACTATGCCGGCCATGCAGATAGCGCAACCCTTCAACTCAAAGGCGACGATGTCCGAGCAGAAGGTCTGAAGACTTATATGGAGGGGGTGGAATTGGTGGTGCTGAATGGGTGTGCCACGCGGGGGCAGGTGTCAGATTTTATGGAGGTGGAAAGTGTGAAGGCTGTCATTGCCTCTCGTGTGAAAATTGACGACGAATTGGCCTATAAATTTGCAGATCGCTTTTACCAAAAACTGATCAAGGATCAGGACACCCTCTATGATGCCTTTGCCTCCGCAGTGAACTTCATTGGCTTGACAGACCCGCAGAGGCGAGCTGTGTCATTTGTCCGGGAATCCCAAAACTATCAAGACAAAGAAGTTGCATGGGAGTTGTGGGTGAAAACTGCTGCTGCCAAATCCTGGTCTCTGGAGGATATTCTGGTGCAGGAAGGCATCGATGGCCTCCCCAAAGACAACAAAGCCAAGTTGGTCGAGCGATTTTTGAAACTGGACGCTTTTAGCAGACAGGAAGAGGAGTTGGTCAACCTCTTGTATGGCTCCCCCTCAGGCTTACATGCCTTTGCCTGCATTGTCCACGGCAAAGGTCCCAATGAACAATATGGGCAGCACTGGATCTCTGGTAATCTGTTTGCCAATTTGCTCAAGAAAAGGGTTCAAACGGCGAATGTGCAATCCATCTGGAACCTGTCGCTGGAAAAAATTCATAGCCCGGAACTGTTTTTTAAATATCTCTATGACAGGATGCAAGGGCGGTATGATTTTGACATGAGCAAGGAAGATTCAAAATACCTGACCCTGGGGAATATTGGGTACGATCTTCTCGGCAATTTGCAGCACAGTCCAATTGTGATCAAGGTCAAGGATGATATCAGGATTTATGAGCTGGAAGAACAGTTTCTCAGCTTTACAGATGCCTGGATTGATATCTGTAATGCAATCGATGAGCAGATTCCCAATCGATTTCCAGATGCTGCCACAAATCCGCCAGCCCTCAAGCCACTCATCTTTATTTTGGTTCAGGAAGAAGGGACATTTGCCCCACAAACAGAACTTGAGTTTGCCCAATCACATATTGAGGCGATAGAAGAAGGCCTGTTTTACTGTTTGCAGGAGAACCAGGACATTCACAAACAGAACTTTCTGGAATGGATAGAAAATGAAATCAAACAATTCACTGAACCGATGTTGCAGCAAATCATTCGGGACAAGCATCAGGATACCATAGACAAATGGTTTGAGAGCAATAGCTTGCCACCCATCCAATTGATGAAATCGATCAGCAAAGAGTTTGATTTGCAACTGGAATTTTCAAATGACCACTGGAAACTGACCAAAAAACAGGAAGACAATTCATCATTTGTTCCCCGAAGACGCAGAAGACGTGCTCGGGCCAGAGTGAGAGATTTTTCCCAATAAGGAACATTCAAAAAATACCTATGCACCTTTGTTTGATCTTTTGCCCAATCTCAGCGTCAGAAAAATCTCGATTGGCCCGCCAAACTCGATTTTTCTTCCTGGAGCTGGTACAAAATCTCCGCGCAATAGTTACCTCTTATTTTTTCCTGTCCCTAAGTTTGACTTTAGCCAAAATGGGAATTCAAATTTCTTTACCATACACTATTACAAGTTTAGGCGAGCTGGCCCCCAAAATTCGGTAAACTGGGGTGGATTTGTGAGTTGGGCTTAGAATTTTGGCGGTTTTTACGCAACTT